>NZ_JCANTA010000021.1:0-134852 GCF_059570575.1 Streptomyces sp. CNX435 | reverse complement strand
ATTAGACCCCGTTTCCAGGGCTTGTCCCAGAGTGCAGGGCAGATTGCCCACGTGTTACTCACCCGTTCGCCACTAATCACCGGCCGAAACCGGATCATCGTTCGACTTGCATGTGTTAAGCACGCCGCCAGCGTTCGTCCTGAGCCAGGATCAAACTCTCCGTAAATGCATACAATGATCTGCAGCACTACAGAAACGAGTCTGCCTCGCTACTGCTGTGTCACTACATCAAACACTTGGCATCGACTACTTGGCACACTGTTGAGTTCTCAAAGAACGGACACTTCCATCAAAACCCTCACCAGGCTTCTCCGGGCGTTTCCCTTCGGTATCCACCACTGTAGCGAAGGCTTCGCCTCGCTCCAAAACCGGGGTCTCAGTAGTTGCAGCCGAAGCGCAACAAGATGAAGACTCAAGTTCACAAAAGATCGTCTGGAGGATGGTGTCGGCATCAGAGCGTGCTAGACACCAGGCCTTTTGCGGCTCTCTCCACGGTACGGCCCCCCTCCCACCGAGTCAAGCTCCGGCCGCCCTGGCCCGGCGGCGTGGCTCGTGTGCGCGGTACCGGCTCACCGTCGGGTCGTCGGCGATCCAGAAGCGCCAGGGGTGGTGGGCGCCGTCGCCGCCGACGCCGGTGCGGGGGCCGCTGCGGACTCGGGTGCGGTCTGCGGGGGTGCCGGTGAGGAGTTCGAGGGGGGCGGCCGGGCTGCAGGCGTCCGTGCCGTTGAGTGACCGGTCGACGTCGAGGGCGGTGGCGAGGCGGGCCGGGCCCTGGGCCAGTTCGCGGTCCTTGCGGGCCTTCGGGCGGTGTTTGCGGGCCAGCTCCGTGCCTTCCGTCACTTCGCCGGCGCGGAGCAGGACGGCGCTCGCGGCGCCCTCCCCGCCGCAGACCACGTTCATGCAGTGCCACATGCCGTACGTGAAGTAGACGTAGATGTGTCCCGCGGGCCCGAACATGACGGCGTTGCGGTCTGTGCGGCCCCGGTAGGCGTGCGAACCCGGGTCCTGCTCCCCCGCGTACGCCTCGACCTCGGTGAGTCGCAGGGAGATAGTCCCGGCAGCCGTGCGGCGCAGTAGGGTTCGGCCAAGCAGATCCGGCGCCACCTCCAGTACGGGCCGACGGAAGAACGAGCGGTCGAGTGGGGTACGGGGCATGTCGGGTGAGCGTAGTTGAGCAGTCCAACAGGGGAGCAGGGGAGTCCACCATGGGGTTCAAGAAGCTTTTCGCCAGCCTGGGTGCGGGTGGCGCGTCGGTGGAGACGGTGCTGAACGACGCGAACGTCGTGCCCGGCGGCGTCGTGCAGGGCGAGGTCCGCATCGAGGGCGGGTCCGTGGCCCAGGAGGTCGAGGGACTGTCCGTCGGGCTGCAGGCGCGGGTGGAGGTGGAGAGCGGCGACAACGAGTACAAGCAGGACATCGAGTTCCACCGGCAGCGGCTCGGCGGCTCGTTCCAGATCGAGCCGAACGCTGTGCACAACGTGTCGTTCAGCCTGGACGTCCCGTGGGAGACACCGGTGACGTCCGTCCTGGGGCAGCGGCTGCCGGGGATGAACGTGGGTGTGACGACCGAGCTGGAGATCGCCCGGTCGGTGGACTCGCTGGACCTCGACCCGATCTCCGTCCACCCGCTGCCGGCGCAGCAGGCGATCCTCGACGCGTTCGGTGGGCTGGGCTTCCGCTTCAAGAGCGCCGACCTGGAGCGCGGGCACATCCGCAACACGCGGCAGCGGCTGCCCTTCTACCAGGAGATCGAGTTCTACGCGCCGCAGCAGTACCGCGGGCTGACGGCCGTGGAGCTGACGTTCCTCGCCGACGGGCAGCAGATGGACGTGGTGCTGGAGATGGACAAGAAGCCGGGGCTGTTCTCCGACGGGGGTGACTCGTTCCGGATGTTCCAGGTGGGGCTGACCGACTTCCAGCAGACCGACTGGAGCGCGTACCTGAGCCAGTGGATCTCCCAGGTCGGGTCGCGGCGCAACTGGTTCTGAGCCGCGCGTCGGGTCGCGGCCGTGACCAGGCCGCCGCTCGTTAGGCTGACCGGCGTGGCGGGGGTGCCGCGTAGCACGCGTCGCGTGCCGCGGACCCGCCACGCCGTTTCCGTTGCGTCACAGCCACCCGGAGGTGTCTTACGTGCCCGAGCAGAACCGGCCGCCGCTGCCCCACGACTTCCATCCCGCGGTGCCGTCGTTCACCGTCACCAGCGACGACGTCAAGGAAGGCGCTCCCCTGCCCGACGCGCAGATCGGGGCGAAGGGCAACACCTCGCCGCAGCTGAGCTGGTCGGGGTTCCCGGAGGGGACGAAGAGCTTCGCCGTCACCTGCTACGACCCGGACGCGCCGACCGGCAGCGGGTTCTGGCACTGGTCGGTGTTCGACATCCCGGTGTCCGTGACGGAGCTGCCCGCGGGTGCGGGCACGGGCGACCAGGCGGGGCTGCCCGCGGGCGCGGTGACCGTGCGGAACGACGCGGGGACCGGCGACTTCACGGGTGCGGCCCCGCCGCCCGGCGACGGCGAGCACCGGTACGTCTTCACTGTGTACGCGGTGGATCAGGAGAAGCTGGGGCCGGACGCCGCCGCGACGCCGGCCGTCGTGGGCTTCAACCTGCGCTTCCACACCCTCGCGCGGGCGCAGCTCATCGGCACGCACGAGGAGCCCGCGGCGGGCTAATTGCGTTGTCGCGGCCGGTCTCCCGGGGCACAGTGGAGCCACCTCGCCGCTCGGTGAGGGGAGTCGGGAGGTGTGACCGGGATGCGCGAGACGCTGGTGCTCAACGCGAGCTTCGAGCCGCTGTCGACGGTGTCGCTTCGCCGTGCGGTGGTGCTGGTTCTCCAGGACAAGGCCGTCGTCGAGCGGGCGCACTCCGGTGTGCGTCTGCGAGCGGCGAGCGTGGAGCTGCCGGTGCCGCAGGTGATCCGGCTGTGCCGGTACGTGCGGGTGCCGTTCCGAAGACGTGCGCCGTGGTCCCGTCGGGGTGTGCTGGTACGGGACCGGCACCGGTGCGCGTACTGCGACCGGCGGGCGACGACCGTGGACCACGTGATGCCGCGCTCGCTGGGCGGCGGTGACACCTGGCTGAACACGGTGGCGTCCTGCGCCCCGGACAACCACCGCAAGGCGGACCGGACGCCGGAGGAGGCGGGGATGCGGCTGCTGCGGCGGCCGTTCGAGCCGACACCGGCGGACGCGCTGCTGCTGGCGCTGGGCATGCGCGAGCAAGAGCAGCTGCCGGAGTGGCTGACGCTGCCGGAGGGCCGCGAGGTGGGCGTCGCCGCGTGAGCGGCGTCTCTCTCCTCAAGACGTGCGCGTCTCCTGAAGGCGTGCGCGCCGCCACTCTCCTCAAGAGATGAGCCCGCCCCCGTTCGGTTGCGACGACCGGGGGCGGGCTCGTGTCGTACGACATGCGTACGCTTACCCGCGCGTGCCCCTACTCCAGCGGGGGCTGCTCGCGGTAGGTGGGGGCCTTGCGGGTGCTGGGCTTGGGGACGGAGGGGGTGGCGTCGCCGCCGGTGGTCGAGGGCGGGCCGAAGTTGCCCAGGGCGCCGCCGAGTCCCTTGAGGGCGTCGCCGATCTCGCTGGGCACGATCCAGAGCTTGTTCGCGTCGCCTTCGGCGATCTTCGGCAGCATCTGCAGGTACTGGTACGACAGCAGCTTCTGGTCCGGGTCGCCGGCGTGGATGGACTCGAAGACCGTGCGGATGGCCTGCGCCTCGCCCTCGGCGCGTAGCGCCGCGGAGCGGGCCTCGCCCTCGGCGCGCAGGATCGCGGCCTGCTTCTCACCTTCGGCGGTGAGGATCTCGGACTGCCGGACGCCCTCGGCGGTGAGGATCGCGGCGCGCTTGTCGCGGTCGGCGCGCATCTGCTTCTCCATCGAGTCCTGGATGGAGGTGGGCGGCTCGATGGCCTTCAGCTCGACGCGGTTGACGCGGATGCCCCAGCGGCCGGTGGCCTCGTCGAGGACGCCGCGCAGCGCGGCGTTGATCTCCTCGCGGGAGGTCAGGGTGCGCTCCAGGTCCATGCCGCCGATGATGTTGCGCAGGGTGGTGACGGTCAGCTGCTCGATGGCCTGGATGTAGCTGGCGACCTCGTACGTGGCGGCCCGGGCGTCGGTGACCTGGTAGTAGATGACGGTGTCGATGTTGACCACCAGGTTGTCCTGGGTGATCACGGGTTGCGGTGGGAACGGCACGACTTGCTCGCGCAGGTCGACGCGGTTGCGGATGGTGTCGATGAACGGCACCACGATGTTGAGACCGGCGTTGAGGGTGCGGGTGTAGCGGCCGAAGCGCTCCACGATGGCCGCACTGGCCTGCGGGATGACCTGGATCGTCTTGATGAGTGCGATGAAGACGAGCACCACCAGGATGATCAGAACGATGATGATCGGCTGCATGCTGCTCCCCGGTTAGTGATCCAATAGTGCGGCCCAGCGCGAGTGTTGCAGAACCGCCGTGCCCGTAAGGGCGCTTCCGGTCACATCACGACGGCGGTCGCACCGTCGATGTCCACAACATCGACCTTCCGACCGGGCTCGTAAACCTCGCCCGAGTCGAGCGCCCGGGCGCTCCACACCTCGCCGGCGAGCTTGATGCGCCCCCCGGAGCCGTCGACGCGCTCCAGGACCACCGCCTGTCTGCCCTTGAGGGCGTCGATTCCGGTGGCCGCTCCGCCCTGGCTGCGATGTCGGCGCGCGACGGGCCGTACGACGGCGATGAGGGCGGTCGAGACGACCGCGAAGACGATCACTTGTACGGTGAGTCCGCCCCCCAGGCCGGCCGTCACGGCGGCGGCCACCGCGCCGACCGAGAACATGCCGAACTCCGGCATGGCGGTCAGCACCAGAGGAATGCCCATGCCCACGGCGGCGATCAGCCACCACACCCATGCATCCACGTGTCCAATGCTATTGCGGGGCAGGGGATTCGGGACAGATGGCCGGGGGCTCCGGGCTTCGGTCACGCCTTGGACAGCGGGAGGCCCTGGGCGGTCCAGCGGTCGCCGGCGCGGTCGAGCACGAGCGGCAGGCCGAAGCAGAGCGACAGGTTGCGGGAGGTCAGTTCGGCCTCGATGGGTCCGGCGGCGAGCACCTTGCCCTGCCGGATCATCAGGACGTGCGTGAATCCGGGGGGGATTTCCTCCACATGGTGCGTCACCATGATCATCGAGGGTGCGTACGGGTCACGGGCCAGCCGGCCGAGGCGGCGTACCAGGTCCTCCCGGCCGCCGAGGTCGAGGCCGGCGGCCGGCTCGTCGAGGAGGAGCAGTTCGGGGTCGGTCATCATGGCGCGGGCGATCTGGGTGCGCTTGCGCTCGCCCTCGGAGAGGGTGCCGAACCGGCGTTCCAGGTATTCGCTCATGCCGAGGCGGTCGAGGAACGCCTTGGCGCGTTCCTCGTCGACGTCCTCGTAGCTCTCGTGCCAGGTGGCGGTCATGCCGTACGCGGCGGTGAGGACGGTCTGCAGGACGGTCTGGCTCTTGGGCAACTTCTCGGAGAGCGCGGCGCTGGCCATGCCGATACGGGGGCGGAGTTCGAAGACGTCGACGCTGCCGAGCTTCTCGCCGAGGACCTGGACGGTGCCCGTGGAGGGGAAGAGGTAGCTGGAGGCGATGTTCAACAGGGTCGTCTTTCCGGCGCCGTTGGGACCGAGGATGATCCACCGCTCGCCCTCCGCGACCGACCAGGAGACCTGGTCGACCAGAGCCCTGTCGTCGCGGACCACCGATACGTCCACCAGCTCCAGTACATCGCTCATGAGCGCGCCGTCTCCCCTTGCAGTGTCGGTCCGTCGTACGCGGTGCGCGCCTGCGACACCGCCCCAGGGCAAACCTACGCCACGCGATGTCGGACCCGGTCCGTAGGCTGGTGCCATGCTCGAAGAACCACGTTCAGGCCGGTTGGCGGCCTGGGGAAATGCCCTGCTTTCCGGGCACATCTCGCCCGACGAGGCCGCGGAGCGCATCGTCGCGGACGACGACGGGCACCGGGTCGCGGGGCTGCCGGAGGAGGAGTCCGCCGAGGGGGTGGGCCTGACCATGGCGCTGGGGCGGCTGCGGGTGCTGGGGGCGAAGGGCCTGCGGGTGGCGCTGCCGGTGCCGGGGCACCTGCTGGGGCTGTCCGGGCCGCCGGAGTTCAACTCGCTGGCGCTGGACGCCGGGGAGGCGGTGCTGGTGACCGGCGGGCCGCCGCTGGGGCTGGTGCCGGAGGTCTGGGCGGTGGGGCCGGAGGGGGACGAGGTGGTCCGGGTGCGGTGGCGCTGCCGGCCGGTGCGGGAGGCACCGCCGGCGGACGTGCCGTCGCTGGGCGAGGCGGAGCGGGAGCTGGCGGAGGCGATGCGGGAGGCCACGGAGGTGCTGTCGCGGCTGGACGTGGCGGGGTCGGGGCCGGTCGCCGAGGCCGCTCTGGCGGCGTACCGGGCGCGGGCGGAGCGTGGGCGCGAGGTGCTGGCGCCGGGGTATCCGCCGCGGGCGGTGCGGGTGCTGGAGCTGGCGCAGCGGGTGGGGGCGCTGGTGGACATCGCGCGGGACTCGGGCGACGGGCACGGCGCGGCGGTCAGCGCGGGGCAGATGGCGGCCCGCGGGGAGGCGCTGCGGCCGCTGGAGCGGACGGCGCGGCGGGCGCGGGTGGCCGCGTACAACGCGTTCGTCGAGGAGCTGGAGCGGGGCTGACGTGCGGGGGCGCGCGGGTCGTACGGCCTTCGTGGACGAGCGCGGCGGCGCGCAGGCGCGAGAGCGCGGGAACGTGCCGCGTCGCGTACGCCCCCCGGGGGCAGTCCGTGTGGGGCGTACGCGACGGAAGGTGCGCTCCGTCAGCGGTTCAGGCAGAGGTTGCCGAACGCGGGGTTCAGCGCGCCGACGACGGTGCCGGTGTTGCCACAGGCGTTGACGGGCTCGTGCACCGGCACCTGGACCAGGTTGCCGGAGCCGATGCCGGGCGAGCCGACGGCGTGGCCGCCGGCGGCGGCACCGCCGTGCGCGGCGGCCACGCCCGCGCCGGCCACGGCCAGGCCGCTGGCGGCGATGGTGACGGCTGCCGCCCTCTTCAGGTTCCTCATGAGTTCCTCCTCGCGTCCGCCACGGCGTGTGCCGCGGCATGCCATGGAGAACGCGGGCCGCCCGGCCCGGTTGCGCCGGGCAGGCGACATCTACACGACAGTATGAATCTCGGATCGGAAGACGGCGCTCCGCCTGGCTCGGGGCGCCGCCGGCCGATCGTCGTATCAGCCGCTCAGGCCGTGTCGTACGGCCCAGAGGGCGGCCTGCGTGCGATCGGCGAGGTCCAGCTTCATCAGGATGTTCGACACGTGCGTCTTGACGGTCTTCTCCGACACCACGAGCGCGCGGGCGATCTCCCGGTTCGAGCGGCCGTCCGCGATCAGCGCCAGCACCTCGCGCTCGCGCTCGGTCAGCGTGGTCCCCCGCCCCTGCGTGGTCCCGCCGCCGGTCTCCTGCGCCAGCAGCGCACCGGCGACGTCCGGCTGCAGCAGCACGTGCCCGGCGTGCACCGAGCGGATCGCCTTGGCGAGCGCCTCGGGGTCGACGTCCTTGTAGACGTAGCCCGCGGCGCCCGCGCGCAGCGCGGGGACGACCGTGCGCTGCTCGGTGAAGCTCGTGATGACCAGCACGCGCGCCGCGCTGCCGGACTCGCGGATGCGGCGCAGCGCCTCGATGCCGTCGGTGCCGGGCATCTTCACGTCCATCAGCACCACGTCCGGCACCAGCTCTTCGGTACGGGCCACGCCCTCGTCGCCGTCGGCGGCCTCGCCGACGACCTCGATGTCGTCCTGCACCTCCAGGAAGGTGCGCAGCCCGCGCCGTACGACCTGGTGGTCGTCGACCAGCAGCACGCGGATCCTGCCGGGCGCGTCCGTACCGTCCGAGCGGTCGGTCCGCTGCTTCTCGCCCGCCTCAGCCACCGGGCACCTCCATCTCGATCACGGTGCCCTGCCCGGGCGCCGACTGGACGGTCAGGCCGCCGCCGACCCCGGCGGCGCGGTCGCGCATGGACACCAGGCCCAGGTGGCGGCCGGCGGAGCGGACCCCGATGTCGGCCTGGTCGAAGCCCCGGCCGTCATCGCGCACCCGCAGCCGCGCGCCGCGACCGCGCCGGGTGAGCGCGACCTCGACCAGGCCGGCGTCGGCGTGGCGCAGTGCGTTGTGCAGGGCCTCCTGCGCGACCCGGAGCAGCGCCTCCTCCTGCGCCGCGGGCAGGGCGCGTACCTGCGCGGACGTGAAGGTGACGCGGGCGCGGTGGGCCCGGTCGAGGACCTGCACCTGGGTCGCGAGGGTGGCCACCAGGCCGTCGTCGTCCAGGGCTGCGGGGCGCAGCTCGACGACGGCGGCGCGCAGCTCTTCGGCGGCGTCCGCGGCGAGCCGCGCGACCTGCTGCAGCTCGCCCTTGGCGCGCGCGGGGTCGCGGTCGACGAGGGCGGCGGCGGCCTGCGCGGTCAGGCGCAGCGAGAAGAGCTTCTGGGAGACGGCGTCGTGCAGCTCGTGCGCGATGCGGGCGCGCTCGCCGGCGATGGTCAGCTCGCGGCTGCGCTCGTAGAGGCGGGCGTTGGTCAGCGCGATGGCCGCGTGGTCGGCGAGGGTACGCAGCAGGGCCTCGTCCTCGGCGTCGAAGCGGCAGCCGTCGGGCCCTGGCGGGTCGTCCGGCTCACACTGCTTGTTGGCCAGGAACAGCGCGCCGAGCACCTCTTCGCCGTCGGCGATGGGCATGCCGACGAAGTCCTTCAGCCGCGGGTGGGCGCCGGGCCAGCCGCCGAAGCGGGGGTCCTTGCGTACGTCGCCGAGGCGCACCGGCTCGGCGTCCCTGATCAGCGCGGCGAGGATGCCGTGCTGGCGGGGCAGCGGGCCGATGGCCTTCCACTGCGCGTCGCTGACGCCGTCGACGACGAACTGGGCGAAGCCGCCGCGGTCGTCGGGCACGCCGAGGGCGGCGTACTCGGCCTGCAGCAGCTCGCGCGCGGACGCCGTGATCGTCTGGAGCACGTCGCGGACCTGCAGCTGCCTGCTCATGGCGAGCAGGGCGCGGCTGACCGCTTCGAGCCCGGCGGCCGGGCCGGCGGCGGCTGAGGTGGACATGCGGTTCACGCTACCCGCCGGGTCCGCCGGCGTGATCCCGCCGCGGACCGGGCCCGGCTCAGCCCTGGGACCTAAGACCCGGTGCCGACCCGCGGAAGTCCCGTCGGTGTGAGCTGCGCCACGAGAGCCACGTCACCTACGAACGGGAGTAGTGGCGGGCCACCCGGATACGGACGGTCCGGGGCCGTCGGGCGCGGGACCAAAGGCCCTGCCGGACCTACGAGACAGGTTCGTAATGGGGGTCTTTGCATCGGATTTTCCGTTCCTCTAACAATGTCCGGGTCCCCAGCCGTCGTGTGAAGAGGTCACAGAGAACGATGCGAGAGAACATGCACCGTATACGCGGCCGCAAGGCCGTCATCGCCGCCCTTGCCGGCTCGGCGGCTGCCACGGCCGCCCTGTCCTTCGCCCCCGTCGCCACCGCCGCCACCCCCGCCGGCGCCCCCGCCGGCACCTCGTCCGAGTCGCCGCGGGTCATCGCCGACAAGATGATCAAGAGTGACGCGCAGTTCCAGTGCTTCTCCGAGATCGTGGAGCGGGAGAGCAGCTGGGACCACACCGCGCAGAACGCCTCCTCGGGCGCGTACGGCCTGGTCCAGGCGCTGCCCGCGACCAAGATGGCCACCGCCGGGTCCGACTGGCGGACCAACCCCGAGACCCAGATCGAGTGGGGCCTGGACTACATGAAGGACCGCTACGGCAGCGCCTGCGACGCCTGGTCCTTCTGGCAGGCCAACAACTGGTACTGAGCCGGCAGCGCTGCCGCGGGCAGCCCCGGGCAGCCCGGGGCACACACGGCGACGGGCGGCACCCCTTGCGTGGGGTGCCGCCCGTGTGCCGTGCCGCGTTCGGTGCGCGGTCAGCGCATGACCTCCGGCTCGTGCTTGCGCAGCAGCCGGGCGACGACGAAGCCACAGATCACGCCCATGGCGAGCAGCACGCCGATGTTCAGCATGTACGTGCCCGCCGTGTGCTCCCACAGCGTGTCCGTCTCGCCGCTGTCCCACGGCAGCAGCACGTTCAGGTCGGCGGTCGAGCCCATCGCGGCCACCGCCCAGCGCGACGGCATCAGCCAGGCGATCTGCTCCACGCCTGGGGTGCCGTGCAGCTGGAACAGCACGCCGGTGAAGACCACCTGCACGATGGCGAACATGACCAGCAGCGGCATCGTCATCTCGGAGGTCTTCACCAGCGACGAGATGATCAGGCCGACCATCATCGAGGTCAGGCCCAGCGTGGTCACGCCGATCGCCAGCTCCACCGCCGGCAGGTCGGAGAGGATCACGCCCTCCTCCGGCAGCTTGCTGCGGCTGAGGACGCCGATGGCGCTGATGACGCCGCCCTGGAAGATCGTGATGACGCCGAGGACGAGCACCTTGGACATCACGTACGCGGACCGCGAGAGGCCGACCGCACGTTCCCGCTCGTAGATCACCCGTTCCTTGATCAGCTCACGCACGGAGTTCGCGGCGCCGGAGAAGCAGGCGCCGACCGCGAGGATGAGCATGATCGTGCCCGCGTCCCTGTTGATCAGGTTGAGCTTCGGCGGGCCGTAGCCGAGCCCGAACTCGGCGGGGATGACCATGCTGACGACGCCGAGCACCACCGGCAGCACGATGGTGAGCGCGATGAAGAAGCGGTCGGACGCCAGCACGGAGACGTACCGTCTCATCAGCGTCCACAGCTGGGGCATCCAGGCCTGCGGCTTGGACGGCCGGAGCATCTGCGGCGGCTGCATCGTGACCGCCTGCGGCGCCACGGCGTCGATGTCGGCCGCGTACATCTGGTAGTGCTGCGAGTTCTGCCAGCGGCCCTTCCAGTCGTAGTCGCGGTAGTTCTCGAAGGCCGAGAAGATGTCGGCCCAGCCGTCGTAGCCGAAGAAGTTCAGCGCCTCCTCGGGCGGGCCGAAGTACGCCACGCCGCCGCCCGGCGCCATGACCAGCAGCCGGTCGCAGAGCGCCAGCTCGGCGACGGAGTGGGTGACGACCAGGACCGTACGGCCGTCGTCGGCGAGGCCGCGCAGCAGCTGCATGACGTCGCGGTCCATGCCCGGGTCGAGGCCCGAGGTGGGCTCGTCGAGGAAGATCAGCGACGGCTTGGTGAGCAGCTCCAGGGCCACCGAGACGCGCTTGCGCTGGCCGCCGGAGAGCGAGCTGATCCGCTTCTCCTTGTGGATGTCCAGCTTCAGCTCGCGCAGCACCTCGTCGACGCGGGCGGCTCGCTCGGCCTCCGCGGTGTCGCCGGGGAACCGGAGCTTGGCGGCGTAGCGCAGGGCGCGGGTGACGGTGAGCTGGGTGTGCAGGATGTCGTCCTGCGGCACCAGGCCGATGCGGTGGCGCAGCTCGGCGAACTGCTTGTAGAGGTTCCGGTTGTCGTAGAGGACCTCGCCGACGTCCGCGGGGCGGTACCCGGTGAGCGCCTTGAGCAGGGTGGACTTGCCGGACCCGGACGGGCCGATGACGGCGACCAGGCTCTTCTCGGGCACGCCGAAGGAGACGTTGTCCAGGATGATCTTGCCGCCGTCGACCTTCACGGTCAGGTGGCGGGCCGAGAAGCTGACCTCACCGGTGTCGACGAACTCCTCCAGCCGGTCCCCGACCAGCCGGAAGGTGGAGTGACCGATGCCGATGATGTCGTCGGGGCCGATGGGCCGCCGGCCGCGCTGCGGGAGCTGCTCACCGTTGACGTACGTGCCGTTGTGGCTGCCGAGGTCGACGATCTCGGAGCGGCCGTCGGGCGTGGACCGGAACTCCGCGTGGTGGCGCGAGACCTGCAGGTCGGAGACGACCAGCTCGTTCTCCAGCGCACGGCCTATGCGGGTGACGCGGCCCAGCGAGAGCTGGTGGAACGTCGTGGGGCTGCGGTCGCCGTAGACCGAGGGTGCGCCGGGGCCACCGCCGCCGACCCCGGCCGGCGGGCGCTGCGGCGCGGAGTGCGCTTGCGGCGGCACGTACGGCTGCTGCTGCTGCGGCGGCATGCCGGCCGGCGGCCCCTGGAACGGAGGCCCCTGGGGCGGAGGCCCCTGCGGCGGGCCGCCGCCCCACGGCGCCGCGCCGGGCGCGCCGGGCGCGGGCGCGTGCTGCGGCGGCGCGACCTGCTGGGCGCCGGGCGGCTGCTGGGCCATCGCGGTCTGCGCGCTGTACACGTCGGGGGCGGCGGCGGCGACCGGCGCGGAGAGCCGCAGCTGCGGCCCGTCGGTGGCGTTGCCGAGATACACGACCGAGCCGGGACCGACCTCGATCTGGTGGACCCGCTGGCCCTCCACGTACGAGCCGTTGGTGCTGCCGACGTCCTCAAGCAGCCAGCTGCGGCCACCCCACCGGAGGCTGGCGTGCCGCCAGGAGACCCTGGCGTCCTCCAGCACCACGTCCCCCTGCGGATCCCGCCCGACGCGGTAGGCGCGCGCCGGATCGAGAGTCCATGTCTGTCCGTTCAGTTCAAGTACGAGTTCAGGCACTCCATGCCCCACAAAGTTGTCCCCCGAGGTGCCCCCTGTGCGGCACCTGACTTCAACAGGCCCGTAAGGAGTCTAGGGATGGCGAACATCCTGAGGAACTATTTCAGTAACAGTCGCTGCACGAAAACGGGGGCCACCGTACGAGACGGAGTACGGGATTCCACTTCCCCCCGCTCCTGGGGGATTCGCGCCCGTTGACGGCACTTGATCACTTACAGACAGTGGTAGCGCATATACGCGGGCGAGAAGATCCGGGGGTGGCACCCGGATGGACACGGGAATCGGAAGAACCCCTGCGATCCGCTGGGCGCACGTAGGCGCCACCGCACTCGCCGCGGTCGGCTGGGCCTATCTCGGCATGGCGGCCGTCGCCTACGCCGCACTCGCTCTCCTCGACGCCGGCGCCGTCGGCGAACTCGGCCCCGGAGCCCGGACGCCGCCCCGGACGCCCCTCCCCCGCCCGTTCGGCCGCCGGTAACCGCACGTACCCCCCACCGCAACCTCGCAGCCCAGCGGCCTCGCAGGCACCCTCCGCAACCCCGACCCGCCCGGCCGCGCGTACCGCACCGCGATACCGTGGTCTCACCATGACCACGCCCGCGCGTACGCTTCTCGTCAAGATCTTCGGCCGGGACCGCCCCGGTCTCACCGCCGGCCTCTTCGACACCCTCGCCGCCTACCGGGTCGAGGTCATCGACATCGAGCAGATCGTCACCCGCGGCCGCATCACCTTGTGCGCCCTGGTCACCCCGCCGGTGGGCGCCACCGAGGGCGAGCTGCGCGCGACGATCCACTCCTGGGCCGGGTCCATGAAACTGGAGGCGGAGATAATCTCCGGCACCGGCGACAACGAGCCGCGCGCCCCCGGCCGCTCCCACGTGACCGTGCTCGGCCAGCCGCTGACGGCCGAGTCGACCGCCGGCATCGCCGCCGCGATCACCGGCACCGGCGGCAACATCGACCGCATCTTCCGGCTCGCGAAGTACCCCGTCACCGCCGTGGAGTTCGAGGTCTCCGGTGCCGTCACCGACGCCCTGCGCACCGCGCTGGCCACCGCCGCCGCCCGCCTCGGCGTGGACGTCGCCGTCGTGGCGTCCGGGCTGCAGCGCCGGGCGCAGCGGCTGGTGGTGATGGACGTCGACTCCACGCTCATCCAGGACGAGGTCATCGAGCTGTTCGCCGCGCACGCCGGCTGCGAGGCCGAGGTCGCGGAGGTGACCGCCGCGGCGATGCGCGGCGAGCTGGACTTCGAGCAGTCCCTGCACGCCCGGGTGGCGCTGCTGGCCGGGCTGGAGGAGTCCGTGGTGGACAAGGTGCGCGAGGAGGTCCGCCTGACGCCCGGCGCCCGCACCCTGATCCGTACGCTCAAGCGCCTCGGCTACCAGGTGGGCGTCGTCTCCGGCGGCTTCACGCAGATCACCGACGACCTCAAGGACCGGCTCGCGCTGGACTTCGCCGCCGCGAACACCCTGGAGATCGTCGACGGCACGCTCACCGGCCGGATCACCGGGCCCGTCGTGGACCGGGCCCGCAAGGCCCGGCTGCTGAGCGGCTTCGCCGCCGAGGCGGGCGTGCCGCTGGCGCAGACGGTGGCGATCGGGGACGGCGCGAACGACCTCGACATGCTCAACGCGGCCGGCCTGGGGGTGGCGTTCAACGCCAAGCCGCTGGTGCGGGAGGCCGCGCACGCGGCGGTGAACGTGCCATTCCTCGACACGGTCCTCTACCTGCTGGGCATCACACGCGACGAGGTGGAGGCGGCGGACACGACCGGGTGATGCGGTCGCCGAGGTCGCGCAGGAAGTCCGCCGGCTCCGGCGGCTCGCGCGGGTGGTGGCGGACGCCGGTGGGCTCCAGCAGCCCGGCGCCGCGCGGGAGGCGGCGTACCGCCTCGTCGAGGGGTACGTGCAGAGCCGGTCGACGTCGCGGCGTACGGTGCGCACGCTCACGCCGAGGCGCCCGGCCAGCTCCGGGCCGCTGTGCTCGCGGCCGAGCTGCAGCACGGACAGCAGCGTGAGCAGCCGGGCGCGGTGTCGCCCCTGCCCCGATGACGCCCGAGAACGCGGACACATTCCGAACGCTTTCGCGGGCGTCGGCCGGCCGGGGCTCACTGCTGGTGCGGCGTCCAGAACGTGGTGAGCCTTCCCACGCCGTGCTCCACGGACTTCCACGAGCCGGTGAACTCCACCACGGCCACGGCCGACGTCGGAAAGCCGCGGCTCAGCCTGCTCAGCGCGTCGCCCTCGGCGGAGCCGGCCAGGGCGTCGGCAAGCCCGTGCATGCCGGGGTTGTGGCCGATGACCAGCAGCGTGGAGACGTCGTCGGGGACCTCGTTCACGACCTGGATCAGCTCGCCGAGCGACGCCTCGTAGAGCCGCTCCTCGTACACGGTCCGCGGCCGGCGGGGGAGCTTGCCGACGACGAGCTTCCAGGTCTCGCGCGTGCGCCGGGCGCTGGAGCAGAGGGTCAGGTCGGGGTCGATGTCGCGGGCCGCGAGGAACTCTCCGGCGGCGGGGGCGTGGGCACGGCCGCGCTCGGCGAGCGGGCGCTCATGGTCGGAGTCCTGGGCCCATTCGGCTTTGGCGTGTCGGAGGAGAACGATGCTGCGGGGCGTTCCTGCGCTCATAATCTCAGCTTCGCACGAAACGGTCCGCCGGGTCCGGGCAGTTCGCAGGCTCTCCCGCCAGGAGTGACGGGCTTCAGATGAGCCGGAGGGCGAGCAGCACGGTGAACGCCGCGACCGGCAGGGCGACGGACCACCACGGCAGCCAGCGCTGCGCCGCCGGCGGTGCGGGCTGGGTGTGGGCACCGGCTGACATCTTCGCCTCCGTGGGGTCGCCTTACGTCCCGGGTCCTTCGTGCTGCTTCGAACCTACGGACCCGCGGGCGCCCGTCCCATCCGGTGACCCACCCAGTTCCCCCTGACCCTGGCCCCCTAGGGGAGGGTGGTGCTAGCCCCACCCCGAGGCGCCGTGCGGGTGATGCGAGACTGGCCGTATGCCCGTGCTCGAGCCCAACCCCCAGAACGGGCAGCGCAAGCTGCTCTACGTGCTCGGCGCGATGCTCGCCATCACGGTGGTCATCGGCGTCATCGCCACGATCGCCTCGCCCTGAGGCCCTCTCGATCCGCAGACCCGTCGACCCGCAGACCCCTCGACCCGCAGACGCCGCCGTCACAGCTCGTCCTCGACGACGCGGTTGCGCCCGGCGACAATCCCCACCGTGACCTGGCCGAGCATGAAGACCGCGAGCACGGCCAGCGGGACGTCCCAGCCGTCCGTGGCCCCGTACAGCGCGCCGACGGCCAGCGGGCCGGGGATGGAGATCAGATAGCCGGTGCTCTGCGCGAAGGCGGAGAGCCGGACGAGGCCGGCGTGGCTGCGGGCACGTACCCCGATGAGGGTGAGGATCAGCGGGAACGCACAGTTCGACACGGCCAGCAGCAGGGCCCAGACCCAGGCGCCGCCCGCGGGCGCCAGCCACAGCCCGGCGTAGCCGCCCAGGCCGCACGCGCCGAGCAGCACGACCAGCGGCCCCTGGTGGTTCAGCCGGGCCGCGATCCGCGGCAGCACGAAGGCCAGCGGAACGCCCATGCCCATGGCGACGGCGAGCAGCAGCCCGGCGGTGGACGCGGGCACGCCGGCGTCCCGGTAGATCTGCGGCAGCCAGCCGAGGGTGACGTACGCGGCCGTGGCCTGCAGGCCGAAGAAGACGGCGAGCGCCCAGGCGGTGGGGCTGGCGGTGATACGGACCGGGCGCGCCGCCTCCGCCGCCGGCCCGCCCGCGCCCGCATCGCCCGTCGCTACGGTGTCGTCGGCGCCAACGGTGTCGTCGGTGTCGTCGGCGCCAACGGTGCCGGCGGTGCGCGCGGCGCGGCGCGAGCCGCGCGCCAGGACCACCCACGGGACCACGGCCAGGGCGGCGACGGCGGCCCAGGCCGCGAGGCCCAGGCGCCAGCTGCCGCCCAGCGCCTCGCTGACGGGCACGGTGACGCCGGCGGCGGAGGCGGTGCCGAGGGCCAGGCCCATCGAGTAGAGCCCGGTCATCGAGCCGACCCGGTGGGGGAACCAGCGCTTGACGATGACGGGGATCAGCACGTTGCCCACCGCGATGCCGCCGAGGGCCAGCGCGCTGGCGGCAAGGAACGCGGGGGTGTTGCCGAACAGCGGGCGCAGCGCCAGTCCGGCGGCGATCGCGACGAGCCCGCCGGAGACGACGGCCACGGGGCCGAAGCGGCGGGCGAAGCGGGGCGCGAGGCTGCCGAAGACGGCGAAGCAGAGCGGCGGCATGGAGGTGAGCAGCCCGGCGACCGTGCCGCTCATGCCGATGTCGGTGCGGACGTCCTCAAGGAGCGCGCCGAGCGAGGCTATGGCGGGCCGCAGGTTGATCGCCGCGAGCAGCAGCGCGGGGACCATGAGCCGCAGCAGCCACGGCGCCACCCGCGGTGCGGGGGACGGCCGCGAGGCTTCCGCCGGCTCGGTGGCCCGGGCTTCTCCGGTCATCTCCCTCTGCGTCTCGACGGGTTTTGCGAGGATGCCGCGACGTGACATGCGGACCATCATAGAATCATTGGATGAATGGTTGTCCACTCCACAGCCTCCACAGCCTCCACAGCCTCCGCAGGCCGAGCACGGGAGAGACATGGCACTGACATCGCCGCGCCGATCCAGCCTCACCGACCAGGTGATCGCGCAGCTGCGCACGCAGATCACCGCGGGTGAGTGGCCGGTCGGCAGCCGCATCCCGACCGAGCCGGAGCTGGTCGAGCAGCTGGGCGTCGCCCGGAACACCGTCCGCGAGGCGGTACGGGCCCTCGCGAACAACGGCCTCCTCGACATCCGCCAGGGCTCCGGCACGTACGTCGCCGCCACGAGCGAGCTGGCGGGCGTCATGCAGCGCCGCTTCGCCGGGGCCCGGCCGCGGCACGTCTCGGAGCTGCGCAGCGCGCTGGAGGCGCAGGCCGCGCGGCTGGCGGCGGTGCGTCGTACGGAGCCGGAGATGGCGCAGCTGGAGCTGCTGCTGCGGCGGCGCGAGGAGGCGTGGGAGTCGGGGGACGCGGCGGCGTTCGTCGAGGCGGACGCGACGCTGCACCTGGCGGTGGCGGCGGCGTCGCACAACGAGGTGCTGACGGCGGTCTACGCGGACCTCGGCGAGGTCGTCCGCACGTACCTGCGCTCCAAGGTGGGCGACGTGCTGCTGCCGGCGGAGCACCTGGACCACGCCCGGATGGTGGCGGCGATCCGGGCGGGGGACGCGGAGACGGCGGCGGCCGAGGCGGGCCGGCACGCCTACGGGTGCATGCCGGAGCCGACGCTCAGCGGGAGTTGACGGCCGGCCGCCGGGGCCGTCAGTCCGGTACGTCCGCTATCCGCTCGTGGCTGACCCACGCCCGGGCGACGCCGAACCAGCAGCGGTCGCTCATCTCCCCGCCCTCCGCGGGGTCGAGCCGCATCCGCATCCCGTCCACGTCCGGGTCCCACCAGCGGGCGCACTCGATGTGCAGCTGCACGGCGTCGGCGTACGGGCCGGCGTTGTAGCAGCGGGCCGTCACGGTCGACCCGGTGACGGCGGTGCGGCACTCGGCCCGGGTCGGCCCGCCCGAGCCGTCGGCGGCACCCGCGGACCCGGCGGTCAGCAGCAGCACCGGCACCGCGACGGCACCGGCCGCCGCGCCCAGGCCCGTACGGCGACGGGCGGAACCCCGGGTGCGGCGGCCGTCGGAACGAAGCGGGCCCTCACGCACCACGGAACCTCCTCGGCCGTACGGGGACGCCGCGCGCACGGGCGTCGCCGCTGCACCACAAGGGGACGGTAACTGCCCCTCCAGCGTGCGCCGCCGCCCCGCCCGCGGCCCACCGGCCTACGCCGAACGGGCGACCCCGCGGGACCGCCGGTCCGCCGTGCCGCCCGTACAGACAACGCGTACGCGCTGCCGGCTACGCGCCCATGATGTGCACGCCGCCGTCGACGTGCACGATCTCGCCCGTCGTCTTCGGGAACCAGTCCGACAGCAGCGCCACGATCCCGCGCCCCGCCGGCTCCGGGTCCGCCATGTCCCACTCCAGCGGCGAGCGGGTGTTCCACACGTCCGCCAGGTCCGTGAAACCGGGGATGGACTTCGCCGCCATGGAGCCGATCGGGCCGGCCGACACCAGGTTGCAGCGGACGTTCTCCTTGCCGAGGTCGCGGGCCAGATAGCGGCTGGTGGCCTCTAGCGCCGCCTTGGCCGGGCCCATCCAGTCGTACTGCGGCCAGGCGTACTGCGCGTCGAAGGTGAGCCCGACGACCGACCCGCCGCCCTGCATGAGCGGCAGGCAGGCCATCGTCAGCGACTTCAGCGAGAACGCCGAGACGTGCATGGCCGTGGCGACGGACTCGAAGGGCGTGTGCAGGAAGTTGCCGCCGAGCGCGTCCGGCGGGGCGTAGCCGACCGAGTGCACGACGCCGTCGAGGCCGCCCAGCTCCTCGCGCACGATGCCCTCGATCCGCCCCAGGTGCTCGTCGTTGGTGACGTCCAGCTCGACGACCTTCGTCGGCCTGGGCAGCTTCTTCGCGATGCGCTCGGTCAGGGTGGGCCGCGGGAACGCGGTGAGGATGATCTCCGCGCCCTGCTCCTGCGCCAGCTTCGCGGCGTGGAAGGCGATGGACGACTCCAGCAGCACGCCGGTGATGAGGACGCGCTTGCCGTCGAGGATTCCGCTCATGGTGCTCAGTGACCCATGCCCAATCCGCCGTCCACGGGAATGACGGCTCCGGTGATGTACGAGGCGTCGTCGGAGGCGAGGAAGCGCACGGCGGCGGCGACGTCCGCCGGCTGCGCGTACCGGCCGAGCGGCACCTGCGCGACGATCTCCGCCTGCCGCTCCGCCGACAGCGCCCGCGTCATGTCGGTCTCGACGAAGCCGGGCGCGACGACGTTGAAGGTGATGTTGCGCGAGCCCAGCTCGCGCGCCAGCGAGCGGGCGAAGCCGACGAGCGCCGCCTTGGACGCGGCGTAGTTCGACTGGCCCGGGGAGCCCATGAGGCCCACCACGGAGGAGATGAGCACGACGCGGCCCTTGCGGGCCCGAAGCATGCCGCGGTTGGCGCGCTTGACGACGCGGAAGGTGCCGGTGAGGTTGGTGTCGAGGACGGAGGTGAAGTCCTCCTCGGACATCCGCATCAGCAGCTGGTCCTTGGTGATACCGGCGTTGGCCACCAGCACCTCGACGTTGCCGTGCTTCTCCTCCACCTCCTTGTACGCCTGCTCGACCTGCTCGGCGTCGGTGATGTCGCACTTCACCGGCAGGCAGCCCAGCTCCGTCAGGGCCTCGGGCGGCTCGCCGGAGCGGTACGTGAACGCGACCTTGTCCCCCGCCTCGGCGAACGCGCGGGTGATGTCGAGGCCGATACCGCGGTTGCCTCCGGTGACCAGAACCGAGCGGCTCAAGGACCCATCCCTTCTCCCAGGTGCATCCCGGACTTTCTCCAGGACTCCTCACCCGAGAAGCTATCGGTACGGGACGCGCCACGGGCATTCCGCCCCCCACACAGGCCCGCGCCACACACTTGTGGGGTTCCCACAGAAGGGCCCGGCCCGTACCGACCAGAGGCGCGTCCCGCACACCCGCGGCAACGCTGCCGAGATCAGACCGCACCTTCCGGCGGGCGGGGCCGACCGGCAGGGCGTCCCGTTCCTGGTCGGGAACGTACTCGGCCCCACCCACTTCAAAGTGGTCAGAATTCTGACCGGTTGCTATACTGGTCCGTATGGAAACGATCCCCATCACCGAGGCCAAGGCGCGCATCGCGGAGCTGGCCGACCGCGTAGCCCGCGAACATGACCACTTCACCATCACGCGCAACGGACGCGCCGACGTCATGCTCATCTCGGTGGCCGAGTACCGTTCCCTGCTGGAGACCCTTGAGATCCTCAGCGACGACGAGACCCTTGCCGACCTGCGCGCCTCCCGCGAGGACTTCGCCGTCGGCGACACCTTCACCGCCGCCGACGTCCGTGCCGAACTGGAGCGCCGCCGGAACCAGGCAGCGTGAGCGATACGCCACAGCCGGAGCGCGAGCCCACAGGTCCGTACGCCGTCCTGTTCTCCCGCCGGGCCCGCCGCAACCTCCACGAGGAACTACCCCTCGACGTGGCCCTGGCCGCCATGGAAACCATCGAAGGCCCTTTGGCCGCCAACCCCCACCGCGTCGGCAAACCCCTTGACGAACCCTACGACGGTTATCACTCCGCTCGCCGCGGCACCTACCGCATCATCTACCGCATCGATGAAGCCAAGCACACCCTGGAGATCCACTCCATCCGGCACCGCCGCGACGCATACGGCGGCTGACCACGAGCCGCCAGAGGGCCGCAAAGCCTCTGCCGAGTCGCTCCGGCACCGAGCCGCAGCCCCGCCCGGACGCCCCAGGGTGCACAGGACACGACTCCCAATTGCGGCGGCTCACCTTCCCGGGATCGGCACGCGGCAGCGGACCTGCTTGCCGACCGGCGAGCGGACCACGTGCCAGCCCGGCGCCAGCAAATCCACCAGTCCCAGCCCACGACCCGACTCCGCCTCCGGATCGCCCAGGTCCACCGCAGTGCGGAGCGGCACCCGCCCCGGCTCCGGATCGTGGACGTTGACCGCCACCCCGAATCCGGTGACGTAGACCTCCACGACCAGCGGCACGTGATCCCCGAGTACCCGGATGGAATTCCCGGCCAGCTCGGAGACGACGAGCTGCGCGTTCTCCGCCGCTTCGGCGGCGAGTCCGAGCTGGGACAGCGCGGTGCCGGTCAGCATGCGCACGCGGCGCATGCGGGCTGGAGAGGCGTTGAAGTGAGCGACGAACCCCTGGTTGCGGTGGCGGGCATAGAAACCCGGCCTGGGCGGGGGCAGTCGGAGCGAGGGGCGGTCGCAGTCGGCCACGGCCTGCATGGCACCTCCAGCCTGGCGGCGCGGAGGCCGCACAACGTTGGTCCTGGCGACTCCGACCTTGCCCACCTCACCTACTGGGTTGCAAGTTTTCCAACCCTCACGAGTGAATTTCCCGTTCGGTGGATGATTGGAGCAACTCCGCTGCCACACTGCCCACATGCCGAACGCACCCCTCATCCCCACGGTCAGGCGCCGTCGCCTGGGTTCCACCCTGCGTAAGCTGCGGAACGACTCCGGCCTCACACTTGACCAGGCCGCGGCAGCCGTAGGGTGGCAAGGGCCGAAGGTCTCGAAGATCGAGAATGCGACGCAGGGCCTCCGCCCGACAGACCTCACCGGGCTACTCAAGGCGTACGACGTCACCGACCCCGATGTTCACGCAGCTCTTGAAGCCTTGCGCCGCGACGCCAGCAAGCGGGGCTGGTGGCAGACGTACTCGGAGGTTGTCCGGCCGCCCTATGCTGACTACATCTCTCTGGAGTCCGACGCCGACCGGATCAGCACCTGGTCACCGCTGCTCATCCCCGGGCTGCTCCAAACCGCCGCTTACGCCCGCGAGACCATCGCCGGGATCACCACGAGCCGCACCGCCGAAGAGGTTTCCGCCCTCGCAGAGGTGCGCCTGGCTCGCCAGTCGGTGCTGTCCCGGCCTGATTCCCCACCCAAGCTGTGGGCCGTCATCCACGAGGCGGCCCTGCATCAACGGTTCGCCGTCCGCCCGGCTACGATGCGCGACCAGCTCAGGCGGTTGCTCGATGCGTCTGAACTCCCCAACGTGACCGTCCAGATCATGCCCCTTGACAGCACCCCGCACCCTGGACTCGTAGGTGAGTTCACCATCGCCACCTTCGGGCCGCCACTGCCGGACCTCGTCGCCCTGGAGAACCTGGGCAGCACGGCATACCTTGAAGGCGTGGAGACAGTCACTTTCACGCAGGCGTACGAGCGCATCCGGGCCACCGCACTCCCACCGGAAGACTCGCTCGTCCGCATCACCGAGCTGAAAGAAGGCCACAGGCAATGAACAACAAGACCGACCTTTACGCGCTCGACCTCACGAACTGCACCTGGCGCAAGTCCTCGGCCAGCGGGGCGGAGGGGAACTGCGTAGAAGTCGCCGAGATCCCGGGCGGCGCACGCGCGATACGCGACTCGAAGAACCCGGAGCGGGAACCGCTGCGGTTCACGGCGTCGGAGTGGGCGGCGTTCCGGGCCGGCGTGATAGCCGGGGAACTCTGAGGTCCGTGGCTGGTTCGCAGAGCTGAGCCGCGGTTACGTCTCACATTTGGCGAGTCGCTGCCTGTGCGTGGGGCTGGGTTCCGGCCCCGATGCCCGATGTCGTGCAACTGGAGAGCCAGATCGGGTCCGCCTACGCGGAGGGAACCGAAGACGTCGGCATCTTCGCGGACAGTTTCGAACGCATTGTCGCCGCGGCGCTCTCAGAGGACGATACGGTGGTTCTGATCTCGCGGATGGAGAGGGAGCAGCGGAAGTGAACGACCACCGCAAGGCAGAGCTGTACGCCTACGACCTGCGCACATCTACCTGGCGCAAATCCTCCGCCAGCGGCGGAGAAGGCGAGTGCGTCGAAATCGCCGAACTGCCCGGCGGCGGACGGGCTATACGCGACTCGAAGAACCCGGAGCGAGAGCCGCTGCGGTTCACGGCGTCGGAATGGGCGGCGTTCCGGGCCGGCGTGATAGCCGGGGAACTCTGAGGTCCGGCCCGGGAGCACCCTCGCAGCCGAAGCCGATACGGCCCGGGACCACCCCCGCGGGTGCGGGGAGCACACTTCGTGGCCTGCAGTTTCTCGTTGACCCTGCTGGGATTTCAAGCACTTTCGTGGATTAGTGCATACGGGGTTAATGCCTACGAAACGGCCCCGACCCCTGCATACCACTGCCACCGTCTCCAGACGTCGGCGCCAGCAACCGCCCCCCGCCCCGACCGCTCGGATAACGTCGTGCGTACGGCGGCCCATCGGGGCATGATCGGCCGGGGGCCTGCGCGGGCCTTCGGGACCACATCCACCCACCGAGACCGGAGGGCAGCACGTGAGCAAGCCGGCCCATTCCCTCGACGACGCGTTTCTCGCGCTGCCGCTCGGCGCCCTCGCGGACGCCGCGCTCGCGCGGGCGCGGGCGCTCGGCGCCGAGCACGCGGACTTCCGCCTGGAGCGGGTGCGCAGCGCCGCACTGCGGCTGAAGGACGCCAAGCTTGCGGGCTCCATGGACACCACCGACCTCGGCTACGCGGTGCGCGTGGTGCACGGCGGGGCCTGGGGCTTCGCCGCCGGGGTCGATCTGACGATGGACGCCGCGGCCCGGGTGGCCGCCCGGGCGGTGGCCATGGCGAAGCTGTCGGCGCGGGTCATCGCCGCGGCCGGGGCGGACGAGCGGGTGGAGCTGGCGCCGGAGCCGGTGCACGCGGAGAAGACGTGGATCTCCGCGTACGAGGTGAACCCCTTCGCCGTACCGGACGCCGAGAAGGCCGGGCTGCTGACCGAGTGGAGCGAGCGGCTGCTCGGCGCGCAGGGCGTGTCGCACGTGGACGCCTCGCTGCTGGCGGTGCAGGAGAACAAGTTCTACGCCGACACCGCCGGCACCTCGACGACCCAGCAGCGGGTGCGGATGCACCCGGAGCTGACCGCGGTGACGGTCACCGACTCCGGCGACTTCGACTCGATGCGCACCCTCGCGCCGCCCGCCGGCCGCGGCTGGGAGTACGCGACCGGCACCGGCTGGGACTGGGACGCCGAGCTGGCGCAGATCCCCGGCTGGCTCGCCGAGAAGATGGCGGCGCCGAGCGTCGAGGCCGGGTCGTACGACCTGGTGGTCGACCCGTCGAACCTGTGGCTGACCATCCACGAGTCCGTCGGCCACGCCACCGAGCTGGACCGCGCCCTCGGCTACGAGGCCGCGTATGCCGGCACCTCCTTCGCCACGTTCGACCAGCTCGGCCACTTGCGCTACGGCTCCGGCCTCATGAACGTCACCGGCGACCGCACCGCCGAGCACGGGCTCGCCAGCATCGGCTACGACGACGAGGGCGTGCAGGCGCAGTCGTGGGACCTGGTCCGCGAGGGCGTGCTCGTCGGCTACCAGACGGACCGCCGGATCGCGAAGCTCACCGGCGCGGACCGTTCCAACGGCTGCGCCTTCGCCGACTCCCCCGCCCACGTGCCCGTACAGCGCATGGCGAACGTCTCGCTGCAGCCGGCGCCCGAGGGGCCGACGACCGAGGAGCTGATCGGCGAGGTCGAGCGCGGTATCTACGTCGTCGGCGACCGCTCCTGGTCGATCGACATGCAGCGCTACAACTTCCAGTTCACCGGACAGCGGTTCTTCCGGATCGAGAACGGCAGGCTGGCCGGCCAGCTCAAGGACGTGGCGTACCAGGCGACGACCACCGACTTCTGGGGCTCGATGTCGGCGATCGGCGGCCCGGAGACGTACGTGCTCGGCGGCACGTTCAGCTGCGGCAAGGCCCAGCCCGGCCAGGCCGCGTCCGTCTCGCACGGCTGCCCGTCCGCCCTCTTCCGGAACGTCAACATCCTCAACACCACCCAGGAGGCCGGCCGATGACGCGGACGCCCCGGACGACCGAGCCTCACGAGACCGTCGAGCGGGCCCTGGAGCTGTCGCGCGCCGACGGCTGCGTCGTGATCGCCGACGAGGAGTCCAGCGCGAACCTCCGCTGGGCCGGCAACGCGCTGACGACGAACGGCGAGACGCGCGGCCGTACGCTCACCGTCATCGCCACCGTCGACGGCCGGGAGGGCACGGCGTCCGGCGTCGTCTCCCGCGCCGCCGTCACGTCCGACGACCTGGAGCCGCTGGTACGGGCCGCGGAGGGCGCCGCCCGCGAGGCCGGCCCGGCGGAGGACGCCCGCCCGCTGGTCGAGGGCGTGCCGCACTCGGCCGACTTCGCCGCGCCGCCCGCCGAGACCACCTCCGACGTGTTCGCCGCCTTCGCGCCGGCGCTCGGCGAGTCCTTCGCCCGGGCCCGGGCCGGCGGCCGGCAGCTGTACGGCTTCGCGAACCACATGGTGACCTCCACCTACCTGGGCACCTCCACCGGGCTGCGGCTGCGCCACGACCAGCCGACGGGCACGCTGGAGCTGAACGCCAAGTCCCCGGACCGTACGAGGTCCGCCTGGGCGGGCCGCTCCACCCGGGACTTCACCGACGTGGACCCCGCCGAGCTGGACGCGGAGCTGGCGCAGCGGCTGGCGTGGGCGGAGCGCGCGGTGGAGCTGCCCGCCGGGCGGTACGAGACGCTGCTGCCGCCGAGCGCGGTGGCCGACCTGCTGGTGTACATGTTCTGGTCCGCCGGCGCCCGGGACGCGCACGACGGCCGCACGGTGTTCAGCAAGCCGGGCGGCGGCACGCGCGTCGGCGAGAAGCTGGCCGGGCTGCCGCTGACGCTGCGCAGCGACCCGGCGGAACCGGGCCTGGAGTCGGCGCCGTTCGTCGTCGCGCACGCCTCCGGCAACGACTCGTCGGTCTTCGACAACGGGCTGCCGGTCCGGCCCACGGACTGGCTGCGCGAGGGCACGCTGCAGCACCTGCTGACGAACCGCTTCACCGGGGACCTCACCGGCCTGCCCGTCACGCCGGAGGCGGACAACCTGGTGCTGGACGCGGGCGGCACGAGGTCGCTGGACGAGATGGTCGCGGACCTGGGGCACGACGGGCCGGGGCTGCTGCTGACCTGCCTGTGGTACATCCGCGAGGTGGACCCGGCCACGCTGCTGCTGACCGGGCTGACCAGGGACGGCGTGTATCTGGTGGAGAACGGCGAGGTGACCGGGGCGGTGAACAACTTCCGCTTCAACGAGTCGCCCGTCGACCTGCTGGCGCGCGCGGCGGAGGCGGGGGCCACCGAGCGGACGCTGCCGCGCGAGTGGGGGGACTGGTTCACGCGGGCGGCGATGCCGCCGGTGCGGATTCCGGACTTCAACATGAGCTCGGTCAGCCAGGGCGTCTAGGCGGCATTACCCTCGTACGCAGCCGCGGGTGCGGCCGCGTACGAGATCGAGGAGATACGAGAGACGTGACGGACATCGTCGACGAGCTGCGGTGGCGCGGGCTGCTGGCCCTGTCCACCGACGAGGACGCACTGCGCAAGGCGCTCGCGGACGGCCCGGTCACGTTCTATTGCGGCTTCGACCCGACGGCGCCCAGCCTGCACGTCGGCCACCTGGTGCAGGTGCTGACCGTACGCCGGCTGCAGCTGGCCGGGCACCGGCCGCTGGCGCTGGTCGGCGGCGCGACAGGGCAGATCGGCGACCCCAAGCCGGACGCGGAGCGCACGCTCAACGACCCGGAGGTCGTCGCCGGCTGGGTGGAGCGGGTCCGGGCGCAGATCGAGCCGCTGCTCGACTTCGAGGGCCCGAACGCCGCCCGGGTGGTCGACAACCTGGACTGGACCGCGGGCCTGTCCGCGATCGGGTTCCTCCGGGACATCGGCCGGCACTTCCGGGTGAACAAGATGATCGCCAAGGAGGCCGTCGCCCGCCGGCTGGAGT
Organism: Streptomyces sp. CNX435; assembly: GCF_059570575.1. Classification (NCBI taxonomy): domain Bacteria; kingdom Bacillati; phylum Actinomycetota; class Actinomycetes; order Kitasatosporales; family Streptomycetaceae; genus Streptomyces; species Streptomyces sp. CNX435. Next base: position 107,863 of record NZ_JCANTA010000021.1, on the reverse strand, counting down.
CCGAGGAGGGCATCAGCTACACCGAGTTCAGCTACCAGATCCTGCAGAGCCTGGACTTCCTGGAGCTGTACCGGCGGCACGGCTGCACGCTGCAGACCGGCGGCAGCGACCAGTGGGGCAACCTGACGGCGGGCACCGACCTGATCCACCGGGTGGAGCCCGACGCCGTGGTGCACGCGCTGGCGACGCCGCTGATGACGAAGGCCGACGGCACGAAGTTCGGCAAGACGGAGGGCGGCGCGGTCTGGCTCGACCCGGAGCTGACGACCCCGTACGCCTTCTACCAGTTCTGGCTGAACGTCGACGACCGCGACGTCTCCCGCTACCTGCGGATCCTCAGCTTCCGCGGTCGCGAGGAGCTGGTCGAGCTGGAGCGGCAGACCGAGGAGCGGCCGCAGGCGCGGGCCGCGCAGCGGGCGCTGGCGGAGGAGCTGACGACGCTGGTGCACGGCGCGGAGCAGTGCGCGGCGGTGATCGCCGCGTCGCGGGCGCTGTTCGGGCAGGGCGAGCTGGCGGAGCTGGACGAGGCGACGCTGCGGGCGGCGCTGGCGGAGGTGCCGCACGCGCGGGTGACCGAGCTGGGTCCGGTGGTGGAGCTGCTGGCCGAGGTGGGCCTGGCGCCGAGCAGGTCGGCGGCCCGCAGGACGGTCAAGGAGGGCGGGGCGTACGTGAACAACGTGAAGGTCGCGGGCGAGGACGCCGTGCCGGCCCCGGCGGACCTACTGCACGGGCGCTGGCTGGTGCTGCGCCGCGGCAAGCGCAACCTGGCCGCGGTGGAGCTGGCGGCACCCGGGGCCGGGTGAGCGGCGGAATGAGCGATCGGATACGCGGCCGGATACGCCGCCGGACATGCGGCCGGTCGGCGGGCCGTACGCGCAGCCGCCCGGGCTTATTACGACCCGCCGCCCCGCGGGCACGTACGCACGCGGGGCGGCGGGGCGGGACCGCCTCAGCGGGGGCTGCGCTTCTTGTGGCCGCGCAGCTGGTCGTACAGCGGAGTGCCCAGGGCCACGACGGCCACGGCGCCGGACAGCTGCAGGATGTGCCGGATCCAGTCGATTCCCCTGGTCTCGTCCACTCCGATCCCGGAGGCCACGGAGTTGCCGACGATGGCCCCGATGATGCCGAAGACCGTGGTCAGCCAGAGGGGGATGGCCTGCTTGCCGGGCAGGATGGCCCGGGCGATGACGCCCAGGACCAGGCCCACGATGATGGCCCACAGCCAGCTCATGTCGCCTCCTTGTGCGGCGGTGTCCGCCTGCCGTGCCAGTTTCCGGCAACGGCCCGGGGGGCGCATTCCGGCCACGGCCGTTCGGGTTGCCGGCCCAGGTGGGCCGCCCCGGCTTCGAGTGACGGGTCTGTGCGGCGTACCGTGGGGAAGTACCCAGCACCAGGGGGTGGAGCGTGAAGCGGAAGCGCCACGGCGATAGCGACGTGTTCCGGATCACCGGCGCGCGGCAGAGCCTGGACGACGACGTACGCGGCCGGCAGCGGCGGTACGTGATCTCCATGCTCGTCCGTGCGGCCTCGGTGGTGGCCGCCGCGCTGCTCTGGAACGTCGAACGGCACATCGCCGTCGTCGCGCTCGTCCTCGGCATGTTCATCCCGTATTTCGCCGTCGTCATCGCGAACGCGGGCCGGGAGAACGTCCGTTCGCTGCCTTCCACCTTCGCCGTCGCGCCGCCACGGACGGTGATCGCCCCGCCGCCGCGGACCGCGCGGGAGACCGAATCCCCTGGTGAACGAGGCGAGGCCGAGAGCGAGTCGACGACCAGCGACAGCGCTCCGCCGACGGTTTGATCACCAAGAGTGCAAGCTCAGAAAAACCTCAAATCAAATATGCGGATCCGGTGCCGAGCGGGCGGCCCTGCGTGACATACTTCGTACGCGCTCCGCATCCCCCGTCGGAGCGACGGACCGACGCCGGGCGGCTCCCCCCGTGGCTGCCCGGCGTCGCCCATTTTCCGGGACGTAGGCTGGGGCCCCGTGAACACCGCTGATCCCGCTCTCATCTGCTCCGCCAAGGCCTGCCGTACGCCCGCGGTGTGGGTGCTCGCCTGGAACAATCCGAAGCTGCACACGCCGGAGCGCCGCAAGACGTGGCTCGCGTGCGAGGAGCACCTCGAATATCTCAGCCGTTTTCTGGGCCTACGCGGGTTCCTCAAAGAGGTCGTGACGCTGGCGGACTGGCAGGACGCGGAGAAGAGCGCGGAACGGGACGCCGAGCAGAGCGCCGGGAAGGACTCCGGCGGCGGCAGCGACCGGCCGGAACCGGAAAAAGGCTGAAAGCCCGCCGCACGCCCGGCCGTCCGGTCGTCCGCGGGTGCGCCGCGTCACCCCGCGTCACCCGCCGATCGCGGACATCGGCCGGTCCGGCTGGACGAACGAGGGGTCGTCGAGCCCCGCGCCCGCCTTCTTGCCCCACATCGCCTCCCTCCACAGCCGGGCTATCTCCGCGTCCGGTGCGCCGGCGCGCAACGCGCCCCGCAGGTCGGTCTCTTCGCGGGCGAACAGACAGTTGCGCACCTGCCCGTCGGCGGTCAGCCGGGTGCGGTCGCAGGCGCGGCAGAAGGGGCGGGTGACGGTGGCGATGACGCCGACGCGGGCCGGGCCGCCGTCCACCGACCAGCGCTCGGCGGGCGCGGAGCCGCGCGCCGCCTCGATCTCCGGGGTCAGCTCGAAGCGGGTGCGCAGGGAGGCGAGGATCTCGCCGGCGGTGATCATCCCGTCGCGCTGCCAGCCGTGCTGTGCGTCGAGGGGCATCTGCTCGATGAACCTCAGCTCGTAGCCCTCCGCGACGGCCCAGGCGAGCAGGTCCGGGGCCTCGTCCTCGTTGAGCCCGGGCATCAGCACGCTGTTGACCTTCACCGGCTCCAGACCGGCGGCGCGGGCGGCGGCGAGGCCGCGGAGCACGTCGGCGTGGCGCTTGCGCCGGGTGAGCCGGTGGAACACGTCGGGCCGGAGCGTGTCCAGCGAGACGTTGACCCGGTCGAGGCCGGCGGCCCTGAGGGCCGGGGCCGTACGCTCCAGGCCGATGCCGTTGGTGGTCAGGGAGAGCCTCGGGCGGGGCGCGAGCGCGGCGCAGCGCTCGATGATGCCGACGAGCCCGGGGCGCAGCAGCGGCTCGCCGCCGGTGAAGCGCACCTCGGTCACGCCCAGCTCGACGACCGCGAGGCGGACGAGGCGGACGATCTCGTCGTCGGTGAGCAGCTCGGGCTTGCCGAGCCACTGGAGCCCTTCTTCCGGCATGCAGTACGTGCACCGGAGGTTGCAGCGGTCGGTGAGCGAGACGCGCAGGTCAGTGGCGACTCGTCCATATGTGTCACGCAGCATGGTGACGGCCCCTCCCACGGCGGTTCCTGACCTTGGCAGCCTACGCCAGGCGCCTGACATTCAACAGTTTGTTGAGATCGCGGGGCGACGGGTCCCGCCGCACGGGCGTCGTGCGCGCGTCGTACGCGCGTGACGACAGGGCCGCATGGGGCCTGACGTGCACGACACGCCAAAAGACTGTGCAGGGGGATCTATTGATGGGCGCGGGTGATCAGCGCTACGTTCGCTTGCCGTGTACCTGACCGCGGATTCGCCCGCGGCGGATTCCGACTGATGATCTGGAGATCCCATGACTCATCTCCGACCCCGCGGCCGGCGCCTGCTGGCAGTGCCCCTCGGGCTGACCCTCGCGGCGGCGCTCGGCCTCCTGCCGGGGGCGGCCTCCGCCGCGTCGGCTCCCGAGCCCGCCGGCGCCGCTGCGGCGGCCGACGAGACCCTTTCGTATGTGGTCAACACGAAGACCGACGGCGAGACGATCGCCCGCGTCGAGGACGCGATCGCCGACGCGGACGGCTCGGTGGTCGTCACGTACAAGAAGATCGGCGTGTTCATCGCCCACTCCACCAACCCGGACTTCGCGGCGGAGCTGCGCGACGTGCGCGGCGTGCAGTCCGCGGGCGCGACCCGTACCGCGCCGCTGAAGCCGTCGGGGACGCTGGAGACCAGCGCACCGGACGTCTACGAGGGCGCCGCCAGGGCCCGTTCGCAGGATCCGGACGTCGAGCCGCTGGAGAACGAGCAGTGGGACCTGCCGGCGATCGGTGCCGACAAGGCGCACAAGGTCTCCATCGGCAGCCGGGACGTGACCGTCGGTGTCATCGACACCGGTGTGGACGACACGCACCCCGACCTCACGGCCAACTTCTCCGCCGAGCAGTCCGCCAGCTGTGTCGGCGGCGTCGCCGACACAGCTGAGGGCGCCTGGCGGCCGTTCGACCCGGAGGGCGACTACCACGGCACCCACGTCGCGGGCGAGATCGCCGCCGCACGCAACGGGGTCGGCGTGGCCGGCGTCGCGCCCGGCGTGCAGGTCGCCTCGCTCAAGGTGAGCGAGGCCGACACCGCGCTGTTCTTCGCCGAGGCCGTCGTCTGCGCCTTCGTCTTCGCCGCCGATCACGGCATCGAGATCACCAACAACAGCTACTACGTGGACCCGTGGCTCTACAACTGCCTCGACGACCCCGACCAGCGGGCGATCGTCGACGCGGTGAACCGGGCCTCGAAGTACGCCATGAACAAGGGCACCCTGCACCTCGCCGCGGCCGGCAACTCCAACGACGACCTGGCCTCCGACGAGCTGACGGACGCCTCCAGCCCCGACGACAGCACGCCGGTGGAGCGCACGGTCGACCCGTCCGAGTGCTGGGACGTGCCGACGCAGCTGCCGGGCATCGTGACCGTCTCGGCGACCGGCGTGAACGACGACAAGTCGTACTACTCCAGCTACGGCAACGACGTGGTGGACCTCGCCGCACCCGGCGGCGACGGCTACCAGATCCCGGAGACGCCGTCGAAGAACGGCCGCATCCTGTCCACCCTGCCGGAGAACAAGTACGGCTGGCTGCAGGGCACGTCGATGGCCACCCCGCACGCCGCGGGCGTCGCCGCGCTCCTGAAGAGCGAGCACAAGCGGCTCTCGCCCACCCTGCTGCACATGATGATGAAGGCGCAGGCGGACAACCCGGGCTGCCCGGAGTTCTACGACCCGGACGGCAACGGCGTGGAGGACTCCACCTGCACCGGAGGCAAGCGGGGCAACGGCTTCTACGGAGCCGGGATCGTGGACGCGTACGACGCCGTAGGGCGGTGAGGGCCGGCCGGTGACGTAGTACGCAGGACGCCGACGGCGCTCAGAGGGCGGCCCGCAGGGCCTCTCCGCCGGGCCGGGCGGCGGTGCCTCAGAGCGCCGCCGCCCGGCCTTCGCCGTCCGCGGCTCCGCCAGGCATGGTTGCCCACCGGTTCACCACCTCTGCCCGCCGGGCGACGCGCGGCGGGCAGAGGTGGGTCGGGCGGTTCAGGCGGTGCGGGCGGGGGCCGGGGGGTGGCTGGGGGCGGGGCTGGGGACGCGGGCCGGGCGGAGGGTGGGGGAGGCGGGGAGTTGGTCGGTGTGGCGGCGGGCGAGGCGCAGGACCGCGCGCAGCGTGGGCTCCGCCGAGCCCGGGTCCGGGCGCCAGCGGGCCTCGATGGCCACCGGGCCGGGGCGGGTGGCGAGCGGGAGGTCGACGAGCCCGCCGTCCTCCAGGTCCCGTACGACCGCCAGCCGCGGCAGCAGCGCCAGTCCGCGGCCGTGCGCCGCCAGGCGGCGCAGCGCGGGCAGAGAGTCGGCCGCCGTGGCGGCGCGGGTGCGGCCGGGGAGGTCGCGGCTGAGGCGGTCGTAGAGCACGGTGGAGCTGCAGCCGGGCTCCGCGACGAGGAAGTCCGCGGCCAGCACGTCCGCCTCCGTCACCTCCGCCGCGCCCGCGAGCGGGTGGGCCGGCCCGGCGACGACCACGACCTCCTCGTGGCCGACGACGACGCTGGGGCCCGCGGCCCGGCTGCCGTCGTCGAAGTGGAACGCGAGGTCCAGTTCCCCGGCGGCCAGTTGCTCCGCCAGCAGTACGCGCGGCCCGACGACGACGCTGATCTCCGCGTCCGCGTCCGGCCCGCCGGCGCCGTAGTCCAGCGCGGTGACGATGTCCGGCAGCCACTCGCCCGCCAGCGCCTCCGGCGCCCCGATGCGCAGCCGGGGCCGGGACGCGGCGGCGGCGCGGCGCATGCGTTCGTCGACCTCCAGCGCCTCGCGCGCGTACGGCAGCAGCCGGCGGCCGGCGTCGGTGAGGGAGGCGCCGGTGGAGGTGCGGACCACGACCGTCACGCCGAGTTCCTGCTCCAGCCGGCGCAGTTGGGCGCTGAGGCTCGACTGCGCGTAGCCCAGGCGCTCGGCCGCCGCCGATATCCCGCCGGTCTCGGCCACCGTCACGAAAGCGCGCAGATATCGTGAGTCCACCCTGGGATCGTGTCACCGCCCTCTTCGCCCGCGCCATCACTTTTTGCATGGACGCGCCACACGGTACGCCCTGCGGTCAGGCTGAAGTGGCCCCGGGGGCCGGGAAGTTGGCCGTCGGCCGCCGTGCCGGGCGCGCTCCCTCGTCGCCGCTCCCGGCACGGGCCGTCATACCGCGGCGTCGAGCCCGAATCCGTCCAGCTCGATCCCGGACCACGCCAGCTCGACGAGCACGTCCACCGCCCGCCGGCTGTCCGGCACCTCAGCGATCAGCACCGCCGGGTCGGCGCCGGCCAGCGGGGGGATCTCGAGTACGAACGCGAGCAGCCGCCGCGCCTCGGCGCGGCGCGCGGGTGCACGCAGCCGGAGCCGCAGGTACCGTGCGCCCCCCGCCGCCACCTGCCACGCTCCGGCGCCCCGCGGCGGCGCCGGCTGTGGGATCCGTACCCGCTGGACTCCGTCTGCTCCGTGAAGGGGCATGGTGGGCCTCCCGTCTGCCGTGCGCGTGCCGGCCGTCTCCCGGCCGGCTGCCGTCGGGCTCCACGATCCGCCCCTCCCCCGCCGCCCGTCATCGTCCGCCGAGTGGCTCCCGCGCTGCCGCCGGGGGCGTACGGGCCCGCCGGCTGCAACCTGCGCAGCAGCGCCCGCTGCGCCTGACGGAGGACGCCTGACCGGCGCCGATTGGTTACGGTGCAGGGCATGACGGCGGCCACGCAGACGGAGGCGACCAGCGAGCGCACGGTCTTCCACTACCTCACGGCGGCGATCGAGGGCGGGCGGGAGTCGGCGCGCCGCTCCCGCGTGTGCACCAAGGACGCGGGCTTCGCCGCCGCGGTGGCGCTCGCCTCGGTGGGCACGATGCTGCTGGCGCCCGACGGGCGGCACGGCTTCGACGCGCTCGCCTGGGTGCTCGGCACGGTGGGCAGCGCCGCGCTGGTGGTCTCGAACCGCTTCCCCCGTACGGTGCTGGTGGTCGCGGTGCTGGCCATGCTCGCGTACCAGCTGCGCGGCTACCCCGACGGCAGCCCGGTGCTGCCCGTGCTGGTCGCCGTCTACCGCTGTATCCGCAGCGGGCACCGCGTCTTCTTCGCCGTCACCGCCCTCGCCTCCCTCGCCGTCGGCCTCGGCTCGCTGCCCCTGCTCCCCCTCGGCGACGAGGCGCTGCGTGCCGCGCTGGAGAAGCGGTTGCTGTCCTTCGGCTGGGTGGTGGCGTGTGCGATGGGTGCCGCGATGCGCATCCAGCACGAGGCGATGCTCGCCCAGGCCGAGGAGCGGGCGGCCGAGAACGCGCTGCGCAGCGCCGACGAGGAGCGGCTGCGTATCGCCCGCGAGCTGCACGACACCCTCACGCACAGCATCTCCGTGATCAAGGTGCAGGCCGGGGTGGCCGTGCACCTGGCGAAGAAGCGCGGCGACGAGCCCACGTCGGCGCTGCTCGCCATCCAGGAGGCCAGCGGCGACGCCGCGCGCGAGCTGCGCGCCACGCTGCACGTGCTGCGCAACGCGGACGGCGGCGGCGCGGGCGTCGGCCTCGAACGGTTGCCGGAGCTGGTCGAGCGGGCCCGGGGCTCGGGGGTGCCGGCGACGGTGGCCGTGGCCGGCGAGCGGCCGGCGCTGCCGGCGGAGGTGGACCGGGCGGCGTACCGGATCGTGCAGGAGTCGCTGACGAACGTCGCCCGGCACGCCGGGCCGGCGGCGGCGGTGGCCGTGCACGTGTCGTACGCGCCGGACAAGGTCGTCGTCCAGGTCGACGACGACGGCGCCGCCGACCCCGGGGCGCCGCCGGAGCCGGGCATCGGGCTCACGGGGATGCGCGAGCGCGTCACCGCGCTCGGCGGCGCGCTGCACGCCGCGCCCCGCCCGGAGGGCGGCTTCCGCGTACGCGCCGAGCTGCCGCTGCGGCAGCCCGGCGGGCCCGCCGCGGAGGCGGCCCGGTGATCCGGGTGCTGCTCGTGGACGACCAGGCCCTCATCCGGGGCGGGTTCCGGGCGCTGCTCGACGCCGAGGACGACGTCGAGGTGGTCGGCGAGGCCGCCGACGGCGCCGAGGGGGTGCGGCTCGCCGCCCGCCACCGGCCGGACGTGGCGCTGGTCGACGTGCAGATGCCGGTGCTCGACGGCATCGAGGCGACCCGCAGGATCGCCGCCGACCCCGACCTGGCCGGCGTGCACGTCGTCATCCTCACCAACTACGGCGTGGACGAGTACGTCTGGGGTGCGCTGCGCGCCGGGGCGGCGGGGTTCCTCGTCAAGGACATGGAGCCGGAGGACCTGCTGCACGGCGTACGGGTCGCCGCCCGCGGCGACGCCCTGCTGTCCCCCGCGCTGACCCGCAAGCTGATCCAGGAGTACGTCTCCCGCCCCGCCGGCGGCGCCCCCGACGCGGAGTACGTGCTGCGCGACCTCACCCGGCGCGAGCGGGAGGTCGTCACCCTCGTCGGCGGCGGCCTCAGCAACGAGGAGATCGCCGCCCGGCTGTACATCAGTCCGATCACCGCAAAGACGCACGTCAGCCGGGCGATGACGAAGCTCGGCGCCCGGGACCGGGCCCAACTCGTCGTGATCGCCTACGAGACGGGCCTGGTCACCCCGCGCGGACCGGCGGCCGGACAGCCGTCCGGCTGACGCACCCGGGCACCCGGACGCCCCGCGTACGGCACCCGGGCGGCACTCGTACGCCACGCGTACGGCCCCCGGCGGCACCCGGGCGCGCGGCGGTGTCAGTGGCAGGCTCTATGCTCTGACTCCATGCTCGAAGACCGCGCGGCGCACCTGAGTCCCCGTCAAGTCGCGCGGCAGCAGCCGCTTCCGGGCACCGATCCGGTCGCGCTGCAGCCGACCCTCCCACTGTCCGCGCCGGCCGGGCCGGCCGGCGCGGACGAGATCGCGGACCCCGCGCGTACCGCCGGGACCGGGGCAGGGCCGGGGACCGCCGACGGCACCCGACCCGACGCCGCGGGACACCCCGGCATCCCCGCGCCCGGCGCCCCGGCCGACGGCTGGCCCGCCGACTACCCCGAGGCGTACGCCGTCGTCGACGTCGAGACCACCGGGCTGCGCGCCGACGACCGCATCGTCTCCGCCGCCGTCTTCCGCCTCGACGCCCGCGGCGTGGTGGAGGACAGCTGGTACACCCTGGTCGACCCGCAGCGCGACCCCGGCCCGGTCTGGATCCACGGCCTCACCCGCGAGATGCTCGCCGACGCCCCGCTCTTCCCGGAGATCGCCGAGGAGTTCGCGGCCCGGCTGGAGGGCCGGGTGCTCGTCGCGCACAACGCGGTCTTCGACTGGATGATGATCGCCCGCGAGTACGCCCGCGCCGGGCTGACCGCGCCGGTGCGCCGGCGGCTGTGCACCATCGCGCTCGCCCGGCAGCTGCGGCTGCCGCTGCCCAACGCCCGGCTGGCGTCGCTGGCCGCCCACTTCGGCGTCGCCCAGCGCCGGGCCCACGACGCCGAGGACGACGCCCGCGTCCTCGCCGAGGTCTTCCGCCCCAGCCTGCGGCAGGCCGCCGAGGCCGGCGCCCGGCTGCCGCTGCTGGCCTGCCAGCCGCTGACGGAGTGGGCGGAGCCGGCGGCGGCCGGAGGCGGCGGCGGCACCCGTTCGCCGGGCGGGCACGGCGCGTACCAGTGGCGCACCTGGCGGCCGAACCGCCGGCTGCCCCCGTCCCCGTACCCCAACCCGGGTCGGTACGTGCGCGGCGGCCGGCTCAAGCAGGGCATGCGCGTGGCGTTCTCCGGCGACACGTCGGTGGACCGCGGCCTCCTGGAGGACCAGGCGGTCGAGGCCGGGCTGCACGTCGCGAGCAGCGTCTCGCGCCACACGAGCCTGCTCGTCACCAACGACCCCGGCGCACCGACGAGCAAGGTGACGCGGGCCGCGGCGCACGGCACTCCGGTGATCGACGAGGCCGCCTTCCTGCACCTCATGCGGGACGTCGAGCCGGCCGACGCCCTGCCGGAGGGGGACGGCGGCCCGGGGTAGCCGCCCCGCCCGGGGTCCCCTCGGGCGGCGGTGTGCCGGGGAGTACGGTCAAGGGGTGTACCGCTTCCTGTTGTCCCGGCAGTGGGTGATCGTCACCCTCGTGGCCGTCCTGCTCATCCCCGTGATGATCCAGCTCGGCTTCTGGCAGCTGCACCGCCACCAGGACCGGGTCGCACGGAACGACCTCGTCGCCCAGAACCTTCAGGCGAAGCCGGTCCCGGTGGACCGGCTCGCGCGGGAGGGGCGCGCGGTGCCGCGCGGGGACACCTGGCGCAGAGTCACCGCCACCGGTTCGTACGAGCCGGAGCGGGAGGTCGTCGTACGGCAGCGGCTCGGCACCGACGACAAGCAGGGCTACTTCGTCGTCACCCCGCTCCGCCTCGCCGGCGGCGCCGCCGTCCTCGTCAACCGCGGCTGGGTGCCCGCCGGCGCCGACCTCACCACCTTCCCCGAGGTGCCGCCCCCGCCGGCCGGCGAGGTCACCGTCACCGGCCGGCTCCGCCCGGACGAGACGACGGACAGCGGCATCCGCGACAAGGCGGGGCTGCCCGACCGCCAGGTGATGCTGATCAACAGCGAGTCCGTCGACGCAGCTGCCGACGGGCTCCCCGGCCCGGTGCTCGGCGGCTTCGTCGAGCTGACCGGCACCGCGCCGGAGCCGGGCGGCAAGCAGCCGGAGCCGGTCGGCGAGCCGGACCACAGCAGCATCGGGGTGCACATCGCGTACGCCATCCAGTGGTGGATCTTCGCGGCGGCGGTGCCGCTCGGCTGGTGGATTCTCGTACGCCGCGAGCGCCGCGACCGCGACGCGGCGGCGGCCAAGGCGGCGGAGGAGACGACGGCGGACGGCCCGGCGGTGGGCGACGCGGAGCAGGCCGCGGACGACGCGGGGAAGCCGGCCGCGGACGACGAGCGTGCCCCATCCCTGGCGCCCGCCGAGCAGATGGCGGCAGACTGACCCCATGGATCTTGGACTCAACGACCGCGCCTACGTCGTGACCGGGGGCTCTCGCGGCCTCGGTCTCGCCGTCGCCGAGCAACTGCTCGCCGAGGGCGCGAGGGTGGTGCTCAGTGGCCGCGACAAGGACCGTGTGACGAGCGCCGCCGCCGCACTCGGCGAGTCCGCCGTCGGCGTCGCCGCCGACAACGCGGACCCGGCCACCCCGGACCGGCTCATCGCCGCGGCCCGGGAGCGCTTCGGCCGTTTCGACGGCGTGCTCATCAGCGTCGGCGGCCCGCCCGCCGGTAACGCCACCGCCAACACCGACGCCGAGTGGGAGGCGGCGTTCGGCTCCGTCTTCCTCGGCGCGACGCGGATGGCCCGGACGGCCGCCGGCGAGCTGGCGGCGGGCGGGGTCATCGGCTTCGTGCTCTCCGGCTCCGTCCACGAGCCGATCCCGGGGCTCACCATCTCCAACGGGCTGCGCCCCGGCCTCGCCGGGTACGCCAAGTCCCTCGCCGACGACCTCGGGCCCCGCGGCGTGCGCGTCGTGGGGCTGCTGCCGGCCCGGATCGACACCGACCGGGCCCGCGAGCTGGACGCGCTGTCCGGCGACGCGGCGGCGGCACGGGCGCGCACGGAGGCGAAGATCCCGCTGGGCCGCTACGGCACGCCGCAGGAGTTCGGCCGCACGGCGGCGTTCCTGTTGTCGCCGGCGGCGTCGTACCTGACCGGGGTCATGCTGCCGATCGACGGCGGCATGCGGCGGAGCATCTGAGCCCGGCAGGCTGCCGGACGGCGCGCACGCGCACGGACGTCGGTCGCGGACACCGGTTGCGCGGGGTGTGACGAGCGGCGCGGGGTCATGCGGCCGATCGCGCGCAGGACCTATGGGCCCGCGCCCCCCGCGGCGTCACGAGACCCGCTCCGGGCGGTGCTTGGCCGAGCGGAAGCGGATCTCCGCGGGCAGCCGGGCCAGGCCCACCGACGTGCGGGCCGGCGCGAGCGCCCGCTCCTCGATGTGGTCCACCGCCGCGGCGGGATGGGCGCCGGGGCCCAGCAGCACGCCGAAGCTGGCGCGCGGCGCCGTACGGCGGCCGGTGAGGGTGACGCGGGCCCGCTCCACGCCCTCCAGCGCCCCCGCCTCCTCCGCGAGCACCTCCTCCAGCGCGGAGCCGCGCAGCAGGGCCAGCGGGGCGGCCGGCAGCGTGAGCGTGGCCGGGCCGCCGGGCTCGGCGCCGTCGGGGTCCGAGCCGGAATCCGGGCCCGGGTCCGGGTCCGTAGCGGTGGCCCAGTCCCCGCCCCGGCCGCGGTCCGCCGCGGACGCGTCCGGTCCGGCCACGGCGCCGCCGCCGGTGTCGACGACGACCTCGCCGAGCCGGGCCCGGCGCAGCTGGGCGGTCAGCCACCAGCCGCTGCAGAGCACGAGCAGCGACAGCCCGCCGACCACCGTCGGCCACCACCAGCCCGCGTCGCGCCGGCGCAGCCGCGTCTCGCGGCTCAGCAGCACGTCGTCGGGGCCGTCGGCGTACGGCGCGAAGCCCGGCCGCGGCAGGTCGAGGCCGGCGGCGAGCACGGCGATCCCGGCCGCGGCGACCGCGAGTCCGATGAGGGCGAGCAGGATCCGGTTGACCACACGCAGCATCGCGCTCACCCTTTCGCCGGCGGCCGGCGTACGTGCACGGACAGCTCGGGCGTGCGGGCGAGGCCGAGTTCGCGGATGCCGTCGCCCAGCACGGCGGCGAGGTCGGCGCGGACGTCGTCCAGCTCGCGGAAGTGGGACTCGGCGCGGGCGCCGACCCGGCGGCGGCCCACCGTGACCCGCACCGAGCGCACGCCGGAGATCTGCATGGCCCGGTCGCGCAGCACGACCGACGCCGCCCGCCGGTCGAGCCCGGCCCGCAGGTCCGGCGACGCGTGCCGCATCGGCAGCACGCCGCGCAGCCCCGGCGTCACGGCCAGCAGCACCAGACAGGCGCCGACCAGCACGGCCAGCCCGGCGGCGGCCAGGACCCAGGGGTCGTCGAGCGGGCGGGCGGCCAACTCGTCGGCGACGCGGCGGCGCCAGCGCATCGCGGGCCGTTCGGCGCGTACGGCGACGATGTCGTAGAGCAGCAGCCCGACGCCCGCGGTGGCCGCGGCGGCGGTGAGGGCGGCGGGCACGCGGCGTACGGACCAGAAGCGGGCCGCGGCGTCGCCGAGCCCGCCGCCCGCGCCGGCCGGCCCGGCCGCATACCCCGACGCCGACGTGTTCTGCCGCCACTCGTCCGGCTCCGCGGACGCCTCGCCCGCGGGCCTGGACTTCGTCTTCCCGGCGCTCATCGCACCCTCCCCCGCGGCGCGTTCGGCCGCTCCGTGGCGTGCAGCCGCTCGACTTCCACGGCCACCTCCGGCACCTCAAGCCCGACCAGGGCCCTTACCCGCTCGGTGACGGCCCGACTCACGGCGCAGCACTGGGCGCCGAGGTCGGACGGGAAACCGAGGTGGACGCCGACGCGGACGCGGGCGGTGTCACCGCGTACGACGACGGCGGCGTGCGCGGCGTCCGTGCCGGGCGCGCCGAGCAGCGCCTCGCGGGCCGCCTGGGAGGCGATCTTCGCGATGACACGGTCCTCGATCCGGGTCGCGCCCCGCTCCCCCGCCGGCACGCCGGGCCCGGCGGCCTCCGCGTGCGCGGCCGACCCGTCCCCGTCCCGTGCCGACCCGTCCCGTGCCGCCTCTTCCTGCTCGGCGTGGTCGTTCGCGAGGGACGCCACCGGTCACCGCCGCCGGTCGTCGCGCTCGTTCGGCCGGCGGAAGAAGTCCCCCGGCTCCAGGTCGCCGTCCAGCACCCGGCCGACGACGAAGCCGATCGCGCCGAGCGCCGCCACCAGCAGGAAGGCGCCGAATCCGCCGAAGTAGCCGGCGAAGCCCAGCGCCATGCCGGCCAGCAGGCCGACCACTGCCATGCTCATCGCACGCACCTTCCCGAAGCTCCCCGGGGCGGCCTGCCCGCCCCGCCGTCACTGCAGCCGCGGCTGCTCGGCGGCCTCTTCCTCGTCGTCGGGCAGCTTCACGTCGGTCACCGCGATGTTGACCTCGACCACTTCGAGGCCCGTCATCCGCTCGACGGCGGAGATGACATTCTCCCGTACGGCGCGGGCGAGTTCGGTGATGGAGACCCCGTAGTCGACGACGATCTCCAGGTCGAGGGCGGTCTGCACCTCGCCGACCTCGGCCCGCACCCCGGCCGGCGACCGGGAGGTGCCGGGCGCGCGGTCGCGTACGGCGCCCGTGGTGCGGGAGAGCCCGCTGCCCATGGCGTGCACGCCGACGACGTCGCGCGCGGCCAGGCCCGCGATCTTCTCGACCACGCCGTCGGCGATGGTCGTACGCCCTCGTGTCGCCGGATCGCCGGTGCCGCGCCGCGTGCCCAGCACCTTCGGCGGGGCCGGTGCCGACTCCCGCGTGGCCTCCCTGACCGTGGACTCGCTGCTCACCGTCTCCACCCTTCCTGGTGCCCGTGCCGCTCGTTTCGCTCCCCCACTATCCGTCCCCTGCCCGGGGTGGGCCAGGGGAATGCGACAGCCGGCCCACCGGAGATCGGCGATCGGGTGGCGCGGGTGGGGGAGGATGGACGCATGACGGCGCGGAGCTGGGAGCAGGCGGTGCGCGAGCAGGTGGGGCTCGGCAGGCTGCTGCCCCTGGGCGACGCGGCGGACGGCGCGTGGCTCGCGGAGCGCGCGGCGGCGGGTGTGCTGCGGCGCGCGGCGGCGGCCGTACGCGGGGCCCGGGTGACGGTGCTGCGGGTGGAGCCGGCGGACCGGAACGCGGAGGGCGTCGGTGGCGAGGCGGGACCGGTGGGCGACGCGGGGGCGGCGGGTGGTCCCGGCGAGGCGCGGCGGAACGGTCCGGGTGCCGGGTCCCGCGCGGAGTCCGTACGCGACGGGGGCGGCGGCGCGGTGTCGGCGGGGGCCGAGGTGCGGTACCTCGGCGAGCGGGGCCGGGGCAGGGCGGACGCGGGCCGCCGGCCGGCGGTGGGGCCGCCGCCCGTGAGTGCGCTGCCGTACGGGGAGTTGCGGATCACGGCGGAGTGCGAGGCCGCGACGGACCGGCCGATGACCGCCACCGCGGAGGCCCTGCGCGAGGCGCTGTGGCGGGGCGCCGAGGAGCGTCTGGGGCTGCGCGTGGCAGCGGTCGACATCCACGTGGCCGGACTGCTGGGAGCCCCGCAGAACGCCGCTCAGCCAGACGACACGTACGACACGCAGACGGCGGCTCCGGGCGGCAGCCCGCGCGCCGAGGCGCTCCGCGTACCCGGGGTGCTCGACCTCGACGTCCGCGAAGACGGCGACCACGCCGAGGTACGCGCCGTCACCGATGCCCGGCACCGCGCGCTCGACGTCGCCACCGCCGTACGCGTCCGTATCCCCGCGGCGACCGTCACCGTCCTCATCACGGACATCCGGTAACCCGCCGGGCACCCGCACAAGCCCACGCACAGCCCCACGGGCCCGCACACGCACACGTCCCCGCCACACGGCCCGCCGCCGGGGACCGCCCGGCCGCTACTCCCCCACCCCCGCGAGGTCCCGCAGCCTGCGGCCCTGCGCCGCACGCTCCGCCGCGCGCTGCTCGTCGTCCGTCCGGCCCGCGGCCTCCCGCAGCAGCGCCTTCGTCTCGATCACCGCGTCGCGCGGCGCCGCCAGCAGCGCCGCCGCCAGGTCCGCGACCGCGGCGCGCAGCTCCGCCGCCGGGACGACGAGGTTCGCCAGGCCCACCCGCTCGGCCTCCTCCGCGTGCACGAATCGTCCGGTGACACACATCTCCAACGCCCGTGCATATCCGACGAGTTGTACCAGCGGACGGGTTCCGGTGAGATCGGGCACCAGCCCGAGCGAGGTCTCCCGCATCGCGAACTGCGCGTCGTCCGCGCACACCCTGAGGTCGCAGGCAAGTGCCAGCTGAAAACCCGCGCCGATGGCATGTCCCTGCACCGCCGCGAGGGAAACGATGTCATTCCGCCGCCACCAGGTGAACGCCTCCTGGTATTCGGCGATGACGGCGTCGAGGTCTCCGTCGGAATAGCGGGCCAGCTCAAGGAATGACGGCTCGTCCGCAAAGCCTTCGGGGGTGAATGCCTGCCGGTCGAGTCCGGCGGAGAAGGATTTACCCTCGGCGCGCAGCACCACCACGCGCACGCTGCCGGGGAGTTCACGCCCCGCGGCGGCGAGCGCCCGCCACATGGCGGGCGACTGCGCGTTGCGCCGGTCGGGGTGGTCGAGGGTCACCGTGGCCAGCGAGCCGTCCTCGCCGTCCAGGGTGAGGCGTACGCCGTCTCTGTTCAGCAGCTCTGTCATATACCGAACAGTAACCACCCGGCCGGTCCGACGGACCGGCCGGGTGCCCGTGCGGGGCCGGGGCGCCGGTCACGGCGGCCGCGGCAGTCCCTCAGGACGACGCCTTCTTGCCTCGCGTCGCTCCGCCGCGACCGCGCAGGGTCACGCCGGATTCACTGAGCATCCGGTGCACGAATCCATAGGAGCGGCCCGTTTCTTCGGCCAGCGCCCGGATACTCGCCCCGGAGTCGTACTTCTTCTTCAGGTCAGCCGCGAGCTTTTCGCGCGCGGCGCCGGTAACCCGGCTGCCCTTCTTCAGAGTCTCGGCCACCCGTGCCTCCTCGTACGGAAGTGCGCTCTGGACTCTCATGATCACCCCTTTATCGCGTCCTGGCCACCCATTCGGCAAGGTCCGCGGCACGAGGTTTTCTCCCCAGTTCCCACCGCGGACCGTCGGAACCGCACGTTCCGAGCCGCCCCGCGGACCGGGGAGGACCGCTGCGCTGAGTGATTAGGCAGGTCAGGGGCGGTGATGTGGTGACGCGTCGGCGGCGTTGCACGTAGCCGTCACCGCACGCCCGGTGACCAGGCGCCACACCGTGGTACGAGCACCTCTCACTCAGATGATGGATCACGCATGAGCCGAATGATCCAGACAGAGGTGATCAAGCAAGCGCTACCAGGTCTGCGTAGTCCTCGTTCCACAGGTCCTCCACGCCGTCCGGCAGCAGGATGATCCGCTCCGGCTCCAGCGCGTCCACCGCCCCCTCGTCGTGGGTGACGAGGACGACGGCGCCGGTGAAGGTGCGCAGCGCGCCGAGGATCTCCTCGCGGCTGGCCGGGTCGAGGTTGTTTGTCGGCTCGTCGAGCAGCAGCACGTTGGCCGAGGAGACGACGAGGGTGGCCAGCGCGAGCCGGGTCTTCTCGCCGCCGGAGAGCACCCGGGCGGGTTTGTCGACGTCGTCGCCGGAGAAGAGGAACGAGCCGAGCACCTTGCGCATCTCGACGGCGTCCATGTCGGGCGCGGCCGAGGCCATGTTCTCCAGCACCGAGCGGTCCGGGTCGAGGGTCTCGTGCTCCTGCGCGTAGTAGCCGAGCTTGAGGCCGTGGCCGGGGGTGACCGCGCCGGTGTCGGGCTTCTCGACGCCGGCCAGCAGCCGCAGCAGCGTGGTCTTCCCGGCGCCGTTGAGGCCGAGGATGACGACGCGGGAGCCCTTGTCGACGGCGAGGTCGACGTCGGTGAAGACCTCCAGCGAGCCGTACGACTTGGACAGCGCCTCGGCGGTCAGCGGGGTCTTCCCGCACGGGGCCGGGTCGGGGAACCGCAGCCGCGCCACCTTGTCGGCCTGCCGCTGCTCGTCGAGGCCGGCGAGCAGCCGCTCGGCGCGCCGGGCCATGTTCTGCGCGGCGGTGGCCTTGGTCGCCTTGGCGCGCATCTTGTCGGCCTGTGCGTTGAGCGCGGCGGCCTTCTTCTCCGCGTTGGCGCGCTCGCGGCGGCGGCGCTTCTCGTCCGCCTCGCGCTGGGCGAGGTAGAGCTTCCAGCCCATGTTGTAGACGTCGATGTGGGCGCGGTTGGCGTCGAGGAGGAAGACCTTGTTGACGACGGTCTCGACGAGGTTGACGTCGTGGGAGATGACGACGAAGCCGCCGTGGTACGTCTTCAGGTAGTCCCGCAGCCAGCCGACGGAGTCGGCGTCGAGATGGTTCGTGGGCTCGTCGAGCAGCAGGATCTCGGAGTCGGAGAAGAGGATCCTGGCCAGCTCCACGCGGCGGCGCTGGCCGCCGGAGAGGGTGTGCAGCGGCTGGCCCATGACCCGGTCGGGCAGTCCGAGGCTGGCGGCGATGGTGGCGGCCTCGGCCTCGGCGGCGTACCCGCCCTTGGTGAGGAACTCGGTCTCCACGCGCTCGTAGCGCCGCATGGCCTTCTCGCGGGTGGCGCCCTTGCCGTTCGCCATCCGGTCCTCGTCCTCGCGCATCTTGCGGATGACGGTGTCGAGGCCGCGGGCGGAGAGGATGCGGTCGCGGGCGAACACGTCGAGGTCGCCGGTGCGCGGGTCCTGCGGCAGATAGCCGACGGTGCTGCCGCGGGTGACGGCGCCGGCGGCGGGCTGGCCCTCGCCGGCCAGGACCTTGGTGAGGGTCGTCTTGCCGGCGCCGTTGCGGCCGACGAGGCCGATGCGGTCGCCCCTGGCGATGCGGAAGGTGGCGGATTCAAGGAGGATGCGGGCGCCGGCGCGCAGCTCCAGGCCGGTGGCGGTGATCACGGAAGTTCTCCAGGGCAGGCAGGGTGGACGGCGGCAGGGACGGTGCGGACGCGCTACCCGTTTAATGCACGTGGAGAGTGGCCATGCGGCCAGTGTATCGGGGGCCGCAACCCGTTTTGCCGGCCGGACCCCGGCTGCCGCACGGGGGCCGCGGCCGGGCTGCCGGTGTCGGTGGCGGGTGCCAGACTGCCCGTAACGCCATGGAGAGGACGTGATCGGCATGCCCGGCAGCGAGAGCACCCCCACTGTCTACCCGACGCTGCTGTACAGCGACGCCAAGGCCGCCGTCCGGCTGCTCACCGAGGGGCTGGGCTTCCGGGAGGTCGCGGTGTACGAGGGCGAGGACGGCAAGGTGGCGCACGCGGAGCTGGCCCAGGGCAACGGGCTGGTGATGCTGGGGTCGAAGGGCACGGGCAGCGAGTTCGACAAGGCGGTGGGCGCCGGCGGCCCGACCGGCGTGTACGTGGTCGTGGCGGACGTGGACGCGCACCACCGGCAGGCCGTGGCGCACGGCGTGGAGATCGTCATGCCGCCGACCGACCAGGACTACGGCGCGCGGGACTACATGGCGCGCGACCACGAGGGCAACATCTGGAGCTTCGGCACGTACGCGCCCGCCCTCGGCTGACTGCGAGGATTCACAGCGGCCGCCCGCCCCGCTCACGCCCCGCCGGTGTGCACCCGGAAGGCGGCCCGGCGGACGGCCTTGGCCACCGCCGGGTCGGGATGCGCGGCGGCCAGCGCCACCAGCACTTGCACCGTGCGCGGATGCCCCGCGCCCCCCACCTCCGCCAGCAGCGCCGGCACGCTGCCCTGCACCGCGGACTCCAGATGCCGGACGAGCAGGCTCCCCTCGCCGTGGTCGGCGACCGCGGCGGCGGTGTCGACCCACAGCCAGGTCGCCTCCTCCCGGCTCAGCGCACTCAGCACCTCGTCCGCGTCGCCACCCTCCTGCTCCGCCAGCCACAGCAGCGCGTACGGCCGCAGCATCGGCTCGTCGCACGCCTCCCGCACCGCGCTCTCCGCCGCCGCGCCCACCGTCCGCAGCGCCTCGAACGCCAGCCCGCGCAGGAGCGCGTCGTCGCCACGCGCCACCTCCAGCAGCTCCGCGACCGCGCTCCCGGAGGGCCGCGCCGCCAGCCACGCGCGGTACTCGGCGCGGGCCGGGCCCGGGGTCAGCCCCGCGCAGCTGCGCAGCATCGCCTCCGCGGGCTTCTCGATGTGCCCCTCCGGGCCCTGGGCGGCGATGCAGATCTGCTCGATCTTCATCCACACGGCCCAGTGGCCCAGCGGCGTCAGCGACACCTCGCCGCCCTCGCGCGTCAGCGCCCCCACGGAGGCGAACGCCTCCAGCGCCCAGTCCAGCAGCCCGGGCAGCAGCCCCGCCAGCTCCGCCTCCGGCACCTGGGCCGCGGGCGGCGTGGCGGCCCGTCCCGGCACGGGGGTGCCCTCGCTGCCGTACGCCACCTCGCAGCGCTCGGTGCGCAGCTCCTCGACGCGCTGGCCGAGGAGGTCGAGCAGGGCGGGTACGCGCACGGGGCCGCCGGTGAGGTGGAGCAGGGCGAGCATCTGCGGCATGGCCTCGATCGCGTCGCCGAGTGCGACGGAGTCGTGGGCCAGCGGCTCGGGCGCGGGGTGGGCCAGCGACCAGGCGTCGAAGAGCGCGACCCAGCCGCGGAGCACGGCGCGCTCGTCGCGTTCCCAGGCGCGCAGCCGCCAGGCCGGGCGGGCGTACGCCCCCTGCACCTCGACCAGGCCGGCGAGCCGGGCCCGGTCCCACTCGGCCGGCGGCGCGTCGGTCCAGGGCCGCGGGCGGCCCTCCGCCGCCCGGGCGACGCGGACCGCCTCGGCGAGCAGCGTGCGGGCGTGGCCGGCGAGCACCCGGGGCGGCGCGATGCCCTCCGGGGGTCGCGGCGCGGGGCGTAGGGCCCGGTCGACGACGGCCCGGCGGGCGGCGGCTGCCATCTCGCGACGGGGCTGCCTGGGGACGAGGCGGAGCGGCGGGTGGTGCGAACGGTGCGCCATCACGCACCAAGTCTCGCCGGTGGGGCTGCGAAAGCCCAATCCGGGGTTGGCGACGGGTGGGCGGAGCCGGTGCCGGCGGGCTGGCGGACCGGGCGTGGGTGCTGCCGGAACGGCGGGGTCGGCGGGCGATAGGCCCTAGAGCAGCGGGGTCAGGAAGCGGCGCACGGCTTCCTCGTACGCGTGCGGGGTGGCGTTCCACAGCGCCGCGTGCCGGCCGTCGGGTACCTCGCGGAGCAGCAGCCGGTCGCCGCCGCGGGCCGCGAACGCCCGCGCCGCGGCGAGCGGGGCGACGTCGTCCGCCCGGCCCTGCAGCACCAGCGTCGGCGCCGCGGGTACGCCGAGCGCGGTGCCCAGCTCCCCGTGCTCCCCGGCCGCCAGCACCGCGAGACCGCGCAGCCGCTCCGGCAGGGCGAGCCGCCCGGGGGCGCCGGAGCGGCCGGCCAGGGCCCGTACCGCGGCGCGCCAGTCGAGGACCGGCGAGTCCAGCACCAGCCCCGCGACGCCGTCGGCCGCCGCGGACTCCGCCGCCGTGCGCAGCGCCATGGTGGCGCCGACGGACCAGCCGTACAGCACCACGCGCCGCGCGCCGTGGCGCAGCGCCCAGCCGAGGGCCGCGTCGAGGTCGGGCCACTCCGCGTGGCCGAGCCCGCCGCGGCCGTCCGGGGGCGGCGGGGCGCCGGGATCGCCGCGGTAGGCGGGGGCGAGGACGGGCAGGTCCAGCTCGCGCAGCAACGGCAGGGCGGTCAGGGCCTGTTCGCGGGTGTCGCCGAGGCCGTGGACGGCGATGACCCAGGTGCCGCGGGCGCCCGGCACGTACCACGCGGGCAGCGGCCCCAGCGGGCCGTCGACGGTCACGTCCTCGTAGGCGAGGCCGAGCGCCGAGTGCGGCGTGCCCGCGTACACCTTCGGCGTCAGCCGCACCCGGGTCCCGGGGGCGAGGCTGCCGTACGTGACGCGCTCCAGGCTGCGGACGAGCCGGCCGCCCGGCCGACGCCCCCACGGCGCCGCACCCAACAGCGGGCCGACGACGGCGTGCACGCCGTCGCCCGTCAGGCCGTACGTCTCGGGGAGCAGGGCGGGCGCCGAACCGGGCCCGAGGACGACCTGTCCGTCGGCCGCGGCGATCACGCGCAGCCGGGCGCCGTCGAGCCCGACGGGGCCGGCGGGCGCGGGCCGCAGGGCGGCCCGGGAGCCGTACCGCCCGGCGGCCACGGCGGCGGCCCCGGCGCCGAGTCCGGCGGCGACGAGGCTGGTCACGGCGGCGGCGACCGGTTTGATGCGCATCCCGGCCATTGTCCGCGTACGGCCTGGCCCCTGCCAGTGCGCGCGCCCACCCGGGTCCGGGCCGGCGGCCTCACCGCTGGCCGTAGCCCTGCAGCTTCTCCGCCACCTCCCCCAGCTGCCCCGCCGACAGCAGCGACGGACTCAGCCCCGGCACCGAACTCGCCGCCAGCCACACCCGGCACATCCACTCCAGCTGCGCGGTCCGGTCGTACGCCTGCGCCAGGTCGTCGCCGTAGGCGACCGTGCCGTGGTTCTGCAGCAGGCACGCCGACCGGCCGGCGAGCGCCCGCAGCATGCCCGCGGCCAGCTCGTCCGTCCCGTACAGCGCGTACGGGGCGACGCGCACCGGCCCGCCGAGGGCCGCGGTCGCGTAGTGGACGACCGGCAGCTCCGGCACGAGCGTGGAGACGGCCGTGGCGTGCACGGCGTGCGTGTGCACCACGGCGCGTGCCTCGGTACTCGTGTACACCGCGAGGTGCATGGGCAGTTCGCTCGTCGGCCTGAGCGTGCCGTCCGTCTGCCGTCCCCGGAGGTCGACGGCGACGAGGTCGTCGTCCCCCAACTCGTCGTACGGGACGCCGGTGGGCGTGATGAGCACACGATCGCCCACCCGAACGGAGACGTTACCCGAGGTTCCGACGACCAGCCCATCGGAGTACGTCCGCCGGGCCGTCCCAATCAGCTCACGCCACGCGTGACGCACCAGTATCCTCCCTATGACCAGCGCATGAAGCGGCCGGCAGGCGACATTGCGACACCCATTCGCCCCCGTCACCGTCACGTCCGGCTCAGTTCACCTTGCGTTCACTCGAAGTACCTACGTTCCTCACGGCCCCCGACCTTCGAGCCGATTGCTGGGTACATGGAACACCTCACTCTCATCATCGGAGTCGTCATAGTCACGGCCCTGGTGTTCGACTTCACGAACGGGTTCCACGACACCGCTAACGCCATGGCCACCACCATCTCCACCGGGGCGCTGAAGCCCAAGACCGCGGTGGCGATGAGCGCGGTCCTCAACCTCGTCGGCGCCTTCCTCTCCGTGGAAGTCGCCAAGACCATCTCCGGCGGCATCATCGACGAAGGGTCCGGCATCCAGCCCGAAGTGATCTTCGCGGGGCTGGTGGGTGCGATCGTCTGGAACCTGCTGACCTGGCTCGCCGGGCTGCCCTCCAGCTCCTCGCACGCCCTCTTCGGCGGCCTCATCGGCGCGACGCTCGTCTCCGTCGGCTGGGGCGGCGTGCACATGGACGCCATCGCCATGAAGGTCCTCATCCCCGCCGTCGCCGCACCGCTGGTCGCGGGCATCGCGGCCGCGGTCGCGACCCGGCTGACGTACCGGCTGGCCCGCCGCCGCTCCGCGGCCGGCACCGCCAAGGGCTACCGCGCCGGCCAGATCACCTCGGGCGCGCTGGTCTCCCTCGCCCACGGCACCAACGACGCGCAGAAGACGATGGGCGTCATCACCCTGGCGCTGATCGCCGGTGGCTCCCTCGCCCCCGACTCCGACCCGCCCACCTGGGTCATCGTCTCCGCCGCCCTCGCCATAGCGCTCGGCACGTACCTCGGCGGCTGGCGCATCATCCGCACCATGGGCAAGGGCCTCACCGACATCCAGCCGCCGCAGGGCTTCTCCGCCCAGACCAGCTCGGCCACGGTGATCCTCGCCTCCTCCCACCTGGGCTTCGCCCTGTCCACCACCCAGGTCTGCTCCGGCTCGATCATGGGCTCGGGCGTGGGCAGGAAGGGCGGCGTGGTGCGCTGGAGCACGGCCGGGCGGATGGTCGCCGCGTGGGGGCTCACGCTGCCCGCCGCGGGGCTCATCGCCGGGGCGGCGGCGTTCCTCGCCGACCGGGGCGACTGGGGTGTGGTGACGGTCGCGGTCCTCGGCGCCGCCGCCTGCGCGACGATCTGGGCGGCCTCGCGCCGTGACCGGGTCGACCACTCCAACGTCAACGACGTGGACCCGGAGGCGGGCCAGGCGGCCACGGTCCCCAGCGGCACCGCCGAGGCCGGCCCCGACGGTGCCGTGGAGCCGGTGAGCATTCCGTCGCCGAGGACCACATCCGGACCCGCGTCCCGGGCCCCGGCCTGACCGGCCGCCCCTCCCTCGTACCCTCCCCCCGCCCCTTCCACTGAGACCTGAGGAAGCAGTATGGACATCGACTGGGCAGCACTCGGCGAGGTCTTCGGCGTCAGCCTCGTGGTGACCGTGGCGCTCGTGGGCCTCTTCACGGCCGGCATCGTCGGCCTGTCCCCGAAGACGGAGCCCGGGGGGCCCGGCGGCTCCCCGGGCCCGGAGACCGCCCCCACCGCGCTGGCCAGGGCGGGTGCGTACGTATGCTTCACGCTGTGTGCAGCGGCAGTGGCGTACGGGATCTATCTGATCGTCAAGTGACGGCGCGTGCCGGCGGCCTGCTGGTCGCCGGCACGACGTCGGACGCGGGCAAGAGCGTCGTCACCGCCGGCATCTGTCGCTGGCTGGCCCGGCGCGGCGTCTCCGTCGCGCCGTTCAAGGCACAGAACATGTCGCTCAACTCGTACGTCACCCGCGAGGGCGCCGAGATCGGGCGCGCGCAGGCCATGCAGGCGGCGGCGGCCCGGACCGAGCCCAGCGCGCTGATGAACCCGGTGCTGCTGAAGCCGGGCGGCGAGGCGCACAGCCAGGTCGTGGTGCTGGGCCGGCCGATGGCGGAGCTGAGCGCGGCGGGCTACCACGGCGAGCGGCAGCGGGCGCTCTTCGACACGGTCACGGACTGCCTGGAGGAGCTGCGGCGTTCGTACGACGCGGTGATCTGCGAGGGCGCGGGCAGCCCGGCGGAGATAAACCTGCGGCACAGCGACATCGTCAACATGGGCCTGGCACGGGCCGCACGGCTGCCCGTGGTGGTGGTCGGGGACATCGACAGGGGTGGCGTCTTCGCGTCGTTCTTCGGCACCACCGCGCTGCTGAGCGAGACGGACCAGCGGCTGGTCGCGGGCTATCTGGTGAACAAGTTCCGGGGTGACGTCGGGCTGCTGGAGCCGGGGCTGTCCATGCTCCGCGGGCTGACGGGGCGGCAGACGCTGGGGGTGCTGCCGTACCGGCACGGGCTCGGCATCGACGAGGAGGACGGGCTGCGGCTGTCGCTGCGCGGACGGATCCGGGAGCTGCCGGCGGAGCGGCCGTACGGGGCCGAGGTGCTGCGGGTCGCGGTGGTGCCGGTGCCGCTGATGTCGAACTTCACGGACGTCGACGCGCTGGCCGCGGAGCCGGGCGTCGCCGTGCAGTTCACCGACCGGCCGGAGGAGTTGGCGGACGCGGACCTGGTGGTGCTCCCGGGGACGCGGGGCACGGTGCGGGCGCTCGGCTGGCTGCGGGAGCGCGGCATCGACTCGGCGGTGGCCCGGCGGGCGGCGCAGGGGCGGCCGGTGCTGGGGGTCTGCGGCGGGTTCCAGCTGCTCGCGGAGCGGATCAGCGACCCGGAGGGCGTGGAGGCGCGACCGGCCGGGGAGGTCGACGGGCTGGGGCTGCTGCCGGTACGGGTGGCGTTCGCCGCCGGCAAGACGCTGGGCCGGCCGACGGGGACGGCGCTGGGCGAGGCGGTGGCGGGGTACGAGATCCACCACGGGGTCGCGGAGGTGCTGGGCGGGGAGCCGTTCCTCGACGGGTGCCGGGTGGGGCAGGTGTGGGGGACGCACTGGCACGGGGCGCTGGAGAGCGACGGCTTCCGGCGGGCGTTCCTGCGCCGGGTGGCGGCGGACGCGGGGCGGGCGTTCGTGCCGGCGCCGGACACGTCGTTCGCGGGGCTGCGGGAGGCGCAGCTGGAGCGGCTGGGGGATCTGATCGAGGAGCACGCGGACACCAAGGCGCTGCTGCGGCTGATCGAGTCGGGCGCCCCGGGCGACCTGCCGTTCCTGCCGCCGGGGGCGCCGACGCGCTGAGCGCCTCCGGCGAGGCCTCCGCACCGCACCGGCACCGAACTTTCGCCGGGGCACGAGGCCGCCGTTCACCCCATCGGGCGAATCGCCCCCCGGAAGTTCGACTCCCGGCCTACCGCCCACGGGCCCTCTGGTATCAGCCGACGATCCGGCCCCGGAGCACGATCCGCCGCGGCGCCGTCAGCACCCGCACGTCGGCCAGCGGATCCGCCTCGTATACGACGAGGTCCGCCGGCGCGCCCTCCACCAGCCCCGGCCGGCCCAGCCACTCCCGCGCGCCCCAGGTCGCCGCCGAGACGGCGTCCGCCGCCGGGATCCCGGCGGCGGCCAGCTCGCCCACCTCCTGCCCGACCAGCCCGTGCGCCAGCGAGCCCCCGGCGTCGGTGCCCGCGTAAACGGGGATTCCGGCGTCGTAGGCGGCGCGCACGGTGTCGTACCTGCGGGTGTGCAGCCGGCGCAGGTGGTCGGCCCAGCGCGGGAACTTGGCCTGGCCGCCCGCCGCGAGCTGCGGGAACGTCGCGATGTTGACCAGCGTGGGCACGATGGCGACGCCGCGCTCGGCGAAGAGCGGGACGGTCTGGTCGGTGAGTCCCGTGGCGTGCTCGATGCAGTCGATGCCCGCCTCGACCAGGTCGCGCAGCGAGTCCTCGGCGAAGCAGTGGGCGGTCACGCGGGCACCGAGACGGTGGGCCTCGGCAATGGCGGGGGCCAGCGCCTCGCGCGGCCAGCAGGGGCGCAGGTCGCCGGCGTCGCGGTCGATCCAGTCGCCGACGAGCTTGACCCAGCCGTCGCCCCGGCGCGCCTCGCGGGCGACGTACGCGACGAGGTCGGCCGGTTCGATCTCGTGGGCGAAGTTGCGGATGTACCGGCGGGTACGGGCGATATGACGGCCGGCGCGGATGATCCGCGGCAGGTCGTCGCGGTCGTCGATCCAGCGGGTGTCGGCGGCGGAGCCCGCGTCGCGCAGCAGCAGGGCGCCGGCGTCGCGGTCGGTGAGGGCCTGCTTCTCGCTGGTGGCGGCGTCCACGGCGCCGTACGTGTCGAGCCCGACGTGGCAGTGGGCGTCGACGAGCCCGGGCAGCGCCCAGCCGTCGACGTCGACGACGTCGCGCGTGGCGGCCGGTGGCGTGAAGGTGACGCGTCCGCCCACCACCCACAGCTCGTCCCGGACCTCGTCGCGGCCGGTCAGCACCCGGCCCCTCACGCGCAGCACCGGCCCCTCATTCATAGGGGCACCCTAACCAAGCGCCGTTCCCGGGTGATCTCCGGGCGTACCACAGGTACCTTCACGCGAAGGGGCGACCACGGTGTGTGAGGCATTGACGGATGTTTAACGGCAGTTTATCTTCGCCTGGCGACAGTGATTTTCCCGTCTTCTTCTGCCCGCTTCCCGGCCAGGTAAACCAGGTAAATTTTCGGCCAGTCAACCTTCTCAATCCGGACAGCGGCCGGAGTCGTTATCAATCCGTTACCTTCCCGTTCCGGGTGCCTCGTCCCCCCGGGAATTCCGTGAGATACCGGGCATATCCCGTCCGGCTCGCGCGCTCGCGCGTGCCCGCGAATAACACACCTACGTCCCTTTTGTAACCCCTGCTGGCCGTGCGATTTCAATTTCCGCTAGGTAAATTCAATGTGCATGACTGCCGCACAAGCAGACCTAGCAGGCCCTCCTGATAAATCCCGCACCGCGGCTGCAGACGAGGCGGGTGTCCGGCTGGACACCCCGCGAATCGAGGACGGCGCCGCAATCTGGCGCATCGCACGCGACTCCGGGTCGCTGGACCTCAACTCGTCGTACAGCTACCTGCTGTGGTGTCGCGACTTCGCCGACACCACCGTCGTGGCGCGGGACACGGAAGGCGCCCCGGTCGGCTTCGTCACCGGCTACATCCGGCCGGCCCGGCCGGAGACGCTCGTCGTCTGGCAGATCGCCGTTGACGCCGCCTTCCGCGGCCGCGGCCTCGCCGGCGCCCTGCTCGACGGACTCACCGAGCGCGCGCTGCAGGACCGCGGCATACGGCGCCTCGAAACGACCATCACCCCGGACAACTCCGCCTCCGACCAGCTGTTCCGCTCGTACGCGCGCCGCCACGGCGCCGACGTCGACCGCGACGTGCTGTTCCACGGGGAGCACTTCCCGGACGGACACGAGCCCGAGCTGCTGTACCGCATCGGCCCGCTCGCGGGCTGAGCGCCCTGCCTGTCGCCCGCCTATTCCTACCCCCCGCACACCGGATCATCTCCCAGGAGAACGCTGTGACCATCACACCGCCCGCCCTGAGCGTCTTCGAGACCCTGGAGTCGGAGGTGCGCAGCTACTGCCGTGGCTGGCCCGCGGTCTTCGACCGGGCCCAGGGCAGCTATCTGTACGACGAGGACGGCCACACCTACCTCGACTTCTTCGCCGGCGCCGGATCCCTCAACTACGGCCACAACAACGCCGTGCTCAAGCGCGCACTCCTCGACTACCTGGAGCGCGACGGCATCGTGCACGGCCTGGACATGGCCACCACCGCCAAGCGCGCGTTCCTGGAGACCTTCCAGGACGTCGTCCTGCGCCCCCGCGACCTGCCGTACAAGGTGATGTTCCCGGGGCCGACGGGCACCAACGCCGTCGAGGCCGCGTTGAAGCTGGCCCGCAAGGTCAAGGGCCGCGAGGCGATCGTCTCGTTCACCAACGCCTTCCACGGCATGTCGCTCGGCTCGCTCGCCGTCACCGGCAACGCGTTCAAGCGCGCCGGCGCCGGCATCCCGCTGGTGCACGGCACCCCGATGCCGTTCGACAACTACCTCGACGGCCAGGTCCCGGACTTCCTGTGGTTCGAGCGGCTGCTGGAGGACCAGGGCTCCGGGCTCAACAAGCCCGCCGCCGTCATCGTCGAGACCATCCAGGGCGAGGGCGGCATCAACGTGGCCCGCGCCGAGTGGCTCCGCGGCCTCGCCGAGCTGTGCAAACGCCGCGACATGCTGCTCATCGTCGACGACATCCAGATGGGCTGCGGCCGCACCGGCGGCTTCTTCTCCTTCGAGGACGCGGGTATCACGCCGGACATCGTCACGCTGTCGAAGTCCATCAGCGGCTACGGCCTGCCGATGTCGCTCGCGCTCTTCAAGCCGGAGCTGGACATCTGGGAGCCGGGCGAGCACAACGGCACGTTCCGCGGCAACAACCCGGCGTTCGTCACCGCCACCGCGGCGCTCGACACGTACTGGGCCGACGGCCAGATGGAGAAGCAGACCCTCGCCCGCGGCGAGCAGATCGAGCAGGCGCTGGTCGCGATCTGCGCGGAGCACGCGGACGCCGACGCCACGTACCGCGGCCGCGGCATGGTGTGGGGGCTGGAGTTCCCCGACCCGGCCCGCGCCTCCCGCGTCTGCGGGCGCGCTTTCGACCTGGGGCTCATCCTGGAGACCTCGGGCCCGCAGAGCGAGGTGGTCAAGCTGCTGCCGGCGCTGACGACCACGCCGGACGACCTCGACGAGGGGCTGCGCACGCTGGCCCGGGCGGTCCGCGAGACCGCCTGACGCCCCGGGCCGCCCGTCCCGTCCCGGCGGGTACGGGTTCGTATCCGCCGGCCCGCCGGGAGACCGCCGAACCGAGCCGCAGACCACCGGAGAGAAAGGCACAGAAGCAACGTGATCGTCCGATCCTTCAACGAGCTTGAGGGCACCGACCGGCACATCAAGTCCGCGTCGGGGACCTGGGAGAGCAAGCGCATCGTGCTCGCGCAGGAGCGCGTCGGCTTCTCCCTCCACGAGACCGTGCTCTACGCGGGCACCGAGACCTCCATGTGGTACGCCAACCACGTCGAGGCCGTCGTCTGCGTCGAGGGCGAGGCCGAACTCACCAACGACGAGACCGGCGAGAAGCACGTCATCACGCCGGGGACGATGTACCTGCTGGACGGGCACGAGAAGCACACGATGCGGATCAAGCAGGACTTCCGCTGCATCTGCGTCTTCAACCCGCCGGTCACGGGCCGCGAGGACCACGACGAGAACGGCGTGTACCCACTGCTGATCGAGGAGGACTGAGAACCATGGCCACCCCGACTATCACCGACCTCTACCCGACGCGCGGCGCCGAAGAAGTGAGGACGCCCCGTCAGGACCCGGTGGTCTGGTCGGAACCGGGTGCCGACGGGCCCATCCCGCCCTGGGAGCTGGAGGGCTATGAACGCAACGGCTACCTGACGGTCGACCAGCTGATCACCGCGGAGGAGGTGGAGACGTACCGGGCGGAGCTGGACCGCCTCGTCGCAGATCCGCGGATCCGCGCCGACGAGCGCTCGATCATCGAGGCCAGCACGCAGTCCGTACGCTCCATCTTCGAGATCCACAAGATCAGCGACGTCTTCGGCAAGTTGGTGCGGGACGAGCGCGTCCTCGACCGGGCGCGGCAGATCCTCGGCTCCGACGTCTACATCCACCAGAGCCGGATCAACGTCAAGCCCGGGTTCGGTGCCAACGGCTTCTACTGGCACTCGGACTTCGAGACCTGGCACGCCGAGGACGGCCTGCCGAACATGCGGACCGTGTCCGTCTCGATCGCACTGACGGAGAACTACGAGACCAACGGCGGTCTCATGATCATGCCGGGGTCGCACAAGACGTTCCTCGGCTGCGCGGGCGCCACGCCGAAGGACAACTACAAGAAGTCGCTGCAGATGCAGGACGCCGGCACCCCCTCGGATGAGGGGCTGACGGAGATGGCCGAGGCGCACGGCATCAAGCTGTTCACCGGCGCGGCCGGCTCGGCGACCTGGTTCGACTGCAACTGCATGCACGGCTCGGGCGACAACATCACCCCGTACGCGCGCAGCAACGTCTTCCTCGTCTTCAACAGCGTGGAGAACGCGGCGGTGGAGCCGTTCGCGGCGCCCGTGCGGCGGCCGGATTTCATCGGCGCGCGGGACTTCACGCCGGTGACGTGACGCGCGGACAGCGGCGTCCGAGGCCGTGACGCGCAGGCCACAGGGAAGCCGAAGCCTCCGGTTCGCCGGGGGCTTCGGCTTCCGGCGTGTGGCGGTGCGTCGCAGTCGGTCGGCCGGTCGGCCGGTCGGCCGGTCGACGGTCGGCCGCTACGGAACGTCGCAGGCGTCGTCCGCGCAGACGGCGCCGTCGTCGCCGGCGCCCGTGACGGTCTGCAGCCCGCCCGCGGCGGCGGCCTGCTCCAGGGCCTGCGTGAAGACCGGCGCCGGCTGACCGCCGGAGACGGCGAAGCGGCGGTCGATGACGAAGAACGGGACCCCCGTGGCGCCCAGCTCCGCGGCCTCCTTCTCGTCGGCGCGTACGGCGTCGGCGTAGGCGGTGCCGTCCGCGAGCACCGTGCGCACCTCGGCGGCGTCGAGGCCGGCGCCGGTGGCGATGTCGACGATGGTGTCGTCGTCGCTGATCGGGCGGGCCTGGGCGAAGTTCGCCTCGTACAGCGCGTCGAGCAGCCGGTCCTGCAGACCGCGCTCCTTGGCGAGGTGCAGCACGCGGTGCAGGTCGAAGGTGCCGGTCGAGAACCGGTCGTGGCGCATGCCGAGCCCCTCGGCCGCGGCGGCGGCGCCGACCCGGTCCTCCATGGCCTTCAGCTGCGCGTCGTCGACGCCGTACTTGGCCTTCAGCTCCTCGGCGACGGTCTTCCCGCTCTCCCGCGGCGCCCCGGCGGCCAGCTCGAACGACCGGTGTACGACCTCCACGCCGTCCCGGCCGGCGAAGGCGGCGAGGCCCTTCTCGAACCGGGCCTTCCCGATGTAGCACCAGGGGCAGACGACGTCGGACCAGATTTCTACTCGCATGACCGGCCAAACGGGCGGGACGGCGGGCGGTATTCCCGCCGGGCCCGGATCAGGTGGGACCGGCGGGGTCCGGGGCGATGTCCAGGGCGGGGTCCGGGGCCAGCGGCACCCCGCAGCGCAGGTGCCAGCGGCCGGCGCGGCCGGTCAGCTCGGTGCCGCTCAGGGGCGGCACGTCGAGCCGCCAGAACGCCGCCGAGGGCAGGTCGAGCGCGTGCACCACCGCGGCCCGTACCGCCGCCGCCTCGGCGACGGCGACGACCCGGCGGACCGCACGGGGGCTTTCGGCGCCGTTCGCACGTCGGTCCGTGCCGGCCGTGTCCCGCGCGCCGACCGGGCCGACATCGCCGACGTCGCCGAAGTCGCCGACGTGGTCGGCCGCGCCGGTCAGGCCGTCGAGCCACACGCCCACCCGCCCCCGCAGCTGCAGCAGCGACTCCCCACCGTGCGGCGCCGCCGCCGGGTCCGTCAGCCAGCCCCGTACCGCCTCGCCCTCCTCCGCCGCCAGCTCCTCCAGCCCCCGCCCGCGCCAGCGGCCGACGTCCCAGTCCGCCAGCTCCGCCTCCGGCTCGGCCGCGAGCCCCAGCGCGTCGGCCGTCTGCCGGCAGCGGACCGACGGCGCGGCGTACGCGGGCGCGTGCGTACGGAGCGACACCGCCGCGCGTGCGCCCGCGCGCTCCGCCGCACGCCGACCCGCCGCGTCCAGCGGCTCGTCCGCGCCGAACACCGCGTGCCGCAGCTCGGCGTTGCTCGCCGGCGTGACGAGCATCACCCGGACCGTCACCAGCCGTCTCACCTGCCCCTTCCATCACTCAGCCGACGGAGATCGTACGGCTCCGCCCCGCAGGCGACGGTACCGTCACCACGTCAACCGGACACGACGGCGCAACGGAAGCCCGGCGCCGGGACGACCGCCCCGCGGTGCGGGTCGGTGTGCGTCCAACCGGCGGCCCGGCCGGCGTACGCGCCGCCGAACTCCGCGCCGCCGCGGGCGAACCGCTGCCCGCGTCCCGGCCGGCGCGGTGACGGGCACCTCGACGCCGACCGGCGCCCGCACCGTGACCGTACGGCCGACGCGGTACGCGGTGACGTCCCCGTTCCGTACCGCCTCCGCCCATCCGGCGCGGCGCAGCAGGTTGCGGGCGATCGCGCGCGGGCGCGAGTGCACGAGCGGGGCGGCGGGGGCGAACAGGCGGCGGTAGTCGGCGAGTACGCGGTCGAGCACCGGGTACGCGACGCGGTCCTCGGCGAGGTTCGACTGCTGGACGTAGTGCGGGCGGAGATCGGCCGCGCGGATGTGGCCGAGGGCCGCGCGGACCGCGCGCGGCGCGAGACAGGGCCCACCGTGGCGGTGCTCGTCCGCGTCGGCCTGCTCCTCCTCCCGCCCCGCGCCCGCGAAGAGCCCCTGCGTGTGCCGCGGCACGGTCAGCGCCGTGCCGACGCGGCGCTGCAGGGGGTCGCGGGGGCCGGCCACCCGTACGGGCTACGCGTGCGGGCGGCGTTCGAACCGCCGCCCGCACCCGCCCCGTACGTCAGCTCTCCCGGGTGCCGTTCACCGTGCGGGGCACGCCCGTCGGGTTGGCGTCGCGCAGCTCGGCGGGCAGCAGCGCCTGGGGGGCGTTCTGGTACGTCACCGGGCGCAGCCAGCGCTCGATCGCCGTGCCGCCGACGGACGTCGAGGTCGACGTCGTCGCCGGGTACGGGCCGCCGTGGTGCTGAGCGGGGGCGACCGCGACGCCCGTGGGCCAGCCGTCGACGAGGATCCGCCCGGCGAGCGGCGTCAGTTCGGCCAGCAGCCGCGCCGCGCCGGCGTCCCCGGTCTCCCCCGCCTCCGCCGCGCCCAGGTGCGCGGTCGCCGTGAGGTTCCCCGGTATCCGGGCCAGCACCGCGGAGACCTCCGCGACGTCCCCGTACCGCACGATGACGGTCACGGGCCCGAAGCACTCCTCGACCAGCAGGTCGTACACCCCGCCGCCGGCGAGGCGATCGGCGTCGACGGTGAGGAAGCCGCCGCTGACGGTGTGCTCCCCGTTCGCGCCCGGCGTCACCGGGCTCTGCACGCCGGCCAGCTCGGCCCGCTCCCGTACGCCGGCGACGAACGCCGCCCGCATCCGCGGGTCGAGCATCACGCCCGGCTCGGTGTCGCTGACCGCCGCCGTGAGCGACGTGACGAGCCGGTCCCCGTCCTCGCCCGCCGGCACCAGCACCAGCCCCGGCTTCGTGCAGAACTGGCCGACGCCCAGCGTCATCGACCCGCCGAGCCCCGCGCCGATCTCCTCGGCCCGCTCCGCGGCAGCCGCCTCGCTGACGACGACGGGGTTGAGGCTGCCCAGCTCACCGTGGAACGGGATGGGCTGAGGGCGGGCCGCCGCGGCGTCGAACAGGGCCCGCCCGCCGCGGATCGAACCGGTGAACCCGGCGGCGGCGACGACCGGATGGCGCACCAGCTCGACGCCCGCGTCGAAGCCGTGCACGACGGAGACCACCTCCTGCGGCACCCCCGCCTCCCCCGCCGCGCGGTGCAGCAGCGCCGCGCACAGCTCGGAGGTGCCGGGGTGGTCGGGGTGCGCCTTGACCACGACGGGGCAGCCGGCGGCGAGCGCGCTGGCGGTGTCGCCGCCGGGGACGGAGAAGGCGAGCGGGAAGTTCGAGGCGGAGTAGACGGCGACGACGCCGAGCGGCACCTTCCAGCGGCGCAGGTCGGGCCGCGGCGGGGCGAGGGAGGCGTCGGCGTGGTCGATGCGCACGTCGAGGAAGTCACCGGCCTCGGCGATGTCGGCGAAGGCGCGCAACTGGTAGGTCGTGCGGGTGAGTTCGCCGCTGAGCCGGCCGGGGCCGAGGGCGGTCTCGGCGTCGGCGCACTCGACGACCTTGTCGACGTGCTGGTCGAAGAGGTCGGCCGCGGCCCGCAGGAACCGGGCGCGCTGCGCGCGTTCGACGAGCGCCGGGGCGGCGGCGTGCGCGGCGCGTACGGTCTTGTCGATCTCCTCGGCGGTCGCCTCGGTGGCGACCTGCTCCCGGCGGTTACCGGTGCGGGGATCGACGCTCCAGACTGGTGCGGACAACTGAGATCTCTCCGTTCCTCTTGCACACATGGCGGACGGTGACCGACGATACCGGTGGTTCGGTATCCTGAACGCCGTCTCTATACATGAATCTCTTTGCTCTTTGGACTTTTACAGCTGCTCAAGCGGAGGGTCAAGCGCCATGGGGGTCGCCGACGCCGGTGGAGGCGGACAGGTCAAGTCTGCCGTCCGCACCGTGGAACTGCTTGAGTATTTCGCGGCCAGGCCCGGAATGCACAGCCTCGGCGACGTCCAGCAAGCCGTCGGCTACCCCAAGTCCAGCCTTTATATGCTCCTCCGCACGCTCACCGAGCTGGGCTGGGTGGAGACGGACGCGACCGGCACGCGGTACGGGATCGGGGTGCGGGCGCTGCTCGTCGGCACGTCGTACATCGACGGCGACGAGGTCGTCGCCGCCGCCCGCCCCACCCTCGACCGGCTCGCGGACGACACCACGGAGACCATCCACCTGGCGCGGCTGGACGGCGTGAACATCGTCTATCTCGCCACCCGCCAGTCGCAGCACTACCTGCGGCCGTTCACCCGCGTCGGCCGCCGGCTCCCGGCGCACGCGACGGCGCTGGGCAAGGCGCTGCTCGCGACGCACTCCGACGAGGAGATCCGCAAGCTGCTGCCGGAATCGCTGGCGCCGATGACCGAGCACACGGTCACGGACCGGGAGCGGCTGATCGAGGAGCTGCACGGGGTGCGCGAGCGCGGGTACGCCCTGGACCGGGAGGAGTCGACGCTGGGGCTGCGCTGCCTGGGGGTCGCGATCCCCTACCGGACGCCGGCGCGGGACGCGATCAGCTGCTCGGTGCCGGTGGCGCGGCTGACGCCGGCGCACGAGCAGGGGATCCGGGACGCGCTGCTCGACGCCCGCGACCGCCTCACGCTGGCGACGCGCCACCTCTGAGCGCGGGGCGCCGGGACGTACGCACGGTACGGGCCCGCCTCCCCCGCGCGGCGGAGGCGGGTCGTCGGCGCGGGCGACCACGGGTCGGGGCATGTCCTACACCCCGAGCAGGTTCTCGACCGGCTCGATCGCGAAGTAGACCGCGAACAGCGCCGACGCGGCCCACATCAGCGGGTGCACCTGCCGGGCGCGGCCCATGACCGCCTGGAGGACCACGTACGCGATGAAGCCCGCGCCCAGGCCGTTGGTGATCGAGTACGTGAAGGGCATCACGGCGATCGTCAGGAAGGCCGGGACGGCGATGTCGTAGCGGGTCCAGTCGACGTGGCGTACCTGCGTCATCAGCAGGAAGCCCACCGCGATCAGCGCCGGCGCAGCCGCCTGGGAGGGGACGACCAGGGCGAGCGGGGTGAAGAGGAGGGCCAGGCCGAAGAGGCCGCCGGTGACGAGGTTGGCCAGGCCGGTGCGGGCGCCCTCGCCAACGCCCGCGGCGGACTCGATGTAGCTGGTGTTGGAGGAGCCGGAGGCGGCGCCGCCGAAGACGGTGGCGAGGCCGTCGACGAAGAGGAGGCGGCCCAGGCGGGGGACGCGGCCGCGGTCGTCGAGGAGGCCCGCCTCGCTGGTGACGCCGACGGCCGTGCCCATGGTGTCGAAGAAGTCGGTGAGGAAGAGGGTGAAGACGAGCAGCACCACGGTCACCGCGCTGACCTCGTCGAACGCCCCGAAGAAGCTGAACTCCCCGAGCAGCCCGAAGTCCGGCGTCTCGACCACGTCACCGGGCCAGTCGGGGACGGTCAGGCCCCACGCCTGGTCGGCGATGTCGGCGACCGAGTTGATGACGATGGCGACCACGGTCATCGCCAGGATGCTGATGAGGATCGCGCCCTTCACGGCCCGCGCGA
The DNA here is from genome assembly GCF_059570575.1 of Streptomyces sp. CNX435. Classification (NCBI taxonomy): domain Bacteria; kingdom Bacillati; phylum Actinomycetota; class Actinomycetes; order Kitasatosporales; family Streptomycetaceae; genus Streptomyces; species Streptomyces sp. CNX435. Next base: position 71,146 of record NZ_JCANTA010000021.1, on the reverse strand, counting down.
GCAGGGACACGGTGAGCAGCACGCCGGCGCAGAACACGACGACCGGCCAGCCGCTGAGCGTTCCGCCGCCGCCGAGCTGCAGCGGGACGGTGGTGTTGGCGGCGTCCGGGATCCGGGTGGCGAAGCCGGCGTCGATGAAGCCGATGAGCGCGATGAACATGCCGATGCCCACGCTGATCGCCATCTTCAGCGGCTGCGGGATGGCGTTCATCACGGCCTCGCGCACGCCGGTGGCGGCGAGCAGGCAGACGACGATGCCCTCCAGCACGATGAGCCCCATCGCGTCGGGCCAGGTCATCAGCGGAGCGATCTGGTACGCGACGACCGCGTTGATGCCGAGCCCGGCGGCGAGGGCCAGCGGCAGGTTGGCGGTCAGCCCCATGAGCACGGTCATCACGGCGGCGACGAGCGCGGTGACGGTGACGAGCTGACCGAAGTCGAGCTGGTTGCCGTATTTGTCCTCGGCGCCGCTGAGGATGATCGGGTTGAGCACGAGGATGTACGCCATCGTGAAGAACGTGGCGAGCCCGCCGCGTATCTCCCGGCCGACCGTCGAGCCGCGTTCGCGGATGCGGAAGAGGCGCTCCAGGGCGGCCGAACTCGGCGCCGGGGCGGGGGACTTGTCGGTGACGTGGTCGGACACGGGGTGCTCCTGAGCGGCGGAGGGGGACGGTTGCCGTGGCCACGGCAGCTGGCATTGTGCCTGCTGAGGGGCCCGGTCAGGTTGAGCTTGTGTTACGCCTCAGCGGCGGAGCCGTACAGCACGGCGTCGAGCCACCGGAAGACCCCGTCCTGCAGCGGCACCGCGAAGGCGTGGCCGTGATCCGGCCATATGCGCGTAAGGAGCCGGTCCCCCGCGCCGGCCGCGCGCCAGACGGCGCGCAGCCTCCCGTACGCCGCGCGCACGCCGGCGGGCGTGAAGTGCGGATCGAGACCGCCGTGGAAGAACAGCATCGGGCGCGGGGCGGCGATGCTCGCGACGTCGGGGAAGTCGAGGTGGCGGGCCAGGCCCGGGTGCAGCAGGTGGTACGCGGACTGGCCGCGCAGCGCGTCGCCACCCGGGGCCGTGAGGTCCTGCACGCCGGTCATCCAGCACACGCAGGCCGCCGCCGCGACGTCGTCGCTGAGCGCGGCCAGCTGCCAGGCGCGGAAGCCGCCGAGGGAGAAGCCGAGGGCCGCGACCCGCCGCGCGTCGACGCGGGCCAGGCTCGCGAGGAAGCCGGCCGCGCGCACGTCCTCGCGGGCGGTGAGGCCCGCGAGGGAGCTGCCGAGGTGGAAGACGGCGCTGGCCAGCGCCTGTTGTCCGGCGTACGCGAGCGGGCCGCGGTCGCCCCAGCCGAGCGCGTCGACGGCGAGGACGACGTGGCCGCGGGCGGCCAGCTCGTCGCCGACGAACCGGCCGCCGTAGCACCGCCGCACCCACCGGCGCGCTGCCGGCAACCGCGCCTCGCCGTCGTACCAGGGCGCGACCACCTTCTCCTTGCCGATGCCGAACGTCGCGCCGTGGTCGTGCAGGAGTAGCACCGCCGGGAACGGGCCGTCGCCGGACGGCGTCAGCAGCACCGCGCGCACGCGTGCGTAGCGGGAGAGGGTGAACGTGACGGTCTCGCGGCGGTAGGCGCGACCGTCGAGGACGGCCGGGGCGCGGTCGGCGAACTCCGGGTCGTACGGGATCTCGCCGGGGTCGTCCGCCGGGGCGAGGAGGTGGGATTCGACCGTGGCGCGGGCGGCGCGCCGCCAGGCTTCGAAGTCGGCGATACCGGACCTGCCCCAGGCGAGCGGGAAGGTGAGCTCGTCCCGGAGCCGCCGGTGGAACGCGGGCAGGCACCCGTCGACGACGCCGGCACGAGCGGGGTCGGGTAGGGGGTCGGGGACGGGCGCGGCGTCCGCGCCCGGAGCGGGCCGCTCTGGGCGCGGTCGGTGGCCCCGCTCCCCCGGATCCGTCAGCGGATCCTCCCCGCCCGTGTCCGTTGACGCATGGTGCGGCTCCTTCACCGAGCTGGTACGGACAGGGAGGAGGGAAGAGGCGGAGGGCCGGCGGCGGAGCGCGACGCGACGTACGCGACCGCCGCCGACCCGGTCGGGGAGGAACCGGCGGTGCGCTACTGCTGGTCCTGCCACTCCGCCTGGGCCTCGTTCAGCTGCTCCGCCAGCTGGTCCAGGAACTCCTTCGCGTCCATCTCACCGAGGAGCACCTTCTGGAAGGCGGGCTCGTTGTCCGTCTTGCTGATGTTGTTCCAGTCGGGCAGGTAGTACGGCAGCTGCACGATGGTCGTGCTGCCGTCCGTCAGCGACTCGAAGGCGCTGTTCCCCTGCGCCGACTCCTTGATCCAGGCGTCCTCGGCCGCCTCGGTGTTGGCGGGGATCTGCCCGGCCGACTCGTTCCACTTGCTGTTCGACTCGTGCGCCGCGGCGAACTCGATGAACTTCCAGGCCGCGCCCTTGTTGTCGCTCGCCTTGAACAGCCCCAGACCGTCCACCGGGTTGGAGACCTGCACCCGCTTCCCGCCCGGCCCGGTCGGCTGCGGCAGGCCGGCGAACTTGTCCTCGCCCAGCGCCTTCACGTGGTCCTGGTACGAGCCGAGGTTGTGGCTCAGCATCCCGATGTCGCCGTTGTCGAACTGCGCGACCATCTTCACGAAGTCGTTGTTCAGGTCCGCCTCGGGCGTGACGTCCTTGTACAGCCCGACGTACTTCTCCAGCGCCGCGACGTTCTCCGGCGCGTTGACCGTCGTCTCGCCGCCCTTCCAGAACTCGGTGATACCGGACTGCCCGTACATCACGTCCAGCGCCTGGGCGAGGGAGCCCTCGCCGCCGCGGATGGTGTAGCCGAAGGCGTTGTTCTCCTTGTCGGTCAGCTTCTCCGCCGCGTCGTAGAAGGCGTCCCAGGTGGTCGGGGCGTCGAGCCCGGCGTCCTCGAAGAGGTCCGTGCGGTACCACAGCGTGCCGTTGTTGGCGGAGGTCGGTACGGAGTACATCTCCTCGCCGCGCCCGCCCGCGGCCGCGACGCTCTCGGTCATGCTCTCGGCCAGCACGCCCTTCAGCGCACCGTCCGCGATCCGGTCGCCGACGGGCTCCAGCGCGCCCTGGGCGACCATGTTGGCGAGGTACGAGGTGCTGACGCCGCCGACGTCCGGCAGTCCGCCGCCCTGGATGGCGGTGTCGTACTTGGACTGCACGTCGTTGATCGGGATCGGCACGTACTCGACGTCGATGTCCGGGTGCGCCTTCTCGAAGTCCGCGATGATCTCCTTCCACACCGGCGTGCGCACACCGCCGTTGTTGTCCCAGAAGGTGATCGAGCCGGAGCCCTCCCCCTCGCTGCCGCCGCCGCTGGTGCCGTCGTCGCCGCAGGCGGACGCGGTGAGGGTGAGCGCGGTCGCCAGGCAGACGGCGGCGGCCGCTCTGAACGGTGTGGTCATGGTCATGTGTCGGCTCTTTTCGGAAGAGGAATCAGCGGGTCGTTCGTGATGCGGAACCGGTCGAAGTGCGCCGTCCCGGCGGCGTCCGCGCCGGGCCGCGGGGCCGTGGCGAAGAGGCCGAGCAGGGCGCCGACCCAGCGCCACGGCGTGGCCGCGAAGACCGGCCCCGACTCCCGCGGGCCGTCGCCGGTGTCGGCGGCGAACTGGCAGCGGGCGCCGGGCCGGGCGTCGATGTGGAGGAGGGCGCGGCCGGCCGGCGCCGGGCGCGGGTGGGCGGCGTCCCGCTCCCGCTCGGCCACGTCCTCCGCGAAGCGGTGCACGAGCCGGACGCCGTCCGGCCCGCGCTCCAGGCCGATCCAGGCGAACGCGTCGCCCAGCACGGCCAGTCCGGCCCGCGCGCCTTCGGCCGCGCTCTCCAGCGTCAGTTCCACGGTCACCGCGCAGGGCGCACCGGGCAGCCGCTGCGTGAGTACGTTCGGCAGCAGCCGCAGGTCGTGGGCGTCGGCGGTGCGTACGCAGGCCAGCCGGAGCCCCGCGCCGTCGTGGGTGGCGGCCCAGCCGGGGCGGGGGTTGGCGGTCCACTGCCACTGGGGGCCGAAGGCACCGCCGGGGAAGTCGTCGTCCGCGGCCGGGACTGCCGTCGGGCCCGCAGTCGCCCCCGCAGTCGGCTGCGCAGCGGGCTGCGGGGCCGCGGGAGGCGTCGCGGGTTTGCGGGCCGTGGCGACCGGCTCGCCGTCCCGGCCGATCACCGGCCAGCCGTCGTCGTCCCAGCGCATCGGCTGCAGGTGCACCACCCGCCCGTACGCGCCGCGTTGCTGGAAGTGCAGGAAGTAGTCCTCGCCCGCGGCCGTGGTCACCCAGGCGCCCTGGTGCGGTCCGTTGACGTCGGTGGTGCCCTGTGCGAGGACGACGCGCTCCTCGTACGGGCCGTGGAAGGCGCGCGAGCGGAAGGCGCCCTGCCAGCCGGTGGCCACTCCGCCGGCCGGGGCGAAGATCCAGAACCAGCCGTCGCGGCGGTACAGCTTGGGTCCTTCGAGGGTGAACCAGCCGGGCAGCCGGTCGCCGTCGACGATGACCGCGCCGGGGTCGAGCAGCTCGCGGCCGTCGGGGCTCATGCGGTGGCCGGTGAGGCGGTTCTTGACCCCGGAGCGGGACTTGGCCCAGGCGTGCACGAGGTACGCCTCGCCGGTCTCCTCGTCCCACAGCGGGCACGGGTCGATGAGCCCCTTGCCGGCCTTGAGGAGGTGCGGCCGGGTCCACGGGCCGCGGATGTCGGGCGCGTTGACCTGCTGGATGCCGTGGTCGGGGTCGCCCCAGAAGATCCAGAAGCGGCCCGCGTGGTGGGGCAGCGCGGGGGCCCAGACGCCGCAGTCATGACGGGGTGCGGCGAACGCCTCGGCGGGTTCGAGGCGGTCCAGGGCGTGGCCGAGGAGGGTCCAGTTGACGAGGTCGCGGGAGTGCAGCAGGGGCAGGCCGGGGACGCGGCCAAAGCTGGAGGCGGTGAGGTAGTGGTCGGCACCGACGCGGACGGCGTCGGGGTCGGAGTAGTCGGCGTTGAGGACCGGGTTGCGGTACGTGCCGTCGCCCCGGTCGGGGACCCACGGGGCACCGCCCCGCACGCCACCGCCCTTCACGCCGCCGTCCATCACGCCACCGCCTTGCGCGCCAGCGCCGCGGCGGCGCCGCGGTCCAGCCGGCCGTCGGCCACCGCCGTGACGACCCGGCGCGTCAGGCTCTCCCCCGGTGCCAGCGGCACCCGCTCGGACCAGGCCAGCGCGGACCCGACTCCGGGGTAGTCCTGGACGCGTACGAACCAGGGGTCGCGGCGCGTGACCTCGGTGGCGCCGGCGAAGACCAGCGTCCAGTCGTCCGACGCCAGCGCCAGCCAGCCCGCGGGCCGCCCGTGCACCGCCTCCTCGCCCTCGGCCGCCGCGGTGAACACTTCTGGCGGGCGCTCCCCGCGCGGCGCCCGCCAGAAGTAGCCGCCGTAGCCCGCGCCGGGGCGGCCGTTGGTGGCCGGGCTGCCGAACGAGACCGGCGCGCCGGAGACGTTGGTCAGCGCGAACGACACGCCCAGCGCCCACGCCGCGTCACCCGCGGGGGCGACGGCGACGGCGCGGCGCTCGCGCAGCACCTCGGCGCCGTCCGCGTACCAGCTCAGCTCCTCGACGAAGCCGTCCGGGTCGCGCAGCAGCCAGCCGGCGTGCCGCTGCTCGCCGTGGTTGTCCAGCTCGACGGGGCCCCGGCCGCGGACGAAGGTGCGCCCGCCCCAGAAGTTGCCGCCCGCGACGTCCGGGACGGCGATGCTGACGCCGAGGTGGTGCGGATGGTCGCCGGGCATCAGCTCGGTGACCGGCACCCCGGCCAGCGTGGTGAGCGGGTGGAGGTACGGGCGGGGGGACAGCCGGCGGGCGAGGTGCGGGCGGTGTACGTAGCGACCGACGCGACGGCCGGCGCAGCTCAGCAGGGTGGCGGCGTCGGTGCCGTTGTGGCTGGGCTGTCGGTTGCGGGTTGTCATACGTGGCTCACCTCGCTGCCGGCGGCCCAGGGGGCGCCGAGTTCGGAGTAGAGGGCCAGCCGCTCCGCGCCGTCGGCGACGAGCGCGTCGACGCCGGGCACCACGCGGCGGACGGCCGGCGGCCCGGCGGCGGCCGGCGCGGCGCGCCAGGCGGCGGCGGGCAGCGGCACGGGGTCGGGGGCGGTGCGTACGGCCTCGACGACCCGCATGAACGCACCGCCGTCCGCGACGGGCACGAGCAGCGGTGTGCCGCCGCGGAGGTGGTCGACGAGGTTGCCGAGGAGGTCGGTCCTGCGGTACGTGATCTCCTCCGGGCCGTGCCCGGCACGCTGCAGCAGGACGCGGTCCTCCTTGTACCAGAACGTGATCCGGCCGGTGGCGCCGTGCACCATCACGTACGGCTCGGCCGCGCGCTCGGCGCAGAGCGTGACGGCCGCGACGATCTCGGTGCCGCGGGCGGTGGTCAGCCGGACGGCGGAGGTGTCGTCCGCCTCGATGTCGTGCGCGCGGTACAGCTCCAGCTCGATGCCGGTGACGTCGCCGGCCCGTACCGTGCCGTCGACGGCGAGCGCGGTGGCGACGGCGTGCGCGAGCGGGTTCGTGAGCACGCCGTCGACGACGTCGACGCCGTCGAGGCGGCGCCGCCCGGTCCAGGGGGCGCGGCGGAAGTACGCCTCGTCGCGCACCCACGCGCCGGCGGCGCCGATGCCCCGCACCGCGCCGACGGCGCCCTCGGCGACCAGCGTGCGGATGGCGGGCAGGGCATGCGAGCCGAGCGACTGGAAGCCGATCTGGCAGGCGACGCCGGCGGAGCGGCAGGCGGCCTCGATGCGCTCGTACAGCGCGAACGACGGCGCCGGCGGCTTCTCCAGCAGCAGGTGCACGCCGTACGCGGCGGCGACCACGGCGAAGTCGGCGTGGGTCGGGATCGGCGTGGAGACGACGGCCAGCCGGGCGCCCGTACGCTCCAGCAGCGCGGCGAAGTCGGCGTCCTGGTCGACCGGTTCGCCGGCGAACTCCGCGGCGGTCAGCGGCCGGGTCTCGCAGACACCGGCCAGTTCGACCAGGCCCGCCCGCTGCAGCCTGCGGATGTTCTCCAGGTGCCGGCGGCCGTGCCCGCGGGCACCGGCCAGCACGACGGGCACGGGCGGGGTCAGGGGCGTACCGGATCCGTTGCGGAGGCTCATCCCTTCACCGCCCCCGCGCTGAAGCCGGTGATCAGCCACCGCTGGATGAACGCGAAGACGATCACCACCGGCACGGCCGCGATCACCCCGCCCGCCGCCAGTGCCCCCAGGTCGACGCTGTCGGCGCCGATGAGCGTGTTGAGACCGACGGGGATCGTCTGCTTGTCCTGCTCGCTGAGGAACATCAGGGCGAAGAGGAAGTGGTTCCAGCTGTGCACGAACGCGAAGGAGCCGACGGCGATCAGCCCGGGCCGCAGCAGCGGCAGCACCACCGCGCAGAACGCCCGGAAGCGCCCGCAGCCGTCGACCCAGGCGGCCTCCTCCAGCGAGTACGGCACGTTCTTGATGAAGGTGCTGATGAGGATCAGCGACAGCGGCAGCTGGAAGACCGTCTCGGCGATGATGACGCTGCCCAGCGAGTTGATCATCTGCAGGTTGCGGAAGATCTCGAAGAGCGGGACCAGCATCAGCGCGCCGGGGATGAACTGCGAGCACAGCAGCCCGAGCAGGAAGACCTTCTTGATCCGGAAGTTGAAGCGGGCGAGCGCGTAGCCGCCGGCGAGCGCGACGCCGGTCGTCATCAGCAGCGTGGCGATGCCGACGAGCATGCTGTTCTGGAAGAAGGTGGCGAAGCTGCGCTCCGTCCACACCTTCTCGAAGTGCTCGAACGTCATCGGCCACGGCACCAGCGAGGTGGAGCCGGCGGGGCGTACCGCGAAGAGCAGCATCCAGTAGAACGGGATGAGCGTGAACAGCAGGTAGAGCCCGAGCGGGAGCCAGATCTGCCAGCGCGGCACGTCGTCGTACGCCCGCGGCCGGCGCCCGCGGCGGCGGGCCGGCGGGGCCGGGGTGTCGTCCCGGGAGTGCGGGGGCGCGGCGAGCGCGGTCGGAGCGGTGGTCATCGGTTGTCGCCTCCGAACTTGCTCAGGCGCAGGTAGACGATCGAGAAGAAGAGGAGGATCACGAACGCGACGGTGGTCAGGGCCGAGGCGTAGCCGAAGTCGTGGCCGTGGATGCCGGTGTTGGCGACGTAGAGCGGGAGTGTGGTCGTCTCGCCCGCGGGGCCGCCGCCCGTGAGGGTGTAGAGCAGGTCGACGTTGTTGAACTCCCAGACCGCGCGCAGCAGCGTCGACAGGATGATCGCGTCGCGCAGGTGCGGCAGCGTGATGTGGAAGAACTGCCGCAGCCGGCCGGCGCCGTCGACCGCGCTGGCCTCGTACAGGTCCTTGGGGACGGACTGCAGGTCGGCGAGGATGAGGATGGCGAAGAAGGGCACGCCGCGCCAGAGTTCGGCCAGCACGGCGGCCCAGAAGACGGTGCCGGTGTCGGAGAGGACGGACGTGCCGTACTCGCCGATGCCGGCGTCGGCGAGGTAGCGGCTGACGCCGGTGGACGGGTTGTACAGCAGCATCCAGATCGTGGTGGTGAGCACCCCGGAGACGGCCCACGGGGAGAACACCAGCGCCCGGGCGAACGCCCGGCCCAGGAACGTCTGGTTGACGATCAGGGCGAGGGCGAGGCCGAACGCGAGCTGCAGCCCGACCTCGACGACGACCCACTGGGCGCTGAAGGCCAGGGAGTCCCAGAACAGCGGGTCGTCGGTGAACAGCGTGGTGAAGTTCTCCAGGCCGGCGAAGCCGTTCCGCCAGGGCTTGGTGACGTTGTAGTGCTGCAGGCTGTAGTAGAAGACGGTGAGCATCGGGTACGCGATGAAGCCCAGCATCAGCAGCCCGGCGGGGGCGATCAGCAGATACGGAAGGCGCCGGGACCCGCCGCGGCGGCTTCCCCCGCGGCGGCTCTCCGCGCGCCGCCGGGCCTTTGCGGGCGGCCGCGCCACGGCTTGGGCCATGTCTGCTCCTATCGGTGCCTCGAAGCGCTTTGCGTACGTCATTCGGTGGGTCGGACAAGGTCGGACAAGGTCGTGCAGGTGGGCGGGGCGGGGCTGCCGGGCCCGGGCGGTCAGCCCGCGTAGGGCTCGGGCACCTGGCCCGTACGGGCCAGGAAGGCGAAGTCGCAGCCGGTGTCGGCCTGCGTGATCTGCTCGGCGTACAGGGCGCCGTAGCCGCGCTCGTAGCGCGGGGGCGGCGGCGTCCAGGCGGCACGGCGGCGGGCCAGCTCCGCGTCGTCGACCTCCAGCCGCAGGGTGCGGGCGGCGACGTCGAGGGTGATGAGGTCGCCGTTCTCGACGAGCGCCAGCGGCCCGCCGACGTATGACTCGGGGGCGACGTGCAGCACGCAGGCGCCGTAACTCGTGCCGCTCATCCGGGCGTCGGAGATCCGCACCATGTCGCGTACGCCCTGCTTGAGCAGGTACGCGGGGATCGGCAGCATGCCGTACTCGGGCATGCCGGGGCCGCCCAGCGGGCCCGCGTTGCGCAGCACCAGCACGTGGTCGGCGGTGAGCGCGAGCGCGGGGTCGTCGATGGTGCGCTGCAGCTCGCGGTAGTCGTCGAAGACGGCGGCGGGGCCGGTGTGCGCGAGCAGCCCGGGCTCGGCGGCGACGTGCTTGATGACGGCGCCGTCCGGGCAGAGGTTGCCGCGCAGGACGGCCACGCCGCCCTCGGCGGCGACGGGGTTGTCGCGGGGCCTGATCACCTCCGCGTCGTGCACCCGGACGCCGGCCAGCTGCTCGCGCAGCGTGCCGGCGACGGTGGGGCGGTCCAGGTGCAGCACGTCGGCGAGGCGGGACAGCAGCGCGGGCAGCCCGCCGGCGAAGTGGAAGTCCTGCATCAGGAACCGGCCGCCGGGGCGCACGTCGGCGAGCACCGGCACGGTGCGCGCGATCCGGTCGAAGTCGGCGGAGTTCAGGTCGACGCGGGAGCGGCCGGCCATGGCGATGAGGTGGATGACGGCGTTGGTGGAGCCGCCGAGGGCGAGGACGGTGGCGACGGCGTCCTCGTACGCCTCGCGCGTAAGGATCCGCGCAGGCGTCAGGTCCTCCCACACCATCCCGACGATCCGCGCGCCGGCCGCGGCGGCCATCCGCTCGTGCCCGGAGTCGACCGCGGGGATCGAGGAGGCGCCGGGCAGGGTCATGCCGAGCGCCTCGGCGGCGGCGGTCATGGTGGAGGCGGTGCCCATGGTCATGCAGTGGCCGGGCGAGCGGGCGAGCCCGCACTCCAACTCGGCCAGCTCGCAGTCGCCGATGAGCCCGGCGCGGTGGTCGTCCCAGTACTTCCACATGTCCGTGCCGGAGCCGAGGACTTCGCCGCGCCAGCGGCCGGGCAGCATCGGCCCCGACGGTACGAAGAGTGCCGGCAGGCCGGCGCTGGCGGCGCCCATGAGCAGCGCGGGGGTGGTCTTGTCGCAGCCGCCCATGAGCACCGCACCGTCGACGGGGTACGAGCGCAGCAGTTCCTCGGTCTCCATGGCGAGGAGGTTGCGGTAGAGCATGGGCGTGGGCTTCTGGAAGGTCTCCGACAGCGTGGCGACGGGGAACTCCAGCGGGAAGCCGCCGGCCTGCCACACGCCGCGCTTGACGGCCTGGGCGCGCTCGCGGAGGTGGGAGTGGCAGGGGTTGATGTCGGACCAGGTGTTGAGGATCGCGACAACCGGCTTGCCGAGGTGTTCCTCGGGCAGGTAGCCGAGCTGCCGGGTGCGGGCGCGGTGGCTGAAGGAGCGCAGTCCGGCGGCGACCCCGTCCCCGTACCAGCGGTGGCTGCGCAACTCGTGTGCCTGCCGGGGTGCTTCGCCGCTCATATGCCCCACCCCCCGACCAGCCGCGCCACCCGCTCGCGCACCGGCTCCGGCAGCAGCCGCCCCGGTGGGCGCACGTCGCGGCGGGCGAGGCCGAGGGCGGCCAGGGCCTCCTTGACGACGGAGACGTTGTCGGCGGAGGCGTCGGCGGCGCGCAGCTCCTCGAAGGGGCGGATCTGCTCCCAGACCCGCATGGCCGCGGGGTAGTCGGCGGCGCGCAGCGCCTCCAGCATCGCGAGCGAGACCTTGGGGGCGACGTTGACCAGGCCAGAGGTGAAGCCGGTGGCGCCGCAGGCCCAGTAGGCGGGCGCGTACAGCTCGGCGAGCCCGGCGACCCAGACGAACCGCTCGCGGCCGGCGTCGCGCGCGAAGGCGGCGAAGCGGGCCGCGTCGGGGACGGAGTACTTGACGCCGACGACGTTGGGGCACAACTCGCCGAGCCGGGCCAGCCGGGCGCCGTCGAGCCGGTCGCTGCGGATGTACGGCACGACGCCGAGCCCGGGGACGGCCTCGGCGACCGCACGGTGGTAGTCGACCCAGCCGCTCTGCGAGACGTACGGGTGCACCGGCTGGTGCACCATCACCATCTCGGCGCCCGCGTCCCGGGCGTGCCGGGCGGCGTCGACGGCGGTGGGCAGGTCGTGGCCGACGCCGACGATGACGGTCGCCTCGCCGCCGACCTCGGCGACGGTCAGCTCGGTGACGCGGCGGCGTTCGCCGGGGTCGAGGGAGTAGTACTCGCCGGTGTTGCCGTTGGGGGTGACGGTCCGTACGCCGCCGTCGAGGAGGCGGCGCAGCAGCGCGCGGTACGTGTCCTCGTCGACGGCGCCGGCGGCGTCGAAGGGCGTGACGGGGATGGCGACGGCCTCGGCGAGCGCGGGCCTGAGGTGGTCCATGGGGCCGGCCTTCCTGTCGGTGTCGGCGGCTGCGCCGCGGGGGCTCTCGTCGGGGGTCATGCGGGGAACGCCCGGTCGAGGAAGGACGCGATGTGGTCGTGCAGCGCCGCACCGGCCGCCTCCGCGTCGCCGGCGGCGGCGAGCCGGAGGATCTCCCGGTGCTCGCCGGCCTCGCGCTCCCAGGAGGGGTTGGCGGACCAGGCGACGGTGGAGACCAGCGCGGCCTGGTCGCGGAGGTCGTCGAGCATGCGGCTGAGCAGCGGGTTGCCGCAGGGCAGGTAGAGGGCGCGGTGGAAGTCGCGGTTGGCGAGGCTGCGATCGGCGGCGTCGGGCGCGGACTCGGCGCGTTCCAGGGCCTCTTCGGCGGTCCGCAGGGACGCGTCGAGCGCGACGGTGCGGCGCAGGGCCTCGGGTTCGAGCAGCAGCCGCACGTCGTAGACCTCGCGGGCCATGGTGGCGTCCACGGTGCGCACGGTGACGCCCCGGTACTGGCTCACCACCACCAGCCCGGAGCCGGCCAGCGTCTTGAGCGCTTCGCGCACCGGCGTCTTGGAGACCCCGAACTGCGCGGCGAGGTCGGTCTCGACGAGTGGCTGCCCTGGGGTGAGCTTGCCGGTGAGGATGGCGTGTTTGATCGCTTCCTGCACGTACTGCGTGCGGGAGGGGATCGGGCCGGGAGCGAAGGTCATGACTGCCCTCAGATCTCAGGTATCGCGTCTCATATATGACGTACGAAGTACGACGCGCTGAAGGTAGGGCGGCCGGAAGGGCTCGTCAATGGGTGCGGCGGCACGACTTCCGCGCCGCCGCGGGGCGTTGCGCGGCGCGCGGGGTAAGCGCTTGTTCCCGTACGGGCGTTGACCTCGGGCGACGTCAGCCGGTGCAGCCGGCGCGCAGCAGCGCGGCCTCGGCGAGCCGCCGGGAGACGGTGACGGGATCGGGCACGGCGGACAGCCCGTAGAGCACGGTCGCGCCCTCGTGGATCAGCAGCAGTTCGTCGGCGAGCAGCCTGGGGTCGGCGGCGCCGGCCCGCTCGCACAGCTCGCGCAGATAGCCGCGCAGCCAGTGCTTCTGGTCGGCGATCACCTGGCGTCCCGTGTGCCCGGGGTCGGTCAGCTCGGCGGCGGCGTTGACGAAGCTGCAGCCGCGCGGGGACTGCCCGCGCATCCAGGTGCCGAGCGCGTCGAAGGTGGCGAGGATCTTCTCGTACGCGGAACCGCCGCCGGCGGTGCGCTCGACCTCGGCGGGCAGCCACGTGCGCCAGCGCTCGTCGCGCCGGCGCAGGTAGGCGGCGACGAGGGCGTCCTTGGAGCCGTAGCGGTCGTAGATCGTCTTCTTCGTCACGCCCGCCCGGCGGGCGATCAGGTCCACGCCCACGGCGGTGATGCCGCGGTTGTAGAACAGGGTCTCCGCGGCGTCCAGGATCTTCCGCGCCGCCGGCGTCAGCCGCGTCTGCGCCGTCTGCGCCGTCTGCGCCGTCTGCGAGACCATCTCCGACCACCTCCACCCGCGAGTATACCGACCTGTTTAGTACACTGGCCAGGAGCAGTAACCCGATCGGTATATTCAAGGAGGTCAGCATGGGTGCTACGGCCGTGTCAGCCGGCCTGGTCGCCTTCTGGAGCTCCGGCTTCATCGGCGCCGAGCTGGGCACCCGCGAGGCCGCGGCGGACACCCTGCTGATGTGGCGGTTCCTCGCCGCGGCGGCGCTCTTCGGCGCCGGCTGGCTGCTGTTCCGCCGGCGCCGCGTCCCGCGCCGGGCACTGGCCGAGCAGGCCGCGATCGGCGCCCTGTCCCAGGGCGGCTACCTGGGCGCCATCGTCTGGGCCGTGGGCCTCGGCGTCCCCGCCGGCACCGCCGCGCTGATCGCCGCGCTGCAGCCGCTGGCGGCCGGCGCGCTCGCGGGGCGGCTGCTCGGTGAGACCGTGACCCGGCGGCAGTGGGCGGGTCTTGCGGTCGGGCTCGCGGGGGTGACTCTGGTCGTACGGGACGACCTCGGCGGCGCCGGCGCGGCCCCGCCATGGGCGTACGCGCTGCCCTTCGCCGGCATGGCCGCGCTCCTCGGCGCCAGCTTCCTGGAGCGCCGGGCCCGCTCCCCGCTGCCGCCGGCGGACGCGGTGCCCGTGCACGTGCTGGTGAGCGCCGCGCTCTTCGGCGCGGTCGCGCTGGCCGGCGGCCGGGGCACCCCGCCCGCCGGGGCCGGCTTCTGGCTGGCGGTGGCGTGGGTGGTGGTGCTGTCCACGGCCGGCGGGTACGGCTTCTACTGGCTGAGCCTGCGCCGCAGCGGCGTCACCCGGACCAGCGCGCTGATGTACCTGACGCCACCGGTCACGGCGCTCTGGGCGTACGCGATGTTCGGCGAGGCGCCCGGTCCCGCGGCGGTGGCCGGAATGGCGGTCGCGGCGGCCGGGGTGGCGGCGGCGACCGTGCGCACTCCGGCCGCGGCGCGGCCGGCCGGGGGCGGGGGGCGTACCAGCTCACGGACGATCCCCTTCCGGCGGACACGGGAGGAACCGCGGACCGGGGCCGTTCGTTAGCCGGGGCATGACTGCGATGACCCCTGGCTCGAACCTACCGCTCAGCGCCGCCCGGGTGGCCGTGGACGTCACCGCGCCGGTGCGGCTCGACGTCTCGGGCCTCCTGCTCACCACCGCCGGCAAGGTGCGCTCCGACGACGACTTCATCTTCTACAACCAGCCCTCGGGCCCCGGGGTGAGCCACCAGTCGGCCGGCACCGCCGACACCATCACGGTGGACACCGCGGGCGTGCCCGCGGACATCGACAAGGTTGTGGTCACCGCCAGCCTGGACAGCGGGACGTTCTCGGGGACCGAGCCGACCGCGACGGTGCGGGACGCGGCCAGCGGCGCGGTCATCGCCACGTTCACGCCGCCGCAGCTGTCGAGCGAGACGGCCCTCGTCGTGGTGGAGGTCTACCGCCGCGGCGGCGCGTGGAAGGTGCGCGCCGTGGGCCAGGGGTACGCGAACGGGCTCGCCGGCATCGCCACCGACTTCGGCGTCAGCGTCGACGAGCCGGCGCCCGCCCCCGCGCAGGCCGCCCCCGCCGCGGCGCCCCCGCCGCCGGCCGCCCCGTCACCGCCGCAGGCTCCGGCGGCCCCGCAGGCCCCCGCCGCCCCGCAGCCGCCGCAGGCCCCCGCCGCCCCGCAGCCGCCCGCCGCGCCCATGCCGCCGTCCGCCCCGATGCCGGGCTCGATGCCCCCGCCGCCCCCGGGCCAGTGGGGCGCCCCCGGCGCCCCGCCCCCCGCTCCCCAGGCGCCCGCTCCCCCGGCGCCCGGTGCCCCGGCCGCCCCGCCCCCAGGCGGCTACGGCCCACCGCCGGCCGCCGCCCCGCAGCAGCAGCCCGGCCCCCCGCCGGCCGGCGGCCAGCCCGGGAAGATCAACCTCGACAAGGGCCGCGTCAACCTGCAGAAGAACCAGACGGTCTCCCTGGTCAAGGGCGGCCAGCCGCTGCTGACCACCGTGAAGATGGGCCTGGGCTGGGAGCCCGCCTTCGGCGGAGGCCGCCGCGCCAAGTCCATCGACCTGGACGCCTCCGTCATCGCGTACGGCCCCCAGCGCAACAAGATCGACAACTGCTTCTTCGGCAAGCTCCAGATCCTGAACGGCGCCATCCAGCACTCCGGCGACAACCTCACCGGCGAGGGCGGCGGCGACGACGAGGTCATCACCGTCCACCTCGGCGGCCTGCCGCCGGACGTCACCGGCCTGGTCTTCACGGTGAACTCCTTCTCCGGCCAGAAGTTCACCGACGTCGCCAAGGCGTACTGCCGCCTGCTCGACGGCCAGACCGGCGAGGAGATGGTCCGCTTCGACCTCACCCACTCCGAGCCCCGCACGGGGGTCCTCATGGCGAAGTTCATCAAGCAGTTCAGCGGCGAGTGGGAGATGACCGCCCTCGGCGAGTACGTCGACTCCCGCACCGTGAAAGGCATGGTCAAGCCCGCCGCGGCGGCGCTCTAGCCGGCGCCTACGGCGCGCGGCACGACGGCGGCGGGGTCCGGTCCACGACCGGGCCCCGCCGTTTCGTGTGCGTCCCCGGCCGTTACGACAGGTCGCGCACCCGGATGTTGCGGAACTCCACGACCGACTGCTCGTCGTGGTTCTGCAGGCCGACGTAGCCCTCGGCGAACTGCCGGCCGCTGGTGCCCGGGTCGTCCGGGCGGCCCGGGAAGGGCAGGCCGGGCTTGTTCTCGAACTCGTTGATGACCTCGCCGTTGCGGATCACCGTGTACTGCTGCCCGACCACCCGGATTTCCAGGTCGTTCCAGACTCCCTTCGCGGCCGGCTTCGCGGCGGCGAGGTCGAGGTCCGCGAAGCCGTAGACCGAGCCGGTCTTGCGCGGGTCGTTGCCGGAGGTCTCGTCCGAGTCGTTGATCTGGATCTCGTGCCCGCAGTTGACGGCCACCCACGCCGGGTCGTCCGTCCGGCACTCGGGGTTGGCCGCCGGGTCGACGCCCGGGAAGCGGACGAGGACGCCGCTGTTGGAGCGGCCGTCGTCCGCCCGCTCGTCGCGGAACTGCAGCCGCAGCGAGAAGTCGCCGAACTCCTCCTTCTCGTACCAGAGCATGCCGAGCCCGTCGCCCGCCGGCTCCGGCCCGGTGGCCATGGAGCCGTCGTCGTTCAGCTCGAAGCCGCGCCCGCCGACATAGCCCCAGTCGTCGAACGACTCCCGGCTGCCGTCGAAGATCACGTCGTACGGCGCGGGCCCGTGCTGTCCGCCGATGCCGGACCGCGTCGCGGTCGTGATCAGCCGCACGTACTCCCACGGGCCGATCACGTCGGCGCTCACGAGGGAGCGCGACACCTTCTCGGTGTGCCGCACGAACGCGCCCCGGTCCCGCCAGGCGCGCTCGTCGTCGATGAGGTCGTTGACCGTGCAGTTGCCCCACGCGGTGCGGTTCGGCACCCCGCTGTCGTCGTCCAGGAAGCGGACCGTCGGGCGGGCGTCGGGGGCGGCGCAGGTGGTGTCCCCGGCGGCGGTGCCGGCCGTGGCGTCCCCGGCGGCGGTCGCGGTCGGGGCGAGCAGTCCGCCGGCGAGGGTGGCGGCGGCCAGGGCGGTGCCGGCGAACGGCAGGCTCGTACGACGCATGGTGTGGCTCCTCGGGTGGTGTCGTCGGACGTACGGGTCAAGGGGCCGTGGGGGGATGGGATGACGTGCTACGGGCGGAAGGTGCCCGGAGCCGGCCGGTGCGGACCCGGCTCCGGGCGTACGGGCTCCCCGCCGCGTGCCGCCGGCGCTCCCCTCGGGGCGCCGGCTGGCGTGCGGTGGCGGCCGTGCGGTGGGGGCGCGCGGTGTCAGCCGCCGCCGAGGTGGAAGCTGTCCAGCTTGAACTCCCCTCCGGTGAACACCAGGTAGAGCGACGTCGTCCCGGCGGGCGCGCCCGTGACATGGGCGCTCACCTCGCTCCAGCCGGCCGCGTCGCCCGCCGGGGCGGTGGCGAGCACCGGCCCGTCGGGCGCGCCCGCGCGCAGCTCCAGGGCGCCGTCGGCGCTGCCGGCGGCGTCGACCCGGGCGGACAGGTGCGCGATGTCGCTCAGCACGTACGGCTCGAAGGCGATCCACTCGCCGCCCCCGCCGGTGACGGCCCGGCCGCCCTCGGCGCCGTCCGCGTCGCCGGCCTCGGCGCCCTCGGCGGTGTCGAAGTGCTCGGCCTGCCGGTGCGCGGGCTGCAGCTTGTGCTCGGCGCTGGTGTTCAGCGCGGGCACGCCGGCCGTGGCGCCGCCGCCGTCGGTGTAGCGGGCGCGGATGAGGCCGAAGAGGTTGGCGTGGTCGTCGTGCCGGTCCTCCGCGAAGGTCTCGATCGTGCCGGTGCAGCCCTCCTCGAAGGTCATCGGGTGGCCGTGGGTGTCGTGCCCGAGCGCGTAGTCGACGCGCACCCGGGAGCAGTCGATCTCGCCGTCCTCGGCGTCGGAGACGGCCACCTCGAACGGGATGGCGTCGCCGTACTCGAAGACCGTGCCGTCCTCCGGCAGCTTCAGCTCCACCGTCGGCGGGGTGTTGCCGACGACGACGCGGACGGCGGAGGTGCCGGTGTTGCCGTCCGGGTCGGTGACGGTGAGCACGGCGGAGTACTCGCCGTCCGCGGCGTAGGTGTGCTGCGCGTTCGGCTGCTCGGACGTGTTGCCGTCGCCGAAGTCCCAGCGATAGCTGAGCTGTTCGCTGTCCGGGTCGGCGGTGCCCGCCGAGGAGAACGCGACCTCCAGCGGGGCGTGCCCGGTGGTGGCGTCGGCGGAGGCGACGGGCTGGGGGGCGAAGCCCTGGGCGGCGTTCTGGATGCGGTACAGGGCGGAGTTGGCGTCGCCGTTGAAGAAGCCGGTGCCGTAGTCGAGGAAGTACAGCGCCCCGTCGGGCCCGAACTCCATGTCCATGATCTTGCTGCCGGACGAGAAGTCCTCGATGCCGGCGACCCCGCCGTCCCCGCCCACGGCGATGGTCTTGATCCACTCGCGGCCCTGCTCGCCGGCGAAGAACAGCTCGTCGTAGCGGTCCGGGAGCTGCAGCCGGGAGTCGAGGGCCGGGTCGTGGCGGAAGACCGGGCCGGCCATCGGGGACTCCGAGCCGCTGCCGAACTCGGGCAGGGAGTCGTCGTCGTAGGCGATCCAGGAGGGCTGGGCCGGGGGCAGCTCGGTCAGGCCGGTGTTGCGCGGCGACTCGTTGCGGGGCGCGGCGCAGTCGAACGCCTCGCCGGACTCCCCGGTGGCGAAGTCGTAGTCGACGTAGGCGTCGCCCGCGCCGTGGCAGTACGGCCAGCCGAAGTTGCCGGGCTCGGTGATCCGGTTGAACTCGACCTGGCCGCCGGGCCCGCGCGCCGGATCGGCGGCGCCGGAGTCGGGGCCGTAGTCGCCGACGTAGACGGTGTCGGTCGCCTTGTCGACGCTCATCCGGAACGGGTTGCGGAAGCCCATGGCGTAGATCTCGGGCCTGGTCTTCTCGGTGCCGGGCGCGAAGAGGTTGCCGTCCGGGACGGTGTACGAGCCGTCGGCGGGGTCGACCTTGACGCGCAGGATCTTGCCCCGCAGGTCGTTGGTGTTCCCCGCGGAGCGCTGCCCGTCGAAGGACGGGTTGCGCGTGTCGCGCTCGTCGATGGGGGTGTAGCCGTCGGAGGAGAAGGGGTCGGTGTCGTCGCCGGTGGACAGCAGCAGGTTGCCCGCGCTGTCGAAGGCGATGTCGCCGCCGTTGTGGCAGCACCGGCCGCGGTCGGTGCCGACTTCCAGCACGGTCTTCTCGCTGCCGAGGTCGAGGGTGCCGTCCGCGTTCAGGGTGAAGCGCGAGAGGCGGTTGACGCCCTCGTACGCCTCGAAGTCGGCGGGCTCGCCATCGCTCGGCGCGATCCCGTGCGGGGTGTCCATGACGGGTGCGTAGTAGAGGTAGACGGCGCGGTTGTTCGCGAAGTCCGGGTCCACGCCGACGCCTTGGAGGCCGTCCTCGTCGTGCGGGTAGACGGGCAGCTGGGCGGCGACGCGGGTGCCGCCCGCGGCGCCGGTGTGCCAGAGGGTGCCGTCGCGCGAGGTGTGCAGCACGGCGCCGTCGGGCAGCACGGCAAGTGCCATCGGCTCGCCGACCTGGTCCACGCCCTTGGCGAGGGTGACCTGCTGCAGGTCGGGTGCGGCGGGGCCGTCCCGGACCGCCGGCGGCTCGTGCGCGGCGCCGGTGGCGGACATTCCCGGTGCGAGGCCGCTGCCGAGGAGCAGGGCTCCCGCGAAGGCCGCCAGCGCGGTGCGGAGTCTCGGTCGTCTCTTGTTCACCATGCGTACTCCCGTGGAGGGTGCGGGGCATCGTTGCACGACACGCCTGATATGCGTGACATGCGTGACTGGTGTACGGACGTGTGGCTGGTGTGCGGACAGGCGCGCGCTGCAGCCAGGACCGTAACCGCTTTCATCCCTGCCGGAAAGAGCCTTCACAGCAACCGGAGTCAACTTCATCCCGGCATAGGACAAAGGCCAGTTGGGAGCCGCAGGCGGCGAGCGGTGTTACGCGGTGGGCCGGGAGCGGGCCTTGAAGGCCGCCTTGCGGGCGTCCTTGGCGACCTGTCGGTCCGGGTGCAGTCGGCCCATCGCCTCCAGCACCTCCGGGGTGGCCGGATGGTCCACGCGCCAGGCGGCGGCGAAGAAGCCGCGGTGCCGGCCCACCAGATGCTCCACCAGCTCGCGCAGCTCCGGCGTGTCGTGCGGCAGATCGCCCAGCTGGGCGGCGACCGTGTCGATGGCCAGCCAGAAGACCATGTCCTCGGTGGGCTGCGGCACGCCGGGGACGCCTCGCTCGGTGAGCCAGACCCGGGCCAGTCCGCCGAGTTCGCGGTCGTGGAGTACGTCCCGGACCGCCGGCTCCGCGTCCGGGCCGGCGACGGCCAGCGCCTGCTGGCAGGCGAGCCGGCGGGCCGGGGCGCGGTCGTCCGCGCCGCGGGCGGCGTCGAGGAGGGCGGTGGCCGCCTCGGCGGGCTTGCGGTCCGCCAGCCACGCCTCCGCCTCCGTCTGGGCGACGGGGTCCGGCAGCCGGGGCAGGGCGTCGAGGAGGACGTAGGCGTCCTCGCCCGCCAGCTCGCCGACGAGCGGGGCCACCATGCCCTCGGCCAGCATCCGCTGGCGCAGCGCGTACAGGCCGAGGGGGGTGAGGCGGACGACGCCGTAGCGGGAGATGTCGTCGTCGGCGGCGTCGGCGTCGGCGGTGTCGGCGGCGGCGGTGTCGGCGGCGGCGGCGTTGAAGCCGTCGTCGAGACCCCCCGCCGGCGCGGTGCCGGCGGCTTCGAGCAGGATCTCCTCGGCCACCGGGCGGTACGCCACGACGCCGACCGGCTCCAGCATCCGGAACTGCTCGTCGAGCCGCAGCACCGCCTCGGCGACCTCCGCGAGCACCGCCTCGGTCGGCTCGTCCATGTCGTCCGGTACGACCAGGGAGGCGGCCAGCGCCGGCAGCGGGACGGCGCCGTCGGCACCGGGGCCCTCCATGGCGGTGAGCAGGTAGAGGTTGCCGAGCGCGCCGTCGAGGAAGTCCGCGTCGGCCTCCGGGTCCCAGTCCAGCCGGTCGAGGTCCAACTCCTCGCCGGCGGTGATCTGCTGCACCAGCGCGCTCATGTCCGGCAGCGCGGCATCGGACAGCACGCACTCGCAGGCGGCGGCCCACAGGTCCAGCACGTCATCCGGCCCGCCCCCCGTGACCAGCCGCAGGTCGGCGCTCGGGGCCGCGGTGCCGAGGGCGTCGTCGCCCTCCTCCGGCGTGGTGACGTCGACCAGGCCGATGTCCACGGCGATACGCCACGCCTCGCCGGCGACGGCCCGCGCGTCGCCCTCGTCGTCGGCGCTCTCGCCAAGGCCCAACTCCGCCGCGGCCTCGCGTACCTCGGCGTCGGCCAGCTCGCCGCCGGCGCCCACCCGCAGCCCCGGCCGGGCCCAGCGGGCCAGCCGGACGGCCCGCGCGAAGAGCGGCGCGGCCAGTGCCTCCCGGGCCAGCTGCGCCTCCGGCGGCAGCTGGACGGGCGGCAGGACGGTGCGGTCTGCGGTCATCGACAACTCCGAAGACTGGGGATCAATCGGACGCTGCCCAGCGTAGCCCCCGCCCGGCCGCGGAGCTGAGCGAGCCGTTCCGGCGGGCCGCGCTCCCGGTGTTCACTTCGCGTTCCTTGACAACACCCGTACGCGCGCACGACATTGACGCGCGTAGACGAACATCTCTTCGCGCCGTCCCGCCCCTGTCATGCTCCCGTCCTGTCCCGGAGGACCCGCCATGCACCGCAGCGCCCCGCCCGTCCCGTACGCCGTCGCCGCCGCGCTCGCCGCCGCACTGCTCGCCGTCCCCGCCGCCGGGGCGGCGGGCGCCGAGGACGGCGACGGGCAGATACGCATCCGCGACATCCAGGGCGACACCCGGATATCGCCGCTCGCCGGCGAGCAGGTGACCGGCGTGCCCGGCACCGTCACCGCCGTCCGCGCCTTCGGCTCCGCCCGCGGCTTCTGGCTGCAGGACACCCGGCCGGACGCGGACGCCGCCACCAGCGAGGGCGTCTTCGTCTTCACCGGCTCCACGACCCCCGACGTCGAGCCCGGCGACGCGGTCGAGGTCTCCGGCTCCGTCACCGAGTACTACCCCGGCGGCAAGGACGCCGGGCTGCAGTCCGTCACCGAGCTGACCGACGCCACCTGGACCGTCGTCTCCTCCGGCAACCCGCTGCCCGACGCCTTCGTGCTCCGCGACGCCACCGTCCCCGGCCGCTTCGCCCCCGACGCGGACGGCGGCGGCATCGAGGAGCTGCGGCTGCGCCCCGGCTCGTACGCGCTCGACCGCTACGAGTCGCTGGAGGGCATGCGGGTCGCGGTGCGCGACGCCCGGGTCGTCGGGCCCACCACCGAGTTCGACGAGCTGTGGGTGACCGCCGAGCCCGCCCGCAACCGCACCGCCCGCGGCGGCGTGCTGTACTCCGGCTACCGCGAACCCAACGGCGGCCGGCTCAAGGTCGCCTCCCTCATCCCGTTCGCCGAACGCCCGTTCCCCGTCCTGGACGTCGGCGACCACCTCGGCGGCGACACCGCGGGCCCGCTGGACTACGACCAGTTCGGCGGCTACGAGCTGCAGGCCACCGCCCTCGGCACCGAGGAGCAGACCGGCCCGGACCGCGAGTCGACCCGCCCGCAGCGCGCCGCGGAGCTGTCGGTGGCCACGTACAACGTGGAGAACCTCTCCGCCCGCGACGACGCCGCGAAGTTCGACCGGCTGGCCGGCGCCCTCGTGGACGGCCTCGCCTCCCCCGACATCGTCGCCCTGCAGGAGGTCCAGGACGACAACGGCGCCACCGACGACGCGGTGACGGGCGCCGACGCCACCCTGCGCAAGCTGACGGACGCGATCGCCGCCGCCGGCGGGCCCGCGTACGAGTGGCGCCAGATCGACCCCGTGGACGACGCCGACGGCGGCCAGCCGGGCGGCAACATCCGCGTCGCGTTCCTCTTCGACCCGGAGCGGGTGTCCTTCGCCGACCGCCCGGGCGGCGACGCCACCACACCCGTCGAGGTCACGGACGACGCCGGCGCCCCGGCGCTGTCCGCCTCCCCCGGCCGTATCGCCCCCGGCGACGCGGCCTGGAACGACAGCCGCAAGCCGCTCGCCGGCGAGTTCACCTTCCGCGGGCGCACCGTCTTCGTCGTCGCCAACCACTTCAGTTCCAAGGGCGACGACCAGGGGCTCGACAGCCGCTTCCAGCCGCCCGCGCGCGGCTCGGAGGAGCAGCGGATCGCGCAGGCCGCCGCGGTCAACGAGTTCGTACGGGACGTGCTCGCCGTGGACCGCGAGGCGGGCGTCGTCGTCGCCGGCGACATCAACGACTTCCCCTTCTCCCCCGCCGTGGCGCGGCTGACCGTCGACGGCGCGCTCGTCGACCTGGTGAACGGACTGCCGCGCGACGAGCGCTACGGGTACGTCTTCAACGGCAACTCCCAGGTGCTGGACCACATCCTGACCAGCCCGGCGCTCGCTGCGGGCGCCGACTACGACATCGTGCACCTCAACGCCGAGTACGCCGACCAGGCCAGCGACCACGACCCGTCGGTCGCCCGGCTCAGGCCCTGACGGGCGGCGGGCCGGGAACGGGGCCCGGGGCCGGGGCGGGGCCCGGCGGAACCCGGGCGTCGTCGCCGACGAGGTGGCGGGCGAGCAGCGTCGCGCCCGCCACCGCGCCCGGCATCACCACCACCGCGGCCAGCGGCACCAGGAACAGCAGCACGATCGGCACGCCGAAGCCGAGCGCGAGCATCTTGCGCCGGCGCAGCAGCGCCAGCCGCCCGCGCACGTCGATCCCCCGGCGCTGCAGGGCGAACGAGGTCAGCTCGACGGTGAGGAAGAAGCCGGCGATGGCGAAGCCGAGCGCGGGCACGATCGTCTGCCCGATGAACGGCACGAAGCCGAGGAAGAACAGCGGCACGGTGAACATCAGCGCCCGCGACAGCACATGGACGCTCTCCTTCAGCGACCGCCAGAGCCCGCGCAGCAGCGGCTCGTCCGGGCCGGGCGGGCAGTAGCCGGCGGACTCCTCGACGCGGCCGGAGAGCGCCTCGTAGAACGGGTCCCCGATGAGCAGGGCGACCGCCGTGAAGGTGAGCAGCGCGAAACCGATGCCACCGAGCAGCAGCAGCGCGACGAACAGCCCGCGCAGCAGCCCCTGCCACGGCGAGTCCCAGTCGTCCGCGAAGGGCGTGGCCCACACGGCGATGTCGCCGGCCCAGTACGCGAGGGCGGCGAGCGCGGCGGCGTAGAGCACGAGCGCGATGAGCGCGGGCACGAGCCCGAGGGCCCACGACCGCCCGTTCCCCGCGGCCCAGCGCAGCCCCTTGCCGACGTAGCCGAATCCGGTGGTGAAGTCACGCATGCCCGCCACCTTATGGGGTGGCGGGCATGCGTGTCGCGGCTCGAAAGGCCCGCCGCGCACGGCGACATGCCGTGCGCGGCGGGCGTGCGCGAGGTGCGGCGGGTTCGGATCCGTCAGGTACGAACCGGCCGTCGGGCGTCAGTCGTTGGCGTGCAGAGCCGCGTTCAGCCCGCCCCACGAGCCGGAGCGCTGCCGGGCCTCGACCGCGCCGGTGGTGGAGTTGCGCAGGAACAGCAGGTTGCTCGCCCCGGACAGCTCGCGGGCCTTGACCACGGCGCCGTCCGGCAGTGCGACCTTCGTGCCGGCGGTGACGTACAGGCCGGCCTCGACGATGCAGTCGTCGCCGAGCGAGATGCCGATGCCGGCCTGGGCGCCCAGCAGGCAGCGCTCGCCGAGGGAGATGACGTTCTTGCCGCCGCCGGAGAGCGTGCCCATGATCGACGCGCCGCCGCCGACGTCCGAGCCGTCGCCGACGACGACGCCGGCGGAGATACGGCCCTCGACCATGGACGTGCCGAGGGTGCCGGCGTTGAAGTTGACGAACCCCTCGTGCATGACGGTGGTGCCGGAGGCGAGGTGCGCGCCGAGGCGGACGCGGTCGGCGTCGCCGATGCGGACGCCGGACGGCAGCACGTAGTCGACCATCCGCGGGAACTTGTCGAGGTGGCTGACCTGGAGGTGCTGCCCCGCGGCGCGGACCGCGAGCCGCGCCTCCTCGATCCGGTCGGCGGGAACGGGGCCGTGGGAGGTCCAGGCGACGTTGGCCAGCAGCCCGAAGATGCCGTCGAGGCTCTGCCCGTGCGGGCGGACGAGCCGGTGGCTGAGCAGGTGCAGCCGCAGGTACACGTCGTGGGCGTCGGCCGGCTTCTCCTCCAGCGAGGAGATCACCGTGCGCACCGCGACGACCTCCACCCCGCGCCGCGGGTCGGGGCCCAGCGCCGCCCGCGCGGGCTCCCCGAGCAGCTCGGCCGCGCGCTCGGCGGTCAGCCGCTCGGTGCCCGCGGGGCCGGGGTCGTCGGCGAGTGCGGGGGCGGGGAACCAGGTGTCGAGGACGGTGCCGTCGGGGGTGACGGTGGCCAGGCCGGTGGCGGCGGCGCCGGTGCCGTGGGTGGTGGAGGTCGCTGCGTCGGTCATACCCGAACGCTAACCGCCGCCCGGCGCGGGAGGCGAGCCGGTCCGTATGACAGACACGGCGGGCGGGGGCGCACACGTGTGGGCCCCGCCCGCCAGTGTGCGCCCCGCCCCGGGACCGTACGGCATCGCTCAGGGGCGCACGCCGTAGCGGTCCACCAGGGCTGTCTTGAAGACCGCGGACGCCATCACGGTGTCGCCCTTCTCCCACTCGGGAGCGTTGGTGCCGTCCGAGTCGGCTACGGCCACGCGCCGGAAGCCGAGATAGGCGTACGTCACGGGGTCGAGCAGCACCTCGACGCGCATGCCCAGGTCGTCGGTGCTGCCCTTGATGCGGGCGTCCAGGTGGAAGGAGAGGGCCGACCGGCCCCACGCGTCCTCGACGGTGTGGTCCAGCACCTGCACGCCCGGGATCGTGGCCATCGCCTCGTAGATCCGGGCCTGGCCGCCGGGGTGCATCGGCGCCGAGGCGAGCAGCATCCTCAGCGACCCGAAGTCCCAGGAGGCCCGCTCCTGCGGGCTCTGCCCGGCGCCGGGGTTCGGGGTGTCGGGACGCCCGCCGTCCTCGGGGTAGAACCAGCGGGCCTTCTGCAGCACCTGCTCGGGCTCCTCGGGCAGCTCGGCGAGATACTCGAAACGCTCCCGCGGGGAGTGGTCGTCGCCCTCGTTCCAGTTCTCGATCTCCGGATCCGCGTACTTTTCCCAGGAGGCTTCGATACGCATGGGGTCTGCCGTGTCGGTCATGTTCACCTCCATGCTATGGGTGTACACCCACTCCCCCACCTCCGGCCGCGGCACCGGGTCGTCGGCGACCTCCGCGGCGGCCAGCCGCAGCAGCTCCGGCGCGTCCTGCGTCACCGGCGCCTCCGGCGCCGGCGTCGCCGTCGTCACCTGACCGCCGCCCCTCGCCGCCGGCGTGCCCTCACCGCCGCCCGGGTCGCCGCCCAGCGTTGTCGACAGCAACGCCACCGCCGTGACGCCCACGGCCACCGCGCCCGCCGCCACGCGCCAGTCCCCCAGCACCGGCAGCCGGCGGCGCCTGCGGCCCGCCGCGTCGAGCAGCCGGCGGCGGCCCGGCGCGAGCCGGCCGCGATCGGGGGTCGGCGCGTCCTCGCGCCACTCGCGCAACTTCGTCATCTCATCCATGGGTTGCCGCCTCGGGTGCGTCGTACGTGAAGTGAGGGCCGGGCCCGAGGGCCGCACGCACCTTGCGCCGGGCCCGGCTCAGCCGGGAGCGCACGGTGCCGATGGGTATGTCCAGCGCCTCGGCGACCTCCGCGTAGCTGAGGTCGGCCCAGGCGACAAGCAGCAGCACGTGCCGCTCGCCGGCCGCCAGCTCGGCGAGCGCCCCCGCGAGCGGGGCGTACGCGGCCTGGGCGGCGAGCCGGTCGTCGGCCTCGTCCACCCAGGACTCGGCCACCGGGTCGACGCCGGTACGGGCCAGGGCGCGCAGGCCCCGCACCTCGGAACGGCGGTGCCGGCCGATGAGGTTGGCGGCGATGCCGTAGAGCCATGGCCGGGCGCTGGTCCGGCCGGGGTCGAAGCGGGCGCGGGCGCGGAAGGCGGCCAGGAAGGTGTCGGCGGTGATGTCGTCCGCCGCGCCCGCGCCGAGCCGGCGGGCCGCGTAGCGGTGGATGGCGGGGGCGTACCGGTCGTACAACTCGGCGAACGCCTCGGGCCGGTCCAGCGACTCCTCGATCACGGCGGCGTCGCCGTCGACGAGCGGCGAGACGTCGCCGGGTGGTTTCGCGGACTTCTCGGCGAAGTCGTGCGGTGGGTCGGTCACTGGGCGGTTCCCCGATCGAAGAGGTGGTGGCGGAGCCCTGTCACCTCTTGTTGCCCGACGGCACCGAACGCGTTCTCACGGGAAAGACCCGCCCCGGCCGGGCCGGGGCGGGTCTTTCGAAGGGCTACGACCCCGAAGGGCTCAGACGTTGAAGCCCAGCGCGCGCAGCTGCTCGCGGCCCTCGTCGGTGATCTTGTCCGGGCCCCACGGGGGCATCCAGACCCAGTTGATCTTCAGGTCGTTGACGATGCCGTCGGTCGCGGCCTTCGCCTGGTCCTCGATCACGTCGGTCAGCGGACAGGCCGCCGAGGTCAGGGTCATGTCCAGGGTGGCGATGTTGCCCTCGTCGACGTGGATTCCGTAGACGAGGCCGAGATTGACGACGTCGATGCCCAGCTCGGGGTCGACCACGTCGTACAGCGCCTCGCGGATCTCCTCCTCCTCGGCGGGCTTCGTCGTCACGTCGGTGTCCGTCATGCTGCGGCCTCCTTCAGCGCCTGGGCCGTGGCGTCTTTCCACGCCATCCAGGACAGCAGGGCGCACTTCACGCGCGCCGGGTACTTCGAGACGCCGGCGAACGCGACCGCGTCTTCCAGCACCTCCTCCATGGCGTCGTCCGGCTCGATCCTCCCACGCGACTGCATCAGCTCCAGGAACTGTTCCTGGATCCGCTGCGCCTCGGACAGCTCCTTGCCGACCAGCAGCTCGTTGAGCACGGAGGCGCTGGCCTGGCTGATGGAGCAGCCCTGGCCCTCGTACGAGACGTCCTCGACGATCTGCCCGGCGAGCTTCACGCGCAGGGTGATCTCGTCGCCGCAGGTCGGGTTGACGTGGTGCACCTCGGCGTCGCCGGCCCGCAAGCCCCGGCCATGCGGGTGCTTGTAGTGGTCCAGGATGACGTCCTGGTACATCGAATCGAGCTTCACGCTGTTCCCACGCCCTTCAGCCGAAGAAGTTCCGGACGTACTCCAGGCCGTCGACCAGCGCGTCGACCTCGCCCGGGGTGGAGTACAAATAGAACGACGCCCGCGTGGTCGCAGGAATTCCGTACCGCAGGCAGACCGGCCGCGCGCAGTGGTGGCCGACCCGGACCGCGATGCCCTGCTCGTCGAGCACCTGGCCGACGTCGTGCGGGTGTATGTCGCCGAGCGTGAAGGAGATCGCGGCGCCGCGCTCCTCGGCCGTCGTCGGACCGATGATCCTGAGGCCCGGCACGTCCTGCAGCCGACCGAGCGCGTACCCGGTGATGGCGCGCTCGTGCGCCTCGATACGGTCCATGCCGATGCCGGCGAGGTAGTCCACCGCCGCCCCGAGGCCGACGGCCTGGGCGATCGGCGGCGTGCCGGCCTCGAACTTGTGCGGCGCCGGGGCGTACGTCGAGGAGTGCATGGAGACGGTCTCGATCATCTCGCCGCCGCCGAGGAACGGCGGCAGGTCGTCCAGCAGCCCCTTGCGGCCCCAGAGCACCCCGATGCCGGTGGGGCCGGCCATCTTGTGCCCGGTGAAGGCGACGAAGTCGGCCTGCAGCGCCTGCACGTCCAGCGGCATGTGCGGGGCGGCCTGGGAGGCGTCGACGACGACCAGCGCGCCGACCTCCTGGGCGCGGCGGACGATGGCCTCGACGGGGTTGTGCGTGCCGAGGATGTTGGAGACCAGCACGAAGGACACGACCTTCGTCTTCTCCGTGATGACCTCGTCGAGGTCGCTCAGGTCGAGGCGGCCGTCGTCGGTGAGGCCGAACCACTTCAGCTTCGCTCCGGTGCGCTGCGCGAGCAGCTGCCACGGGACGATGTTGGAGTGGTGCTCCATCTCCGTGATGACGATCTCGGTCTCGCGGTCCACGCGGTACGGCTCGTCGGCGAAGCCGAGCATGTTGGCCACGAGGTTCAGCGACTCGGAGGCGTTCTTGGTGAAGACGACCTCGTCCCGGCTGGGCGCGTTGATGAAGGCGGCGACCTTGTCGCGGGCGCCCTCGTACAGCGCCGTGGCCTCCTCGGCGAGGACGTGAACGCCGCGGTGCACATTGGCGTTGTGCCGCTCGTAGTACGCGTTCAGCGCGTCGAGCACCTGGCGCGGCTTCTGCGAGGTCGCCGCGTTGTCCAGGTACACGACCTTCTTCCCGTCGTGGACGGTGCGGTCCAGGATCGGGAAGTCCTTGCGGATCGCCTCGGTGTCGAGGAGGCCCGGCAGCTGGCTCACGCTGATGCGCCACCCTTCACGTAGGCGGCGTAGCCCTCTTCCTCCAGCTTGTCCGCCAGCTCCGGGCCGCCGGACTCGGCGATCCGGCCGCCCGCGAAGACGTGCACGTGGTCGGGCTTGATGTAGCGCAGGATGCGGGTGTAGTGGGTGATCAGCAGGGTGCCGACCTCGCCGCTCTCGCGGACCCGGTTGACGCCCTCGGAGACGACGCGCAGCGCGTCGACGTCCAGGCCGGAGTCGGTCTCGTCGAGGATCGCGATCTTCGGCTTGAGCAGCTCCAGCTGCAGGATCTCGTGGCGCTTCTTCTCGCCGCCGGAGAAGCCCTCGTTGACGTTGCGCTCGGCGAAGGCGGGATCGACGTTCAGCCGCTCCATCGCCTCCTTGACCTCCTTGACCCACGTGCGGAGCTTGGGGGCCTCGCCGCGGATGGCGGTGGCGGAGGTGCGCAGGAAGTTGGAGACGGTGACGCCGGGGACCTCGACCGGGTACTGCATGGCGAGGAACAGGCCGGCGCGGGCGCGCTCGTCGACGCTCATCTCCAGCACGTCCTCGCCGTCGATGGTGACGGTCCCGGAGGTGATCTGGTACTTGGGGTGGCCGGCTACGGAGTACGCCAGGGTGGACTTGCCGGAGCCGTTGGGGCCCATGATGGCATGAGTCTCGCCCTGCTTCACGGTCAGGTCGACGCCCTTGAGGATCTCCTTCGTGGAAGTGTCACTGTCCACCTCGACGGAGACGTGCAGGTCGCGGATTTCAAGCGTTGCCATGGTGCCTTCAGGACTCCTGGGTGACGGAGACGAGCACGTCGTCCCCTTCGATCTTGACGGGGTACACGGGGACGGGGCGCGTCGCGGGCAACCCGGAGGGCTTGCCGGTACGCAGGTCGAAGGTGGAGCCGTGCAGCCAGCACTCGATCTGGCAGTCATCCACCTCGCCCTCGGAGAGCGAGACGTTCGCGTGCGAGCAGATGTCGTAGATCGCGAACACCTCGTCCCCGGTCAGCACGACCGAGACCGGCGTGCCGTCGATTTCCACCCGCTTGGGGAGGTCCTCTTCCAGCTCGCTCAGCGCGCAGGCGCGAACGTACGTCGCGTTGGTCGTGTCGGTCATGCCACGGACGCCTCCAGCTCGGCCTCGATCTTCTCGATCAGCCGCTCCTCGACGTCCTTGATGCCGATCTGCTGCACCAGCTCGGCGAAGAAGCCGCGGACGACCAGCCGGCGGGCCTCGTCGGCGGGGATGCCGCGGGCCATCAGGTAGAACAGCTGCTCGTCCTCGAAGCGGCCGGTGGCGGAGGCGTGGCCGGCGCCGATGATCTCGCCGGTCTCGATCTCCAGGTTGGGCACGGAGTCGACGCGGGCGCCGTCGGTGAGCACCAGGTTGCGGTTCAGCTCGTACGTGTCGGTGCCCTCGGCCCGCTTGCGGATCAGCACGTCGCCGATCCACACGGCGTGCGCGTCGGCGCCCTGCAGCGCGCCCTTGTACGCCACGTTGCTGCGGCAGTGCGGGGCGTCGTGGTCGACGAACAGGCGGTGCTCCTGGTGCTGGCCGGCGTCGGTGAAGTACAGCCCGTACAGCTCGGCCTCGGCGCCCGGTCCCGCGTAGTGCGCCCGGGGGTGCAGCCGGACCAGGTCGCCGCCGAAGGTGACGACGACGGACTTGAAGCTGGCGTCGCGGCCGATGAGCGCGGACTGCTGGGCGACGTGCACGGCCTCGTCGGCCCAGTCCTGTACGGAGACGACGGTGAGCTTGGCGCCGTCACCCAGCACGTACTCGGTGTTCTCCGCGAGCACCGCGTCGCCGGTGTGGTCGATGACGACGACGGCCTCCGCGAAGGCGCCCAGCTCGATGAGCTGGTGCCCGTACGAGACGCCGCCCTCGCCGTGCACCGAGACCCGGACCGGCTCGGTGAGCTGCGTGTCCTTCGGCACGGTCACGACCGTGGCCTTCTCGAACGCGGAGTACGCCTGGGCGGCGATCCGGTCCACCGGCGTGCCGGCCCGGCCGAGCCGGGCGTCGTCGCGGCCGACGGTCTCGACGGTGACGCCGTCGGGCGCGGTGATGGCCACCTTGGGCTCACCGGTCGCGGCGGCGCTGCCGTCGTGCAGTCCGCGGGTCCGCTCCAGCGGGGTGAAGCGCCACTCCTCCTCCCGGCCGTGCGGGACCGGGAAGTCGGCCACGTCGAAGGACGGCGGCGCGCTCATCCTGGTGGCGACGGTGGACTCGGCGGCCACCGCGATGGTTCCGGCGGCGGTGGAGCCGGCCGGGATCTTCTGGGCGTCGGCCATGACTGTTCTCGTACTCGCTTTCTGCCTCATCGTGTTCGCTGACCTCCGGGTACCTGGCTCCGGTACCGTCGCTCCCGGCCCGCGCTCCCGGGTGCTCCGGTCGCCCGGCCTCGTCGCTTCGGCACCGGCAGGCCCCCGAGCTGTGTCCGGTGTTGCCGGGGCGGCTAGCCCACCGCGCCTTCCATCTGCAGCTCGATCAGCCGGTTGAGCTCCAGCGCGTACTCCATCGGCAGCTCCTTGGCGATCGGCTCGACGAAGCCGCGGACGATCATCGCCATCGCCTCGTCCTCGGACAGGCCGCGCTGCATCAGGTAGAACAGCTGGTCGTCGCTGACCTTGGAGACGGTCGCCTCGTGGCCCATCGTCACGTCGTCCTCGCGGACGTCGACGTACGGGTAGGTGTCCGAGCGGGAGATCGTGTCGACGAGCAGGGCGTCGCAGAGCACGTTGGACTTCGAGTTCTCCGCGCCCTCGCCGATCTCGATCAGGCCGCGGTACGAGGTGCGCCCGCCGCCGCGCGCCACCGACTTGGAGACGATGTTCGACGACGTGTTGGGCGCCATGTGCACCATCTTGGCGCCGGCGTCCTGGTGCTGGCCCTCGCCGGCGAAGGCGACGGACAGGGTCTCGCCCTTGGCGTGCTCGCCCATCAGGTAGATCGCCGGGTACTTCATGGTGACCTTGGAGCCGATGTTGCCGTCGACCCACTCCATGGTCGCGCCCTCGTAGGCCACCGCGCGCTTGGTGACCAGGTTGTACACGTTGTTCGACCAGTTCTGGATCGTGGTGTACCGGCAGCGGGCGTTCTTCTTCACGATGATCTCGACGACCGCGGAGTGCAGCGAGTCCGACTGGTAGATCGGCGCGGTGCAGCCCTCGACGTAGTGCACGTACGCGCCCTCGTCGACGATGATCAGCGTCCGCTCGAACTGGCCCATGTTCTCGGTGTTGATCCGGAAGTACGCCTGCAGCGGGATCTCGACGTGCACGCCCTTGGGGACGTAGATGAACGAGCCGCCGGACCACACCGCCGTGTTGAGGGAGGCGAACTTGTTGTCACCGGGCGGGATGACCGTGCCGTAGTACTCCTTGAACAGCTCCGGGTGCTCCTTGAGCGCGGTGTCGGTGTCCAGGAAGACGACGCCCTGCTCCTCCAGGTCCTCGCGGATCTGGTGGTACACGACCTCGGACTCGTACTGCGCGGCGACGCCGGCGACCAGGCGCTGCTTCTCCGCCTCGGGGATGCCGAGCTTGTCGTAGGTGTTCTTGATGTCCTCCGGCAGGTCCTCCCAGGACTCGGCCTGCTTCTCGGTGGACCGGACGAAGTACTTGATGTTGTCGAAGTCGATGCCGGAGAGGTCGGAGCCCCACGTGGGCATGGGCTTCTTGCCGAACAGCCGCAGACCCTTGAGCCGGGTCTTCAGCATCCAGTCGGGCTCGGACTTCTTGCCGGAGATGTCCCGGACGACGGCCTCGGACAGGCCGCGCTTCGCGGCGGCACCGGCCGCGTCGGAGTCGGCCCAGCCGTATTCGTAGCGTCCCAGTCCTTCGAGCTCGGGATGCTCCGCGGAGGCGGTCTCGATGGGCGCAGTCATGCGGGGTTCCTCCCGGATGTCGGTGGCTGCCTGCGAGCGTGGTGCTCGCGGTTTTCGGGGACGAACGTCGTACACACCCCGTCGCCGTGGGCGATGGTGGCCAGACGCTGCACATGGGTGCCGAGCAAGCGGGAGAAGACCTCGGTCTCCGCCTCGCAGAGCTGCGGGTATTGCTCGGCGGTGTGCGCCACCGGGCAGTGGTGCTGGCAGAGCTGCTCGCCGGGGGCACCGGGCGCGCTGCGCGCGGTGGCAGCGTACCCGTCCTCGGAGAGCAGTCGGGCGAGAGCCTCGACCCGGCTCTCGGGGGGCACGCCGGCCAGCTCCGCGGCGTACCGCTCGGCCTGCTCGGCGACCCGGTCGCGGGCGAAGGCGGCGACGGCCGCCTCGCCCCGCACGCCGCCGCCCGCGCTCTGGGCGATCCAGCGCAGGGCGTCGGCGGCGAGCTGGTCGTACGCCTGGTCGAAGGCGTCCCGGCCGCAGTCGGTCAGGGCGAAGACCTTGGCCGGGCGCCCGCGCCCGCGGGCCCCGTAGACCCGCTGGTCGCGGGGCTCCACGATGCCCTCGGCGACGAGCGCGTCGAGGTGCCGCCGGACGGCGGCGGGGGTGAGTTCGAGCCGGTGGGCCAGGTCGGCGGCGGTCGACGGACCGTGGTCGAGGATGGAGCGGGCCACGCGGTTGCGCGTCCCGTGCTCGGGCACGGCAGCGCCGACGGCCGGCCCGGCCGCCTGCTCACTCGCCGTACTCCCACCCGGGTCCACGTTTTTCACAACGCCATTGTTGCTTAATTCGCCGGGGCGGGACAAGCCGGATCTCGATCACCGTGCGGTGGAATGCATCACTTAGGGTCACCTAAGTTCCGTACGTGCTCCCGGCCACCCCCCGGCGTGAACCACCCCGGGGCGGCGCCGGCCGGGCCCGCGGGCTCTTTAGACTCGCTGTCATGCAACAGCCCTCCACCGACGCGGCCGTCGAGGTGTCCGGCCTCGTCATGCGGTACGGCGAGAAGACCGCCGTGGCCGGACTCGGCCTCACCGCCGCCCGCGGCGACGTCACCGCCGTCCTCGGCCCCAACGGCGCGGGCAAGACGACCACCGTCGAAATCTGCGAGGGCTACCGCCGGCCGAACGCCGGCACCGTGCGCGTCCTCGGCCGCGACCCCCTCGCCGACGCCGCCGTGCTGCGGCCCCGGGTCGGCGTGATGCTCCAGTCCGGCGGCGTCTACCCCGCCGCGCGGGCCGACGAGATGCTGCACCACATCGCCCGGCTGCACGCCCACCCCCTCGACGTCGTGGCGCTGATCGAGCGGCTGGGCCTCGGCTCCTGCGGCCGCACCCCCTACCGCCGGCTCTCCGGCGGACAGCAGCAGCGGCTCGCGCTCGCCATGGCCGTCGTCGGCCGCCCCGAGCTGGTCTTCCTCGACGAGCCCACCGCCGGCCTCGACCCGCAGGCCCGCCGCGCCGCCTGGGAGCTGATCCGCGAGCTGCGCACCGACGGGGTGTCCGTGGTGCTCACCACGCACCACATGGACGAGGCGGAGCAGCTCTCCGACCGGGTCGCGATCATCGACGGCGGCCGGCTGGTGGTCGACGGCACCCCGGAGGAGCTGTGCCGCGGCGGCGCGGAGAACACCATGCGCTTCACCGGCCGGCCTGGGCTCGACCTCGGCTCACTGCTCAAAGCGCTGCCGCCGGAGACGGCGGCGCTGGAGCTGTCTCCGGGCTCGTACCGGATAAGCGGCGAGATCAACCCGGAGCTGCTGGCCACGGTCACGACCTGGTGCGCGCAGAACGGGGTGCTGCCGGAGCAGATGACGGTGGAGCGGCGCACGCTGGAGGACGTTTTTCTGGAGCTGACGGGGAAGGAACTGCGCTCGTGAACACGACCACCCGGGGGTACGGGGGTCGCCCCCCGGAAAACCGCAGCTTGGAGCTGACGGGGAAGGAACCGCGCGGATGAGCGCTCGGCAGGCCGGTACGGGCGTCTACGCCCCGCGCCCGGGGGCGGCGCCGCTGCCCCGCATGATCGCCGCGCAGGCCGCCCTGGAGACCCGGCTGCTCCTGCGCAACGGCGAGCAGCTGCTCCTCACCATGATCATCCCGGCGGTGCTGCTGCTGCTCTTCAGCACCGTGGACGTGGTCGACACCGGGCCCGGCCAGCGCATCGACTTCCTCGCCCCCGGCGCCATCGCGCTCGCCGTCCTGGCCACCGCCTTCACCGGCCAGGCCATCGGCACCGGCTTCGACCGCCGCTACGGCGTGCTGAAGCGGCTCGGCGCCTCGCCGCTGCCCCGCGCCGGGCTGATGGCCGCGAAGGCCCTCTCGGTGCTGGCCACAATCGCGCTGCAGCTGGTGATGCTGACCGCCATCGGGCTGGCGCTCGGCTGGTCGCCGCGCGGCGGGGCGGGCGGTGTGCTCGCCGTGGCGCTGCTCGTGGTGCTGGGCACGGCGGCGTGCTCGGGCCTCGGGCTGCTGATGGCGGGCACGCTGCGGGCGGAGGCGACGCTCGCCGCGGCGAACCTGGTCTTCGTGCTGCTGCTGGTGGCGGGCGGCGTGATCGTCCCCCTGGAGAAGTTCCCCGACGGCGCGCGGGCGGTGCTCGAAGTGCTGCCGGTCGCGGCGCTGTCGGACGGGCTGCGCGACGTCCTCCAGGACGGCGGCGGTGTGCCGTGGGGCGACCTGGGGCTGCTGGCCGGCTGGGCGGTGCTGGGGCTGGCGGCCGCCGCGCGGTTCTTCCGCTGGGACTGAGCCGCCGACCAGCGCGTACGGACGTACGGGGACGTCGGCCGCACCCCTCGTGAAACCGCGCACAAGGGGCGTCCTACGATAGGCGCCGTGCAGAACCCCCTCGCCCTCATCGCCGAGCGCTGGACCCCGACGCAAGCGACGGTCCGGCGCGCGACGTTCTCCGCGCTGCTGATGAGCGTCGTCATCGTCGTCACCGGGGGCGCCGTCCGGCTGACGGGTTCCGGGCTCGGCTGCGACACCTGGCCCAAGTGCTCCGACGACAGCGTGCTGGCGACGTCCGAGATGGGCATGCACGGCGCCATCGAGTTCGGCAACCGGCTGCTGACGTACGTGCTGTGTGCGGCCGTCGGCTGGGCCATCGTCGCCGCCCGTGCCACCAAGCCGTGGCGCCGGGAGCTGACGCGGCTCGGCTGGGTGCAGTTCTGGGTGGTCATGGGCAACGCCGTCCTCGGCGGCGCCGCGGTGCTCACCGAGTTGAACCCGTACACCGTCGCCGCCCACTTCCTGCTCGCCACCGGGTTGATCACGATCACGTACCTCACCTGGCACCGCGCCCGCGAGGGCGACGGCGGGCCCGACATGCTCGTCGGGGCCGTGGTGCGCCGGCTGACCCGGGCGCTGGTGGCGATGTCCGTCGTGCTGCTGGCCGCCGGCACCGTCGTGACCGGCACCGGGCCGCACGCGGGCGACTCCAGCGACGTGCCCCGGATGGGGTGGATCAGCTGGGAGCATGCGGCGAAGGCGCACTCGGTCGCGGCGTGGACGGTGATCGCCCTGACGGTCGCGATCTGGGTGACGCTGAAGCTCGTCGACGGCCCGCCGGGGCCGCTGTCCCGCACCCGCGACCTGTTCCTGGTGCTGATGTCGCAGGCCGTCGTCGGCTACGCGCAGTACCTCACGGACGTGCCCGAATTCCTGGTCATGATCCACTTGTTCGGCTCGACGCTGGTGTGGATCGCGGTGCTGCGGGTGGCCGTCTCGCTGCGGCACCGGCCGGACGCCACGGTCCCGCCTCCGGCGGTGAGCGCGGAGGCGCGGCCGGTGGGCACCCCGGCCGCGTAACGCGGCCCGCGGGACGCCCTCGGCGGGAACGGCGGTGGCGGATCCGCCACCCCGGGTCAACGCCCCACGGCTCGCGGAGTGGCGGTCAGGAGCCCTTCTCCCCGCCGTCCCCGCCGCTGCCTGCCTTGGCGTCACCAGGGTCTTCCCCGGCCGGGTCGCCCTCGGACCGCACGCCTTCGTCCGCCGCGGCCCCGGCGCCGTCCGTGTCGGCTTTCCCCACCGGCTCGGCCGCGGGCGCGGGCGGCTCCGCCGGCTCGGGCGCGGACGGCTCGTTCGGCTCGGCTCCCCCGCCGGAGGCCGCCGGCTCCCCGCCCGCCACGCCCGGCGCAGCCGGGTTCGGCGGGCCGCCCAGTTGGATTCCGGCCATCCGCGTCCACTCGTACGGCCCGGTCCGTACCCCCGCCGCCAGCTCGCCGTCGAAGCTCTCCTTCAGCGCGACCCCCGCGGCCTCCGCCGCCGCCGTCGCACTCTCGGTGCTCGGCGCCACCAGGTCGCCCCAGGTCCCGTCCGCCCCGACCAGCACGAGCCGCGCGCCCGGTTCGCCGAGGTACGCCACCTGCCCCCGCGCGCCGCCGTGGTGGCCGGCGAAGGACTCGATCTGCCGGGTGAGCTTGCGGGTCCTGCGGTCGTCGTCGCTCATGGAGCAGATGCTACCGGGCGGTAATCAGCGCAGGAAGGGATCCACGGCCACCGCGATGAACAGCAGCGACACGTAGGTGATGGACCAGTGGAAGAGCCGCATCTCCTTGAGCTTCGCGCCCACGACCCCGCTCTTCGCCCGCCGCAGCAGCCCGTGCGCCTCGCGCAGCCACACCGCGCCGAGCACCGTGGCCACCACCGGGTAGAACCAGCCGGTGTAGCCCAGCGGCCACAGCAGCAGGGAGACGCCGACCATGACCCAGCTGTACGCGACGATCTGCCGCGCCACGACCTTGTTCGACGCCACCACCGGCAGCATCGGCACCTTGACCCGCGCGTAGTCGTCCTTGACCTTCATCGACAGCGGCCAGTAGTGCGGCGGCGTCCAGAAGAACATCACCAGGAAGAGGATCAGCGAGGCCCAGGAGACGGAGTTCGTCACCGCGGACCAGCCGATGGCGACCGGCATACAGCCGGCGATGCCGCCCCAGACGATGTTCTGCGAGGTGCGCCGCTTCAGCAACATCGTGTAGACGAGGACGTAGAAGAGGTTGGCGCCCAGCGCGAGCGCCGCCGACAGCGGGTTGACGACTGTGGCGAACCACACGGTGGACGCCACCGTCAGCGCCAGGCCGAAGGCCAGCCCCTCGGCCGGCCGGACCATCCCGGTCACCAGCGGACGCAGCTCCGTGCGGTGCATCAGCGCGTCGATGTCCCGGTCCAGGTACATGTTCAGCGCGTTGGCGCCGCCGGCGGAGAGGTAGCCGCCGATGCAGGTGGCGAGCACCAGCCACAGGTCGGGCACGCCCTCGGCGGCCAGGAACATCACCGGAACGGTGGTGATGAGCAGCAGTTCGATGATGCGCGGCTTCGTCAGCGCCACGAACGCCTTGACCCGGGCACCGGCCGGCCGGTGCGCGATGTCCTGCCCGAGCACACCCGCTGGTCGGGATTCGACGGCCGTCACGGACACCTCTGCTCGCGGTCAAGGGACTTCTGCACGTCGTCACTGTAGACGCTGCGTATCGGCCCCCGGCGTGGGGGGTGCCCCGTGTGGGGGGCGTGCGCGCTCCGCCCGCGCGCGGGCGTCCGCAAGGCGTCCGGTAGACGTCCGGGGGGCGCAACCGGCCCGACACCGGCAGTCTGGTATCTGCGGGTTAGGCTCGGTGGTGCCCGGTGCTTTCGGTCGCCGGAGTTCCCGACCGTGGAGAGAGGAGCCCTGAACAAGGGTGAGCACGCAGCCGACCACCGACCTCGAGTGGAACGAACTGGACGAGCGCGCGGTGGACACCGTCCGCGTTCTGGCCATGGACGCAGTACAGAAGGTCGGCAACGGCCACCCCGGCACGGCGATGAGCCTGGCCCCCGCCGCCTACACCCTCTTCCAGAAGGTGATGCGGCACGACCCCGCCGACCCGCAGTGGACCGGCCGGGACCGCTTCGTGCTCTCCGCGGGCCACTCCAGCCTGACCCTCTACATCCAGCTCTACCTCGGCGGGTTCGGCCTGGAGCTGGCCGACCTGGAGGCGTTCCGCACCTGGGGCTCCAAGACCCCCGGGCACCCGGAGTACGGGCACACCACCGGCGTCGAGACGACGACCGGGCCGCTCGGCCAGGGGCTGGCCAACGCCGTCGGCATGGCGATGTCCGCGCGCTACGAGCGCGGCCTGTTCGACCCGGACGCGCCCGCCGGCTCCTCCCCGTTCGACCATCACATCTGGGTGATCGCGGGCGACGGCTGCCTGCAGGAGGGCATCTCGCACGAGGCGTCCTCGCTGGCCGGCCACCAGAAGCTGGGCAACCTCATACTGCTCTGGGACGACAACCACATCTCCATCGAGGGCGATACCGCCGCCGCCGTCTCCGAGGACACGATCGCGCGCTACGAGGCGTACGGCTGGCACGTCCAGCGGGTCGAGCAGAAGCCGAACGGCGACCTGGACCCCGAGGCGCTGTACCGGGCCTTCGAGGAGGCCAGGGCGGTCACCGACCGGCCGTCGTTCATCGCGGCCCGCTCGATCATCGCCTGGCCGGCCCCGAACGCACAGAACACCGAGGCCGCGCACGGCTCGGCGCTGGGCGCGGAGGAGGTCGCCGCGACCAAGCGGGTCCTCGGCTTCGACCCCGAGCGGCACTTCGACGTCGACGACGACGTGCTCACGCACACCCGCGCGCTCGGTGAGCGCGGCGCGGAGGTGCACGCCGCGTGGGACAAGCAGTTCGCCGTCTGGCGGCAGATCAACCCCGAGCGGGCCGCCGAGTTCGACCGGATCCGCGCCGGCGAACTGCCCGCGGGCTGGGCGGACAAGCTGCCGTCCTTCCCGGCCGGCAAGGCCGTCGCCACCCGCAAGGCGTCGGGCGAGGTGCTGAAGGCGCTCGGCCCGGTGGTGCCCGAGCTCTGGGGCGGCTCCGCCGACCTCGCCGGGTCCAACAACACCACCATTCCCGGCTCGACCTCGTTCCTGCCCGCCGACAACCCGCTGGCCGGCGCCGACCCGTACGGCCGGACCGTCCACAACGGCATCCGCGAACACGCGATGGCCGCCGTCATGAACGGCATCACGCTGCACGGCAACACCCGCGTGTACGGCGGCACGTTCCTGGTCTTCTCCGACTACATGCGCAACGCGGTGCGGCTGTCGGCGCTGATGCACCTGCCGGTGACGTACGTCTGGACGCACGACTCCATCGGCCTCGGCGAGGACGGCCCGACCCACCAGCCGGTCGAGCACCTGACGAGCCTGCGCGCGATCCCCGGGCTGAACGTGGTCCGACCGGCGGACGCCAACGAGACGGTCATCGCCTGGCGCGAGATCCTGCGCCGCTACACCAAGGAGTTCGGCGTCGGCGCCCCGCACGGCCTGGCGCTGACGCGGCAGGGCGTGCCGACGTTCGAGACGAACGGTGCCGTCGAGAACACGGCCCGCGGCGGCTACGTGATGTTCGAGGCCGAGGGCCCCGGCGGCGGGCAGGCCGAGCCGCGGGTGATCCTCATCGGCACCGGCTCCGAGGTGCAGCTCGCAGTCGCCGCCCGCGAGCAGCTGCAGGCGGAGGGCGTGCCGGCGCGGGTGGTCTCGATGCCGTCCGTGGAGTGGTTCGACGAGCAGCCGCAGGAGTACCGCGACGCCGTGCTGCCGCCCACGGTCAAGGCCCGGGTGGCGGTCGAGGCGGGCGTCGGGATGTCGTGGCAGCGGTTCACCGGAGACGCCGGGCGCGTCGTCTCCCTGGAGCACTTCGGCGCCTCCGCCGACTACAAGGTCCTGTTCCGCGA
Source organism: Streptomyces sp. CNX435 (assembly GCF_059570575.1). NCBI lineage: Bacteria > Bacillati > Actinomycetota > Actinomycetes > Kitasatosporales > Streptomycetaceae > Streptomyces > Streptomyces sp. CNX435. The sequence goes on along the minus strand of NZ_JCANTA010000021.1, from coordinate 30,335 downwards.
GTACGGGCTGACCGCCGAAGCCGTCGCCGCGGCGGCCCGGGAATCCCTGCGGGCCTGAAGTCGCTGACGCTTACAGACGAAACGATGTCAGGAGATGCAATACCGATGACCGACGCACTTGAGCGCCTCTCCGGTGAAGGCGTCGCGATCTGGCTCGACGACCTGTCCCGCAGGCGCATCACGTCCGGCAACCTCGCCGAACTGATCGACGAGAGCCACGTCGTGGGCGTGACCACCAACCCCACGATCTTCCAGAAGGCCATCTCGGCCGGCGACGGCTACGGCGGCCAGCTCCAGGACCTCGCCGTCCGCAACGTCACCGTCGAGGAGGCCGTACGGATGATCACGACGGCCGACGTACGCGACGCCGCCGACGTGCTCCGCCCGGTGTACGACGCCACCGGGGGGCAGGACGGCCGGGTCTCCATCGAGGTCGACCCGCGGCTGGCGCACGACACGGCCGCCACCGTCGCCGAGGCCAAGCAGCTGGCCTGGCTGGTCGACCGGCCCAACCTGTTCGTGAAGATCCCCGCCACCCGCGCCGGGCTGCCCGCCATCACCGAGGTACTCGCCAAGGGCATCAGCGTCAACGTCACGCTGATCTTCTCCCTGGAGCGCTACCGCGAGGTGATGGACGCCTTCCTCGCCGGCCTGGAGCAGGCGAAGGCCGCCGGCCTGGACCTGGCGGAGATCCGCTCGGTCGCCTCGTTCTTCGTCTCCCGTGTGGACACCGAGGTCGACAAGCGGCTCGACGCCCTCGGCACCACCGAGGCGAAGGAGCTGCGCGGCAAGGCCGCCGTCGCCAACGCCCGGCTGGCGTACGAGCTGTACGAGGAGGTCTTCTCCTCGGACCGCTGGACCGCGCTGGAGCGGGCCGGCGCCCACAAGCAGCGCCCCCTGTGGGCGTCGACGGGCGTGAAGGACAAGGCGTACAAGGACACGCTCTACGTGGACGAGCTGGTCGCCCCCGGGACGGTCAACACCATGCCGGAGTCGACCCTGCACGCCGTCGCCGACCACGGCGAGATCCGCGGGTCCGCCGGGGCGAAGGCCGTGCGCGGCACGTACGCGGAGGCCCGCGCCGACCTCGACGCCCTGGAGAAGCTGGGCATCTCCTACGACGAGGTGGTCGCCCTGCTGGAGGACGAGGGCGTGGAGAAGTTCGCGAAGTCCTGGACCGACCTGCTCGACTCCGTCCGGGAGCAGCTCGACCGCCACGTACGGGAAGGGGCGTAGTCGACGGTGACCGGCTCTGGCACCAACCCGCTACGTGATCCGCAGGACCGGCGGCTGCCGCGGATCGCGGGCCCTTCGGGCCTGGTCATCTTCGGCGTCACCGGCGACCTGTCGCGCAAGAAGCTGATGCCCGCCGTGTACGACCTGGCGAACCGGGGGCTGCTGCCGCCCGGCTTCTCCCTCGTCGGCTTCGCCCGCCGCGACTGGGAGGACGAGGACTTCGCGCAGGTCGTACACGACTCGGTCAAGGAGCACGCCCGCACGCCCTTCCGCGAGGAGGTGTGGCAGCAGCTGTCCGAGGGCTTCCGGTTCGTCCAGGGCGACTTCGACGACGACGAGGCGTTCGAGCGGCTGCGCACCACCGTCGAGGACCTGGACAAGGCGCGCGGCACGGGCGGGAACTTCGCGTTCTACCTCTCCGTGCCGCCGAAGTTCTTCCCGCTGGTCGTGCAGCAGCTCAAGGAGCACAACCTGGCCGATCCGGCGGCCGGCTCCTGGCGGCGCGCGGTCATCGAGAAGCCGTTCGGGCACGACCTGAAGAGCGCCGAGGAGCTCAACCGGATCGTGCACGAGGTCTTCGAGCCCGACCAGGTCTTCCGCATCGACCACTACCTCGGCAAGGAGACCGTCCAGAACATCTTGGCGCTGCGCTTCGCCAACACGATGTTCGAGCCGATCTGGAACCGGTCGTACGTCGACCACGTGCAGATCACCATGGCCGAGGACATCGGCATCGGTGGCCGCGCCGGCTACTACGACGGCATCGGCGCCGCCCGCGACGTCATCCAGAACCACCTGCTGCAGCTGCTGGCACTGACCGCGATGGAGGAGCCGACGGCCTTCGACGCGCAGGCGCTGGTGGCGGAGAAGATCAAGGCGCTGGAGTCGGTGCACCTCCCCGCCGACCTGGGCCGGCACACGGTGCGCGGGCAGTACGCGGCCGGCTGGCAGGGCGGCGAGAAGGTGCGCGGCTACCTGGAGGAGGAGGGCATCGACCCGAAGTCCGGGACCGACACCTACGCCGCGGTCAAGCTGGAGATCGACAACCGCCGCTGGGCGGGCGTGCCGTTCTACCTGCGCGCCGGCAAGCGGCTCGGCCGCCGGGTGACGGAGATCGCCGTCGTCTTCCAGCGGGCGCCGCACCTGCCGTTCGACACCACCGACACGATGGAGCTGGGCCAGAACGCCCTCGTGATCCGCGTCCAGCCGGACGAGGGCATCACCGTGCGGTTCGGCTCCAAGGTGCCGGGCACGTCGATGGAGGTGCGGGACGTGACGATGGACTTCGCCTACGGCGAGTCCTTCACCGAGTCCAGCCCCGAGGCGTACGAGCGGCTGCTGCTGGACGTACTCCTCGGCGACGCCAACCTCTTCCCGCGCCACCAGGAGGTCGAGCTGTCCTGGAAGATCCTCGACCCGATCGAGGAGCACTGGGCCGCGCACGGCAGGCCCGAGTCGTACACCGCGGGCACCTGGGGGCCGAAGGCGGCGGACGAGATGCTGGCACGAGACGGACGGAGCTGGCGGCGGCCATGAACATCGACCTCACCGAGACCACCTCGGCCCAGATCAACTCCGCGCTCGTGGGCGCCCGGCGGGCCACCGGCACGCCGGCCGTCGGGATGGTGCTCACCCTCGTGATCGTCACCGACGAGGGCAACCACTACGACGCGCTCAAGGCCGCCAGCCAGGCGTCCAAGGAGCACCCGTCGCGCATCCTGGTCGTCATCAAGCGCCCCGGCCGCTCCCCGCGCGAGCGCGCGCTGGCGCGGCTGGACGCCGAGGTGCGGGTGGGCAACGAGACGGACACCGGCGAGACGGTGCTGCTGCGGCTGCACGGCGAGCTGGCGGGGCACGCGGCCAGCGTCGTGCTGCCGCTGCTGCTGCCGGACGCCCCGGTGGTGGTGTGGTGGCCGGAGGACGCCCCGGAGAACCCGGCGGAGGACCTGCTCGGCAAGCTCGCCACCCGCCGGATCACGGACGCGGCGGCGGCCGAGGACCCGGTCGGCGCGCTGCGGCAGCGGGCCACGGCGTACGCGCCCGGGGACACGGACCTGGCGTGGACGCGGACCACGCCGTGGCGCAGCATGCTGGCGGCGGCGCTGGACCAGCGGCACGCGACCATCGAGTCGGCGGTGGTGGAGGGCGAGGAGTACAACCCCTCCACGGAGCTGCTGGCGCTGTGGCTGGCGGACCGGCTGCGGGTGCCGGTGGAGCGGACGGGCTCGCCGGGGCCGGGGCTGACCGCGGTGCGGCTGCTGACGACGGACGGCGTGATCTGCCTCGACCGGCCGAACGGGGCGCTGGCTGAGCTGGCGGTCCCGGGGCAGCCGGAGCGGCACGTGGCGCTCAAGCGGCGGACGACGGCGGAGCTGATCGCCGAGGAGCTGCGGCGGCTGGACCCGGACGAGGCGTACGCGCACGCGGTGGCGTACGGCGTGGAGCGGCTGGCGCCGGCGGGGGCGGTGGAGGCGGACATAGAGGCGGCAGAGGCGGCGGAGGCGAAGTCCGAAGCCGCGCAGTCCGAGTCAGAGAAGGCCGAGTCAGCGCAGGCCGGCGCCGGGAAGAAGGCGGCGCCGAAGAAGCGCTCGGCGGGGAAGCCCACCGCCACGTCCGAATCCTCTGCCGGGAATTCGTGAGCAGCGCCGTGAGCACGCCGCAGGTCGTCGTCCACCGCGACAAGGAGCTGATGGCCGAGGCCGCCGCCGCCCGGCTGATCACCAAGGTCGTGGACGCGCAGGCGGCCCGGGGCGCCGCCTCGGTCGTGCTCACCGGCGGCCGTAACGGCAACGGCCTGCTGGCCGCGCTCGCCGCCGCGCCGGCCCGGGACGCGGTCGACTGGTCGCGGCTGGACCTGTGGTGGGGCGACGAGCGCTTCCTGCCGGCCGGCGACCCCGAGCGCAACGCGACCCAGGCACGGGCGGCGCTGCTGGACGCGGTGCCGGTCGACCCGGCGCGGGTGCACGAGATGCCGGCGGCGCAGGCGGAGTTCGGCGCCGACGCGGACGCGGCGGCGGCGGCGTACGCGCGCGACCTGGCCGCCGCGGCGCGGCCGGAGGACCACGGGCCGGTCCCGGCGTTCGACGTGCTGCTGCTGGGCGTCGGCCCGGACACGCACGTCGCGTCGCTGTTCCCGGAGCTGCCGGGGGTACGGGAGACGGAGCGCACGGTCGTCGGCGTCCACGGGGCCCCGAAGCCGCCGCCGACGCGGATCTCGCTGACGCTGCCGGCGATCCGGGCGGCGCGGGAGGTGTGGCTGCTGGCGGCCGGCGAGGACAAGGCCCGGGCGGCGGCGATGGCGCTGTCGGGCGCCGGCGAGATCCAGACCCCGGCGGCGGGCGCCATGGGCCGCACCCGCACGCTGTGGCTCCTGGACCGGCCGGCGGCGGCCCTGCTGCCGCCGTCGCTGTACCCGCCGGCGTCGCCGTAGCGGGCGCCGCGACGAGCGGTTCGCTCGGCTCGCGTCAGAGCCCCACGCGCGCCAGCGCCACCGCGCCGGCCAGGCCGTCCGGGACCGGGGCGGGGGTCAGGCCGTACGGGCGCACGCGGGCGGTGAAGCGCGGCAGCAGGGGGCCGGCAGGGCCGAGGAGGCCGCCGGTGGTGACCAGGGGCTCGCCGGGTGCCGGGGCGTGGACGGCGACGTTCTCCACGAGGCGGTCGGCGGCCTCGTCCAGGATCCCGCCGGCCACCGCGTCGCCGGCCGCTGCCGCCCGTACGACCACGGGGCACAGCCGCGCGATCTCCACCGGCGCCCCCGCGAACCCGGCGTCCCCGAGCGCAATCCGCGCCGCCGCGGTCCGGCCCCCGGAACCGCCCGGCGGTGCGGCGCCGTCCCGCTCCCGTACGCCCCCCGCTCTTCCGCCCGTCGCCGACATCAGCAGACCCACCAGCTCCGTCGCCGGGCCGCGCCCGTCGAGCGCCCGCAGCGCCGCGCGCAGCGCCGCGCGGGCGATCCAGAAGCCGCTGCCCTCGTCGCCGAGGAGCCATCCGTGGCCGTCGGTCGTCGCGGTCTGCCGCCGGCCCGCGATCCGCGCCGCCGACGCGCCCGTGCCCGCGATCAGGACCACCCCCGATGCCGGCGCGCCGGGGCCCGCCGCGAAGGCGATCTCGGTGTCGCCGTACAGCTCCACCGGCGCCGGACCGACCCCGCCCCGGCGCAGCGCCGCACGCAGGGCCGCGTACACACGACGCGTGCCGGCGTCGTCCGGGTCCCGGGGCTCCGCGCCGGCGACGCCCGCGACCACCGCGGCGACCGGCCCCGCACCCGCCGTCTCCGCCAGCGGTGCCACGCACGCCGTCAGCCGGTCCGTCAGCACCTCCGCCGGCACCGACCGGGGGTTTCCCGCCCCCGCCGACGCCGTGCGCAGCACGGCGCCCCCGGCCGCCCTAGCGAGGGCCGCGCGGACGCGCGTACCGCCCGCGTCGATGCCGATGACCAGCTTCTCCATTGCCCGCTCCCGGTGGTCGGCGCCGCGTCGCACCCTTGACGAGCCGTACGCGACTGCCTGAGATTGACCCCGCGTACCGCATGTTGTCCAGACCACTCCCGGGAGCACCGATGACCCACAAGCCGATCAGCGCAGCCGCCTTCACCGCCGCGGCCCTGGCCTCACTCCGGCGGGTGGCGGAGGGGCAGCGCGCCGAGGTCGGCGCCGCCGCCCGGGTGTTCGCGGACGCGCTGGGCGGCGACGGGGTGGTCCAGGCGTTCGGCACCGGGCACTCCGAGTCGCTGGCGACCGAGATCGCGGGCCGGGCCGGCGGCTTCGTACCGACGAACAAGATCGCCCTGCGCGACCTCGTGATCTACGGCGGCGAGCCCTCCGAGCTCCTCGCCGACCCCAAGCTGGAGCGCGACCCCGGCACCGCACGCCGGCTGTACGAGCTGACCGCACCGCACCCCGGGGACGCCTTCGTCATCGCGTCGAACTCCGGCATCAACGGCTGCGTCGTGGAGATGGCCGCCGTCGTCAAGGAGCACGGGCACCCGCTGATAGCGATCACCTCGCTGTCCCACGGCGACCGGGCGGAGTCCCGGCACCCCTCGGGCAAGCGGCTGACCGACCACGCCGACGTGGTCCTCGACAACGGCGCCCCCTTCGGCGACTCCGTGCTCACGCTGCCGGGCGGCGGCACGGCGTGCGCGGTGTCGTCGATCACCGGCGCGCTGCTGGTGCAGCAGATCGTCGCCGAGGCGATCCGGCTGCTGCTGGAGCGCGGCACGACGCCGCCCGTGTACCTGTCGGCGAACATCCCCGCGGGCGACGAGCACAACGCCGCGCTGGAGGCCCGCTACGCGGGCCGGATCCGCCGCGGGGCGTAGCGCAGCAGCACCAGCGCCGAGTCGTCGCGCGGCTCGGGCGCCCAGTCCGCGAGGTCGCGCCGCAACGCCGCCAGCACCTCCGCGGGCGGGCAGCCGCGCGGCGCGCGGGAGTAGCACCCGGTCAGCGGGAAGAACTCGCCCGCCGCGCTGCGCGCCTCCAGCACGCCGTCGGTGGCCAGCAGCAGCTCGTCGCCCTCGGCGAGCGCCACGGTGCTCTCCGCCGCGCCCACGGTGAGCTTCGACAGGCCGAGCCCCAGCGGTGGCCCGCTCTGCAGGCCGGTCTCGCGTACGCGCCCGGCGGCGCTGCGCAGCAGCGGCGGGGGATGGCCGTGGCTGAGGGCCCGGCACAGCCCCTCGGCCGTGATCGTCAGCAGCAGCACGGTGGCGAAGCTCTCCGGACCGCCGTCACGCGCCAGACTGCGGTTCATGCGCGCGGCGATCCGGGCCAGCTCCGGCTCCTCGTACGCGGCCTCGCGGAAGACGCCGATGGCCATGCCGGTGGTGCGTACGACGCCGAGGCCGTGCCCGCGTACATCGCCCATGACGACGCGCACGCCCCAGCGGGTGCTGAGCACCTTGTAGAAGTCGCCGCCGATCAGAGCCTCGTCCGCGGCGGAGCGGTACGAGTGCGCCACGTCCAGCGGCCCGGCGCGGGCGGGCGGCGCGGGCAGCAGCGCCTGCTGCGCGGCGTTGGCGACCCGGGTGACGCTCGTGAACCGCCGCTCGCGGGCGAGGCGCTCACGGTGGACGACGAGCCCGATCGCGGTGGCGCAGCCGATGGCGAGGACCAGCGCCCAGAAGTCGAGGTCGATGGCGTGGAGGTTCCACCAGCTCAGCCAGCCGCCCAGCGCCAGCGCGACCGCGCCGGAGACGACGATCGCCCGCCTGGTGCCGTTGACCGCGACGAACACCGGCACGACGGCGAACAGGGCCGCCAGCGTGTGCCCCCGCGAGTCCAGGTCCACCGCGATGGCCCCGGCGAAGAACACGCCCGCGACCCAGTAGGAGGTTCCGCGCGGCGCCCGCATCCCTCCAGGCTGCCGCGCGGGACCCCGCCCCGCGAGCCGGGCACCGCCGACCGCCACCAGACCGCCGCGGGACCGCCGCCGGACGCGGGACGCCGCAGGTCAGCGACCCCGCAGCGCCCGATAGGCGTCGACCAGCGCGAGGGTCGAGCCGTCCAGCCCGGGCACCTCCGCGCCGTCCGCGAGCGCCGGCTCCAGCCGCTTGGCCAGCACCTTGCCCAGCTCGACGCCCCACTGGTCGAAGGAGTCGATGTCCCACACCGCGCCCTGCACGAACACCTTGTGCTCGTACAGGGCGACCAACTGCCCCAGCACCGAGGGCGTGAGCCCGTCGGCCAGGATCGTCGTCGTCGGGTGGTTGCCCGGGAACGTACGGTGCGGCACCTGCGCCGCGGGCACGCCCTCGGCCGCCACCTCCGCCGCCGTCTTGCCGAAGGCGAGCGCCTGGCCCTGGGCGAAGAGGTTGGCCATCAGCAGGTCGTGCTGCCCGGCCAGCTCTCCCAGCTCGGCGACCGGCCGGGCGAAGCCGATCAGGTCGGCGGGGATCATCTTCGTGCCCTGGTGGAGCAGTTGGTAGTAAGCGTGCTGGCCGTTGGTGCCGGGCGTGCCCCAGACCACCGGCCCGGTCTGCCAGCCGACGCGCTCGCCGCCGCGGTCGGTGGCCTTGCCGTTGGACTCCATGTCGAGCTGCTGCAGATAGGCGGTGAACTTCGACAGGTAGTGGCTGTACGGGAGTACGGCGTGGGACTGCGCGTCGAAGAAGTTCCCGTACCAGATGCCGAGGAGCCCCAGCAGCAGCGGCGCGTTCTCCTCCGGCGGCGCGGTGCGGAAGTGCTCGTCGACGAGCCGGAAGCCGGCCAGCATCTCCCGGAAGGCGACCGGGCCGATGGCCACCATCAGGGACAGGCCGATGGCGGAGTCGTACGAGTAGCGCCCGCCGACCCAGTCCCAGAACTCGAACATGTTGTCCGTGTCGATGCCGAACTCGGCGACCTTCGCGGCGTTGGTCGACAAAGCGACGAAGTGCTTCGCGACCGCCTCGTCGCCGGCGCCGAGGCCCGCCAGCAGCCAGCGCTTGGCGGCGGTGGCGTTGGTGATGGTCTCGATGGTGGTGAAGGTCTTGGAGGCGATGACGAACAGCGTGGTCTCGGGGTCGAGGTCGCGCACCGCCTCGTGCAGGTCGGCGCCGTCGACGTTGGAGACGAAGCGGACGGTCAGGTCCCGCCGGGTGTACGCGCGCAGCGCCTCGTACGCCATGGCCGGGCCGAGGTCGGAGCCGCCGATGCCGACGTTGACGACGGCGCGGACCGGCTTGCCGGTGTGGCCGCGCCAGTCGCCGGAGCGGATCCGGTCGGCGAAGGCGGCCATCCGGGTCAGCACCTGCCGCACGCCGGGGACCACGTCCGCGCCGTCCACCTCGACCGACTCGGCGCCGGGCGCGCGCAGCGCGGTGTGCAGCACGGCGCGGTCCTCGGTGATGTTGATCTTCTCGCCGCGGAACATGGCTTCGCGCAGCTCGGCGACACCGGTCGCGGCGGCCAGTTCGCGCAGCAGGCGCAGCGTCTCGTCGGTGACGAGGTGCTTGGAGTAGTCCAGGTAGAGATCGCCGACGCGGAGCGTGTACCGGCGGCCACGCTCGGGGTCGGCGTCGAACAGCTCGCGCAGGTGCGTGGCGCCGAACTCCTCGCGGTGCTTGGCGAGTGCGTGCCAGTCGGGGGTCTGGTCGAGCCTGGTGCGTGACGTGGTGTCGGCCATGACACCCAACCTAATTGATCCCGGAGCGCGCCGCCGGTCCGAGGGCGGCCACCCCGAGAGCGATCAGCACGGCGGCGGCGAGCGCCGGGGTGTTGCGCCCCAGCGAGCCGGCGAGCACCCCGCCGAGCACCGCCCCGAGCGGCACGACGGAGATCGACAGGGTACGGAACGCGGCGCTGACCCGGCCCACGGCGCCCGCCGGGCTGCGCCGCTGCAGGACGGTGACCTCGGTGGCGTTCCAGAGCATCCCGGCGAAGCCGAGGACGGCGAGCGCTGCGCCGGCCGCGGGGAGGCTGCGTACGGTGCCGAAGACCGTCAGGCACGCCGCCTGGGCGAGGCCCGCCCAGACCAGGGTGCGCGGGGCGCCGAGGGCGGCGGCGACGCGGCCCGCGGTCACGCCGCCGGCGACGCTCCCGACGCCGTACGCGGTGAGCGCGAGGGCGTAGCCGGTGGCGCCCGCGCCGAGCCAGCCGGTGAGGTGCAGCACGAGGGTGGCGACGAGGGCACCGAAGCCGGTGTTGGCGACGACGGTGGCCGCGCAGACGCCCCGGAGCACCGGGTCGTGCCACAGGGCGGCGAGGCCCTCGGCCACGTCCCGGCGCAGCGAGGTGCGGGGCCGCGCGGCGGCCGGGCGGGGCCGGTGCGGCAGGCCGGCGACGAGGACGGCGGCCAGCAGGTACGAGACGGCGTCCACGGCGTACGGCACGGCCGCCCCGGCGCCGACGAGCACGGGCACCAGCGGGGTGCCGGCGAAGCGGTGCACGGCCTCCTGGCCGGCCAGCAGCCGGCCGTTCGCGGTGCCGAGCGCCGCGGCGGGCACGACGGCGGGCAGCAGGGCGGTGGCGGCGTTGTCGAAGACGGTCTGCAGCGCGGTGAGCGCGAAGGCCAGGACCAGGAGCAGGGCGATGCCCGCCCGGTCCAGCCACACCGCGAGCGCGAACGCGGCCATGAGCAGGCCGCGCAGCACGTCCACGGTCCACATGGCGCGCCGCTGGTCGACCCGGTCGGCGACCGCACCGCCGAGCAGTCCGAAGAGCAGCCAGGGCAGGTGCCCGCAGGCGGTGACGAGCGCGACGAGCAGCGCGGAGTCGGTCAGCTCGACGGCCAGCAGCGGCAGCGCGGCGCCCCGCAGGGCGTCGCCGAAGCGGGAGACGACGGCGGCCGACCACAGTCGGCCGAACCCTCCGCGCCAGGGCGGTGCGGCGGCGTACCGCGGGGGTGTGGTCTCGGATCGCATGCCGGGACCGTAGGTGCGCGGGTGCCGGGGGCACCTCGGGCGGTTGCCCTATCCGCCGCCTCAGATCCGCGGCTTCGGATCCGCCGGTTCCCGCGGTGGGCGCGGCCCGGCGCGCACGGCGGCACGCTGCCTGCACCGAGAAGGCGGGGGTGTTGCTGCCGCTGTCGCGGCGGTATCGCGGCTCGGGCGGCTCGGCGCTGTGCCGGGCGCCGCCCGCGAGCGCGGCCGGTGGGTCAGATCTCGCCGCGGAGCTTGGCGAGCGCCTCGGCGAGGATCGCCTCGCCGTCGGCGTCGCTGCGCCGCTCGCGCACGTACGCGAGGTGCGTCTTGTACGGCTCGGTCCGCGGCGGGTCCGGCGGGTTGTCCCGGTCCTGGCCCGCCGGGAAACCACAGCGCGGGCAGTCCCAGCTGTCCGGGATCTGTGCGTCGGTGGCGAAGCTGGGTCGGGTCTCGTGCCCGTTGGAGCACCAGAAGGAGACCCGCAGGCGCGGCGCTGACTCGCCTCGCTCCGCCTCGCCCATCGGCCCGGCGCCGACCCGGCTTCCCCGGATCGCGTTGCCACTTGCCACGGTCGTAACTCCCTGCGTGAAATGCGGCGGGGCATCGTCGGCGACCCCGCCGCGGGCGCCCCAGTCTACGTACCGTCAGCCGTCGTGGTGGCTCAGCTGTCGAACTTCATCAGCAGGCCGAGCACGACGATGATGGCGAACCAGATCAGGCCCACGACCACGGTGATCCGGTCGAGGTTCCGCTCGGCGACGGAGGAGCCGCCGACGGAGGACTGCATGCCGCCGCCGAACATGTCGGACAGGCCGCCGCCCTTCCCCTTGTGCATGAGGACGAGCATCATCAGCAGCCCGCTGAAGATGATCAGGGCGATGGAGAACGCCACGGTCACGGCTTTTCCAACTCTCTCGGTGACGGACGGGTGGGTAAGGGGGCCGGCGGAGTCATGCTGCCTGACCGGCCCCCGACAGCCTACGACGAACAGGCGGCCCGGGCCTACTCCCCGGCTTCGGGGGAAGCGGCCCGGGGCCGCGGACTCACTGGTCGCGGAAGCGGACGATCTTGACGAACTCGTCGGCGTCCAGCGAGGCACCGCCGATCAGCGCGCCGTCCACGTCGGGCTGCGCCATGATCGCGGCGACGTTGCCGCTCTTCACGGAGCCGCCGTACTGGATGCGCACCGCGCCCGCCACCTCGTCGCTGTACAGCTCCGCCAGCCGCCGCCGGATCGCGCCGCAGACCTCCTGCGCGTCCTCCGGGGTGGCGACCTCGCCGGTGCCGATGGCCCACACCGGCTCGTACGCGACGACGATGCTCTCCGCGTCCGCCGCGGAGACGTCCTTCAGCGCCCCGTCGAGCTGCGCGAGGGTGTGCGCGACCTGCTCGCCGGCCTTGCGCACCTCCAGGCCCTCGCCGATGCAGAGGATCGGCGTGATGCCGTGCGTGAACGCGGCCTTCACCTTGCTGTTGACGAGCGCGTCGTCCTCGCCGTGGTACTGCCGGCGCTCGGAGTGGCCGACGACGACGTACGTGCAGTGGAGCTTGGCCAGCATCAGCCCGGAGACGTCGCCCGTGTACGCGCCGGATTCGTGCGGCGAGATGTCCTGGGCACCGTACTTGATCTTCAGCTTGTCGCCGTCCACGAGCGTCTGCACCGAACGCAGATCGGTGTACGGCGGCAGGACCGCGACCTCGACGGCCTCGTAGTCCTTGTCGTGGAGCGCGAACGCGAGCTTCTGGACGTGCGCGATGCCCTCAAGGTGGTTGAGGTTCATCTTCCAGTTGCCCGCCATGAACGGGATGCGGGTCGGCTTGTCGTTCATCGTTTCGGGTCAGTCCTCCAGTGCGGCGAGGCCGGGGAGCGTCTTGCCTTCGAGATATTCGAGGCTGGCGCCGCCACCGGTCGAGATGTGGCCGAACGCATTCTCGTCGAAGCCCAGAATGCGGACCGCGGCGGCGCTGTCGCCGCCGCCGACGACGGTGTACGCGGAGCTGTCCACCAGGGCCCGCGCGACCGCGCGGGTGCCCTCCGCGTAGTCGGGGTGCTCGAACACGCCCATCGGCCCGTTCCAGAAGACCGTGGCGGCGTCGGCGATCTTCGAGGCGAAGAGGCGGCCGGACTCCGGGCCGATGTCCAGCCCCATCATGTCGGCGGGGATGGCATCGGCCGGTACGGTCGCGGGCTCGGTCGGCGCCTGCGCCTTGACGTCCGGGAACTCCCGGGCGGCGACCACGTCGACGGGGAGCACGAACTCCACGCCGAGCTTCTCGGCCCGTGCCAGGTACTCCCGGACGGTGGGCACCTGCTCCTCCTGCAGCAGGCTGGCTCCGACCTCGTAGCCCCGGGCCTTGAGGAAGGTGTACGCCATGCCGCCGCCGATGAGGATGCGGTCGGCCTTCTCCAGCAGGTGGTCGATGACCCCGAGCTTGTCGGAGACCTTGGCGCCGCCGAGCACGACCGCGTACGGCCGCGCGACGTCCTCGGTGAGCTTGCGCAGGACGCCCACCTCGGCGGCGATGAGGTAGCCGACGTGGTGCGGGAGGCGGGCCGGCAGGTCGTACACCGAGGCGTGCTTGCGGTGTACGGCGCCGAAGCCGTCACCGACGTACACGTCGGCGAGCCGCGCCAGTTCGTCCGCGAACGCGCCGCGCTCGGCGTCGTCCTTGGCGGTCTCACCGGGGTTGAACCGCAGGTTCTCGAGCAGCGTGACCTCGCCGTCGCCGAGCCCGGCGACGGTGGCCTTCGCGCTCTCGCCCACGGTGTCCGTGGCGAACTCTGTCTTCTTCGCGGAGTCCCCGAGCAGTTCGCCCAGCCGGCGCGCCACCGGCGCGAGCGAGAACGCCGGGTCCGGCGTGCCCTTGGGGCGGCCGAGGTGGGAGGCGACGACCACTCGCGCGCCGGCCTCGGCCAGCTTGGCGATCGTCGGGGCGACGGCGCGGATACGGCCGTCGTCGGTGATGGTGGTGCCGTCCAGCGGCACGTTGAGGTCGGCGCGGACGAAGACCCGCTTGCCGGCGACCCCTTCGCTGAGCAGTTCGTCGATCGTCTTCATGACTCTTCCGTCGTCTGGCGGATCGGGCAGCCGCCGGGGCCCGTGCGGTGCGCACGGGCCCCGGCGTCACGGCACGGTCGGACCCTAGAGGCTCTCGCCGACGAAGGTGGTGATGTCGACCAGACGGTTGGAGTAGCCCCATTCGTTGTCGTACCAGCCGACGATCTTGACCTGCTTGCCCTGCGCCATGGTCAGCAGGGAGTCGAAGGTGCAGGACGGCGCGGTGTTGACGATGTCCGAGGAGACGATCGGGTCCTCGGTGTACTCCAGGATGCCCTTGAGCTGCCCCTCGGCGGCCTTCTGGTACGCGGCGTTGACCTCGTCCTTCGTGACCTCGCGGCTCAGCTCGACGACCAGGTCGGTGACGGAGCCGGTGGGCACCGGCACGCGCATGGCGATGCCGTCCAGCTTGCCCTTGAGCTGCGGCAGGACGAGCGCGGTGGCCTTCGCGGCGCCGGTGGTGGTCGGGATGATGTTCTCGGCGGCGGCGCGGGCGCGGCGCAGGTCCTTGTGCGGGAAGTCCAGGATGCGCTGGTCGTTGGTGTAGGCGTGGACGGTGGTCATCATGCCCTGCACGATGCCGAAGTTCTCGTCCAGCACCTTCGCCATCGGCGCCACGCAGTTCGTCGTACACGAGGCGTTGGAGATGATGTGGTGGTTCGCCGGGTCGTAGGAGTCCTCGTTGACCCCCATCACGACGGTGATGTCCTCGCCCTTGGCGGGGGCGGAGATGATGACCTTCTTGGCGCCCGCGTCGAGGTGCTTCTTCGCGTCCTCGGCCTTGGTGAAGATCCCGGTGGACTCGATGACCACGTCCAAGCCCAGGTCGCCCCAGGGCAGGTTCGCGGGGTCGCGCTCGGCGAGCATGGTGATGGGGCGCCCGTCGACGGTGATGGCGTCGGCGGTGTGGCTCACCTCGGCCTTGAGCTTGCCGAGCAGGGTGTCGTACTTCAGCAGGTGTGCGGTGGTCGCGGCGTCACCCAGGTCGTTGAACGCCACGACCTCGATGTCCGCACCCTGCTCCAGGATGGCGCGGAAGTAGTTGCGGCCGATGCGGCCGAAGCCGTTGATGCCTACGCGGATCGTCACGAACCGATCTCCTCGTTGGTACGCCGGTCCTTCATCGACCGGTGCTCTGACTGGGAATCCCCGACCAGTGCCGACCCTACCGCTTCCACTCCGGCGGGGCGGCCCGGACCCCGCCGGTGACGCGGACGGCGGCCCGTGACCCCCGGTCGGCGCCCGTCACGGCGCTGCCGGGCGGGCCGGACGGGGAGCGGGGCCGGGCGGGGCGTCAGCCCACCATCTCCTCCGTGAGGCTGGCCTCCGTGCCGGGGATGCCCAGGTCGCCGGCCCGCTTGTCGGCCATGGCGAGCAGCCGGCGGATACGCCCCGCGACCGCGTCCTTCGTCAGCGGCGGGTCGGCGAGGGCGCCCAGCTCCTCCAGCGACGCCTGCTTGTGATCCATGCGCAGCCGGCCAGCCGCGGCCAGGTGCTCCGGCACCTCGTCGCCGAGGATCTCCAGCGCCCGCTGTACGCGCGCGCCGGCCGCGACCGCCGCGCGCGCGGAGCGGCGCAGGTTGGCGTCGTCGAAGTTGGCGAGCCGGTTGGCCGTGGCGCGCACCTCGCGGCGCATCCGGCGCTCCTCCCAGGCCAGCACCGACTCGTGCGCCCCGAGCCGGGTGAGCAGGGCGCCGATGGCGTCCCCGTCCCGTACGACCACGCGGTCCACGCCGCGCACCTCGCGGGCCTTGGCCGGGATGCTGAGCCGGCGGGCGGCGCCGACCAGGGCGAGGGCCGCCTCCGGGCCGGGGCAGGTGACCTCCAGCGAGGAGGAGCGGCCGGGCTCGGTCAGCGAGCCGTGGGCGAGGAAGGCACCGCGCCAGGCGGCCTCGGCGTCGCAGGTGGCGCCGGAGACGACCTGCGGGGGCAGCCCGCGGATGGGCCGGCCGCGGCCGTCGACCAGCCCCGTCTGCCGGGCCAGCTGCTCGCCGCCGGCGACCACCCGGACCACGTACCGGCTGCCGCGGCGCAGCCCGCCCGGGGCCATGACGATCATCTCGGAGCCGTGCCCGAAGATCTCCAGGATGTCCTTCTTCAGCCGGCGGGCGGCGACCCCGGTGTCCAGCTCGGCCTCGATCACGATCCGGCCGCTGACCAGGTGCAGCCCGCCGGCGAACCGCAGCGTGGCGGAGACCTCCGCCTTGCGGCAGCACGTCCGGGTCACGGGGAGCCGGGAGATCTCGTCCTTCACCGCTGCCGTCATCGCCATGGCCCGATCCTTCCATGCATCCGAAAAATACGGTCGTACGCGGCGGCCAGCAGCTCCGGATCGTGCCGGGACGTCCCGTCGGCCCGCGCCACCGGCGCCAGCTCGACTGAGCCCTCAAGCTCTTTCGCAGCCTCGCGCAACCCGTCGCGCTCTGCCGCACCGGGCACTGCATCCTTGTCGGCCAGCACCACGTCGAGGGCGAGTTTAGGGGCGTGTCGTCGCAAAACCTCCAAATGACGCCGCGGGGAAAATCCGTCCGTTTCCCCGGGCTGCGGGGCGAGGTTCAGGGAGAGGACCTTGCGGGCCTTGGTCTCCACCAGGGCCTCGCGCAGATCGGGCACCAACAGGTGCGGAATGACGGAGGAGAACCAGGAGCCCGGGCCGAGCACCACCCAGTCCGCCTCGCGGACGGCCTCGACGGCCGCCGGGACGGCCGGCGGGTCGGCGGGCACCAGGTGGACCTGCTGCACCTCGCCGGGGGTGAGCGCCACGGTGGCCTGGCCGGCCACGGTGACGACCTGGTCGGGCCGCTCCGGTACGTGGCCGCGTACGTCGGCGCGCAGCTCCAGCGGCACCGCGGACATCGGCAGCACCCGGCCGTGCGCGCCGAGGAGCGTGCCGACGAGGTCGAGGGCCTGGACGTGGTCGCCGAGTTGCTCCCACAGCGCGACGATCAACAGGTTGCCGACGGCGTGGTCGTGCAGCTCGCCCTTGCTGGTGAAGCGGTGCTGGATGACCCGGGACCAGGTCTGGCCCCAGTCGTCGTCGCCGCACAGCGCGGCCAGCGCCTTGCGCAGATCGCCCGGGGGCAGCACGCCCAGCTCGGCGCGGAGCCGGCCGGACGAGCCGCCGTCGTCGGCGACCGTGACGACGGCGGTGAGATCGCCGGTGATCCGGCGCAGCGCGGCGAGGGAGGCGGACAGGCCCATCCCCCCGCCGAGCGCGACCACCTTCGGCTGCGAACCGGGCCGGCGGGCGACCCGGCGGCGCAGCCGGAGGTTCCGGCCGCCGGCGATCCGGCTCACTCGCGCCCCATGTCCCGGTGGACGACGACGGTCTCGATGCCGTTCGAGGCGAGCCGGCGGGCGAGCCGCTCGGACATCGCGACGGAGCGGTGCTTGCCGCCGGTGCAGCCGACGGCGATGGTCACGTACCGCTTGCCCTCGCGCCGGTAACCCTCGGTGACCAGGTGCATCAGCTCCGCGTAGCCGTTGAGGAACTCCTTGGCGCCGGGCTGGTTGAAGACGTACTGCGCGACGTCCTCGTTGAGCCCCGTGAACTGGCGCAGCTCCGGGACCCAGTGCGGGTTCGGCAGGAAGCGGCAGTCCACCACCAGGTCGGCGTCCACGGGCAGGCCGTACTTGTAGCCGAAGGACATCACCGTAGCGCGCAGCTCCGGCTCCTCGCCGCCCGCGAACTGGGCGTCCATCTTCGCGCGCAGCTCGTGCACGTTCAGGCTGGAGGTGTCGATCACCAGGTCGGCGTCGCCGCGCAGCTCGCGCAGCAGGTCCCGCTCGGCGGTGATGCCGTCGAGGATCGTGCCGTCGCCCTGCAGCGGGTGCGGGCGGCGTACGGACTCGAAGCGGGCCACCAGCGAGTTGTCCGCCGCCTCCAGGAAGACGATGCGCCGGGGAACCTGCTTCTCCTTCAGGCCGGCCAGAGACTCCTTCAGGTTGTCGAAGAAGCGCCGGCCGCGGACGTCCACGACGACCGCGATCCGCGCCACGTTCCCCTGCGAGCGGGCGCCCAGCTCCACCATCGTGGGGATGAGGGCGGGCGGCAGGTTGTCCACGACGAACCAGCCGAGGTCCTCCAGGCACTTCGCGGCGGTGCTCCGGCCGGCGCCCGACATCCCGGAGATGATCACCAGCTCGGGGATGCCCGCCTGTCCGGTGTCCGCCGTCCCGTCCGGCCCGGGGGCCAGGTCACCCGTGGTCACGGCGGTGCTGTCGGTCTCGTCCGTCCCGTTCTCGTTCATCTCTCTGTCCCCCGGTCCTCACTCGTCCATGATCTCTCCGGTGGCGGTGTTCACCGCCGGCGCGGCCGGTGCCGCCTGCGCGAGGGTCGCGGCGATGGTTTCGGCCGTCTTGCGGCCGATGCCGGGAACCTCACAGATCTGATCAATAGTCGCAGCTCTGAGTCGTTTCACCGAGCCGAAGTGCTTCAGCAGCGCCCGGCGGCGGCTCTCCCCCAGCCCGGGCACCGCGTCCAGCGGCCCGGCCTTCATGCTCTTGGCCCGCTTCTTGCGCTGGTAGGCGAGGGCGAAGCGGTGGGCCTCGTCCCGTACGCGCTGGAGCATGTACAGGCCCTCGCTGCTGCGCGGCAGGATGACGGGGTCGTCGCTGTCCGGCAGCCACACCTCTTCGAGGCGCTTGGCCAGGCCGACGACGGCCACGTCGTCCACGCCCAGCCCGCCGAGGGCCTTCTTGGCGGCGGCGACCTGCGGCTGTCCGCCGTCGACGACCACGAGCTGGGGCGGGTACGCGAACTTCCTGGGCCGCCCGGTGTCCGGGTCCCGGCCGGCGGGCCCGTCCGCCATCGCGACCGCGGGGACCTCCCCGTGCCTGCGCTCGGCCGCCGCCTCGGCCTCCGGGTCGCCCCACTCCCCCGTCTTCTGCTTCTCCTGCACATAGCGCCGGAACCTGCGGGTGATCACCTCGTGCATCGCGCGCACGTCGTCCTGGCCGGTGAAGCCCTTGATCTCGAAGCGGCGGTACTCGCTCTTGCGGGCGAGGCCGTCCTCGAAGACGACCATGGAGCCGACGACATCGTCGCCCTGCAGATGGGAGATGTCGTAGCACTCGATGCGCAGCGGCGCGGAGTCCAGCTCCAGCGCCTCGGCGATCTCCTCCAGCGCCCGGGAGCGGGTGGTCAGGTCGGAGGCGCGCTTGGTCTTGTGCAGGGTGAGTGCCTGCTGCGCGTTCCGCGCGACCGTGGCGAGCAGGTCCTTCTTGTCGCCGCGCTGCGGCACCCGCAGGTCCACCCGGGCGCCGCGGCGCTCGGCCAGCCACTCCCGTACGGGCCCCGCCGGCTCCGGCAGCGCCGGGACCAGCACCTCGCGCGGGATGCCCTCGCCCTGCTCGTCGCCGTAGAGCTGCTGCAGCGCGTGCTCGACGAGGCCGGCGGTGTCGACGGCCTCCACCCGGTCGGTGACCCAGCCGCGCTGGCCGCGGACCCGGCCGCCGCGGACGTGGAAGATCTGCACCGCCGCCTCCAGCTCGTCCTCGGCCAGGGCGACCAGGTCGGCGTCGGTGGCGTCGGCGAGGACGACCGCGTTCTTCTCCATGGCGCGCTTCAGCGCACCTATGTCGTCGCGCAGCCGGGCGGCCTTCTCGTACTCCATCTCCTCGGCGGCCTCGTGCATCTGCCGCTCCAGCCGCTTGAGGTACGCGCCCGTGCGGCCGGCCATGAAGTCGCAGAACTCCTCGGCCAGCTCCCGGTGCTCCGCGGCCGTGACGCGGCCGACGCAGGGCGCGGAGCACTTGCCGATGTACCCCAGGAGGCAGGGCCGGCCGATCTGCGCGCTGCGCTTGAACACCCCGGCGGAGCAGGTCCGCACCGGGAAGGCGCGCAGCATCAGGTCGACGGTCTCGCGGATGGCCCAGGCGTGCGCGTACGGCCCGAAATAGCGCACGCCCTTGCGCTTGGGGCCGCGCATGACCTGCACCCGCGGATACTCCTCGCCGAGCGTCACGGCGAGCGAGGGGTAGCTCTTGTCGTCGCGGTACTTGACGTTGAACCGCGGGTCGTACTGCTTGATCCAGGTGTACTCCAGCTGGAGGGCCTCGACCTCGGTCGCCACCACGGTCCACTCCACCGAGGCGGCGGTGGTGACCATTGCGTGCGTGCGCTGGTGCAGTCCGGCGAGGTCCTGGAAGTACGAGGAGAGGCGCTGGCGCAGGCTCTTCGCCTTGCCGACGTAGATGACCCGGCCGTGCTCGTCCCGGAATTTGTAGACCCCCGGGGAGTCGGGGATCTGCCCGGGCTTGGGACGGTAGCTGGACGGGTCGGCCATGGTCTCCACCCTACTGTCGGCCACTGACGCCGGGCCGTCCGTCCACACCCGTGTGCCGACCCTGCGACAGTCCGGTGACATCCGGTGCGCCGCCCGGCCGCCGTGCGAGGGCCGGGGCCACGGGCGACGCCGTGGAGGTTGCGGGTGGCGGTGCGGCGAGAACGCACATCCCTCCTGCTCAGCCTGGGGAACGGCGGTGACACGCACGCTGCTGCGGAGCCCGTGGATCCGGCCGCGGAAGCCGGCGGCCTTCGTCTGCGTCGCCGCCCCGTCCGGCCGCCGGAACGCCCCGGCGCCGGGCACCAGGCGGGCGCCGGACCGCGGCGGTACGGGCGTCTTGTGTGGGCGGGGTGCGGTCATACTTGGCGCATGATCGTGGTTGGTGGTGAGGCTCTGATCGATCTCGTGCCGGCCGGGGGCGGGGGCGTGCTCCCCGCGCTACAGCCGGTGCGGGGCGGCGGGCCGTACAACACGGCGGTGGCGCTGGGGCGGCTCGGCGCGTCCGTGGCGTTCGCCTCGCGGGTCTCGACGGACGCCTTCGGGGCGTCGCTGATGGCCGGGCTCGACGCGGCGGGCGTGGACACCGCCCTCGTACAGCGCGGGGCGGAACCCACGACGCTCGCCGTCGCCGACGTCAGCCCGGACGGCTCCGCGGGCTTCCGCTTCTACGTCGAGGGCACGGCCGACCGGCTGTTCCGGGCGCCGGACGCGCTGCCAGCGGGCGCTCGGGCGCTGGCGGTGGGGACGTGCTCGCTGGTGCTGGAGCCCGGGGCGACCGCGTACGAGACGCTGCTGAAACGGACCGCCGCCGACGGGGTGTTCACCCTCCTCGACCCGAACATCAGGCCCGGCCTGATCGCGGACGACGCCAACGCCTACCGCGCCCGCTTCCGCTCCTGGCTGCCGCACGTGGCGCTGCTGAAGCTGTCGGTGGAGGACGCTCAGTGGCTCGCCGGCGGGCGGCCGTGGGCCGAGGCGCTGCCGGAGTGGCTGGCGGCGGGTCCGCGGGCGGCGGTGCTGACCCGCGGCGGCGAGGGGCTGACGGCCGTGACCGCGGCGGGGCTCCAGCGGTACGACGTGCCCGCGCCGCCGGTCGACGTCGTCGACACGATCGGCGCCGGCGACACCGTCAACGCCGCGCTGTTGCACTGGTTCGACACCCACGACGCCCTGACCCCCGCCGGCCTGGGCGCCCTGGACGGCGCCGGCTGGCGGGCCGCGCTCGGCCACGCCGCCCGCGCGGCGGCGATCACCTGCTCGCGCGCGGGCGCCGAGCCGCCGTACGCGGCGGAGCTGGCGGATTCCGCGGACGGCTGATCGCGGGGTCCCGCGAGACCCCGCGACCGCCCGCCGCACTACCGGCTGACCGTCACCCGGTCCCCCTGCGTGACGCCGTTGATCGTCACCGTGAGCGTGACCGTCCCCGGCCGCAGCCCCGTCACCTCGCCGGTGGCCGGGTCGTACGCCGCGATGTCACCCCGGTTCGCCTCCCGCGGCGGGCCGATGTGCAGCCGGTCCGTACCCGACCAGTCCGCGCTGACCGGCCAGCCGACCGGCACCTGCCGCGCGCCCTGCGTGACCGACGCCGTCGCCGCCGCCGAGCGGCCGACGCGGACCTCCTCGGGCGCGGTCACCGCCAGGCCGTCCACGTGCGGCCGGGTCTGCACGGAGACCCAGTCGGGCAGCCCGCGGTGCGGCGCGTCCCGGGCCTCCTGCTGCTCGCCGTACGAGACCTGGTCGACGCCGATCAGCGACCAGCCGGAGAACCCGCCCTCGCCGGGCGGGGTGGCGGGGTTCTTCCCGGAGTTGCCGTTGATCAGGTACGGCACGCCGTCGACGTGCTCGGCGTGGAAGGTGCCGACGTGCCCGCCGACGAACGCCGCGCCCTTGCCCGTACGCGCCCGGAAGTCCGCGAGCCAGTCCTCCAGCACATGCGCCTCCTTGCGGTCGCTGAGCTGACTGCCCCGCTGCGGCGTCGGGTCGCGCGGCGGGACGTGCTGGACGACGGTCACCGAGCGCACCGACGGGTCCTTCGCCGCCGCCTCCAACTGCCGCTTCAGCTCCGCGATCTGCGCATAACCGCCGCCGCGGAGCGTCAGCGAGGAGGTGTCGAGGGTCAGGAAGCGGGTGCCCTTGTGGTCGAACGTCCGCTGCGCGGGGCCGAACTCGGCGACGAAGTTGTCGAGCGAGCCGCCCATCACCTCGTGGTTGCCCGGCACGTAGTACCAGGGCACGGCGTCGCCCAGCTCCTCCTCCAGTATCCCGCGGGCGAACGTCAGGTCCTCGGGCGAACCCTCGTCGACCAGGTCGCCGTTGATGACGAGGAAGTCGGGCCGGGCCGCCCTGATCTCCTGCAGCGTGCGCCGGGTCTGCCGGACGATGGCGCTGTCCGGATCGCGGGCGACGAACTGCGCGTCGGACATCACCGCGTACCGCCAGTCCCGGCCCGCCGTCTCGGCGGCGGAGTCGATCAGCGGGTCGCGGTGGGCCGGCGTCCGCGGCAGTTCGACCGCAGGCGGGCTCTGCGCGGTCAGCTCGTCTATGACCAGCTCGCTGCTGTACTGGCTGGCCGGCTTGGCCTCCGCCAGATAGAAGCGGAAGACGGACAGCGGGTACTGGGTGCCCTCCGGCACCTGGAAGACCACCTGCTGCCAGCCCTGCCAGGTGACGTAGTCACCGCGCAGCACCAGGTCGGCGCCGGCGCCGTCCTTGAGGTGCAGCGACGGCCAGGCGCCCTTGCCGTCACCCTTGATCCACAGCCCGAAGCTCAGCGGCTGGCCGGGGATCTCGATGGGCTGCGGGGGCGTGACGTAGGCGGCGCGGTTGGCGGTGGACTGGGAGAAGTCGTACGTGATCTTCATGCCGGCGCCCGTGTGGCCCTCGGGCTCCGGGGCGAGCGAGCCGGTGGCGCGGGCGGTGGAGAACGCCCAGTCGGCCGCGTCGTCGAAGTTCGCCAGCTCCGCCTCGGTGAGCCCGACGGTCAGCGCGACGTGCGTGACCTTCCCCTGCACGGTCGCCTTGAGCACGCCGGACGCCGTCGGCTCGGCGCCGCGGGCGCGGACGGTGAAGCCGCCGCTGCGTGCGTCCGGGGCGATGTCGAAGAGCGTGCGGTCGTAGTCGAGGCGTACGTCCGCGGGGTCGACGGGCGCGCTGGCGCCGTGGGCGTCGCGGCCGACGATGCCGAAGGCCGCCTCGTCGTGCGGGTCGGCGAGGCCGGCGCGCTCGCTGGTGGGCGTGATCCGCTCCAGCCGGTCGAGGACCGTCAGCTCGGTGCTCCCGGACGCGCCGCCGCTGCGGGCGGTGACCTTCGCGGTGCCGCCGCGGCGGGCGGTGAAGGTGCCGTCGCCGTCGACGGTGCCGACGTCGGGACGGCTGCTGTACCAGTACGGGCGGCCTTCGGCGGGGCCGTACGTCTCGTCGTAGCCGGCGGCGTCGAGGTCGCGGGTCAGACCCGGGAAGACCCGGTCGGGGTGGCCGCCGGGCACCGGGTCGACGCCGGGCGCGAGCGCCGGGTCGGCGGCGGTGGTGACGCGGAAGTCCGTGAGTTCGCCGCTGCCGCCGGGGGCGGTGAACGCCAGGCCGTTGGGGACCTCCCGCTCCTCGCCGTCGGACGGCGAGTTCTCGACGAACCGCTCGTCGGAGCCGGGCGCGCGGGCGACGAGGGTGGAGGAGCCGCCGCCGTCGAGGTTCAGCGCGTCGTACGCGCCGAGGGCCTCCATCATCTTCGCCAGCTGGGTGAGCGTGACGCCGCCGGCGTCCGCCTGGCGGCCGTCGACGGTCAGCACGTGCATGGTGCCGCCGTCCCTGGAGAAGCCGACCGCGGTGCGGGGGGCGGCGGTGTTGTTCGGCCGGCCCTCCCAGTCCTGCGGCACGCCGTCCTCGACGAGGACCCCGCGACCGCCGACCGCGGTACGGGGCACGGGGCCGCCGTCGTCCGTGCGGACGTCGTACTCCACCTGCACCGCGTCGCCGGGCCGGAGTTCGGCGAGGATCTTGGCGCCGGTGTCGCGGCCGACGAGCACGGTGGTGCCTTCGGGTATCGCGCCCTGCCCGGGCCCGCCGGTCACCTCGGCGACCTTGCCGTCCCGCACGGCGACCTCGGTGACCTCGGTGGCTCCGTCGACCGTCAGGGCGCGGTCGGCCGTGCCCCACTGGGCGTTGTACGCGCCGATGCCGTCGGCGGGGACGTTGGCGGCGTTGTGGCCGCCGAGGGGGTGTTCGCCGTCGGGGAGGGTGACGGTGCCGTCGAAGTAGAGGTCGAGTACGCGGCCCGCCTGGTCGGGGCCGACGCCGACGGCCTCGGAGACACCGGGCTCGGGCGAGTGTGTGGCGCGGCCCTCCTCGACGCCGGGGCCCAGCGGCGCGCCGGTCTCGTTGATGTCGAAGAAGTCGGCGTTGATGGCGGCGACGGTGGTGCGGCCGGGGCCGGGGTCGTGCTCGGCGGCCAGCTCGGAGACGGGGGCGCGGTCGGAGACCGCGCCCCCGAGGTAGTCGACGCGGGTGCCGGCGCCCAGGTCGACGCTGAGCGCGTCGGCCTTGAGCCACTTGTCGGTCTCCAACCGTTCGAAGGACGTCAGCTCCATGCCGGGGGCCACGGGCCGGGAGGCGGAGGCGATGTCCATGCCCTCGCCGGCGGGCACGGAGACGAGACCGGCCGCACCGGCGGGGACGGCGGGCCGCTCCTGGCCGACGGCGACCGCGGGTGCCCCGAGGAGCAACAAGGAAGCCGCCGCTACCGCGACGGCTCCGGGTCGGAAGGGCATACTGCGTACTCCCGCTCTGAGCACGTCTTCTCCTTGGAACGACACGGGAACGCACGCTTCTTGCGCACGGCGGGCCACAGCCTGGCAGTGGAAAGTGGTCTACACCAGAGGGCGCGCGCAAACTCCGACCGAACAATTGCCCCCGCGGGTCCGTCGTTTGAAACCGGGTCAGGTAGATCCGTGCCA
This sequence comes from Streptomyces sp. CNX435, assembly GCF_059570575.1. Lineage (NCBI taxonomy): Bacteria > Bacillati > Actinomycetota > Actinomycetes > Kitasatosporales > Streptomycetaceae > Streptomyces > Streptomyces sp. CNX435. The sequence continues at coordinate 5,467 of NZ_JCANTA010000021.1, read as the reverse complement.
GGTGGGACGCGGTGGGCGTGTCGGCATGACACGGCGGCGCGGAAGCTGCGCGCGGATCGCACCGCCGGTACGCAGGCGCCGGGCGCACGGCAGCGGGTACGCCCCGCAGGTACGAGGCGCCGGGTACGCCGTGCCGGTGCGCGCAGCCGGTCCGGCGTGCGGCACCAGTCGCCGGCGGCCAGTGGCGCACGCCAGGTCGGTGCGTCATCCGCGCCGCTTGGCCCGCGGCGAGCGTGGCGTCGCACGCCGCCCGGACGTCGTGGCCCAGGCCGGCCGCAGGCGGCCGGGCCGGTGCGTCAGCCGCGCGGCTTGGCCGCCGTCTTCTTCGCCGCCGTCTTCTTGGCAGACGCCTTGGCCGCAGTCGCCTTCGTGCCCGTCGCCGCCTTCTTAGCGGTCGCCCGCTTCCTCGCCGGAGGCGAGTCGCTCACCCGGTCGCCCAGGATGTCCCGCAGGAACTTCCCCGTGTGGCTGGCCGGCACCGCCGCCACCTCCTCCGGCGAGCCCTCGGAGACCACCAGTCCGCCGCCGCTGCCGCCCTCCGGGCCGAGGTCGACGACCCAGTCGGCGGTCTTGATGACGTCCAGGTTGTGCTCGATGACGATCACGGTGTTGCCCTTGTCGACCAGCCCGGACAGCACCCTTATCAGCTTCTTGATGTCCTCGAAGTGCAGCCCCGTCGTGGGCTCGTCCAGCACGTACACCGTGCGGCCCGTCGAGCGCTTCTGCAGCTCGCTCGACAGCTTCACCCGCTGCGCCTCGCCGCCGGACAGCGTCGGCGCCGGCTGGCCCAGCCGCACGTATCCGAGGCCCACCTCGTTGAGCGTCTTCAGATGGCGCGCGATGGCCGGCACCGCCTCGAAGAAGGCCAGCGCCTCCTCGATCGGCATGTCCAGCACCTCGGCGATGGACTTGCCCTTGTAGTGCACGTCCAGGGTCTCGCGGTTGTACCGCGCCCCGTGGCAGACCTCGCACGGCACGTAGACGTCCGGGAGGAAGTTCATCTCGATCTTGATCGTGCCGTCGCCCGAGCAGTTCTCGCAGCGGCCGCCCTTGACGTTGAAGGAGAACCGGCCCGGCTGGTACCCGCGGACCTTCGCCTCGGTCGTCTCCGCGAACAGCTTGCGGACGTGGTCGAAGACCCCCGTGTACGTCGCGGGGTTGGAGCGCGGCGTACGGCCGATGGGCGACTGGTCGACGTGCACCACCTTGTCCACCTGGTCGTCCCCGTCGACCCGGGTGTGCCGTCCGGGCACGCTCCGCGCGCCGTTCAGCTCGCGCGCGAGGTGCGTGTACAGGATGTCGTTGACCAGCGTCGACTTCCCCGACCCCGAGACGCCCGTGACCGCCGTGAGCACCCCGAGCGGGAACGCCACGTCGATGTCCTGCAGATTGTTCTCCCGCGCCCCGCGGACGACGAGCTGCCGCCCGCCGTCGACCGGCCGCCGGATCTCCGGCGTGGGGATCTCCTTCTTCCCCGACAGGTACTGCCCGGTGACCGACGCGGCGTTGTCCAGGAGTTCCTTCAACGGGCCGCTGTGCACCACCTCGCCGCCGTGCTCACCGGCGCCCGGTCCGATGTCGACGACCCAGTCGGAGGTCTTGATGGTGTCCTCGTCGTGCTCGACGACGATCAGCGTGTTCCCCAGGTCGCGCAGCCGGACCAGGGTCTCGATCAACCGGTGGTTGTCCCGCTGGTGCAGTCCGATGGACGGCTCGTCCAGCACGTACAGCACGCCGACGAGGCCGGAGCCGATCTGCGTGGCGAGCCGGATGCGCTGGGCCTCGCCGCCGGAGAGCGTGCCGGCGGCGCGGTTGAGCGACAGGTAGTCCAGGCCCACGTCGACCAGGAAGCGCAGCCGCTCGTTCACCTCCTTCAGCACCCGCTCCGCGATGGTCTTCTCCCGGTCGGTCAGCTCCATCGCGCCGAGGAAGTCGGCGCAGTCGCTGATCGACATCGCCGAGATGTCGGCGATCGACCGGTCCTGCACCGTGACCGCGAGGACGACCGGCTTCAGCCGCGTCCCGTTGCAGGTCGGGCAGGGGACCTCCCGCATGTACCCCTCGAAGCGCTCGCGGCTGCTGTCGCTCTCCGCCTCCGCGTGCCGCCGCTTGACGAACGGCACGGCGCCCTCGAAGGACGTGGTGTACGACCGCTCCCGCCCGTACCGGTTGCGGTACCGCACCTCGATCTTCGTCCGGTGCCCCTGCAGCAGCGCCTTCTGCGCCCGCTGCGGCAGCCCGGCCCACGGGATGTCGGTACGGAAGCCGAGGTCGTCGGCGAGCGCGCCGACGATCCGGGCGAAGTAGTCCTTGGTGTGCCCGTGCGACCACGGGTTGATGGCGCCCTCGTCCAGCGACTTGTCCGGGTCGGGGACGATCAGCTCCGGGTCGACCTCCATGCGGCTGCCGATGCCCGTGCAGTCGGGGCAGGCGCCGAACGGCGAGTTGAAGGAGAAGGAGCGCGGCTCCATCTCCTCGAAGGACAGGTCGTCGTACGGGCAGTAGAGGTGCTCGGAGTACATCCGCTCGCGGTCCGGGTCGTCCTCGTCGAGATCGACGAAGTCGAGGATGACCATGCCGCCGGAGAGCCCGAGGGCGGTCTCGACCGAGTCGGTCAGCCGGCGCTTGGCACTCTCCTTGACCGTGAGGCGGTCGACGACCACCTCGATCGTGTGCTTCTCCTGCTTCTTCAGCTTGGGCGGGTCGGTCAGCGACGACGTCTGCCCGTCGACCCGCGCCCGGCTGTACCCCTTCGACTGCAGGTCGGAGAAGAGGTCCACGAACTCGCCCTTGCGCTCGCGCACCAGCGGCGAGAGCACCTGGAAACGGCTGCCCTCCGGCAGCGCGAGCACCTTGTCCACGATCGCCTGCGGCGACTGCCGGGTGATCGGCCGGCCGCACTCCGGGCAGTGCGGCCGGCCGATGCGGGCGAAGAGCAGCCGGAGGTAGTCGTAGACCTCGGTGATCGTGCCGACCGTGGACCGCGGGTTGCGCGAGGTGGACTTCTGGTCGATCGAGACGGCGGGCGACAGGCCCTCGATGAAGTCGACGTCGGGCTTGTCCATCTGCCCGAGGAACTGCCGAGCGTAGCTGGACAGCGACTCTACGTAGCGGCGCTGGCCCTCGGCGAAGATCGTGTCGAACGCCAGGGACGACTTGCCGGATCCCGAGAGTCCCGTGAAGACGATGAGGGAGTCGCGGGGCAGGTCGAGCGAGACGTTCTTCAGATTGTGCTCGCGAGCGCCACGGACGAGGAGACGGTCGGCCACGCCGGTCGGACCTTTCGTGATGAGCGGCGGGGACCGTCCGGACGGGCGGCACCCCTTGTCAAGCGTATGGGGGTGGCCGCGGAGGTGTCCGCGGCTTTCTCCCATCGAGCCACACGCTAACGTCTGGGTCTGACAACGCCGCCCGGCCCAGCATTCCCACCCACCCGCCTCCGGGGGATCCGATGACAGAAAGCGCAGGTCGCGCGTACGACCCCGTACGCGACATGGCCACCCTACGAGCCGCCACCGACAGCCTCCTCGACCGCGCCGCCCGCCTCGACGACACCGCGGTTCGCGCACCCAGCGCGCTCCCCGGCTGGACCCGCGGCCACGTGCTCACCCACCTCGCCCGCAACGCGGACGCCCTGGTCAACGTGCTCTCCGGCCGCCCCATGTACGCCAGCGCCGAAGCCCGCGACGCCGACATCGCCGCCGGCGCCCCCCGCCCGCTCGCCGAGCAGCTGGACGATGTACGCGCGACGGCGGCCCGGCTGGCGGAGACGGCGGCGGGCATCCCGGCGGACGGCTGGTCGGCCCGCTGCGAGCTGCGCGGCGGCGTGACGGACGTCATGGCGCGGATCCCGTTCCGGCGGCTGGTGGAGGTGGAGCTGCACCACGTGGACCTGGACGCGGGCTACACGCTCGACCAGCTCCCGGAGGACTTCGTCACCCGCGAGATCGACTTCCTCACCGCCCGCTTCGACGGCAACGAGCAGGTCCCGCCCCTGTCGCTGTCCGCCGACGGCCATACCTGGACCACAGGCGCCCCGCCGTCTTCCACCGCCCCTCCGGTCCTGGTCACCGGCCCTGCGTACGCCCTGATGGGCTGGCTCGCCGGCCGCACGACCGGCACGGGCGTACGCGCTGAGCACGGCGCCACGCTGCCAACCCTCCCCCCGCTCTGAGAAGCTGGCCCCATGTCGTACACGGGCAAGGTCACCGTCGGCGGCGCCGCCGACGTGCACGAGCTGCCGGACCTGATGATCTCCAAGGTCGCCGTCGGGCCGATGAACAACAACGCCTACCTGCTGCGCTGCCGCGCCACGGACGAGCAACTGCTCATCGACGCCGCGAACGAGCCCCACACCCTGCTCACCCTCATCGGCCGCGACGGCATCACCTCCGCCGTCACCACCCACGGCCACGGCGACCACTGGCAGGCCCTGGGCCCGGTCGTCGCGGCCACGGGCGCCCGCACGTACGCGGGCCGCGCGGACGCCGCCGACATCGACGTCCCCACGGACGTCCTCGTGGACGACGGCGACACCATCACGGTGGGCCGCATCCCCCTCACCGTCCGCCACCTCGTCGGCCACACCCCGGGCTCCATCGTCCTGATCTACGACGACCCCCACGGCCACCCGCACCTCTTCACGGGCGACTGCCTTTTTCCCGGCGGTGTGGGCAACACCTGGGACGACCCGGAACGCTTCGCGTCCCTCCTGCACGACGTGGAAACCAAGATCTTCGCCGAACTCCCCGACGAAACCTGGGTCTACCCGGGCCACGGCGACGACACCACCCTGGGCGCCGAAAGACCGCACCTGGCGGACTGGAGAGCCCGAGGCTGGTAAGCGTCTCTGATCAGCTAAGCGAACCCGTGCGAACTGTGGGGTTCGGTGTGGGTTGTGTCCACCTGGGCGGGGTGGCGTGGGCGTGGAGATGGAATCCTGCGCCGAGTGCTGCTCCGCGTGGCCGGTGGCCGGTGGCCGGTGGTGGGTGTGCTGATCGTGGTCACGTCCTGGTGCCGGTGGGCTGCGCGGGGCAGCCGGGTCCGGTCCGTTGGTGCGTGTCCCTCCGGACGCTTTCCGCAACGACCTGAAGGTCGTGCCGGGGAGGGAACCTCACGTCGCCTGGGCGTGAGGCGGTTGGTTCGTGGCCGGGGTCGGGCGTGTACAACAGACGGTGGAACTGGATCATGGAGTGACACCGAATGACTGACGTTGTACCCGAGGTTGAGAACGAGGCAGCCGCCCAGGCGGAGGGTGCTGGCCGGGAGCCGGTGGTGGGTGACCAGCTGATCGGGATGCTGGTCGACCGGGCCCGGGCGGAGGGTCTGCAGCTGGCTGGGGAAGGCGGGCTGCTGCAGCAGCTGACCAAGCGGGTCATCGAGTCCGCGCTGGACGGTGAGATGACTGACCACCTCGGCTACGAAAAGCACGACGCGGCCGGCCGGGACGGCGGCAACTCCCGCAACG
>NZ_JCANTA010000020.1:0-153572 GCF_059570575.1 Streptomyces sp. CNX435 | reverse complement strand
CTGGCCGTAGCCCAGTTCGAAGGTGGCCTTGACCGCCAGGTCGCCCACGCGCAGCTCGTCCAGGCGGCGGTGTTCGTCCGACAGCTTCCGGGCCAGCACCGACACCGTCCAGGTGCGGCGCGCCGCCAGGCGGGAGGCCGCGATGCGGATGGCCAGCGGCAGGAAACCGCAGGCGGCGACGACGTCCATGGCCGCGTCGCGTTCGAGGTCCACGCGCTCCGCGCCGACGATGCGGGTGAAGAGCAGCAGCGCCTCGTCCGGGGCCATCACGTCGAGGTCGACGTGGTGGGCGCCGGCCAGGTCCGTCATCCTCGTGCGGGAGGTGATCAGCGCCGCGCAGCCCTCGGTGCCGGGGAGGAGGGGGCGGATCTGGGCGGCGTCGCGGGCGTTGTCGAGGAGGGCGAGTATGCGGCGGCCGGCGAGGACCGAGCGGTACAGGGCGGCGCGTTCGTCGACCGGTTCGGGGATGTCCGCGTCCGGGGTGCCCAGGGCGCGGAGGAACGAGCCGAGGACGGCGGCCGGTTCCGCCGGGGACGGGCCCGAGCCCTGGAGGTCCGCGTAGAGCTGGCCGTCGGGGAAGCACTCCCTCGCCGCGTGCGCGACGTGGACCGCGAGCGTGGTCTTGCCGACGCCGCCGATGCCTGAGACCGACGACACCGACATCACCGTGTCCGGCGCGTTCGCCAGCTCCTTGCCCAGCTCCTCCACGACGCCGATGCGTCCCGTGAAGTCCGAGACGGTCGCGGGCAGCTGCGCGGGGCGTACGACCCGGAAGGGGGCGTCGCCCGCCAGGGGTTCGGCCTTCGGCGCGGCCAGTTCCTCGTCGGCCTGGAGGATGCGCTGCTGCAGCTCGGCCAGCTCCGGGCGCGGGTCGACGCCCAGTTCGTCCTGGAGCAGGCGGCGGGTGTCCGCGTACACCGCCAGGGCCTCCGCCTGCCGGCCGCTGCGGTAGAGCGCGAGCATCAGCAGCTCGCGGAACCGTTCCCGCAGCGGGTGGCCCGCGGTCAGCGCGGTCAGCTCCGATACGGCTTCCGCGTGCCGGGCGGCGTCGAGGTCCAGCTCGATGCGGTGTTCCAGCAGGGACAGGCGCAGTTCTTGGAGGCGGTCGCGGTGCCATTCGGCGTACGGGCCGTGGACGCCGGCCAGCGGCTCACCGGTGAACTGCGCGCAGGCGCCCGCGTACAGCTCCCGGGCCTGCGCGAAGTCGCCTTCCGCGGCGGCGGTTTCGGCGGAGCGGGCCAGTTCCTCGGCCGTGGCGATGTCGACCTCGGTGTCGTGGGTCCGGATCGCGTAGCCGCCGGCCTCGCTGACCAGTGCGTCGGCGCCGAGTGTCTTACGGAGCCGGGAGGCGTACGTCCGTAGCGCGGCCAGGGCCCGCTGCGGCGGGTCCTCGCCCCAGATGCCGTCGACCAGTTCCTGCGCCGTGGCGGTGCGGCCGCCGCGCAGGAGCAGCGCCGCGAGCATGGCGCGCTGCTGCGGCGTACCGAGCTGAAGGGACTCCTCGCCGCGCCACGCGCGGACGGGACCGAGCACGGCGAAACGCAGCGCACTCGTCTCGTCTTCGTGGGCCATGGCCGCCCCCTTCCCGGTCCCGGTGATTCCAGATAGCCAAGTCTGCCCTGCCGAGGGTGTTTTAGTCAGCAGCGACAGCGCTCTGGCCGGGCCAATGGCCCAGCAAGTGGACGTTTTTCGGCCTTCAGGAGCACACCCCGCGCAGCGGCGCGACGCATGACCCTCGCTGTGCGCCCCCGGACACGCACCCCGGGTAAGCTGACGCGTCGTCAGGACGGTGCCGCGCGGAGCCCGTGCAGAACACCTTGGCGAAGACGATCACGGCGTACGACCGTAGCGGCCAAACCCGTCGCCTTCGGCAGATCGGCTGAATTCTATATGTCCGGGGGCGGCACTGCCTGTTCGGGCAGTGCCGAAACAGGGGTGTCCGAAACCGGGGTGTGGGGGGCGGGGGTTCGTGTATTGGGCCCGTCCGGCCGTCTACCGGCCGTCCGGCCGTCGAACTCCGGGGCACTGCCCCTCTGACAAGCCGCGCCCTCTGACAAGCCGCGGATTCGGCCGCTTGTCAGAGGGGCCGCCTACCCTTGGGCGGGTGTGCGGGGATGCGTGATGCGACGGGCGTGAAATGCGGGGTCCGCGACATGTGGGGGCCGCGACATGCGACGGGCGCGTCATGCGTGGGCTGCCTCATGCGGGGCTACCTCGTGCGGCGTCTGCCTCATGCGGGGGCTACGTCAGCGGCCCAGCCATATCGGATTCGTCATCGCCGCCATCGCCCCCGGCAGCCCGCTCGCCCCGCCGTCCGCCGCCGGGTGGCGGACCTCAGTGCGGACGAACGCCGCGTACGACGGCGTCGTACGCCACTCCACCGTCCCCGCGCCGTCCGCCAGGGTCGTGGCGTACAGCTGGCCCTCGTCCGTCATGAAGCGGACCTGCGCCTCCGCCGGGCCGCCGGTCACCTTCAGCCGTACCGTCACCCGCGCGTCCGACGCTGCCCGCAGCCGCTCCCCGATGCCCGCGTGTTCGCCCCGCGGGCCCGACGCCGTGAACTCCACGTCCACGTCCGCCGACTCCGCCAGCCAGCTCCGGCCCGCCCGTAGGCCGGCCAGCACCGCCTGCCGGGACAGGTCCTCGGCCAGCACCACCGTCTGCGGCAGGCCCACGACCTGCCCGTCGCGGTGGGCGTCGCTGTTGCCGACCGCCGGCACCCAGTCCGTCCCCCCGTCGCTCCCCCCGCCGGTCCGCCCGCCGCTCCCGCCACGGCCCTCGCCCTCGCCCTCGCGGCCCGCCGTCAGCGCGTTGTCCCACGCCGCCACCGCCAGCTCGTCGTCCGCCGTCCACGGCCCGTTCCACACCTCGACCGCGTCCGCGCCCCCGTAGCCGAACTTCCACTGGCAGCCGACGAACGGGCAGTTGGGGTGCGCCGGCACGACCAGCCCCCCGGCCGCGTGGATCTGCCGCACGTAGCGCGGGTACGCGTCGTCCCGGGCCCGGTAGCGCCAGTCGACGAACACGCCCGGGTCGGTGCCGACGGCCAGGTAGTGCCCGTTGCGCGTCGTGACCTCCTCGCCGCACAGCACCAGCAGGTCGTCGCCCCACAGCCCCTCCCACGCGGCGTGCCCGGAGGAGGTGTTGTGCTCCGTCGTCGCGATGAAGTCCAGCTTCGCCGCCCGCGCCGCCGCCGCGACCTCCGCGGGCGTACGGGCGCCGTCCGAGTGGACGGTGTGCAGATGGCAGTCCCCGCGGTACCACGCCCGGCCGCGCCCCTGCGCCCGCTCCGGCGGGAACCGCGGCGGGGCGGTCTCGCCGGCGGGGCCGTAGCGCAGGGTGATCGTCACCTCGTAGTCGAGCCCCTGCGGGGCGATCGTGTACGGGCCGAGCACCACGTGCCAGCGGCCCGCCCGTACCGGCCCCGGCAGGTACGCGGGCGTCGTCGCCGCCCGGTCCGCGCTGATCGCGAACTCCGTGCGGAAGCCGCCCGACCAGCCGCGGAAGCCGCGCCCGCCCGCGCCCGTGCCGCGCTCGTCGAAGATGCCGATGTCCAGGGCGTTGCCCGTCGTGCCCGCGGGGACCTGGGGGCGGTCGTAGCCGTACGAGACGTGGATCTCGCGCACCCCGCGCGGCACGTCGACCGGCAGGTAGACGAAGTCCGGCGCGCCCGGCTCCAGATGCCCGGTGACGGTACGGCTGTCCTCGGACTCGGACTCGGCGGCGGTGCCGGAGCCGCCTGCGTCGTCTGCCGCGCTCGCGAAGCTCACGGGGGCGAGCGTCATGGCTCCGGCGGTGGCCGCCGAGATCTTTAGCAGGTCGCGTCTGTCCACGGGTGCGGTCCCTTCGCGTGGGTTCGTCGCTGAGACGGTGCTACACGGGTCCTATACGCGGGTGACGCGGAAGGGAACACTGCGGGACGCGTGGTTGCCCCCAGCGTACGGCGCCCGCCTGCACGCCGCGCGAGCGCGCGTCTGACGATCTTCGTCACAGACGACGTCCGACCTGCCTCGTATGCTCGTAAAGATGACCAAGCCGCCCACCCCCGCCCCCACCGCCAACGCCATGCGCCGCGCCCTGAAGCGCGCCCGCGACGGCGTCGCCCTCGACGTCGCCGAGGCCGCCGTGCTGCTCCAGGCCCGCGGCGACGACCTGACCGACCTCTCCGCCTCCGCCGCGCGGGTGCGCGACGCCGGTCTGGCGGCGGCCGGCCGGCCCGGCGTCATCACGTACTCCCGCAGCGTCTTCCTCCCGCTGACCCGGCTGTGCCGCGACCGCTGTCACTACTGCACCTTCGTCACCGTCCCCGGCAAGCTCCGCCGCGACGGACACGGGATGTTCATGTCCCCGGACGAGGTATTGGACGTCGCGCGCCGCGGCGCCGCGCTCGGCTGCAAGGAGGCGCTGTTCACGCTAGGGGACCGCCCCGAGGACCGCTGGCCGGAGGCGCGCGCGTGGCTGGCGGCGCACGGGTACGACGACACGCAGGCGTACGTCCGCGCGATGGCCGTCCGCGTGCTGGAGGAGACCGGCCTCCTGCCCCACCTCAACCCGGGCGTCGTGACCTGGGCCGGCTTCCAGCGGCTCAAGCCGGTGGCCGCGTCCATGGGGATGATGCTGGAGACCACGGCCGAGCGGCTGTGGAGCGAGCCCGGCGGGCCGCACTACGGCTCGCCCGACAAGGAGCCCGCCGTACGGCTGCGGGTGCTTCAGGACGCGGGGCGCTCCTCCGTGCCGTTCACCAGCGGGCTGCTCATCGGCATCGGCGAGACGCCGGCCGAGCGCGCCGAGTCGCTGTTCGCGCTGCGCCGCGTGCAGCGCGCGTACCAGGGGCTGCAGGAGGTCATCGTCCAGAACTTCCGCGCCAAGCCGGACACGGCGATGCGCGGCATGCCGGACGCCGAGCTGGACGACCTCGCCGCCACCGTCGCCGTCACCCGCCTCATCCTGGGGCCGGCGATCGGGGTGCAGGCGCCGCCGAACCTGGTGGACGAGGAGTACGGCAAGCTCATCGCCGCCGGTATCGACGACTGGGGCGGGGTGTCGCCGCTGACGCCGGACCACGTCAACCCGGAGCGGCCGTGGCCGCGGCTGGACGAGCTGGCGGCGCGGTCGGCGGCGGCCGGGTTCGAGTTGCGTGAACGGCTCGCGGTCTACCCGGAGTTCGTGCTGCGCGGCGAGCCGTGGCTGGACCCGCGGGTGCTGCCGCACGTCGCCGCGCTGGCCGACCCGGAGACGGGCCTCGCCCGGGACGTACGGCCGCGGGGGCTGCCGTGGCAGGAGCCGGACGGCGGCTTCGCCGCGAGCGGCCGTACGGACCTGCACCGCACCATCGACACCGAGGGCCGTACGGGTGGCCGGCGCGCCGACTTCGACGCGGTGTACGGCGACTGGGAGGCGCTGCGCGAGACGGCCCGGGAGCTGGCCGAGGAGTCCGACGCCGTGGGCCCTGACGCCACCGGCCGCGACGCCGCGGGCCGCGATGCCGAGGACTCCGACGCCACCGGCCGCGACGCCGAGGGACCTGACGCCGCGGGCGGCGACGCCGCGGGCCGCGCCCTCGCGCACGCCCCCGATGCCCCCGCCCCCGACCGCCTCGCCCCCGACCGCCTCGCCCCCGACCGCCTCGCCCCCGACCTCCGCGCCTCCCTCGCCCGCGCCGCCGACGACCCGACCCGCCTCACCGACGCCCAGGCCCTCGCCCTCCTCCACGCCGACGGCCCCGCCCTCGACGCCCTCTGCGGCATCGCCGACGACCTCCGCCGCGACACCGTCGGCGACGACGTCACGTACATCGTCACCCGCAACATCAACTTCACCAACGTCTGCTACACCGGCTGCCGCTTCTGCGCCTTCGCCCAACGCCGCACCGACGCCGACGCCTACACCCTCTCCCTCGACCAGGTCGCCGACCGCGCCGCGCAGGCGTGGGACGTGGGCGCCGTCGAGGTGTGCATGCAGGGCGGCATCCACCCCGACCTGCCCGGCACGGCGTACTTCGACATCGCCCGCGCCGTGAAGGAGCGGGTGCCGGGCATCCACGTGCACGCGTTCTCGCCCATGGAGGTCATGAACGGCGCCGCCCGCACCGGCATGTCCGTAAGAGACTGGCTGACCGCCGCCCGGGAGGCCGGGCTCGGCTCCATCCCGGGCACGGCCGCCGAGATCCTCGACGACGAGGTGCGCTGGATCCTCACCAAGGGCAAGCTGCCCGCGGCCGACTGGATCGAGGTCGTCACCACGGCGCACGAGCTGGGCCTGAAGTCCTCCTCCACGATGATGTACGGGCACGTCGACCAGCCGCGCCACTGGCTGGGCCACCTGCGCCTGCTGGCGGAGCTGCAGCAGCGCTCCGGCGGCTTCACGGAGTTCGTCACGCTGCCGTTCATCCACACCAACGCGCCGGTCTACCTGGCGGGCATCGCCCGGCCGGGGCCGACGATGCGCGACAACCGCGCCGTCACCGCCATGGCCCGGCTGCTGCTCCACCCGCACATCACCAACATCCAGACCAGCTGGGTCAAGCTCGGCGCGGACGGCGCGGCGCAGATGCTCCGCTCCGGCGCCAACGACCTGGGCGGCACGCTCATGGAGGAGACGATCTCGCGGATGGCCGGCTCGTCGTACGGGTCGTACCGCTCGGTGCAGGACCTCGTCGCGATCGCCGCCGCCGCGGGCCGCCCGGCCCGGCCGCGGACGACGACGTACGGCCCGGTGCCCCAGGAGCGGCGGCGGGCGGCGGAGGCGGCGGACGGGCGGTTGCCGGAGCTGCTGCCGGTGCTGGGGCAGTAGCGGGCGGTACGGACCGGGGGCGCGGCCCGGCGCGTAGGACCTGGCACGCCGCCCAGTGCGTACCGGAACCGGGCGTGGCCCGGCGCGTACGCACCTCGCCCCGGGACCGCCCCGAGGCCGCCCCGACGCTCTAAGCTCGCCCCAGGGGGAGGTGGCACCGTGCCCGAAGTACGTCCGTCCATGCAGGACTTGATCCGCGACCGCCGCCGGTCCGGCTTCGTCGGCCGGCAGCGCGAGATCGCGGCGTTCCGGGACAACTTCCGCTGTCCCCCGGAGGATCCGGCGCACCGCTTTCTCTTCCACATCCACGGCGTCGCCGGCGTCGGCAAGACGTCGCTGCTGCGCCGGCTGCTGCAGCTCGCGGGGGAGCAGGGGGCGCTGACGGCCCAGGTGGACGAGGCGGCGGGCAGCGTGCCCGAGGCGATGGAGGCCATCAGCGCCCAACTCGCCCGCCAGGGCCACCCGCTGAAGAGCTTCGACCGGCTGCTGCAGCGCTACCGCCAGCGGCGCCACGAGGCGGACTCCGTCGTCGCCGCCTTCGACGGCGCGCACGGCCCCCACCCGGCCGCCGGCGCCGCCCCGCCCGCGTTGCCGAACCCGGCCGCCCCGCCGGACGCGGCCACCCCCGCCCCCGTGGCCGCCGCCCCCTCCTCGCCCGCACCCGCCGCCCCCTCGCCCGCCGCCGGCTTCGCCGCCCAGGCGGGCCTGGCCGGCCTCGGCCTCGTACCCGGACTCGGCGCCGTCGCCGGCGCCATGGACCCGCAGCAGGTCGCGCAGAGCCTCGACCGCTGGCGCGCCGCGCTCTCCACCCGGCTGCGCAGCCACGACGACGTTCAACTCGTCCTCTCGCCCCTCCAGGCCCTCACCCCCGCCTTCCTCGACGACCTGCGCGCCGTCGCCGCCGCCGCCCCCTGGATCGCGCTGTTCTTCGACACGTACGAGCGCACCGGCCCGGTCCTCGACGCCTGGCTGTACGACGTCATGACCAGCGACCGCTACGGCGCGCTCCCCGCCAACGTCGTCGTGACCCGCGCCGGGCAGCAGCGCCTCGACCCCGCCCGCTGGCCGGCCGGCGGCTTCGCCGCCGAACTGGAGCTGGAGGTCTTCACCGAGGAGGAGGCCCGCGGGCTCATCGCCGCCAAGGGGATCGCGGACACCGGTGTGGTCGACGAGATCCTGCACCTGTCCGGGCGGCTGCCGGTGCTCACCTCCATGCTCGCCGAGACGCCCCCCGCCGGACCCGGCGGCGGCGACCCGAGCGGCACGGCGGTGGAGCGGTTCCTGAAGTGGGTCGCGGACCCGGTGCAGAAGTCCGCGGCGCTGGCCGCCGCGCTGCCGCCGGCGCTCGACGAGGACGTGTTCCGCGTCGCCGTGGAGCCGGCGGCGGCCGGGCTGTACGGGTGGCTGCGCGCGCTGCCGTTCGTCAGCGACGAGGCGGGCCGGGTGCAGTACCACGGCGTGGTGCGCTCGGCGATGCTGCGGGTGCTGCGCACCCGGTCGCCGCAGCGGTGGCGCGAGCAGCACCGCGCGCTGGCGGCGGCGCACGCCGGCTGGTGCGCGGAGCTGGAGGCGAGCCTGCCGGACGGGGGCGACCCGGCGGAGAAACGTTGGCTGGACGAGCGGTGGTTCGGCCACCGCCGCAACGAGACGTACCACCTGCTGTGCGCCGACCCCCAGGGCGCCCTGCCGCGCGCCCGCCGCGACGCGCTGCAGGCGGCCGACGTCGGCCCGGCCGAGGTCCGGCGGTGGGCGCGGACGCTGGAGCAGGCGGGCGCGGACGCGGACAGCGAGCCGGTACGGGACTGGGGCCAGCGGCTGCTGGCGGCGCTGGGGGAGCACGCGCGGGAGGAAGACGCGCGGGGCGTGGTCGAGGTCTGTACGTTCCTGCTGCGCGAGGCGGAGCTGACGGAACCGGAGCGAGTGCTCGCGTACACGCTGCGCGGCCGGGAGCACCGCAACGGTGACGAACCCGCCGCCAGCGTGGCCGACTTCGACCGGGCGCTGGCGCTGGACCCGGGCTTCACCCGCGCGTACGCGGGCCGCGGCCAGGCGTACGCGCTCCTCGGCCGCTACGCCGAGGCGGAGGCGGACTTCACGCACTGCGTCGCGCACGACCCCGACCGCTCCTGGTCGCTGACCCAGCGCGGCCGGGCCCGCGTCGCCCTGGAGCACTTCGACGACGCGAAGGCCGACCTGGACCGGGCGATCGAGCTGGGCCCCTCCCCGATGACCTGGGCGATGCGCGGCGAGGCACACCGCCTCACCGGCGCCCCGGAGCAGGCGCTCGCCGACTTCGAAAGGGCCGTCGACGCGGCGGACGGCGATTACCCGTACGCCATCGCCAGCCGCGGCCAGTGCCATCAGGCGCTGGGCCGCTCCGAGGAGGCGCTCGCGGATCTGGACCGGGCGCTGGAGATCGATCCGCAGTGGGCGTGGTGCTGGGTCGAACGCGGCGTGCTGCACCAGGACGCCGACCGGCACGAGGCGGCCGTCGCCGACTTCACCCGTGCGCTGGAGCTGTCGTCGGCCTACGACTGGGCGTACGCCAACCGCGGGTACTGCCACCGGCGCCTGTACCGGTTCGAGGAGGCGCTGGCGGATCTGGACCGGGCGCTGGAGATCGACCCGCAGATGCCGTGGTATTGGGCGGAACGCGGGGAGGTGCACCGCCTCTCCGGGCGGATCGAGCAGGCGCTCGCGGACTTCGACCGGGCCGTGGAGTTGGAGGACGACTACGCCTGGGCGATCGCCAGCCGGGGGCAGTGCCTGGTGGAGCTGGGGCGGATCGACGCGGCGCTGGCCGAGTACACCCGGGCGCTGGAGATCGACCCGCGGATGGTGTGGGTGTGGTCGGCGCGCGGCCGGCTGTACCGGCTCGCCGACCGCTTCGACGAGTCGCTCGCGGACTACGCGCGTGCCCTGGAGATCGACGGCACGCTGACCTGGCTGCGGCTCGGCCGGGCCCGCACGCTCAGCCACGTCGGCAGGATCGCGGAGGCCCACGCCGAGCTGGACGTGTGCCTCGCCGCCGGCCCGGACGACGCCGAGGCACTGAGCCTGCGGGGCGAGTTGTTCGTCCTGGAGGAGCGCTGGGAGGAGGCGCTCGCGGTCCTCGCCCAGGCGCTTACGGCGGATCCCGGCCACGAGTCGACACACAACGACCGGGGCGAGACGCTCATGGTGCTCGGGCGGTACGAGGAGGCGGCACCGCACGTCGCGGCGGCCCTCGCGGCCGATCCGGAGGACGGCTTCAACCAGTTCGACGACGCCCTGCTGGCCCGGCTGACGGGCGGCCCGCAGCCCGCCGCGCGCTGGGCGGCGGTGGAGGCGGCGATGCTGGCGGACGCCGTCACCGACGCCGACCGGGCCGAGGCCCGGCTGGCGTGCCGTACCGCCGCCGGGGACTGGGCCGCCGCGGACGCGGCACTGGCGGAGCTGGCGGCCGGGTCGCCGTACTGGAAGCTGCTCGTGGACGTGCGCGCGATGCTCCGCCCGCTCGCCGCCGCCCCGGACGCGGCGGAGGCCGACCGCGCCCGGATCGAGGGATATCTGCGAGTAATCGGTGATTTGCTCCGCGAACTGCCCCGCGCCTGACGCGGATACGTCCTCCGGCCTCTTGGTTTCCCTCGATTACAGTGCTGGGCCAGAACACCTGACGACCGTACGAGAACCGCCACGCACGTCGACCGAGCACGACCTGACCGAACGTCCGGACTGAGGTGGCCGAGTGACGACCGCAGACCGCACCTGGGGCCGCGCCGAGCAACAGGACTTCCGCAGCAGAGTGCGCGGCTGCCTGCTCGGCGGCGCGATAGGCGACGCCCTCGGCGCCGGCGTCGCGGACGCCTCGCTGGCGGAGATACGGGCCGGGCACGGCCCGCAGGGAGTCGCCGACTTCGCCCCGGCCCACGGCCGCCGCGGCGCGGTCACCGCCGACACCCAGATGGCGCTGTTCACCGTCGACGGCCTGATCCGCGCCCAGGTGCGCCGCGACGGCGGCCGGTGGCACCCGCCGACCGACGTGCACGCCGCGCACCGCCGCTGGTACGCCACCCAGAAGGACTGGGGCCCCGACGAGCGCAAGGCCGAGGACGGCTGGCTCGCCCGCGAGGAGTGGCTGTACTCGCAGCGCGGCGCGCCGCGCTCGTGCCTGCGGGGCCTGGCCGACGACCATATGGGCACCCTGCAGCAGCCCCGCAACCCGGAGGCGAAGGACCCGGGGGCCGTGGTGCGTTCCGCGCCGTTCGGGCTGCTGGTCGGCTGGGAGCCGCAGTTGGTCTTCCAGCTCGCCGCCGAGTGCGCCACGCAGACGCACGGCCATCCCACCGGCTATCTGGCGGCGGGCGCGTACGCGGTCGTGGTCCACGGCCTCGCCCGCGGGGACGCCCCGGAGGCGGCGGTGGGGCGGGCGCTGGAGATCCTCGCCGGCCGCCCGGGTCACGAGGAGACCACGGCGGCCGTACGCGCCGCGCTCGACGCCCGCCGGCAGACTCCCACACCCCCCGGCCCCGGCCCGGAGCAGGTGGAGGGGCTGGGCTCGGGGGAGAGCGCCGCGGAGGCCGTCGCCGTCGCCCTGTACTGCGCGCTGGCGGCCACCGACGTACGCCACGGACTGCTGCTCGCCGTCAACCACGGCGGCGCCTCCCCCGCCACCGGCTCCCTCTGCGGCAGCCTCCTCGGCGCGCAGCACGGCGAGACGGCGCTGCCGCCGGCGTGGGTGGCGGAGGTCGAGGGGCGCGGGACGATCCTCCAACTGGCGGACGACTTCGCGCTGGAGATGACGCTCGGCCCGGCGCTGCACGGCGAGGCGGCGCCGAACGAGGCGTGGCTGCGGCGCTACCCCCGCTGACGCCCGGACGGGGGGTCGGAAGGGGGAGGGGCAAGGGGGGAAGGAGAGGCGGAAAAGGCCGAGCCCTCTCGGCCGGGACGGCGAATCAGTCGAGAGGGCTGTCGGTCTTGCGGTACCGCCCGAGCAGTTCTGTTCTGTCAGGCTGTTCCGTCAGGCTGTTCTGTCAGGTCACGGAGTCATCCGGGGTCAACCGTGGTCACTCCGCGCGGATGGTGCCGCCCGCCACCTCGGCCACGAATGCGGCCCACGAGTCGGGGCTGAAGTCCAGGACCGGCCCGTCCGGAACCTTGGAGTCACGCACCGAGACCTGCCCGGGAGCGGTCGAGCGCACCTCGATGCACTCGCCGTTGCCGGCGGAGTACGTGGATTTGGTCCATGCGCCGGTGGCGCCGAGTTCGATTGCCATGTTCTCTCCGGTTTGCTGAAGGACTGAACTTTTTCCCTGCCCCGTCCAGGCCGGAGGAAGTGTCGACACCCCGACCCGACGCCGAGACGCTACCGCTCAACATCACCCCGGGAAGGGGGCTGTCACTCAACCGGATGGTGATAGGCCGACGGCTCTTCCTGGTGTCCCGGTACGGGTGTACTGTGCCTCGGTTTCGGGATACCCGGCAGAGCGCACGATTATCAGCGGGCGTACGTCTTCGCCGCGTCTGCGATGAATTTCCGGGTCTGCTCCGGATTGTGGGCCTGTGCCCGCAGATGCTCGTACATCATGCAGTAGTTGTGGACGTCCTCGCCCTTCTCCAGGTAGAGATCGCTGGTGACGCCCTCCAGATAGATCACGCTGGAGTCGGACTCCTCGGGGAACTCCAGGATCGCGTACTGCCCCGTGACTCCCGGATGCGCGCCCGTCTCGAACGGCAGCACCTGCACGGTGACGTGCGGCAACTCCGACACCGCCAGCAGGTGCTCCAACTGCTCCAGCATGATCTGCCGGTCGCCCACCACGCGCCGCAGCGCGGCCTCGTCGAACACGGCCCACAGCCGCAGCGGCTGCTCCGGCCCTCTTATCCGGTCCTGCCGCCGCATCCGGACCTCGACCCGCTTCTCGACGTCCGCGGCGCTCACCTCCGGTGAACTGCCGGCGATGACGGCCTCCGCGTACGCGCGCGTCTGCAGCAGCCCCGGCACGATGAGCGACTGGTAGATCCGCAGCGAGGCCGCGGCGGTCTCGAAGCCGATGTAAACGCTGTACGGCACGTCCCCGAACTCGTTCCACCAGCCCTGCTGACGTGATTCCCTCGCCATCTGCATCAGCGAGTTGACGATGCGCTCGTCCGCCACCTCGTACACGCCGCACAGGTCGCGTACGTCCCGCGGGCTGATGCTGCGCCGGCCGTTCTCCAGCCGGCTGATCTTCGACTGCGAGACGAGCAGCCGGTCCGCGACCTGTTCGGCCGTCATCTTCTTCTGCTCACGCAGTCTGCGCAGTTCCTGGCCGAGACGGCGTCGCCTGACGGTGGGGTTGACGTTGGACGCCAAGGCAGTTGCACCTCCGGGTGCGTAATCCGCGTACGGACGTATCTCATTACAGGGTGCAGCCTGCCACCGACAGAGCGTGCGCCGCTGCGATCGTCGCGAATTCACCGCAGGGGGCAAAGTATTGGCCCACAATGTGCGCGCGGGCGCGAGCGCGCCGCGCGCGAGAGCGCCGTGCGAGGGGCGCGCGGGCCCGCCGTGGCCGGGCCGCTACCGCCGCCCCCGCCCCGGGCCCGCCGTGGCCGGACCCGGGAACGCACGCAGGACCCCGTCCGGTCGAGGCCACTCGACTGGACAGGGCCCTGCGCTGCGGCTCCCGTTCCCGGTCCGGCCGGCCGCGGCGCCACGCCTCGCCCGTACGCGCACAGGTGCGGGTACGGGGCTCGGCGTCGCTCGCGGCCGTCGGGCGGGCTCAGCGCACCGCGGCCGTCCGGATCATCCCCGCGCGGCGGGACCCCGCGGGAACACCGGCCGGCTGCGCGACCGCCGGCGGACGAGCCGCGGGACGGCTGCCTCCGGGAGTGCGCCGCGGCTGAGCGGTGACGCCGTTCTGCACGTCCATCACGGCGTGCGCCACCAGACCGCCCATCGGGTCGTGCCTGATCAGATCCCGGAGCCGGGAGCGCGCGGAGCGCCCTTCGTTCCCGGGGTAGAGGTGCTTGCCGAGACCGACCGCATGGGCCAGCGCGGCGAGCGCCGCGGTCCGCGGATCCGGCGGTACGCCGGTGCGGATCGCACTGTCCAGCCGGGCACGTATCTCCCGGCTGATGGCGGTGTCTGTCGCCTGATATCGAGTAGTCGGAAGTACCCCGCACATCTGGCTCTCCACGGCATGAACCATGCCGCAGCGCTCCAGATGAGCGAGATACGTCTGGCGCAACCCCAGACGTGGCCCGCCTATCCAGTTGACGGCGCGCACGGGACTGCCCCGGCGGCGCAGCAACTCCAGCGCCGTGTCCAAAGTGGGGTCCCCTGTCGGACGCGGAAGTATCACGGCGATACGATCCCCGTCCGGGGCTATTCGCCCGGCCAGAGCGAGCTCGACGAGCTGTGCTCCTGCCAGGCCGAGGTCGAGCGACTGCGGCTGTGCAGTGGTACCCGTGGCCGGGTCCAGTGCCAGCAGCAGAAGCTCCTCCGGAAGTGTTCTGCGGCTCCTGCCCATCCATGCCTCCCCGCGTGGATGAATGACAGGGTGACGCCTCTCACATTGGTCTGTCGAGAGTGCGTGGGTGCTTTGATCGGGAACCGGTAGGTATGTCGTTCTCGTCTCTCAGATGCGGGCGAGAGACGGCCGTGCCCCCGTAGGGTGGGTTGCCACGCCGTGGTTGACGCGGTTGTGCGGTTGTGACGCAGGAGGAGGAAGTCGGTGGCGGTCGAGTCCCCCGGGAGGCCCGAGGAGCAGCAACCGTCGGGGTCGGCGACCGTGGACGAACGCGATCCGCGTGACTCGCGCGGCGAACACGACCCCCGCCTGGCGTTCGCGTCCCCCACCGACAACGCCCCGGCCACGGCCCCGGTTCCCTCCCAGCCGGCCGAACCGGAGAAGGGCTCGGCTGACGCCGTTGAGGAGGCGAAGGCGGAGGACGTGCCTGCGGCGCGGGATGGCGCCGATGGTGGTGCGGCTGGGGCTGCGGGTGCGGGTGCGGCTTCGGGTGCGGCTGCGCCGGCCCGGTCGCGGCGGAAGACCGGAGGCGGTTCGGCTGCGACGGGCGGGGACCGCAAGTCGGCGGGGTCGTCGTCGGCGGGCGCCGGACAATCCGGGGGGCGGTCGGCGTCCCGCCCGAAGACCGGGAAGGCACCCGAGCCGTCCGAGCCGCGGAGCGACGCACGGAAGGCAGCCGCCGGCACGGCGGATGCCGAGGAAGGCCCGGAGGCCGGTACGGACGCCTCCGTGGCCTCTGACGCGCCGGCGCCCGAGGCGCCGCGGTCGAAGACCAAGGGCGGTGCGGCCGGAGGGCCGAAGACGTCGTCCCGGCCGAAGGCCAAGGCCGCACCCAAGACGGCCGCACCCAAGACGAAGAGCGACGCCACGGCGAAGCCCGCGCGCGACGGCGACGGCGACAAGGCCGCGGGTTCGACCGCCGCCGCGTCGGCGAGCACCGAAGGCGCCGGCGCACGGACCGGGTCCCGCTCGAAGCCCGCGGACGCAACACCCGCCCGGAGCAACGCCGGTGAGTCTGCCGGCGGCGGCGAGCCGGCGAAGCCGTCCGGCGCGGACGGGCCGGAGCGCGGTGGTGGTTCCGGCGTACGGACCGGGTCCCGCTCGAAGCCCGCGGACGCAACGCCCGCCCGGGGCAAGGCCGGTGCGGCTGACGCGGACAGTTCGGCGCGCGGTGGTGGTTCCGGCGCACGGACCGGGTCCCGCTCGAAGCCCGAGGCTGGTACGGCTGCGGGCGGTGGCGAAGCGGCGGAGCCGACGCGCGGCGGTGGTTCCGGCGCGAAGGCGGCGTCGGGGCCGAAGGCCAAGGCCGCGGCGAAGCCCGCGGACGACGGCCGCGAGGCGGGTGAGCCGGCACGGAGCGAGGGCCCGGGGAACGCGGGCGCCGGAGCCGCCGGCGGCGCGACGAAAGCCACGCCCAAGCCCCCGGCCGCACCGCCCCCGTCCCGCCCGAAGGCCGGCGGATCGGCCGCGGCGAGCAAGCGCCGCGAGGCGAGCGGGTCGTCCGACGCCGAGCCGTCGGCGGCGGGTTCAGGCGGTCTCGGCGGAAAGGCGCCACGAGCCGCCGCCGGCGCCGAGGACACCGTGGCACTGGCCGCACCCAAGCCCGACGCCCGAGACACCGACAGCGCGCCCACACCGCCCCCGTCCCGGTCGACCGCCGGCGCGGGCTCGGCACCTCGGCCGCAGACCGCGGACGCGCCTGCGGCGCCCAAGGCCGGTGTGCCTGAGGCGGATGGTGCGGCTGCGCCGCCTGGCGGTTCGACCGCGGTGGACGGCGGACGTAAGGCCGCGGCGTCCGCGTCCCGGCCGGAGGCCGTGGACGCGCCTGCGGCGGGGCGTGGTGCGGCACCGGCCGCGCCCAAGCCCGACGCCCCGGACGCCGGTGACGCGGCTGTGCCGCCCCCGTCCCAGCCGACGGCTGGCGCGGGCTCGGCGGTGCGTGACTACGGTCCCGCCGCGGGCCCGGCGTCCCGGCCGCAGACCGCGGACGCGCATGGTCCGACTGCGGCGGATGGGGGGCGTAAGTCGGCCAGTTCGGCCGGGGCCGCGGGGTCCACGTCGCCGCCGGAGGTCGCCGATACGCCTGCGGCGCGTCGCGGTGCGGCGCCCGCCGCGTCCAAGCCCGACGTCCCCGACACCGACAGCGCGCCCGCCCCGCCCGCGTCCCGGCCGGAGGCCGGGGGTGTGCCTGCGGCGCGGGGTGGCTCCGGTGGTGCGGTTGCGCCTGAGGTGGGACAGAAGGGCTCTGAGGGGGCTCAGGGCGCCTCTCGTGGGGGCCGGGGGGTTCCCGGTGGGTCCGCGGTCTCTGAGGCGGCTGAGGCGGGCAAGGAGGGCGATCGTGCCCGCCGGGCCGGTGACTCCGGGGACGCCGGTGACTCCGGTGACTCCGGCGCTGACGGCTCCGCCGCCGGCGACTCCGACGGCAAGGACTCCGGCGGCAAGGACTCCGCCACCGCCGTCTTCCGCCTCGTCGCCGAGGCCGACGCCGCCAAGGCCGACGGCGACGACCGGCTGCGTGCCGCCGTCGCCGCCTGGGTGACGAACTCCGACTCCCCGGCCCGTACCGACGACGACGAGCCCGGCGACGCCGTGCCGGCCACCGCGCCCGGTGACGTCGAGGACGAGCCCGCCGACGCGGTACCGGACGGCGGCCACGGTGACGACGGCGACGGTGACGGCGGCGACAGCGGCGGTACGCCGCCCCGCGGGCGGCTCGCCGGGCCGCCCGGCAGCACCTTCGTGCCGCTCAAGCCCGACTCCGACCTGCCCCCCAAGCCCGCCGCCCCGCCGCCCCCCGCCGCGCCGCCGGCGCCTCCCGCCGCGCCACCGCCCCCCGCCGCGCCGCCGCCCCCCGCCCCGCCGCCGGCGATCCCTGCGCCGGCCAAGCCCGCCGGCGGGCCCGCCGCGCCGCCCGGGTGGGAGCGGACCCAGCAGCAGCCCCTCCCGCCGTACGAGGAGAAGCGCCCGCTCGACCTGCTCGCCGAGCTGACCAACACCCCGCCCCCGCCCGAGACCCTCACCCGTACCCTCGTACGGCGCGTGAAGATCTGGACGCCGCTGGTCATCCTGCTCGTGATCGCCCTCGGCGTGGTCCAGCTGCTCCGCCCGCTGCCCGCCCCGTCCCTGACCCTCACCGCCGCCCCGTCTTACGCCTTCGAGGGCGGCGCCCCCGAGATGCCCTGGCCCGGCGAGGGCCAGGCGTCGATAGACGTGGCCGGGCTCGGCAGCCTCGGTTCGTACGGGAAGCAGAAGTCCGTTCCGATCGGCAGCGTCGCCAAGGTCATGACCGCGTACATCATCCTGCGCGACCACCCGATGAAGCCCGGCGCCAAGGGCGCGAGCATCCCCGTCGACGACACCGCCGTCGACGAGGCCGCCCTCAGCGCCGAGGGCGAGACGACTGTCGAACTGGACCCGGACTCCAAGCTGAGCCAGAAGGAGGCCATGGAGGCCCTGCTCATCGCCTCCGCGAACAACGTCGCCCGGCTGCTCGCCCGTTGGCACTCGGACGGCGACATGCAGGCGTTCGTGGACGAGATGAACAAGACCGCCGAAGAGCTGGGCATGGAGGGCACCACGTACACCGACCCCAGCGGCCTGAAGGAGACCACGGTCTCCACCGCCGAGGACCAGGTGATCCTCGGCAAGGCGGCGATGAAGGACCCGCTGTTCAAGCAGATCGTCGTCATGTCCGGCTACACCGACAGCCGCGGCGACGACCACGACAACAGCAACGTGATGGTTCCGGTGCACGGCATCGGCATCAAGGTCGGCTCGACCACCAAGGCCGGCGGCAACTTCCTCTTCGCCACCGAGAAGAAGGTCGCGGGGGAGGAGCAGCTGATCGTCGGCGCGGTCCTCGGGCAGTACGCGGTGCCGCAGCTGCCGACCGCCATGGAGTACGGCCGGCAGCTGATGGCGGCGGGCGAAGAGGCGCTCACCGACATGACCGTCGTGAAGAAGGGCGACGTCGTCGGCGAGGTCGACGACGGCCTCGGCGGTACGACGCCGGTGGTGGCGACCGAGGACGTCGTGGCACCGGGCTGGGGCGGGCTGAAGGTCGGCCTGGAACTCGGTCCGGGCCGCACCGGAGAGGTGCCGCACGAGGGTGCGAAGGGTGACGTTGCCGGGGTGCTGACGATGGGCTCCGGGCAGGGAGAAGTGCGCGTGCCGGTGGCGCTGGCGGAGGACTTGGCGGAGCCCGGGGCGGGGGCGAAGCTCAGCAGGCTCGGTTAGCGCCGGGGGGTGTCGTACGCCCGTGCTAGCGTCGCTGGCACCGCCCCCGGGGACGTCAAGGGAAGACGGGGAGTCGTCGCAGTGACCACCGTGCAGCCGGGCCGCGAAGCCGCGGCCGGCAGCCGATCAGCACCGGGAGCCGCCGCCGGAGCCGCCGCCGCGGGCGTGCCCGCGCCCGCGTCCGCGGACCCCGCGGAGGGCCGCGGCCCGGGCCCGGAGCGCGCTCCCGGGGCGGCGGGCGGGGACGCCGACGGCGACAATACGGACGTGAGACGGGACAACGACGGCCCAGGCGCCGTACGCGACGGCGACGGCGCACGCGACGGCGACGGCGCACGCGACGGCGCACGCGACGGCGACGCACCCGACGGTGCACCCGACGGCGCCGGCCCACGCGCCGGTCACGCCGCCGCCGGTGCGCGCGCCACCGCCGGGGCCGGCCCGGCCACCGCCCCCGACGGCCCCGCGGCGGACCTCGGCGGCACGGTCCGTACCGCCGCACCGGCCGCCGCCGACGACCCCGCCGCCGGCCGGGCCGCCGCCCTCCGCCCCTCCCTCGCCGACCGGCTGCTCTCCGGCCGACCCGACTGGCTCCTCGCCCGGATCCGCTGGCTCGCCCAGCGCCCCGTGCTCACCACGCTCGTCGCCGCCGGCGTCCTGCACATCCTGTGGCTGCTGCTCCTCGCCAACGAGGGCGGCGACCTGGCGGCGCAGGACGCCTGGGCCGAGTTCGCCGGCCGGCACCCGTCCACGGCGTACAACTTCGCCTGGTACGGCGGCATGCACCCCGTCTCGTACAGCGTCATCTCGCCGTACCTGATGGCCGTCCTCGGGGTGCGCACGACGATGATGCTCGCCGGCACGCTCTCCGCCGGCGTGCTGGCGCTGATCCTCGCCCGCTGCCGGCAGGTGCCGCGCCCGCTGGTGCCGTCGCTGTGGGGCGCCCTGGCGCTCCTGGGCAACGCGGCCTCCGGCCGGGTCACGTTCGGGCTGGGGCTGCTCTTCGGACTGGTCGCGATCGCGCTGGTCTTCCCCGGGGACCGCGACGACGAGGACGGCGTGGCCGGCGGGGCCGGCGGCGGGAAGGGCCGGCGGCGCGTGGGCGGCTGGCGGGGGACCGCGGTCGTGATGTCCACCATGCTGGCGACGGCGGCGAGCCCGGTGGCCGGGCTGTTCGTCGGTCTGGTCGCCGCCGTGCTGTTCCTGCAGAAGCGGCGCACCGAGGCGTATCTGCTCGGGCTGGCGCCGCCGGTGGTGGTGGCGCTGTCCAGCTGGCTGTTCCCGTTCCAGGGGACGCAGCCGATGCCGTGGATCTCCGCGGTGGCGCCCATGATCACCGCCGCGCTGATCTGGCTGATGGCGCCGGAGTCGTGGCGCACGGTCCGCTTCGGCGCCGCGCTCTACTTCTTCGGCACGCTCGCCGCCTGGGTCATCCCCTCGCCGATCGGCAGCAACATCGAGCGGCTGGCGCTGATCTTCGGCGGTACGGTGCTGCTGGTCATCGCGCAGACGGGGACGCGGGCCGCCGCGCCGCGGGTGCTGCGTTCGGTGACGGCGGCATATCTGGCGTTCGCGGCGATCACCGTATGGGTGGTCGTCAAGCCCGTCGTCGACCTCGTACTGACCAGCCCGGACGCGGCCTGGACGCGCGAGCTGGCGCCGCTGGTGGACCAGTTGCGGCAGGTGGACGCGGAGTCGGGCCGGGTCGAGGTGGTGCCGGTGCGCAGCCACCGGGAGGCGTCCGCCCTGCAGCCGTACGTGAGCCTGGCCCGCGGCTGGAACCGGCAGGCGGATCTGGACCGGCACGAGATCTTCTACGACGGCAGCCTGACCCCGAAGACGTACCACGCCTGGCTGAAGAACTGGGCGGTGCGGTACGTGGTGCTCCCGGTGGAGGACCGGCCGGACACCGGGGCGCACGAGGAGGCGAAGATCGTCGCCAAGGGCCAGCCGTACCTGACGGAGATCTGGGCGGACGCGAACTGGCGGCTGTTCCGGGTGAACGACCCCACGCCGCTGGTCGAGGCGCCCGCGGAGGTGCGGCGGGCCGACGAGGGCGAGCTGGTCATCGACGTGAAGTACGCCGGTCCCGTGCTGGTGCGGGTGCCGTTCTCGCCGTGGCTCGGGCTCGTCGACGAGGAGGGCGAGGGCGTCGAGCCGCCGAAGGTGCTGGACGGCGACGGCTCGGACGACGCGGAGGTCGACGGGGTCCGGGAGTGGTCGGAGAGCGGGCAGCTGTACGTGAACCTGCAGGGCTGTGTGACGAAGGCCGGCGACTGGACCCGGCTGCACGCCCCGCGCCCCGGCACGTACCGCATCTCCGCCCCGTACCAGCTGCCCCGCGGCACGCACTGCCCGGACTAGGTGTTCCGTCCGCTAGGCGATCTGTCCGCTAGGTGATCTGTCTCCGCTGGGTGATCTGTCCGGGGCGGCGCCCGGTCACGGGGCCGCCGCCGGCAGCTCTGCCCAGCCGCGCGCGACCGACGCGCGGCACCGGTCCGGCTCGTCGCCCGCGGCCGTGAACAGGGCCGCCAGCATGGGAACGCCGTGGGCCAGCGCCGCGTACGGCAGGGGCCCCGCGGCGACGAGCGACGCGAGCCCGTGGCCGATCGCCCAGCTCTGCGTCGCCAGCTCCAGCGGGTCGGTCCCGGCGGCGAAGCGCCCGTCGGCCGTGGCCCGTTCGACGGTGCGGACGAGGCTGTGCAGGGTCTCGTCGGCGGCGCCGGGGTCTTCGAGGTCGAAGCCCGCGTCGAACATGATGCGGTAGAGATCGGGGCTCTCCACCGCGTTGACCAGGTACGCGGCGCCCAGCGCGGCGAGGTCGCGCACCGCGTCCGCGGTCGGTGCGACGGCCGCCAGCCGCGCGGCCAGCCGGCCGAAGCCCTCCTGCCGCAGCGCCCGCCACAGCCCGTCGAGGCCGCCGAAGTAGGTGTAGACGGCCATCGTGGAGACGCCCGTGCCGGCGACCAGCGTGCGGAGCGTGACGGGGTCTCTCGTACGGAGCATGTGTGCGGCCCGTTCGAGCAACAGGGAACGCACCGCCGGGTCCTTCGTCCGCGCCATGACCGGCACTATACATAACGCTGTTATGTATAGTGCCCGGGACGTGCGAGGAAAGGGGACGTTCATGTCCGTGACGCTGGTCAATCCCGAGGGGCTGCCGAAGCCCGAGGTCTACCGGCAGTTGTCGGTCGCCACCGGATCGAGGCTGGTCTTCCTCGCCGGCCAGGTCGCCCGCGACGCCGACGGCGCGCCCGTGGGCGAGGGCGACTTGGCCGCCCAGGTCGAGCAGAGCTACCTCAACGTCGCCACCGCGCTGGCGGCGGTCGGCGGCTCCTTCGACGACGTGGCGAAGCTGACCGTGTACGTCGTCGACTGGAGCCCCGAGAAGATGCCGCTGCTGGGCGAGGGGGTGAACCGGGCGGCGGCGCGGCTCGGCGTCGACCCGGTCAAGCCGATCACCCTGCTGGGGGTCGCGGCCCTGGGGGAGCCGGACCTGCTGGTCGAGGTCGAGGCGACAGCGGTTCTGGAGTAGCGGCGGCGAGCCGCGGCCGACGGCGGCCGGGATGCCGGGCCACCGTGCGCCAGCGAGCCGCCGTCAGCGACAGCCGCTGTGCGGCCGGCCGCTGATCGCCGAGCACCTGCGGTTGCGTACGGGAGGTCTGGCCGGCGTGCCGCAGCGTCTCGGCAGCGGGCGCCAGCAGCGCCGGGTCCGGCACCGGCGGGAGTTCCACCAGCCACACGCCATCGGCGAACGCCTCCTCGGCCCGCGCCGCTGCCCCCGTGCGCCGACCGTGACTCCAGTGTGCTGCTGGGGACGTCGGCCCGGGGTGATTCCGCGGAAACGACCGTGTGCGGGTGGGGCCGGTGGTGGGGAGCCGGATGGACCGGGGGCGTCGAGGAGAGGACGTCGCGCCAATCCGAGTCAGTTTCTATAAAGGTTTCGTGCAGGGGTGTATGACATGTTGCTGCGGACCTGATTCCGGCGAACGATTTCTTGGGAGGAAGAATGAAGCACAAGAGGCTCAAACTGGGGGGCGTTGCGGTTACGGCCTGCATACTTCCGCTCGTATTCTCCTCGTCGGCACTGGCTGACAGTTGGACGGGCGACATCAACGGCCCCGGTGGTGGCGCAGCGGGTACGGCTTCGATCAACGCGTCTGGCGACGCAAAGATCAACATGGTTACCATCGACTCGAAGAAAGACGGTTTCTGTGCCCAGCTGCGCGTGATATACGATCTTCCGCTCTTTCCCGACCGGAGTTACGACGGCCCCAAGGCCTGCGGGTTCCAGGTGGGTAAGAACTGGAAGGAGACGATCTCGGATTCCAGCACGGTCCGGGGGATCAAGCTGCAAATGTGCAGGGTCCACTCCGATGGTTCGGACCGGCACTGTGAGACCAAGAAGTACGTTGACGTGTGATCTCCCGCCGGAGGTTCGTGGCGAAGGCGCGCGCCGGGGCATGCGGTCTGTCCGGTTGTCCGGGATGTGAGGGGTGCGACATCGGAGTCCCGGCCGGGAGAGGAGGCGACGTCGTCGACGTGACCGGCGACTTGCGCGAAGCCTGCGCCGCAGCGGCCGATCATCTCCGCGAGGACGACCGTCGACGATCCGGATTTTCGAGGTCGCCGACCTCGGTGTCCTCGCCGCTCACCTGCGCGACGACGTCCGAGGAGGGTGACGGCCAGGGTCTCGCACCGGCGGCGGTCGCTGTCGGGGGCGGGGTTGCGGACGGCAGCTGACCGGAAGCAGCTCTACGGTCGGATGACCCGGACGGACCGGCGACGGCGAGGAGAGACGGCGGATGGGCAGACGGACGATGACGTGGGGCGAGGCCAGCGCGAGGCGGCTGGCGCGCAGCGGGCTGACGACGCCGGTCCCGCAGGAGGGCGGCGCGGGTACGGGCTTCGCGGAGGCGCCCGGCACCCCCGCGCCCGGCACCCCCGCCGCCGTCCTCCGCACCCTCTGCGGCGCCCAGGCCCAGGTCCTCTCCGCCGCCGAACTCTCCGTCGGCATGCGCCTCGCCGGCGCCACCCGCGCCGACGTACGCCGTGCGCTGTGGGACGACCGCACCGTCGTCAAGACCTTCGGCCCCCGCGGCACCATCCACCTCCTCCCCGCCGCCGACCTGCCCCTGTGGACCGGCGCCCTCGGCGCGCTCCCCGCCGGCTCCGGCAACGGCGGCGGCACCCTCGGCCTGCTCACCCCCGGCCAGGCCGACGCCGTCGTCGCCGCCGCGGCCGACGCCCTCGCCGACGCGGAGCTGACGGTCGACGAGCTGACCGACGCCATCGCCGAGCGCGCCGGTTCGTGGGCGGCGGACCCGGTGATGGAGGCGTTTCAGTCGAAGTGGCCGCGCTGGCGGGCGGCCACCGCGCTGGCCGCGCACCGCGGCGCCCTGTGCTTCGGCCCGAACCGCGGCCGGAAGGTCACGTACACGAGCCCGCAGCGCTGGCTGCCGGGCTTCGCCCCCGCGCCGCCGGACGCGGCGCTCGCCGCGCTCGTACGCCGCTACCTGCACGCCTACGGCCCCGCCACCCCGCAGGACTTCGCCCGCTGGCTGGCTGCCCCGACCGGCTGGGCCCGGGACCTGTTCGCGGCGCGGGCGGCGGCCGGCGAGATCGAGCCGGTGGAGCTGGCGGGGGTGCCGTCGTGGGTGGTGGCGGGAGACCTGGAGGGCCCGGTGGTGCCGGCGGAGTCCGCCGAGCAGGTGCGCGGGGTGCGGCTGCTGCCGTACTTCGACGCGTACGCCATCGCCTGCCGCCCCCGCGAACTGCTCTTCCCTGGCCGGGCCTACGAGCGCGCCCTCACCGGCGGCCAGGCGGGCAACTTCCCGGTGCTGCTGGTCGACGGCGAGGCCGCCGGCGTCTGGCACCAGCGCCGCTCGGGCCGCCGGATCGCCGTGACCGTCGAGCCGCTCGACCGGCTGCCGGCGGCGCGCAGGCGGGCGCTGGAGGCGGAGGTGGCGCGACTGGGGGAGATCATGGAGGGCCGGGCGGAACTGACCGTGGGCCCGGTGACGGTGGGCCCCCACGCGTAGCGCCGCGGGCGGCGGCCCAGGGTGGGTGGTGTCCCTTTTCGTGGTGTAGCCGATGGGGCCCCACTCCGCGCCCGGCCCCCGGCGGGAGGCCGCCCGCACCCCGCCCCCTGACGGAGTCAGCTCCGTACCGCCGCGCCGATCAGCTCCCGCTGACCCGGCGCGAGGCTGCGCAGGCTGCGGCTGTCCGACAGCCCCAGCCGCGCCATCAGCTTCGCCGTCTGCGCCGGCCCCACCCCCGGCAGCGCCAGGAGGAAGTCCTTGGCCAGCATGTCCCCGGCCAGGGCGTCCCGCGCCGCCCGCTCCAGCGCCTGCACGCAGTCCACCTCCCCGTTCTTGATCGCCCGGACGAGCGCGGTCCGGGCCCGCTGGGCCTCAAGTGCCTGGTCCAAGGCCCGCGCACACTCCACCGGACTGCGCTGTCCCGGGATCTTCTTCATCGGCCCCATGCGCACTACTCCCCTCTAGCTACTGCGACTTGAGGAGAACAGTAGCCGGAGTATCCGGATTTGATCCGCCATTTGAGTGTGTGTCGCTAAAGTCAGTTGTGCTGAAAAGCAACCGACTTGGGTGTTAAGTTGCGATGTCCGACGGTCTGCTGTACGTATCCACGGCTCCGCCGAATGGCTGACCGGCGCCCCCGTCCCGCCCCGGCCGTACCGCGCCGTTCCGCGTCCGTACCGGCCCCGCCCGGGCTCTGCGTCCCGGCGGCCCGTTCCGCCCCCGCCGTCGCCCGCGCGGTCGCCCCCGCCCGCCCCGGTGAGCCCCCGCGCTCCGGTGAGCCCCCCCGCGAACCCCGGCCGCGCCCCAGGCGCCCCGGACACCCGCACCCGAATTCACCCGAAAGGAAAAACCGGCCCCCCGCGCCCCCGCCGCCCGGCGAGGGGGAGCGCACGTGTTCAATGGAGGGTGCGGCGTCGCTCCGCCACGGACGCCGACGCCGGGAAGGAGCAGCACATGGACACCGCAGCCACCTCAGCCACCGCAGCCATCGCGGCGAGCCGCAGCCGGACCGACCTGGTCGAGAGCCTCATGGCCCGCTTCCCGCACGTGCCCAGGGAAGCCGTGATCAAGGAAGACCTGCTGCGGGGCGGGATGGCCTTCGACGACTCCGCGCTCAGCGGCGCGGGCGAGGACGGCTCCGGCGAGGTGAAGCCGAAGTCGTACTTCATCTTCTCCTTCGACCACGGCACGCTCCCCGAGCTGGGCGCCGCCGCCCTCAACCGCCCGCCGGAGGAGGTCGTCCTCACCGGCGGCCCGTACGACCTGCGCCGCACCGTCGTCTCCGTACGGGTCAACCCCTCCTCCCCGTACCGCGTCAAGCCCGGCGACGACGGCGCCCTCGGCCTCTACCTCGACGGCGTCCGCATCGCCGACGTCGGCCTGCCGCCGATGCCGGACTACTACCGGCACACGCTCGCCAACGGGAAGTCCGTCATGGAGGTCGCGCCCACCATCCAGTGGGGCTACCTGATCTACCTCACGGTCTTCCGCGTCTGCCAGTACTTCGGCGACAAGGAGGAGTGCCAGTACTGCGACATCAACCACAACTGGCGCCAGCACAAGGCCGCCGGCCGCCCGTACACGGGCGTCAAGCCGGTGGAGGAGGTGCTGGAGGCGCTGGAGATCATCGACCGGTACGACACCGCGAAGACCTCCACCGCGTACACCCTCACCGGCGGCGCCGTCACCCGCCACATCGGCGGCAAGGACGAGGCCGACTTCTACGGCCAGTACGCCAAGGCCATCGAGGAGCGCTTCCCGGGCCGCTGGATCGGCAAGGTCGTCGCCCAGGCGCTGCCGAAGGCCGACGTCCAGCGCTTCCACGACTACGGCGCGCAGATCTACCACCCCAACTTCGAGGTGTGGGACCGCCGCCTCTTCGAGCTGTACTGCCCGGGCAAGGAGCGCTACGTCGGCCGCGACGAGTGGCACCGCCGCATCCTCGACTCCGCCGACGTCTTCGGCCCGTCGAACGTCATCCCCAACTTCGTCGCGGGCGTGGAGATGGCGGAGCCGTTCGGCTTCACGACGGTCGACGAGGCCATCGCGTCCACGCGCGAGGGGCTGGACTTCTTCATGTCGCACGGGGTCGTGCCGCGGTTCACCACCTGGTGCCCGGAGCCGACGACGCCGCTGGGCAAGGCCAACCCCGAGGGCGCGCCGCTGGAGTACCACATCCGGCTGCTGGAGACGTACCAGGACGCCCTGGACACCCACGGGCTGTCGTCCCCGCCCGGTTACGGGCCGCCCGGGCCGGGGCGGGCGGTGTTCTCGGTCAGCTCGTTCATGGACTCGATGCCGCTGCCGGACGACGCGGCGGAGGCGGCCGTCCCGGCCCGCGCCTGACGCCCCGGGCGCCGCATGGGCGCCGCATGGGATGCTGAGCGCCATGACCGGAACGGGCAACGACGCGCGCGCCGCGGTACGGAACAGCTACGACGCCGTGGCGGAGTCGTACCTCGACACCGTCGGCGGTGAGCTGACGCACAAGCCGCTGGACCGGGCGCTGCTCGCGGCCCTCCTGGAGCAGGCCGGGGACGGCGCGCCGGTCGCGGACCTGGGCTGCGGGCCGGGGCACGTCACGGGGTGGCTCGCGGCGCACGGGGCGCGGGCGGTCGGGGTCGACCTGTCGCCGGGCATGATCGCCCTCGCCCGGCGGGAGCACCCGGAGGCGGAGTTCCGCGATGGCGACCTGCTGCGGCTGCCGGCCGCGGACGGCGAGTTCGCGGCGGCGGTCGCGCTGTACTCGGTGATCCACCTCGAACCGGCCGAGCTGGCGCCCGCGTTCGCCGAGGCGCGGCGCGTGCTGCGGCCGGGCGGGCGGCTGCTGGTCGCGTTCCACGCCGGCACCGAGGTCCGGCACCTGGACGACTGGTGGGGGCACCCGGTGGACGTGGACTTCCGCTTCCTGGAGCCGGCGCCGGTCGCCGATCTGCTCCGGACGGCCGGGTTCGACGTCGAGGCGACGCTGGAGCGCACCCACTACCCAGAGGAGCCCGAGACGACCCGCGCGTACCTCCTGGCCCGCCGGCCGGAGGCGTAGCGGCGGGAGGCGCAGCGGTGCGCGGCCCGCGCTTGTCCTGACGCCGGCGTCAACGTCTAACGTCGACGGTATGCGCATCGGGGAACTCGCCGCGAGAGCCGGGGTCAGCACGCGGACCCTGCGCTACTACGAGTCGCGCGGGCTGCTGCCCGCCGCCGACCGCGGCGCCAACGGCCACCGCGTGTACGGCGACGACGCCCTGCGGCTCGTGGCGCAGATCCGCACGCTGCAGGACTTCGGCTTCGAACTGGAGGACACCCGGCCCTTCGTGGAGTGCCTGCGCGCCGGCCACCCGGCGGGCGACTCCTGCCCCGACTCGCGCGCGGCGTACCGCAGGAAGATCGCCGAACTGGACGGGCTGATGGCGGAGCTACGGGCGGCGCGCGACCACCTGACCGCACAGCTGGCGCGCGCGGAGGCGTCGCCGTCGCCGTGCGGAGCCGATGGAGACCTGCCGCTCTGCGGCGGCTGAAGGGGAGAGCGGACATGACGACGACACAGGCCGCACAGGGTGTTCCGTACGTCACGGACGAGACGTTCGCCGAGGAGGTGCTGCGCGCCGGCGTACCGGTGCTGGTGCAGTTCACCGCCGCGTGGTGCCCGTCGTGCAAGCAGCTGACGCCCGTCCTCGGCGCGCTCGCCGCCGAACTGGGCGACCGGGTGAAGGCCGTACGCCTCGACGTCGACCACAACCCGCAGACGACCGTCGCCCACGGCGTCCTCGCGGTGCCGACGCTGCTCGTCTTCCAGGGCGGCGAGCCTGTACGCTCCGTCGTCGGCGCCCGCTCCCGGGCCCGGTTGCTGCAGGACCTCGACGGCGTGATCTGACCCCCCGGCCCTTCGGCCCCTCCGCCCCTCTGTCGAGGGCGGTACTCCTTAGGAGATGCTCTCTGCGACCGTACAGAGGAGGGGCGTTGATATCCCGCTTGTTCCACCGCGACCGGCAGAGCCGGCTGCAGAGGCAGTTCGAGAAGGCCGAGGGGCACATGGACAAGGTCCAGATGGACAAGGCCCTGCCGCTCCTCGAAGAGCTGCACGGCGAGCTGGCCGGCGAGGAGGACAACCCGCTCGCCTCACGCGTCGCGTACCGGCTGGCGGGCTGCCACTGGGTGCTGGGTGACGAGGACAAGGCCATGCCGCTCGCGGAGCACGAATACCGCACGCGCACCGACCCGTTCGAGAAGGGGTGCTGCGGCCGGCTCGTCGGCATGTGCCACCTCACCGCGGGCCGTACGGAGGAGGGCACCCGCCTCTTCGAGGAGAGCCTCGTCCACCTGGAGGCCGGGCGGCCCCTGGCCATGCTGACCACCCGGCACGCGCGCGAGCTGGCGGACCTCTGCGTGGGGGCGGAGCGCTGGGCCGACGTCGCGGTGCTGCTGGAGAAGGTGCTGAAGGGGTACCGGGAGGGCGAGATCCGGGTCGTCATCGACCAGTACGACGTCTTCGGCGTCCGCTGGACGCTGGCGCTCGCGTACTGGCGGGAGCGGCGCTACGACGACGTCATGGAGCAGCTCGCCAAGTTCCGCGGCTACGGCCCCCTCTTCGAGCGCCACCCGGACTGGCGCAGGACCGCGGGGCAGGCGAGCGCGATCTACAACTACCTGGAGGCCCACGGGGCCGCCGTCGAGGAGATGGACACGGACCTGGAGCAGATCGCGGGGGTGGTCGCGGAGGACTGGCGCTCCCAGGGCCTGCTCTACAAGGGCCCGCGCGCGGACGGCATCGGCTGGGGCGCGGCCTCGGGGGCGTAGCGGCCGTATCGGGCGGATCGGGCGGATTGGCCGGGTGGAAAATGGTGGGTGTGGGGCGACTAGTCCTCGTCCGGCCGCAGGCTGCGGGCGAGTACCGCGCGGATCCGGCGTGCGTCCGGGCGGGCGTCGGTGAGCAGGATGTCCGCGCAGAGGCCGTCCGTCACCGCGACGAGCGCGTCGACCGCCCGCGGGTCGGAGGTGTGCCGCTCGCCGATCCTGGCCACCGCGTCCCGCCACCGCCGCGCGACCGGGCGGAGGGCGGGGCGGCGGGCCGCCAGCGTGGACAACTCGCGCTCGGCGAGCGCGCGTTTGCGGCCGTCGCCGCCCGCGGAGGCGACGAGGGCGGCGAGGCCGTCGAGGTCGTCGCCGTCGCTCTCGATGATCTCGTGCAGCTGGTGCGTGTACTCGTCGGCCACCGTGGACAGCGCCGCGACCAGCAGGTCGTCGAGGGTCGCGAAGTAGTACGCGGTGAGGCTGGTGGGTACGTCCGCCTCGCGGGCCACGGTGCGGTGCGTGACGCCGCCGGCGCCGTCGCGCTGGACGACGCGGAGGGTGGCCTCGATGATCTCCGCCCGGCGCCGGAGGCCGCGGGCGCGGCGGCCGTCGGTGACGGGCTCGGCCTTGCGGCGCGTCGCGCCCTGCTCCACGGTGCGGGCCTCCGGTCGGGGTGGGTCGGTGCGACCAGGGTAGCCAGGGGCGGGGCGCCCGCGCGTCAGCCGTCCCCCGCCGCCGGCTCGACCGGCGCTGCCGGCTCCGTGGGCTCTGCCGGCGCTGCCGGCTCGACCGGCTCGACCGGCTCCGCCTTCGCTACGGGCCCGATCCCGCGCAGCGCGACCGCCGCCACCACCGCAAGCACCGCCACCGCCACGCCCGCGATCCCCGTGGCCACGTTCAACCCCGTGACGAACGCCTCCTCCGACCGCCGCAGCACCCCCTCCGGCAGCTCCTCCGCCGCCCCGGCCGCGGCCGGCAGGCCGTCGCCGGCCGCCTCCCGCGCACCGTCCGGCAGCCCGGCCGGAATCCACCCCTCCATCCGCGCCCGGTACACCACCGTCGTCACGCTCCCCAGCACCGCGACCCCCACCGCCAGCCCCAGCTCCTGCACCGTCTCCGACAGCGCCGACGCCGACCCCGCCCGCGCCGGCGGCGCCGAGCCGACGACGAGATCCGTGCCCAGCGCGGCGAGGGCGCCGAGCCCGAGGTAGACGAGCGCGAAGCCGGTGACGACCGGGCCGGGGCCGTCGGTGCGGTCGACGGTGGCGAGCAGCCCGTACCCGATCGTGGACACGCCCAGCGTCGCCCCGACGACGTACCCCGGCCGGAACCTGCGGGCGAGCAGCGGCGCGCCGATCGCCGCGACGAACATCATCAGCGCCGGCGGGCCCATCCACACCCCCGCGGCCGGCGGCGTCATGCCCGCCACCAACTGCAGGTGCTGCGTGACCAGGTACATCACTCCGCCGACACCGACCAGCCCGACCAGCAGCAGCCCCAGCGCCACCCCGAACGTCCGCTCGGCGAACAGCCGCAGGTCCAGCAGCGGCGCGGCGAGCGTGCGCTGCCGTCGTACGAACCAGAAGCCGCAGGCCGCGCCGGCCGCCAGCGCCGGCACCGTGGCCCCGCCGAGGCCGCCGACGCCCTCCGCCGCGGCGTGCTTGACCGCGTAGACCACCGGCAGGATCGCGCCGAGCGACAGCGCGACGCTCGCGACGTCTAACGGCCCGTCCGGGCGCGCCCGGTACTCGGGCAGCAGCAGGGGACCCGCGACCAGCACCACCGCGACCATCGGCACCGCGACCAGGAACGCCGAGCCCCACCAGAAGCGCTCCAGCAGCGCCCCGCCGACGAGCGGCCCGGCGGCCATGCCCAGCGCGAACATGGTCGCCCAGATGCCGATGGCGAGCGCCCGCTGGCGGGCGTCGGCGAACATGTTGCTGATCAGCGCCAGCGTCGACGGCATGAGCGTCGCCCCGGCGACCCCGAGCGCGGCCCGCGCGGCGATCAGCGCCTCGGCGCTGGGCGCGTACGCGGCGGCCACGGAGGCGGCGCCGAAGGCGGCGGCGCCGATGAGCAGCAGCCGGCGGCGGCCGAGCCAGTCGCCCAACGTGCCCATGGTGACGAGGAATCCGGCGATGAGGAAGCCGTACGCGTCCATGATCCACAGGGATTGGGTGCCGCCGGGGTGCAACTCGGCGGCGAGCGCGGGGAGCGCGAGGTAGAGGACGGTGACGTCCAGGCCGAGCAGCACGGTGGGCACGGCGAGGACGGCGAGGCCCGCCCACTGCCGGGGGCCGGCGCGGTGGACGGCGGACGTGGTCTCAGGGGTCGCGGGGGTCACAGGGGTCGTGCGGG
The DNA here is from genome assembly GCF_059570575.1 of Streptomyces sp. CNX435. Classification (NCBI taxonomy): domain Bacteria; kingdom Bacillati; phylum Actinomycetota; class Actinomycetes; order Kitasatosporales; family Streptomycetaceae; genus Streptomyces; species Streptomyces sp. CNX435. The sequence continues at coordinate 121,864 of NZ_JCANTA010000020.1, read as the reverse complement.
TCATATGGGGCTCCCTCGGTGCTGTGGCCTTCTTGAACGATAGTTCTAGTTGTTACTCCGTTCAAATTTCTGGGTGCGGGTCAGACGGTCCGGCCGGCCTCGGCGAGGAGTCCGTCCCCGTGGAACCGGTGGTGTTGACGTGGCGTCCCGGTCGGGGAGAGCGTTGCCGCGGAGAGCCGTTAACAGGGGTGTGGCGTGGAGGATTTGCGGGCCGAGGATCCGCGGGAGGTCGGTCCGTACCGGCTGCTGAAGCGGCTCGGCGGCGGTGGCATGGGGCAGGTGTACCTCGGGCACTCGCGCGGCGGGCGGCCGGTGGCGGTGAAGGTGGTCCGGGCGGAGTACGCGGCCGATCCGGAGTTCCGCCGGCGGTTCGCGCGCGAGGTGGAGGCCGCCCGGCAGGTCGGCGGGTTCTACACCGCGCACGTCGTGGACGCGGACACCGGCGCCGATCCGCCCTGGCTGGCTTCGGCGTACGTCCCCGGGCCGTCCCTGGAGGCAGCGGTGCGCCGGCACGGGCCGCTGCCGGAGGGCGCGCTCGCGCTGCTGGCGTCCGGCCTCGCGGAGGGGCTCGTGGCGGTGCACGAGCGGGAGATGGTGCACCGCGACCTCAAGCCGGGCAACGTGCTGCTCGCGGCGGACGGACCCCGGCTGATCGACTTCGGCATCGCGCAGGCGGCGCAGGAGACGCGGCTGACGGGGACGGGACTGGCGATCGGGACGCCCGGATTCATGGCGCCGGAGTACGTGGTGGGCGACGAGGCGGCGCCGGCGGCGGACGTCTTCGCGCTGGGCGCGGTCCTGGCGTACGCGGCCACGGGCCGTGCACCGTTCGGCACGGGTGCGCCGCACGCGGTGAACTACCGGGCGGTGCACGAGGAGCCGGACCTCACCGGGCTGCCGGCCGGCCTTGCCGGGCTGGTCGCGCAGTGCCTGGCCAAGGACCCGGGCGTGCGGCCGACGCCGGCCCAGATCCTCGACACGATGCCCGCGGGGGATGACGCGGCGCGGTCGTGGCTGCCGCCCGGCGTGGCGACGATGGTCGACGAGCGGAACCATGACGCGCGGGACGTCGGCGGGAGCGGGCCGGGGCCGACTCCGACCCCCGCGCAGGGCGGATACGAGCCGGGGCCCACCGCGCGGGAGTGGGAGCGGGAACGCCGGGAGCGGGAGCGGCACCGGGCAGGGCGCCGGCACCGCCGGCTGCTGGCCGGCGCGGAGCTGGTGGCCGCCAGGATCACCGGCGCCCAGGCCCGCGCCCGGGCACTGGCCCAGGTGGCGGCCGCGGTACTCCCCGGCGACACCCAGCACGGGGCGTTCCTCGTCGTGGAGGCGCATCGCGCCGCTGCGAGCGCGCCGGATGTGGTGGCGCGGACGCAGGCGCTCGCCGAGGTGGCCGCCGCACTGGCACCGGTGGACGCGCAGCGCTCGAAGAGGGCCGCGAAGCAAGCGCTGGACCTGGCACACGCGGTGAGGGGCTTTCGTACGAAGCCGGCGCGCGCGGCGGCGCTGCGCGCGGCGGCCCTCGCCCTGGCTCCCGCCGACCCCGCGCAGGCGGAGGCCGTCGCCAGGGGACTCGGCGGCGCCCCGGCGCAGGTCGAAGCGCTGGCGGAGGTCGCCGAGCGGATGGCGGCGACGGACCCGCACCGTGCCGAACGGATCGCCCAGGAAATGCCCGCGGAGACCCACCGGTGGGAGTCCGAGATCATCCTCAGGCAGGTCGTGAAGGGGATGGCGGCCCGGGATCCCCAGCGCGCCGAGCGTGTCGCCCGCGGCCTTCCCACACCGGACCAGCGGAAGTGGGCGCTGCGGGACCTGGTGAGCACGCTGGCGCCGCTGGATCCGCAGGCGGCCGAGCGCGTCGCCCGGAGTCTTTCCGACGAGGGCGAGCGGACGACGGCGCTGTCGGAGGTCTTCCGGCGCGTACTGGAGACGGACCTGGACGCCGCCGAACGGCTCGCCCGCACCATGGTCGACGAGGAGGAGCGGGCGGACGCCCAGTTCGCGTTGGCTGCCGAGCTGCGCGACACGGATCCGGAGCGGGCCCTGGCCGTCGCAAGGCGCATCCCCGAGGACTGGCGGACCCTGGCCCTCGCGGCCATCGCCCAGAGCCTCGCCCCCGAGCACCCCCGGCGGGCGGAGCAGCTGTTCCAGGAGGCCGAACGGCTGGCGGCCAAAGTCCAGGACGAGGAGCACAGCCTCGCGGCCAGGACATGGATCGCCGCGGCCCGGGGCTCGGCGGACCCGGAGCGCAGACGGCAGGCGCTCCTGGAGTTCCCGAAGGCCGACTACGTGTCGGGGCTGGTCCTGCTGTCCTCCGGGCTGGTGCGCGCGCGGCCCGCGCAGGCGCTGGAGCTGCTGGAGGAGTGCGTACAGATCGCCCGCGACCTCCCCGAGGACTTCCGGATGTCGGCGCTGGAAGGCCTCGTCTTCGTTGGCGCGGAGCTCGATCCGGACTGGGCGGCCCGGGTGGCCCTGGAAGCCTCGGCCCTGCAGGCCGAGTACCGTCAATACGATCTGCAGCGGATGGCCAGCACGCTGGTCGACATCGCCCCCGAGACCGCCGCGACCATCGCGGCCGAGGCGGTCCACGCCATCCGCAAGGAGTACGGCGACAGGACCGTAATCGTCTTTGATGACGCGTTGGTCACCCTGGCCGAGGCCGACCTCGAGAGCGCGGTACAGCTCGCCGTGGCGGGCCGTGGCGCCGAGGACGCGGACGAACTGCTGGCGAACCTCGTCGAGGGCATCGTGGCGGAGGCCGCCGAACAGGCCGGGCGCGCAGAGAGCGACGGGTAGGAAGGAGGAAGCCGACAAAATTTCTCCGCCTCTTCACCGACCCCGAACTCCCGCCCGACGAGGACGGTCAGTACGTGCACGCAAGCTGAATAAACTCGTGCGTATGACAGACAGGGGCGGGGAGAGCGCGGGCGCATTGCGGCTGACCGTGGCCGGGGGCGCGGACGTCGACGACGAGGAACTGGACTCCCTCACCGGGCAGTTGCGGCAGACGTTGCTGGAGCTGGAGGTCGACGAGGTACGCGCTGGGCGGGCAGTCGGGGGCGCGCCGGACGGGGCCAAGCCCGGGGAGGTCGTTGCCGTCGGGGTGTTGGCCGTGACCCTGGCGCCGGTGGTGCTGCGTTCCGTCGTACGTGTGGTGGAGGCGTGGCTGCAGAACCGGCCCGTCCGGTCCGTACGGCTGGAGTTCGACGGCCGCAGCCTCGAACTCGGCGACGCCTCCGACGCCGAGAAACAGCTCCTCATCGAGGCGTTCCTCCATACCGATCCCCCCGCCCGGCAGTCCGCCCGGGAACCCGCCGACCGGGACTAGCCATGGCAGTACCCACCCCCGGCCCCGGCAACGGCCGCCGCGACGCGCTGCTCATCGCCACCGACACGTACGACGACGACGCCTTCCGCCCCCTCCGCTCGCCCGGCCAGGACTGCGCCGGCCTCGCCCGCGCCCTGGCCGACCCGAGCATCGGCGGCTTCCAGGCCGAGCAGCTGAAGGACGCCCCGGCGCACGAGGTGATGCGCGCCATCGAGCGGTTCTTCCGCGACCGCAGCCGCAACGACCTCCTCCTGCTCCACCTCTCCTGCCACGGCATCAAGGACGACGACGGCCACCTCCACTTCGCCGCCCGCGACACCGACCGCGACCTGCCCGCCTCGACCGCCGTGCCCGCCGCGTTCCTGCGCAGCCGGCTGGAGCGCTGCCGGGCGCGCACGATCGTCGTGCTGCTCGACTGCTGCTACAGCGGTGCGTTCCTGACCGGCGCGAAGGGCGACGACCAGGTGCATCTACGGGACGAACTCGCCGGCTCCGGCCGGGTGGTGCTCACCGCGACCAGCCGCACCGAGTACGCCTGGGAGGGCGAACGCCTGGAGGCCACGGCCCCGCAGCCCTCCCGCTTCACCGGCGCCCTCATCGAAGGGCTGGCCACGGGCGCGGCGGACCTCGACGGCGACGGCCGGATCACGGTCACGGAGCTGTACGACTACGTCTACGAGTCGCTGCACCGCGCCGGCGTACGGCAGCGGCCCCGGATGTGGGCGGATGTGGAGTACCAGGTCGTCATCGCCCACGTGCCGCCGCCGCGGCCCGAGGACGACGACCCCGCACCGGTGGTGGACCACGACGCGAACTACCGCGAGATCATGGACGCCTTCTTCGGCGAGGGCGGTGTAGCACAGTCGCTCGGGCGCACCCGCGGGGGCTCCGACCTCTGGCTCGACATGGACCTGGCCGACATGGCCCGGAGCACCGTCGAGGAGTTCGTCGTGGACAACGCAATCCTCTGCCCGACCTGTTCGGGAGGGCTCGTGGCGGAGGGGACCTCGATGCACCCGTGCGCGCACTGCGTCGGCACGGGCAAGACGTGGCCCTCTGGGCGCCACCTCCTCGGCCAGGCCTGCCGGCACTGCGAGGGGACCGGCTCGTTTCTTCCCTCTCCCTGCCTGGAGTGCGGCGGCGACGGCCGAGTACGCACCCGCCGTACGCTCAAGGTCAAGATCCCGGCGGGCATCAAGGACGGTGCCCGCATCCGGGTGGCCGGCGAGGGCGAAGTCGGCCCGAGGGGAGGCCCGCCGGCGGACCTGTACATCAGCGTCACCCAACGGCCGCACCCCGACTTCACCCGCGAAGGCGATGACCTCGTCACCCGCGTCGGGCTGTCCCGGGCGGCGGCGAAACGGGGCACCACCGTCCGCGTGCCGACCCTGGTCGACGGCGACAAGACTGTTCACATCCCCGCCGGTATCCGCGACGGCCAGTCCCTCCGGCTGCGCAAGCTCGGCATGCCCCGCCTCAAAGGCGGCGGTCGGGGCGACCTCTTCGTCCACGTGGACATCGACGCCTGACGCCCGGCGCCACGCCGGGTCCGCAGCCGTCAGCGGCGCGCGTGGCGTACCGTCAGTCGGCCGAAGCCCATGACGCCTGAGATCCGGATCGTCGGTCCGCCGGAGACGGGCCGGCGCGGGGGCTTGTAGACGGAGTCCTTCATGCCGTTCTGCACGCCGTCGATGTCGACGACCGCGTCGTGGGGCACCGTGATCGAGGCCCGTCCGGTGCCGACGTTCAACACGATGTCGACCACCGGGTGTTCGATGACCGCCCGCGACAGGTCCAGCCGCACCCGCCCGAGCGCCGACTCCACCCGCAGCGTCCGCGGCACCCGCCACGCCCCGCTCCTTCGGATCCGCCCGGTGGCGGCCCCGATCGTGGCCGTGCCGCCCGTGTCCTCCGCCGGCAACGAGGCCAGCGCCGCGCTCAGTTCGCCCCGGGTCGTGGCGGTGAGCACCTGGTCGAGCCGCGCGTCCATGTCGTCGCGGGTCAGGCGCCCTTCGGCGTACGCCTCCCGCAAGCGCCGTGCGCCACGGTCGCGTTCGTCGTCGCCGACCAGGGTCGAAGCGTCGTCCGGTGGGGAGGTCACGGGCCTCACCCTAGCGCCGGCCGCCCGCGCGCGCCGCTCCGTCTCCGCGCCCCGTTACGCGCACGCCGCCGGGCCCGCCTCCGCACCGCGGACCCGTCGGCGTGCCGAACGTCGCGCCGCGGGTCAGGCCCGGCCGGGCGCGGTGCCGAAGGCGTCGACGCCGGTCAGCTCCGCCGACAGCGCCCACAGCCGGGCGGCCTGGTCCGGGTCGGTGGCGTGGTCCCGTACGCCCGGCCGCAGCTCCCGCTCGCCGCCGGGGGCGGCGGGCTCGGCGACGTCGCAGTCCTCGCAGTACACGCCGCCCAGGCCGGCCAGCCGGGGCGAGGTCGCCGCCCACACCTGCGTGGCCGCGCCCTGCTCTGCGGTCTTGAAGGCGTCGATGAGGTTGCCGTCCTCGTCGAACCAGCCCTGCTCGACCTGCTCCTCGTGGGGGACGTGGCGGACGAGGTCGGTGAGGATCATCCCGGGGTGGACGCTGAAGGCCCGTACGCCGGAGTCCCGGCCGAGGGCGTCGAGGTGGACGGCGAAGAGCGCGTTCGCGGTCTTCGACTGGCCGTACGCCGCCCACTTGTCGTAGGGCTCGGCGCGGAAGTGCGGGTCGTCCCAGCGGATGGGGGAGAGGTGGTGGCCGCGGGAGGACAGGGCGACGACGCGGGCGCCGCCGTCGCGTACGAGGGCGGGGCTGAGGCGGTTCGCGAGGGCGTGATGGCCGAGGTGGTTGACGGCGAACTGCCCCTCCCAGCCCGCGGGTCCGACGCGGGTCTCCGGGCTGGCCATGATGCCGGCGTTGGTGACGAGGAGGTCGAGGGAGCGGTCGGTGGCGAGGAACCGGTCGGCGAAGCGGCGGACGCTGTCCAGGTCGGCGAGGTCCAGCTCGTCGACCTCGGCACCGCCGGGGCCGCCGGCGCCACCTGGCCCGCCGGGGTGATCGGCGGCGTCGAGCCCGGCCAGCGCCTTCTCGGCGACGTCGCGCCGCCGGGCCGGTACGACGACGCGGGCCCCGGCCCGTACGAACGCGCGGGTCGTCTCCAGCCCCAGGCCGACGTAGCCGCCGGTGACGACGGCGAGCCGGCCGCTGAGGTCGACGCCGCGCAGGACGTCGGCGGTGGTGCTCCGGGCGCCGAAGCCGGAGCCGGTGTGCTGCTGCGGAGTGGTCGTGTGAGTCATGTCGCGGACGCTACGACTTGGAGGACGCTCTACGGCAAACCCGGAACGGGCCTGAGCGGGCCGGGGGGGCGCCGCCGCCCCCGGCCCCGCTCACCCGGGGACTGCCGGGGCGCCATGCGGCACCGGCGGGACGGGGGCACAGGACTTTCGGACGTACCCGAAAGACCGCCGTGCGGGTCGGCTCAGACGGTGACTGCCGCCGTCCTGCCCGTGAGGAGGGCGGTGCCGAGGGGCGTGAGGGAGTGGTGGACGCGGTTGCGGAGGCGGGTGGTGGTGATCAGCCCGGCGCGGCGGAGCACGGCGGCGTGCTCGCTGGCCGAGGAGGCTGACACCCCCGCCCGGCGGGCGAGTTCGGAGGTGGTGCAGAGGCCGCCGAGGCTCTGCAGGACGGCGGCCCGGGTGTGCCCGAGGAGCTGCGCGAGGCCCTCGGCCCTGACGTCACCGCCCGCACCGCCCGTACTGCTCATGCCCCCCACACCGCCCGCCCCGACGGGCACCCGCGCCGGCGCCCGGGCCGGGTAGACGAGGATCGGCGGCAGCGAGCCGTCCGCCAGCGCGACCGGCAGCCGCCGGCAGAAGTACGACGGCACGAGCAGGAGCCCGCGCCCGTCGAGGTGGAGGTCGCGGTCGGCCGGGTAGTCCGCGGTGAGCACCGGTGGCCGCCACCGCAGCCCCGGGCCGAAGGTGTGCAGCATCGCGTCCGTACCCGCGACGCTCTGCGTCTGCGCACGCCACAGCCGGTCCTGCTCCGTACGCTCGCTGATCCACGGCCACGCCGGCCGCAGCACGGACGAGTGGTACGCGCGCAGCGCCCGCCCCAGCCGCCGCAGGCTCTCCGGGTCGCCGTCGGCAAGCGGCCGCATCCACGCCGGCGGCGTGGCCCGCTCCACGAGCCGGGTCAGCTCGGCGCGCAGCCGCGGCCGGGGCGTGGACAGTACGGCGTCGATGCCGGACTCCAGACCGCCGCCCGCGGAGGCGGCCGGGGTGAGGAAGTCGGGGAAGTAGCCTCGCGACGGCATCACCGGCCGCAGCACCCGCAGCGCGGACCGGCCGGTCGTGCAGTTCCGCGTACGCCAGGCGCGTAACGCCGGGTCAGGGCCCCGCTCGGTGAGCTGGTGCACGCTGAGCACGGTCTCCCAGAGCGGGTCCGGTCCGTCGGCGATCCGAGTGCGCGCCAGGTCGGCGGCGGTGAAGTGTACGCGCAGCAAAAGCCCTCCCCCGTGTCGTGACCCGGCTGACGGGCACGTCCCCCCGATACCCGGACCGTCCCGTCCCGGGCCCTGCCGTCGGTGGCGGCGGACCCGGTCCCCTGTTCCGGGCCCGTCGGCAGCGACGGTGTGAACGGCCGGGGAACGACCGTTCTCCGGGGAGGGTAGTGTGGAGAACGGTCGTTCTCAAGCGATCGGACGCCGCCGGGACGGGATCGGAACGGCGCCGGTACTTTGTGAGCGGCGTGGCGGCGGGCGAAAACGGGAGCGGGAGACATGGACGCGGACAACGAGATCGCCCGGGAGCGCGTGCTCGATGCGGCCGACGAACTCTTCTACGCCCACGGCATCCGCGCGGTCGGCATGGACCGTATCCGCGACGCCTCCGGCGTCTCCCTCAAACGGCTCTACCGCTGCTACGCGTCCAAGGACGAGCTGGTCGAGGCGTACCTGCGGCGCCGGGACCGCCGGCTGCGCAAGGGGCTGGCGGACTACGTCGTCAAGGAGGCCACCGGCCGCCCGCGGGAGCGGGCGCTGGCGGTCTTCGACTGGCTGCACTGGTGGTTCGGCGAGCCGGGCTTCCGCGGCTGCCCGTTCACGAACGCCTTCAACGAGATCGGCGCGGAGAGCGCCCGCGCCGCCGCCGCGGTCCACGACCACCAGCGTGCCGTCGGGGCGTACATCCGCGGCCTGGTCGCCGCCACCGGCGTCCCCGACCCGGACGCCGTCGCCAACCGCTTCCTCGTCCTCTACGCCGGCTCCCTCACGTTCGCCGCCATCTCCCGCAGCCGCGCCCCGGCCCGGTACGCGCGTGAGGCGGCGGCGGCGCTCCTCCCGGCGGACCCCGCGGGCACGTGACGGGCGCGGCGCCCCACGCGCGGGCCGCGCCCCGCCCCCCGGCCGCCGCCGGGGCCCGACCCTGAAACCGGCTAAGAAGAGGCGGGTTCAGCCGGTGCAGCCCGGAACCGGGACGGGGGAGCCGGCGCAGTCGTTCGGGCGGTTGCGGGTGATGCGGGTGTACGCGGCCTTGACGCGGCCGGCATTGAAGACGCCGCCGGCCGTCTCGGCGGCCCGGTTGCCGGTGACCACGGTGTCGTACAGCGCGAGACGGCTGATCCGGCCGTTGCTGAGCACACCGCCGCCCACCCCGTCGGGGACCCGGTTGGCGGTGATCCGGCTGGACTTCACGGTCACCGATCCCCCGTTGTTGAAGAGCCCTCCGCCGCCGTAACGGGCCGAATTGCCCCGCAGTGTGGTGTCGTTCAGCGTCGTGGTGGCGCTCTCTCCGTTGGTGAACAGGCCGCCACCGGACTCCGCGGCGTGGTTCGAGGCGACGGTGCTGTGGTGGAGGACGAGCGTGCCGAAATTGTTGAAGACACCCGCCCCGCTCCCGACGGAGCCGCCGCCGCGGACGGTGATCTGGTCGAGTTCGAGATGACCGCCGACCTCCACCTCCAGGACCCGGAAGCTGGTCGTCCGCGCGGCCCCGCCGCGTGCGATGACGGCGTCGGCCGGCCCCCGGGAGCTGATCCGGACCCGGCCGGTGACCGCCGTCAGGCCGTTCACGCGGTCGAACGGCTTGGTGATGCCGTACGTGCAGCCGCCCTGCAGGGTGATCTCCCGCCGGGTGTCAGGATCGTCGTTGGCCGCCACGATGGCGTCGTTCAGCGCGGCGACCCTGTCCGGGGGTGCAGCCGATCCGGACCGTGGTCTCCTGCGCCCTCGCCCCGGTGGGGAGCAGGGCCGCCGCTGGGGCGGGACGGTCATCCCGACGATGTCGCCAACGCGGTCCTGTTCCTCGCCGGCGAGCAGTCGAGCTGGGTGACCGGGAGCGATCTCATTGTGGACGGCGGCGAATTCCCCAAGGGGTGAGGCCGATTCCGAGGGAGAGGATCGAGAGACAACGGTCCCGTTCCTCGCTTTCGACGCCACCTGTTCCACCGTCGCCGAGTTCGTGTGGACGGCGGCGCCACCCAGCTCTGATCCGACAAGGAGCCCACTGTGAGCCAGGAAGCCGTACTCATCACCGGAGGCACGAGCGGCATCGGCCTCGCCACCGCCCGACTGCTGCACAAGCGCGGCGCACACGTCATGGTGACCGGCCGGAATCCGGCGACGATCCGATCATGAAGGCCATGCCGCTGGGGGAAGTCGACGAGGCGACCTACGACGAGGTGTTCGCCACCAACGCCAAGGGGCAGTTCTTCATGCTCCAGAAGGCGCTGCCCCTGCTGGCGGACCGCGCGTCGGTGGTCTTCACCGTCGGCATCGCGGCCATTCGTGGGCTCGCGGGCGCGAGCGTCGGCGCAGGCAGCAAGGGGCCCTGCTGACGATGGTCCCTTCGCTCGCGATCGAGCTGGCGCCGCGCGGTGTCCGGGTGAACGCGGTGAGCCCAGGCGTGATTTCCACGCCGCTGCCGAGGTAATGGGCGTCGTCGGGGCTCTGTTCACACGCCGCCATCAGGGCGAGGCCCAGCACGCCCCGGCGGCACAGCCGGTCGAACGGCGTACGGTCGAACAGCTCCACGCCGAGATCCCGCTCGAGCCCGCGGATCTGCTGGGACATCGACGGCTGAGCGACGCGCAGGACCTCTGCCGCGGCCGTCACCGAGCCCTGCTCGGCAACGGCAAGGGCGTACTCGAACTGACGAAGGCTCATCGGGTCCGTCCCCTCGCCGGGCCAGACCTCGGCCCGTCCCGTAGTGATAGCTGTCCCGCAGGTAACGCGCTCCAGCCGGCTGAGATTCCCGCGACCCCGGCGTGCCCGGCTCACCGGTCGTCGGGGACGCTGTCCCGCCTCGCCCTGTGCTCGCTCTCGATGATCTCCTTGATCCGCGCCATGTTGGCCTGTGACGTCTCGTTGAGGTGGTCGGCCATCTGCTCGTTGTCGTAGGGGGCGCCGGCCCGCATGTCGAACTCCTGTACCCAGCGCATTTCGGTGCCGGCGCCGGTCTCGCGATAGGTCCAGTGCAGCTTCATGTAGACGAAGGGGCCCGTTTCGATCCGGTACGCCCTTACCGTGAGGGAGTCCCGGTCGGGGGAGCGGCGGGAAACCCATTCCCACACCCTCCCGTTCGCGTCCGGGCGCGTTTTGATCCGGAAGTCGATGCCGTCGTCCGTTCTCCGGATGATTTCCGTCTCGGCGTAGCCGGCGAACAGGTCGGGCCAGGTCTCGACGTCGTTGGTCATGTTCCACACGAGGTCGACGGGGGCCTCGATCACGACGGAGTTCTCGGTGCGCGCTCCCATGTCAGCCCTGCCTTCCGGAGACCATGGCGTTGACCAGCCGGAGCGTGCCCCCGGGGGTCGTCATGGCGCTCTCCGGGACCTCGACGCCCAGGGTCTGCTTGATCCGGGCGGACAGTTCCAGCAGCGCGAGCGAGTCGTAGCCGAGTTCCTCGAAGGCCATGTCGGCGATGTCGCCGTCCAGATCGGCCACGTCGGACTCTCCTGCACATTCTCTGATGAGTGAGACGAGTTGCGAGAGGGTGATCTCGGGCACGGGTGACCTCCGTGGTCGGTGCGCGGGTGTGCGCGGTGGTGGTGGGATTGCGTGCGTGGCGTGTCCGGTACGCGCCGCACGGGCCGCGGTCAGCCGTGGCGGCTGAGGACCATTGCCGAGTTGAAGCCGCCGGCGCCGCGTGCCACGACCAGCGCGTTGCGCACCGTCGTCTCGCGGGGCCCGTCGAGCACCAGGTCGATGCCGAGACCGGGGTCGAGTGAACAGGTGCCGGCGGTCGGCGGGATGACCGATTCCCGTATGGACAGCAGGGCGGTCGCCACGTCGAGTGCCGCGCCGCCCGCGAACAGCCGTCCGGTCAGCGTTTTGGGCGCGGTGACGGGGACGGCGGACGGCCCGAAGACCTGCACCAGGGCCTCCGCCTCCGCCCTGTCCCGGGCCGGTACGCCGAGGGCGTCGGCGAAGACCACGTCGATGTCCGCCGCGTTCGTTCGCGCCTCGCGCAGGGCCCCTCTGATCGCGCCCGCCAGTGCGGGGGGCCGGCCCGAGCCGGGGTGGGGGTCGAAGGTCGCGGCGTGTCCGGCGATCCGCCCGTAGATCCCGGTGGCGTTCCGGCGCAGCGCCGTGTCCTCCCGTTCGGCCACCAGGATGGCGCCGCCCTCGCCGGCCACGTAGCCCGCCGCGTCGGGGTCGAAGGGCAGGTAGGCCCGTTCGGGATCGGGGATCGTGCTCAGCTGCCCGCCGGGGAGCAGGTTGATCAGGCCCCACGGGCACAGCGGCGCGTCGAAGCCGCCCGTCAGCGCGGCCCGGAACGTGCCCGTACGCAGCAGGTGCGCCGTGTGGGCCGCGGCGTCGAGGGCACCGGACTGCTCGGAGACGAAGACCGAGCTGTGGCCCCGCAGGCCGTGCCGGATGGAGATCTGGCCGGTGTTGACCGCGTAGAACCAGGCGAACGACTGGTAGGTGCTGACCCGCTCCGGGCCGATGCCCCAGAGTTTCTGCAACTCCCGCTGGCCGAACTCGAAACCGCCGCACGCGCCGGCGGTCAGGACGCCCAGGTCGTACTCGCCGAGGTCGGCCGGAGCCAGTCCGGCGTCCGCCAGCGCCCAGTCGGCGGCGGCCAGGGCGTAGCGCGTCATGCGGTCCGTCTGCGGCAACAGGCGCGGGGACAGGTGGGCGTCGGCGTCGAAGTCGAGTACCTCGCCGCCTACGCACACGGGGTAGGCGCTCGTGTCGAAGCGCTGGATGAGGCCGATGCCGCTCTTGCCGGCGAGGGTCGCCGCCCAGAACTCGGCGGTGCCGACGCCGTTGGGGGCGACGACCCCGACACCGGTCACGACGGCGCCGTTCCCGGCGCCGGCCGCCACCGTCACCGCGCCGCCGCCTTCGCCGAGGGCCGGCCGAGCACCGCCGCGCTCTGGAATCCGCCGAAGCCGCTGCCGACGCTGAGTACGGTGTCCACCCGCTGCTCCCGCGCCACGTTGGGCACGTAGTCCAGGTCGCACTCGGGGTCGGGCTCGTCGTAGTTCGCGGTGGGCGGGATCACGCCGTACTCGATGGCCAGCGCGCAGGCGGCCAGCTCCAGCGAGCCGATCGCGCCGAGCGAGTGCCCGATCATCGACTTGATGGAGCTGACCGGCACCTCATAGGCGCGCCGGCCCAGGCTCCGCTTGAACGCGGCCGTCTCGTGCCGGTCGTTCTGCCGGGTTCCGGAGCCGTGGGCGTTGATGTAGCCGATGTCCTCCCCGGTGCGGCGCGCCTGCCGCATGGCGGCCCGGATGGCCTCGGCCATCTCGCGGCCGTCCCGCGTCAGGCCCGTCATGTGGTAGGCGTTAGACCGCGTCGCGAAGCCGCGGACCTCGGCGTACACGTGGGCCCGGCGGCGGTACGCCGCCGCCAGCTCCTCCATGACGAACACCGCGGCGCCTTCGCCCAGCACGAAGCCGTCGCGGTTGCGGTCGAAGGGCCGGGAGGCGTGCGCCGGGTCGTCGTTGTTCGTCGAGGTCGCCTTGATCGCGTCGAAACAGGCCACGGTGATGGGGGAGATGGGAGCGTCGGTCGCGCCGCAGACGACCACGTCAGCCCGCCCGGTGCGGACCAGGTCGGCCCCGTACCCCACGGCGTCGAGGCCCGAGGTGCAGCCCGTGGAGATCACGGTGACCGGGCCCTCCGCCCCGGTCTCCCAGGCGACGTCACGGCCGATGGAGGACGGGACGAAGTAGTCGAAGATGTGCTCCGCCGCGGCCTTGTGGTCGACCAGCCAGTGGGAGCCGTTGTCGCTGACCCGCTGGTAGTTCTGGTCGAGGCTGGTGGTGCAGCCGACGGCGGTGCCGACGCTGACGCCGATCCGCGCGGGGTCCTGCCGGGACAGGTCGAGTCCGCTGCTCCGCACCGCCTCACGGGTCGCGGCGATCACCAACTGCGTCGCCCTGTCGTACGTCGCCGCCTGCGTGGGTGTCAGCCCTTCGGCCGACGGGTCGAAGTCGACCTCCGCGGCGACCTGGGACCGGAACGGGGCGGGGTCGATCAGGGTCATCGTCCTCGTCGCGGTGCGCCCGGAGACCAGCAGTTGCCAGAACGCGTCCGTCCCCACCCCGCCCGGGGCCCGTACGCCGATGCCCGTGATCACCGCTTGCTTCTCCGCGTGACCGTCCATCTCAGCCGCCCACGCTCGGTGGCATGCACTCGGGATCGGGCACGGGCTCGGTGTCGACATGGCCGAGTTCGGGCCGGGGCGCGAGGGGGGCGATGTGGAAGACGGCCCGCACGGCGACGGTCCCGCGGTTCTCGATGCGATTGCGCTGCCCGCGGGTGATGAGCAGCGACTCGTCCGATCGCAGCGGTACCGCTTCGCCGTTGACCCGGACGACGGCGGAACCCTCGATCACGTAGAGGAACTTGTCGGAGAACGGATGGTAGTGCTCCGTGACGACTTCTCCGGGGGCCAGTTCGAGGTGTCCCATGAAACCGGAGACGGCGCCGACCGACCCGGGCGTCAGCAACGCCCTTGTGCTTCCCCCCTGTCGGCGGCTCGGCGCCACGTCCGCCAGGGCGACCCTGGCGGCCACTGCCTCGGTTTCTGCCATGACTTGTCCTTTCACTGCCTGAATTGACCTTCGTGTCCGGGGGAGCAACTCCGAGGCAGGGGCGAGGAAGGAGCGCGGTCGGCGAACGGTGGACCCAGGCATGAATTCCAGGAGAGCTGAACCCGGCCCACCGGTAGCGGCGATGAAGATATTTCGCTTCGCTTGTGATGTATCCACCGGGTTCCACTGAAAACGGTGAGGCTTTCTAGGCCACTCAGGTGGGTGTAATTTTGCGATCAGTCTGACCGGCGGTGGGCGGGCGCGTCGTTCAGGAGCCCGCTCTGGCGCGCAGGGCCGCGCCGACCGGCAGCACGGTGCCGATCTGGGCGAGCAGGGTGGACACCACCGTCACGGCGATCACCGCCGGGTACGGCACCACGACCGGAGCGGTGCCGAACAGCTGGAGCAGCGCGCCCGACAGCCCGGCCAGGTTGACCGCCGTCGCCGCCAGCGCAAGCACGACGCCGATGGCGGCCACCAGGAGGGCCTCGGCGAGGAAGAACCGCACCACCTGCCTCGGGGTCGCGCCGGTGAGCCGGAGCACCGACAGGTCGCGCCGCCGGTCGGCGGTCGCCATGAGCAGCGTGTTGAGGATGGCGATGAAGCAGAACAGCATGATGATCACGGCGGTGGAGCGCTGCCGTACCTCGGTGAGGTGACGCGCGTATGCGTGCTCCGAGGCGGCCAGCTCGCCGGTGGTGAGGAAGTCGGCCCCGGTGCCGGCGACCGCCGTGCGGATCGCGGCGGTGGCGGCGTCCCGGTCGGTGCCCGGTGCGAGCGTGATGTAGGCGCGCCGCGCGAGCCCGTCCCGGGCGAAGGCCGCGGTCCCGGAGAACTTCGGCGGCAGGTAGGCGACGTCCTCACCGGGCAGCGCCCGGTAGGTCGCCGCGACCCGCAGGTCGGCCCGCCGCCCGTCCGCCATGTGCACGGGCACCGTCGAGCCGGCCGGCATCCCCCACTGGTCGGCCACGACCATGCTGTCGCCGTCCAGGTCGTCCAGGGAGCCGTCGGTCACGGGCAGGTCCACGGTGTGCCGCAGCGCGGCGGGATCCACGACCAGCCCGTCGTTCTCGTCGAAACGGTCTTCGTCCTCGGTGTAGATGGTGGTCAGGAGGGGCGCCGCGATCCGCACCCCGTCGATGTGCGCGATCCGGTCGACCACCTCCTGGCTGATTCCCGGGGTGCCGTCGGGGGCGAGTGCGAACTCCGCGCGTACCCGGTCGTGCAGCCCGCTGTCGCGGGCCGCGCCGAGCGAGTCGGTCGCCGACAGCAGCGAGAACGCCAGCCCGACCGTGAGCAGGACCGGTGCGGTGGTCGCGGCGGTACGCCTCCGGGAGGCCAGCACACTCTGTCTGACCAGCATCGCGGTCGGCCCGGCCGACCGGCGGAACGGCCACATGAGCAGCCTGGCCAGCGGCCCGACGGCCAGCGGCGCGAGCAGGGCGGCGGCGAGCACCGGGACGGTCAGCGAGACGACGTACGTCGTCGGCGACAGGACGGTCGCCGGGTCACCGGTGGCGATCCACACCGTCCAGCCGATCCCGCACAGCAGCCCGGCCACCCCGAGCAGCCGCCGGGCCGGCGTCGTCCCGGTGCCGTCGACGGACGCCTCGCGCAGCGCCTCGACCGGCCGGATGCGTCCGGCGCGCCGGACCGCGGCCATCGCCCCGCCGACCGCGACCAGGACGCCCACCAGGAAGGCGCCGGCCAGCGGTGCCAGCACCGTCCAGTGCGCCGATGGCTCCACCGTGAACCAGGGGGGTGAGATCCCCATGCCGATGAGCAGGCCGGCGAGCAGTCGCGCGCCGACGAGGCCGAGCGCCGCGCCGGCCGCCGAGGCGATCGCCCCGACGAGCAGGGCCTCGCCGCGCACCATCGCGCGCACCTGCTTCGGGGTGGCGCCGACCGTACGGAGCAGTGCGATCTCGCGGCGCCGCTGGACCACCGTGAAGGCGAAGGTGGAGGCCACCACGAAGACCGCGGTGGTGCCGGCGACGCCGGCCATCACCGGGACCAGCGTGAGGGTGTTGTCCAGAGCCTCGCGGTCGCGTGCCTCGCTGGCGTCGGCGCGGTGCCGGTCCGGCCCGGTGAGCACTTCGGCGCCGGAGCCGACGGCCGCGCGCACCCGGTCCGGCGGCCCGAGCGCCACCAGCGCGTCGACGCGCGGGGACAGCCGGGCCGCCTCCGCTTCGGTGAAGAAGAGCGCGTCCTCCCAGCCCACCGGGTCGACGGTGCCGCTGACCGTGTACTCGGAGACGCCGTCCGCGGTCAGCACGGTCACCGCCTCGCCGGTACGTGCCCGGCCGTGCGCGACGACGATCTCCCGGTCGGTGGCGGGCGGCGTGCCGTCCGTGAGCCGGTATCCGCCGAAGCGGGCGACCGGCCAGGGGTGCCCGACCTGGTCGGCGGAGGCGCCGCGGAGCTGGGCGTAGAACGACCGGTCCACGACGGTCTCCCCGCTGGCGGCGACGTCCCTGCGCACGTCCCGGGACAGGCCCCGCGCTTCGGCCGGCGAGCGGACCCCGAGGTCGTGGTGCGCCGCGTTCCAGCCCGGATCGGTGGGCCGGACGACCACGGGCGCCCCGGCGAACCGCTCCACGGGCCGATCGGGCAGGTCGAGCATGGTCATCAGCACCAGCCCCATGGCCGCGACCTGCGCGACGCCGAGGACCAGCGCAACCGTGGAGCCCAGGAACGACACCCAGCGCGCCCGCAGGGTCTGCACCGCCACCCTGATCACCGTGCCACCGCCAGACCGGTCACGCGCGCGGCGACCGCGCCGGGATCGGGCCGGTGCAGCTCACCGGCGAACCTGCCGTCGGCGAGGAAGACCACCCGGTCCGCGTAGGCCGCCACATGCGGGTCGTGGGTGACCAGCACGACGGTGGTCGTCTCGGCCGCGATTCCCCGCAGGATGTCCATGACCTCGCGTCCGGTGGTGAGGTCGAGCGCCCCGGTCGGCTCGTCGGCGAACAGCACGGCGGGGCGGGTCACCAGCGCGCGGGCGAGGGCGACGCGCTGCTGCTGGCCGCCCGACAGCTGCCCGGGCCGACGTCCCGCCTTGTCCTCCAGCCCCACCTGGGCCAGCGCGCACCGTACGGCCTCTTTGTCCGGCCGGCGCCCGGCGAGCCGCACCGGCAGCGCCACGTTCTGCCCGGCGGTCAGCGACGGCAGCAGGTTGAACGACTGGAAGACGAATCCGGTCACGTCGCGCCGCAGCCGGGTGCGCGCGGTCTCGTCCAGCCCGGTGATGTCCGTCCCGTCCAGGATCACCCGGCCCGACGTCGGCCTGTCCAGCGCTGCCGCGCACTGCAGCAACGTCGACTTGCCGGATCCCGACGGGCCCATGATCGCCGTGAAGCTGCCCCGCGGAAAGGCCAGATCCATCCCGGACAGCGCGGTCACCGCGCTGTCACCCGAGCTGTACGTCTTGGTCAGCGACTCCACCCGCACTGCGTCGTTCATCGATTCCCCCCGTCGTCGGCCACATCCGGACCAATTGTGAACGGCGTCCACATTTACGTGGGGTACGCTAGCCGGGAAAGTGGATGCTGTCCACATAGGAGTGGCCATGGGTACGCGGACGGGGCCGAAGGCAGCCGAGCCGAGAAGGGCGACGTACCGGCACGGCGATCTGCGAAACGCGCTGATCGCGGCAGGACTTGAACTCGTCCGGGACGGCGGACCGGACGCGGTGGTCCTGCGCGAGGCCACCCGGCAGGTGGGTGTGGCACCCAACGCCGCCTACCGGCACTTCGCCGACCGCCGCGCGCTGCTCAGCGCCGTGTCCCAGGTCGCACTCGCTCGGCTGGCCGCCGCCATGGAGACCGAGCTGGCCGCCCTGCCGCGCGCAGCCGGCCCCGCGGAGTCGCCGCGCGCCCGGCTGCGCGCGCTGACCACCGGCTACCTGAACTTCGCGAGGGCGGAACCCGGGCTGTTCCGCGCCGCGTTCGTCACCACCGGCATGGACGACCCCGGCAACGAGGAAGCCGCGGGTCCCGGCGGCCGGACCGCGTTCCAACTGCTAGGCGCCGAGCTGGACAACCTCGTCGACACCGGCGCCCTGCCCCCTGAGCGCCGCCCCGGCGCCGAGTACTTCGTCTGGTCAGCCGTCCACGGCCTGGCCGTGCTGCTCATCGACGGCCCCCTGCGCGGCCTGCGACCCGCGCAGGCGCAGGAGGCGGCCGGCCGGCTGATGGACTCGATCGAGCGGGGCATCTGACCCATGGCCACAGCCCACCGGCGCGGCAGTGCGCTACCCCCTCGGCGGAACGTGCCCCTTCGAGTCGCCTGCGGTGTGGTGGTAAGGACGGCTGATGATGACGGGTGTGGAGCCCTCGGGAGCCATGGCGGGGTGCGACAATCCGTCCCGTGTCCGAGGAACTCTCGCGTTGGTACCGGGGCCGCCTGGTGGGCGGTCCGTTCACGCCGTTCGACCCAGGCGTGTGCGCCGCGCTGGAGCGGGAGATCGGGCTGCCCCTGCCATCCGCGTACCGCTCGTTCCTGGCTGCCGCTGGCGGGGAGAAGCTGGACTACTCGGTCCGCCTCCCGGCTTGTGAACCGGAACCGGTCCAGAGCTTCGACGCCCTCCATCAGTTGGGCCGTGACGACGCCGATGAGTACGGCTGGGGAACTCTCCTGGGCGAGTACCGGCGCGCTTGCGATGGGTGGCTCGCTGAGAACGTGCCGCTGACCGGCCTACTGCCTATCGCCCGAAACGGCGGCAGCGACATCCTCTTCCTGGACCTGAACCCGGCCACTCATGGCCAGCTCCATGCGTTCGTCCACGCTATCGCCTGGCCGGGGTATCTGGGCAACCATGTCTTCACGAAGGTCGCCGACAGCTTCGACGCCTACCTCGACGGCCTGTTCATCGACCCCGACATGGCTGAGGACGCCTGGGCCGACCTCGCTGACAGCGATCCCTCGGATCCTTGGCGGAAGACCGTTGAGGAGTGGCTGGACAAGGAACTGCCGGCCTGGCGTGCTGAAGCCTGGGCCCCCTCCTGATCTGGAGGCGCTTGCCTCAAGCGTCTTTGGGTCCCCGGGGACTCCGCAGGGCTGCGTAGCCCAGGTGGTCCGTGGACGGCCGGCGGGGCTTGGCGGACCATCCGGATCCAGGCTCTGGAGTGCGTGGCCATGGCCGGAATCCCGGATTCGCGGAGAATCGTCGCAACGCCGTAGACGTGCATCGTCCGCCCGGGCATGCGGCCGGGAAACACCAACGGGCAGTCCGAGTTCGCGGCCGTGCTGAGTCCGGGGCGAGAAGCGAGATGAACCCGGATCACGGCTGCCGCCTCCGGAACGTCGATCCAGTCTCTGCCGAGCTTCACCTCCAAACCCGTTCGGGCCTTCCCGGAAGTCGTCCATGCACATCGTCACGACCCTGGCGAGGGGTTGTCCGAAGAGGACGAGCATGATAGCCCAGTAGAGAGAGTTGTTCGCGTGTCCGCGCGTGCCACCGCGTGTAGCGCTCGATGAGGCGCCGCTGATCAACATCGGCGATCGTGTCGAGCTTCGAGGTGAGCCAGCGGCCGTAAGCGATCAGGTTCTCGTCGCGCCAGGGAAGGCAGCCGTGAGCGGCGAGCAGACCCCTCAGGTATTCGATCGTTCTGGATCTCGGCAATGAGTCGAGTGCGTCGTGACTGAGTTCGATGTCTCCAGCAGCCAGATCACGTAAGAGTTCTGGTACGCGCCGGTTCACGTGGATCCAGACCCATCCGCTGTTCGGCCGGGGCATCCCCGTGGTCGCCTCCGCGAGCGGCCGCAGCCTCTCGGATATCTCCCCGTCCGGACCCGCCAGGAGCTTGTTGATCCGGTCCGTGAGCAGGCACCGCCGACAGATATTGGAAGCGCTGGCCAGGTTCTCCTCGCCGCATCGCTTGCATCGCACGTCGAGCGGCACGCCGCAGCAGCGGACGCAGAGGGGACGCGCTTCGGTGCCAGCCGGGTGCTGTCAGGGGCGATCATCCGCAGACCCGCTGCAAGACCTACGAGGGCGGGCGTGCTCCTACACCGGCAACGACCACACCAAGGAGTCCTACGGCGAACCCGCCTTCCGTTCCCTGCTGCTCGGCGGCGTTCGGTACGTCACCGACCGGACCAATATCGACTGCCACCCCGAGGTGGGTTACGCCACTTTCTACGACGGCAGCCTCAAACGACGAAGCGACCGCTTGGTCGCACCACGCACACCTCCATGCCGCTTGACACCAAACGACATGGGGTGTCTGACCAGAAACGGCGGTATGGGTTTGTACTGGTACAGCGGACCGCGGTTCACCTCGTACTCGCTGAAACTCGACTGGAAGCCGGCTGGCGACAACAACTCAGCTCAGATGTCTTCATCGGCTTCCGGCGGTCGAGCACGGCTATGAGATCCAGATCGACGCCACCGACCGCCCGCGACACCGCACTTAATCTGCCGGGGGAGTGGAATCACTTCGAGGCGCGGGTAGAAGGTGAGCATGTGCGTGTCTGCCTCAACGGCGTACTCATCAACGATTTCACCAACACCGATCCATCCCGCTCGCTCGCCGGGCACGTCAGTCTGCAGAACCACGGCGCAGGCGATGACGTCTCGTTCCGCAACGTCCGGCTCCTGGAACTGTGCGTCGGCACCGGGCCGGTCCGAGGCGCCTGTGGTACGTGCGTGGACGTGGCCGGGCGTTGAACGCGGACAGTGCGAAGCTGCAGCTGGACGGGTACAACGGCGGCCCGGCGCAGCAGTGGAGCCGGATCCTGCAGACCTGGCGGGCGCTCGGCAAATGCCTCGATGTGGCCGGCGCGAGCACCGCGAACGGCACCAAGGTGCAGCTCTACACCTGCCACGGCGGGGACAACCAGGGGACCGCACCGGCGAGGTGACCTCGCCGTCCGCGGTGTGTGGCAGTGCCGTCGTCCGGATGCCGCCGTCCGGCCGCCAGTCCTCCCGGTCTCCCGGAGACCTGGGCGCGCACCCGGCGGTTCCGGGAAGCGAGTGGAAAGTTGTGATCCCGGTGCGCACCGCCGATCTCCTGCGACGTCGGACCGACCGATGATCAGCACGGAGTGGCGCGGATGTGCACCTGGACGACGACGCCGAGCGGGCCCAGGTCCTTCCCCGGTGAGCAGCGGTGAGCGGCGTGGCCGCCACGGACGGAGCGCTCGCGGACTGAAGATCCGCATCCTGGTGGGCGGAGTCGTGGCGGCCACTGCTCTCACTGCGGCCGGTACCCCCGCGCTGGCGCGCCCGTCCGATGACTCGAAGCGGAGCTCCGCGGCCGTGCGCCCCGAGGCGCCTCCGAAGTCCCCGGAGCTGAGCAAGTCCGCGAAGTTCGAGAGGCGGCTCCTGATCCTCGTGAACGCCGAGCGGAGGGAGGCCGGGTGCGGCCCTCTGCGTATGGCCCCCCGCGTGCGGGGCGCCGCGCGGGCGCACGCCCGGGACATGGCGGTGCGCAGCTACTACGAACACGTCAGCCCCGAGGGGGAGCACGCTGACGCCCGGATGCGGAGGGCGGGCTATCCGGTAGGGGCGTGGGGCGAGAACATACACAAGGGACCGACGAGTCCCAAGGCCGCTATGCGGGACTGGATGAACAGCCCCGGACACCGCATCAACATGCTCAACTGCGCCTACACGGACTTCGGCGCCGGTGTCAGCCTGAAGGCCAACGGCCCCTGGTGGGTGCAGAACTTCGCCACACACAGCTGACCCAGGGGACGTCGGTGGCGGTGCGCCGGCCGGTGGTAAGGAAGGCGGTGACGGCGCGGTCGCCGCAGGCGTTGCCGTTGTTCAGGTACGTACCGCACGGTGGAACCGAAGACAGCCGCAACCGGTTGATTCCGGCATCCGCCGCTCGACGGACCTCCTCGACTGCGGGGTCGCCAGGTGCCGTTGGCGCCGGCGGATGCGCGGTCGAGGCGAGCAGGTGCATCGGGCGCATTCTCCACCCCGGTGCGGCGGGTGCCCCGCCCGGTTCCGGGGGCGGCGACGAGTCCACGACCACAACGCCCCGCCGTGCCGGCGGCCGCGTCGTCCCTGAGCAGCGATGAACCGCCGGCACCTCGCGCGCCCGCAACTCGCTGTCACCACGAACCGCGGAGCCGTGCTCCTGGCCGCCACTGTCACCCTCGCCGCCCTCGCCGGCTGGGCGGCCCAGCACGCCGTGCCCGCCGCGGGCTGGAGCGATGGCGAGGCCACGCGGCAGGCGGCGGTCCGGCTCGCCACGTTCGGGCTGCTGGCCGCGCAGACGGCACTGCACGTCGTGGAGCGGCCGAGGAGGCTTACGCCTCGCGCTCGCCGACTGGCGGCTCTGCACGTCGCCGTGATCATTCCTGTGTACAACGAGGACCCCGGCTACCTGCACCTGGGGCTGGAGTCGCTGTTGCGGCAGACCCGGCTCCCGGACGGCGTACACGTCGTCGACTACGGGTCGACGTCCACGACGTATGACGCGGATGCTGGCCTGGTGGTTGCCCGCGGCCACGGGCAACCGCACCAGTTGGCAGCGCACCCCAACCGCGGCAAGCGGCACGCCCAGGCGTCCGCGGTCGCGGTCTCGCCCGAGGCCGATGAGTAGGTCGCCGTCGACAGCGAAACCTGCCTGGCGCCGAACGCGCTTGAGTAACTCCTCGCGCCCATGGCCCGGGACGAGGTGCAGTCGGCGGCCGGCATCCCTCGCCAACGTGAACGCCGGCTGGCTGACAGGTATCACGGACCTGTGGTTCGTGACCGGTCAGCTGATCGACCGCAGCAGCCTCTCCGACCTTGGCGCGGTTCTCGTCAACAGCGGGCCGCTGGCGGCGTATCGGGCACCGGCCGTGCGCGATATCCTCGCCGCCTGCCTCGCCAGGTCTCTGCGACCTCCCGGAAGGTGGTCATGCCGGCGTCGGGATCGATGCACGTGCCACGGTCAAGCGCCGAGCCGATCTCCGCCGCGCGGGCTTCTGCAACACATGGGTGCATCGCGCGCTGCTGGGGCTGCCTTGCAGCGGTTTGCGCGGCCGCGGTGGCTCTGCCCGCAGGGTGGGCGTCGCCGAGTCGTCTGACGTTTCATCCGGTCGCACATGCGGCCGGACAAGCTCCCGGCGGTGGCCGCCGCGACCCGCGGCTGCCACCGCCGGTACCTCAGGTCAGTCAGCCGACAGAGGGGTCCTCTCACAACCGAACCCGAGCACCGTCACCGGCACGGCGGCCAGCCCGCTATCACAGGTGAAGCTGCCCTGCGGTGTGTTGACGATGAAGGGGCCGTCGATCACGCCAACCCTCGGCGCGCCCGGCGACGAGATGCAGTCGAAGCCGGCGACGAGACTGAGCGTCTTGATACCTCCGTCGCAGTCGTACGTCGGGACCTGCTGCTGAGTCGGCTGGACGGCGAGCGCCGTTCCGGTGGCCGAGGCCGCCAGCGCCAGAGTCGCGACAGCGCCGACCGCCACGGCCCGCGCGGAACGCCGGGCCGATCGCATCCTGTTCATCACTTTTTGCTCCTGACTGTGTGAGATCACCCGTGAGCACCGAACGCGCGAGAGAGATTTTCCTGCCGGGGTGCCGGCACCACGCTCGGCATTCAGTAAGATCAGACTGAACCACTCCGAATAACCTCAACAGGGCGCGAGACGGGGGCGAAAGTGCGTTTTCGGGCGCGCCGGTTGCGTTTCGTCGCCAGGTGTTCCGTTTGCCGACCTTCCGTCACCGTTCGCGGTCGTCCTTACGAAACGAATCATTCGGACACCCCTGATCGCGCCGGTGGTACATCTCGGAGTCACGCGCTCCATCTTTCGGATGAGTTCGCACGCCTATTGTTGCACTTGAGTTCCTCGTATGGAGTATTGGAATCGTCCACCCGGTGGACCACTCGCCCTCTCCAAAGTCGACATTGCCGTGCGTTCCCGCTGAAGAATTGGATCTGCCATCTGGCGTCCGCTCAAGGCGCCGGCTGGTGCGACACATGACTCATCGGACGATCCGGACTCCAGTGCGGCCACGACTCGCTGTTACCTCTTCCGAAAGCGGAGTTCCGGAAAATCGAAGCAGACCCGAACTCGAATGTTGAGCCAAGGAGTGATCGTGCGGATCTCATCCGATCAAGGGCCGACCGGTGGCGGGAACGCAGCCATCGTCACGGCAACAAATCACGCCAACGCCTCGGCCATTAGGTTCAGCATCGGAGGTGTGACCGCGGCAGTTGGCAACGCTACATCGATCTCGGAGGCCCACCTCTCGGACGTCCGCATATCCTAGCCGGGCATTACCGGCAAAGTGTGCGGTTCTTGTGCTGTGGCCGGCTCATCGCCGAGGTGCGCGCGGACGCCGCCGCCACGGCAGGTGGCACCAACAACGAACGTCGGCACGTCGCGCCTGCAGGCACCTGCCTAGGCCGGAGCGAGGACATTCCGTTCGGCGCTGAGATTGGCCCACGCGGTCATCCCCCGCCTGGGAAGCCCGCCCTCGGCCTGTCCACTGAGGCCACCTTTCTGGAGGGCATTCGCCTCTTTCTGGCAGAATTCGCAAACGCATCCTGCACCACCTGGCTGGCCTTTATGTCGCCACCCGAAAGTAGCTTATGTCAGCAGGAATTCGGGTAAATATTCTTCGTGATCGGGCGTCGCCGGAAGGACAGCCTAGTGCCGCATTCGAAGATTGTCATTCTCGCTGATTGCCCGTTCACGATTCCACCCTTGCCGTATTCGACTGGGGCCGACCACGAGAGCAAGGTCAAGATTCTCCAGGGGAACGGCTATGAGCACTTCGAATTTTGCGGCGAGTATGTCGAGGTGAGCGGAATTCTCACGCCGGTCTATCAATGGCGCAATCGCACCTTTATTGCGGAATAGCCTCGCGCCGCCAAGCGCCCGCCCCAGACAAGGAATGCAGATGAACCGATCCAGGAGTTCCCAGGACGTTGTCGTCACCGGAATGGGATTCTGCTTGCCAGGCCACCCCACACCCACCTTCACTGCCGACGATCTCTGGCAGGTCGCGTCCCGCGGCGGCACCTTTCTGAGAGCCGCGCCAATGTACTACGGATCCGTGGATCTCACCTCCGGGATGTTCGCCGAACGCCTCCCGGACGTTCCCGAGTTCTTCTCCAGGCACTACACGGCGGCCCACCGCTTCGGCTTGGTCTCTCTCGCCGAGGCATGCGCGGACGCCGGATTGGAGCTCCGCTCTGCCGCGCTCGCCGAGGCGGCCATCCTTGTGGGGCGCGGTGGCATCGATGCCAACATCGACAGCTACATGTCGGTGCTGGGCGCCGATCCGGCGAGCACCAGCCCGCAGGAGGCGATGGAACTCTTCGTGGCCGCCGAGCAGGCCATGACGCCTTCCGACGTGTCCCTCGTCCAGGCGGCGCTGACTTGTTCCACTGGCCCATGCTTCACGATCTCGTGCGGCTGCGCTTCCTCCGCCGTGCAACTCGGCCAGGCGCGAAGGCTCATCGCCCAGAACGAGGTGGAGGTCGCCGCCGTGACGGGCGTCGACGTCTTCAGCATCGGCTTGATCGGAAAGGTCCAGCGGCTGCTGCGCGACGCGCAGCGCACGTACGATGCTCTGCGCACCGACGGGATGCCGGAGCTCGTCCCCTCCTTCGAAGACCTGATGCGGCCGTACGACCGGCGCGCCCGCAGCATCAACCACGGTGCGGGCTCCGCCACGCTCATCGTGGAGAGCCGTGCGCACGCCGAGCAGCGCGGCGCGCATGTCTACGGCCAGATCCTCGCCACGGCCATGACCCGCGACGGGCTGGGGAACCCGCTCGCCTGTGACGATACGGGCGCCGAGCTGGTCAGAGCCGTCCGTGGCTGCCTCGGGGAGACGTGGAGCCTGTCGCAGATCGGCTACGTGCACGGGGGCAGTGACGGCAACACCGTGGTGACCGCGTTCGAGTCCGCGGCGGTCAGGAAGCTGTACGGCGACTCCGCCGACCTGCTGATGACGTCGCAGGAAGGCATCTTCGGCCACAACGGCTCCGCGGCCGGCTGTCTGGGCGCCGCACTGACGCTGTTGATGATGGAACACGGTGAGGTGTGCCCGACGGCCAACTGCGAGCAGCCCGCCGAAGGACTTCCCTTCGACCCCGTGCCGGGCACGAAGACCCGCCCGCTCGACTTCGACCACGCGCTCAGCTTCAACTACCAGGTCGGTGGCGTGAAACACGCCATGCTCCTGGGCAGCGCGGACGCAGTGTAGGGAGAGAGGTCAGTCATGGACGACAACCCACACACGCCGGCCCGCGTGCACGACGAGGCTGCCGGGCAGGCAGAACGCGGGGAACTCCTCGATGCCGCGCGGAGGGGGAGTGGCGCGGAGATCGCCGTGCTCGGCGCGGGTTGCCGGCTGCCCGGCGACGCCGATTCCCCTGCCGCCCTCTGGCAGCTCCTGGCGGACGGACGCGACGCCGTCGGCGAGCTGCCCCCGGACCGGGCGGAGCTGAGTGCTTGTACGGACGCTCAGCTCCGCCCTTGGGGCGGCTTCCTGCGCGACGTCTCAGGCTTCGACGCCGACTTCTTCGGCGTCTCCGGCCGTGAGGCCGAAGTTCTCGACCCGCAGCACCGGTTGCTGCTCGAGGTGGCATGGGAGGCTCTCGAACACGCCGGATTCCGCCCCGAGTCACTCAACGGCGTGCCTGTGGGCGTCTTCACCGGCATGAGCTACCACGACTACATGGACGGGCTCACGGGCCACCCGCGCGAGCTGGAGGGCTCTGTCCTGACCAACGGTCATTGTGTCGCCCCGGGCCGGATCTCCTACCTCCTTGGCCTGCGAGGTCCGTCGCTGTCATTGGACACAGCCTGTTCCTCCTCCCTCGTGGCGCTCCACCTGGCTGCCCAGTCCCTCAATGCGGGCGAGTGCGAGCTCGCTCTGGCCGGGGGAGTGTCGCTCATCCTCCAGCCCCGGATCACACAGTCGTTCGCGCGGATGGGCATGCTTTCGGCCACCGGGCACTGCCACGCCTTCGACGCCGCCGCCGACGGCTTCGTGCGGGGGGAGGGCTGCGGCGTGGTCGTGCTCAAGCGACTCGCCGATGCGGTGCGGGCGGGCGACAGGGTGCTGGCCGTGCTACGTGGCTCGGCGGTCAACCAGGACGGTGCCTCGGAAGGACTGGCCGCTCCCTCCCCCGATGCTCAGCGGGCCTTGTACATCCGTGCACTGTCCGCGGCGGGCGTCGACCCGCGCGACGTCGGCATGGTCGAGACACACGGCACCGGCACGCCGGTCGGCGACCCGGCGGAGTTCGCCAGTCTGGCCGCGGTGTACGGCGAGCGCCGGACCGATGGCGGCCGGTGCGCGCTGACGTCGGTGAAGACCAACCTCGGCCACCTTGAGCCGGCCGCCGGCATCACCGGGCTGATCAAGGCCATCGGCAGCCTCGGCCGGGGCCTGATCCCCCCCAACCTCCACTTCACCGCCTGGAATCCGGCGTGCCGGCCCGAGGGCACGCGACTGTTCGTGCCCACCAGGCTTGGCGAATGGCCGGTCCGCTCCGGGCCGCGGCTGGCTTCCGTCTCTTCCTTCGGATTCGCCGGGACCAACGCCCACGCGGTGCTTGAGCAGCCTCCCACCAGGAGGTCACGCGGTGGCCGGGGCAGGCCGAAGCCGGCGGTGCCCGCCCCCGCGCCCTCGCCCGCACCGGAGGTCTTCCTGGTCCCGGCCGGCTCGACCGCTGTGCTGCCGGCCGCTGCGCTCCGCCTGGCCGAGTGGCTGGAGGGCGGCGGTGCGGGCGTGCCGCTTCGGGACATCGCCCACACGCTCGCGATGCGGCGTAGCCCGGGACGTGGCCGGCTGGGTGTCGTGGCCGATTCGCACCACCGGCTTGCGGAGTCGCTGCGGATGTACGCCGCCGGGCAGACGGAGCCACATGTAGTAACGGGCTCGGTCGGCTCGGGTATCTCCCGCCGGCCGGTGTGGGTCTTCTCCGGGCAGGGTTCCCAATGGACCGGAATGGGCAGCGGACTGCTCGGCACCGTGCCGGACTTCGCATCGGCGCTGGCAGAAGTCGACGAACTCATCGGCGCCGAGGCCGGATTCTCCGTGCTGGATGTGGTGCGCCAAGGCCAGCCGGTGAGCGGTTGCGGACGGGTGCAGCCGGTGCTCTTCGCACTGCAGATCGCCCTCGCCGCTGCCTGGCGTGGCCACGGCGTGGAGCCGGCCGGAGTCATCGGGCACTCGATGGGTGAGGTGGCCGCCGCGGTGGTCGCCGGGGCGTTGTCGCTGCCGGACGGGGTACGGGTGATCTGCCGCCGCTCCGCGCTGCTGGAGCGCATCGCCGGAAGCGGTGCCATGGCGAGCGTCGAACTGGACGCGGAGACGGTCGAGGCGGAGATCGCCGAAGCCGACGCGGACCCCGACGTCCCGGCCGGGCAAGTCTCGATCGCGGTACTCGGCGCCCCCGGGTCCACCGTCGTGTCGGGCGACGCGGACCGCGTACACCGGATGGTGCAGGACTGGCAGGCGCGCTGCATTCCGGCGTCCACCATCGCGGTGGACGTGGCCTCCCACTCGTCGCAGGTGGACCCACTGCTCGATGATCTCCGCGCCGCTCTCGACGGCCTGACGCCCGGCTCACCGCGCCTGCCTTTCTACTCGACGGTGCATGACGACCCCAAACAGCAGCCGGCCTTCGATTCCGACTACTGGTGCGAAAACCTGCGTCGCCCGGTACGGTTCGCCGCCGCCGTAGCCGCCGCGGCAGCCGACCGCCACCCGCTCTACGTGGAGATCTCGCCCCACCCCGTGGTGAGCCGGGCCCTCACCCGCAGCCTCACCGCACTGACCGATCAGGCGGCCGAGCCGGTGGTACTGCCCACGCTGCTTCGAGAGGAGGACGAACTCGCCACGCTACGCGTCCAGCTGGCGGCGCTGCACTGCGCCGGGGGCTTCGTGGACTGGTCCGTGCTCTACGCGGACGGGCAGCTCGCGGAAGTGCCCACCATCGCGTTCGACCGCACGCGCCACTTCACCCGGCCGGAGATCCCTCAACCTCGCCTGGAGGCGGAGGCAAGCCCGGCCGGCGCGGATGGTGACCCGCTTCCCGGCAGGCGCACGGAGATTCCCGGAACACCGCTCCGCCTGTGCTGGCACGGGGACACCGGCATCTCCCGCCTCCCCTGGCTGGCGGATCACCAGGTGTACGGCTCGGTGGCTCTCCCGGGCGCGGTCCACTGCGCCATCGCGTTGAGCTGCGCCTGCGATGCGTTCAACGCCAGACCACACGAGGTGGAGATCACCGACCTGCGCTTCCTGGAGCTCCTCCGGCTCACCGAGCGAACCCCCGTCAGCACCACCGTGACAATGACGGACGCCGACCACGCCCGGTGTGAAATCTACGCACAAGGCGAGAAGGACGCCTGGGTACTGCAGGCTACGGCTGTGCTGCGCCGCCGCGCGCCTGTGCCGCGTCCCTCGCCCTCATCGGCTGACTCCTCCGCCTCCCGGCATCCCCGGCGCCTCGACCCGAGCACCCTCTACGAGAGCCTGCGGGCCCGTGGACTCACCCACGGGCCGGCCTTCGCAGGGGTGACGGAGCTGCACGGCGCAGAGGACGGCGAGAGCTACTGGGCACGGATCGAGGTCCCCCAGAAGGCCGGGCAGTCCGGGCACACGTCGCTGCGGATTCATCCCGTGCTGATCGACCTGTGCGCCCAGCTCGTCGCCACCCGGCTGATCGAGGAAGCCGATTCGGGCACGCTGCTCCCGGTCGGGATGCGGGACCTGCGCGTCCTGGGCGATCCGGCCACCGCGGTGTACTGCCACTCGCACATCGTCGAGAGGACCGATGATGCCCTCATCGGCAACGTGCGGCTGCTGGACCAGGCAGGCAGGCCCGTGCTGTCCATCGACGGCCTGAAGTTCACACGACGCGCGGCCACTGATTCCAAGGCGGTGGACGGCTGGTTCAGCGGCATCAGATGGCACGAGTCCCCGCGCCGTACACCGTCGCAGGAACTGTCGGCGCCCGGCACGACGCTGATCATCAGCGAGAGAGAGCAGAGTACCGAGAGTCCCCGTGCGCTGGCCCGCGCAATCGAGTCGGTTGGCGGGAAGGCAGAGGTCTGGGAGCAGCCCCCCGCTCAGGAAGGACTGCAGGGGCTGGCGGCCTCACTCGCCGCGCGGCTGGGGACGTCCGAGGAGCCACCCCGAGCGGTAGCGGTGCTGTGCCACAGGGAGGTGGGGCAGGACCCGGCGGTGGTGGGCCTGCGGCAGGTCAGGCTCCTGCTCGCCGTCGCACAGGCGATCACTGGAGTGGCGGCTGGGCCCGTGCGCCTCTACGCCGTGACGCGGGGCGCTCGCCGGGTGCGCCCCGGCGATATTGCCGATCCGGCCCAGGGAGCGCTTCGCGGCGTGGTACGGGTGCTGGCGCTGGAGCACCCCGAGTTGCAGGCCACTCTGGTCGATGCGGATGCCGACTCTGGCTCTGGCCGGGACACGGGCAATGGCGGCAAAGACTCCGCCATGCGGGAGCTGGCCCGTGAGCTGATGTCTGACCAGGCGTACGACGCCGAGGACCTCGAGGACGAGGTGGCGCTGCGCGGCGGAGTGCGGCACGTTGCCAGACTGGAGCGGACGCCACTGACGAAGGGCGAGCGAGCTCCCGTCGCCGCACGCATGGCGCGCAGCGGCGAGGACGGATTCCGGCTGCGCGTGGTCCGCCCCGGCGATCTGACGAGCCTGCAGCTGGCCGAGTCACCCCGGATCGCGCCCGGCGCCGACGAGGTGGAGGTGCGCGTGACCGCCACCGGGCTGAACTTCCGCGACGTCCTGATCGCCCTCGGCCTGCTCCCCGACGCCGGCGCCGGGGCGACCGACTCCCGCGAAAGGATCGGTTTCGAGTGCGCCGGCGTCGTCACGGCCGTCGGCCCCGGCGTCGAGCACTTCCGCGTCGGGGACGATGTACTCGCCGTGAATCTGGAGGGCGGCGCTTTTGCCTCGTTCGTCACGCTGCCGGCCAGAGCCGTCACTTCGATCCCTCCGGAACTCGACGCAGTCGCCGCCGCCGGGCTGCCGATCGCCTACCTCACCGCCTGGTACGCGCTGCGCCACGTCGCGCGACTGGTCCCCGGGGAGCGTGTGCTGATCCACTCGGCGACTGGCGGTACGGGACTTGCGGCCATCGCCGTCGCCCGGCATCTGGGGGCAGAGGTGCTGGCCACGGCGGGTAGTGAAGAGAAACGCAAACATCTGCGGGCCATGGGGATCACCAAGGTGATGGATTCCCGAACGCTGGACTTCCGGGACCAGACCCGGGAGGCGACCGGCGGCGAGGGCGTCGACGTCGTGCTGAACTCCCTCTCGGGAGCGGCCATCCGGGCCGGGCTGGAAACACTCCGCCCCTTCGGACGCTTCATCGAGCTGGGCGTGCGCGACATCCTCTCCGATGAGCTGCTCGGGCTCTTGCCGCTGCGGCACAACATCACGTTCCGCACGGTCGACCTGATCGAACTTCAGCGATCACAGCCAGAGGTGTTCGCAACAGTGCTGCGGGAGGTGCTTGGCGAGTTCACGGCGGGCGGGCTCACGCCCTTGCACTGCACGACCTTTCCCATCACCGCCGCCTCTGAGGCGTTCCGGCTCATGGCGGGCGCGCGCCACTTGGGCAAGCTGGTGCTGACCGCGCCAGCGCAACACGAGACCGTCGCCGTGCTGCCTGCCGTACCGGTGACCGCGCGGCGGGACGGGGCCTACATCATCACCGGCGGGCTACGCGGCGTGGGACTGGCCACCGCGCGGTGGCTCGCCCAGCGGGGCGCCGGTCATCTGGTGCTGAACGGGCGTACAGCGCCCGCCCCCCAGGCCACGGCAACACTGCGCGACCTCGCCGTTCACGGCACCAAGATCACGGTCGTGCTGGGCGACATCGCCGAGCAGCACACCGCCGAGCGCCTGCTGGCCGCGGTCGGGGAACAGCCCTGGCCACTGCGGGGCGTGGTGCACGGCGCAATGGTGCTGGCGGACGCCGCCGTCACCACACTGGACGAAGAACGGCTCCAGAAGGCATGGAAACCGAAGGCCGACGGCGCGTGGCACCTGCACCGGGCCACCGCCTCTCACCGGCTCGACTGGTTCGTGGTCCATTCCTCCATGGCGTCGCTGCTGGGGAATCCCGGCCAGGCCGGGTACGCGGCAGCGAACGCGTGGCTGGACGCCTTCGCGGCCTGGCGAACGGCTCTCGGGCTGCCCACACTGGCGATCAACTGGGGCCCATGGGGTGAAATCGGGGTAGCTACCGATTTCGCCCGACGCGGATACCAGACCATCCCTACGGAGAAGGGATTTCGGGCGCTGCAGGAACTGCTGGAGCACGGGAGCGCCCAGGCCGGGGTCATTCCCGGAGACCCTGTGACATGGATTCCCAGAGCCGGCTGGAGCAGGGACTTCTTCAGGCTCGTCAGGCCGGACGACGACGCCGGTTCGAGCGGAAACGCGGGAAGCCCGGGGGAACTGGTGGAGCGGCTGCGCTCCATGCCTGCGGGACCCGCCCAGCTACAGGCGTTGGAGGAGTTTCTGGCCGAGCACATCCGCGCGGTACTGCGGCTCGGCGCCCGCATCGATCCGCAGACCCCGCTGCGCAGCCTGGGCTTCGACTCGCTGCTGGCCACCGAGGTGCGGGCGCGCATCGAACCGGTCCTTGGCGTGCGACTGGCCGGTAACTTCGTGTGGCGGCACCATACCCTCGCGGCACTCGCCGAAGGGTTGTCCGAACGCCTGGGACTGATTCCCTGCTGAGGGTGCCGCACACCTGACGGGCTCCGGGGCGTGATCGAGCCGTTCCCGGAGCCCGTCGTCCAGAGCGGACACTCCTCGCGGCACCCTTTGCAGAGTCCCCCTGAGGTCTTCGCCTTCACCGCGCCGGAACCTCAGCGCCTCCACGACAGGCGGTTCACGCCCTCCGGCCATCGGAAATCCACTGGTACAGAACGTACTCGGTCTCCCGCTGCCGGTCCTCGACCTGGTCGGCGTGCTCGCCCCCGCATCCGTCGTCGGGCTCATGGGCGTCTCCGGGTGCTCGTCTCGCGCACCTCCCCGCAGCCCTCGTGCGCTCACTGGTCGCCGTCACCGCCACCCGCGCCGGCGGCCGCGCCGGACGCCACAAGCCCGAACTCGGCCCCCGCCAGATACATCTGGCGGGGGAGATGTACGACTCCGGCGGCTACACCGTCCAGCAATTCGTCGACTGATCAGGCGTCACCCGCCCGCACCTCTACCGCCGCCCCGACAAAGGCTCTGCCGCAGCAAGCCCCGCTGCGGTGCCGGCCCTGAAAGTCGCTGACCGCTACTTCGCGGCCGGTGTCTGAGCCAGGAGTCCGGGGTCGGCAGCGTGCCAGCGGCCTACGGCCGTCTCTCCGGCCCGAGCCTCCCCTCGTTGTCCGCTGCTCAACGTCATACCGCTGCTGGCCACCTGATCCTCGAACTCCCGCCGCGCTTCGCTGTCTCGGCTGCGATTCAGGCGTTGGCGGAAATCACTCAGGTACTCCATGCCGAGGTGAGAGCGCAACCCGCCGAGTAACTCCATCGCGCGCAAGGCGTGGTGGCACCCTTCGGTCACCTCGCCGGCCTCGGCTCGTGCGGTGGCGAGCAACAGCAGATCGATGGCGCGACGGCGCACGTCTCGCTGGGGTAGTCCATCAAGCGCTGCCAGCGCCCAGCGCGCCGACTCCGCCGGACGGCCCAGGTCGCGGTAGCAGTGAGCCAGCCCGTCGGCCAGGTGCGCCGCGGTGAAGTCTGCAAGCCACTCGGGCTCGCCGTCCGAGGATGCCTCGTCCAATGTCTTGATAGCAAGGTCCGCGCTCTTCTCGCAGGAGAGTGCTTCGCCGACCAGAGCGTGCCCGCGCGCCTCCGCCAGGTGAAACAGCGCTTCCAAGGTCGGGGTCGAGTGGTTGCGGGTGCCGCCACGGGCAGCGAGGGCGAGTGGCACCACTTCTCGCGGGTGGCCAAGAAACGGCGCGATATTGGCCATACCGTCGGCCAGCACGAATCCACCGAGCGCGCGGTCGCCGGCCGCCTGGGCCAGGCGGAGCGCCTGGATGTAGTAACGCTGCGCCAGGCTGGGACGGCCGATGTCCACCGTCATGAGGGCGGTGTGCTTGGTGAGTTGCGCAACGGCGGCGAAGAGCCTGCGGCCGATCGCCTCCGTGTACGTGCCTGTGAGCAGCCCGGAGACGAACGCGTTCAGATAGTGCACGGTAAGCGAGCGAGTGTGGCCGCCGCCGAAGCTGCGGTCAAGGCTGGACAGCGCCAGAGTCGTCTCCCGTACCGCCTCCACGTCAGTAATGTGCACCTGCGAGCCGCCCTCACGGGAGACCTCGGCGTCGCATCCTGTGATGAGCCAGTCGCGGCTGGGACCGATCAGGGTAGAGACCGCCACCGTAGGCCCGAAGACCACGCCACGGGGATCGGCATCGCAGGACCAGAGCTCGCACGTCACCTGGGTGGCGTCGGCCAGATCTGACGCAAACTTCAGACCGACGTTGCTGGCCAGATTCTTTCCGTACGCCATGCCGATTTCGTCCAGCGATACGGTACGGTCAAGTTTCTCGCTGAGTACTTCGCTGATGATCACGGCCGTGCGGATCCGAGGACGCTGACCACGTACCCACCGGCTCACAGAAGTCTTGTCGTGACGCAGGTTGAGACCGCGCTGGCTGCCTCGAGTGTTGACTCGGCGAGCGAGTCCGGCGTTCGAGATCCCCGCCTCATGCAGCAGGGCCTCAAGTCTCTGATTCGGCTGGCGAGAAACAAGCTTACGGGCAGCCATCTCCATCCTTTCAAAGAACCTCTGAGTGTAACGAACCTGCCGACACTCAACGAGGAAATTTGACCAAGCGGCCGAATCCCAGACTCCCCGCAATCATTCTCATGCATCAGATTTTATTGGGCAACCGCGCAGGGAGGTGAACCGGCTTCGAGGCTGCATGTACGGGCGCGCAAGTAGCATTTGAGAAGGAGACGCTCCATCGCGCACCGCATCCACCTTCTAATTAGTTATTCCTTTCAAATGCGGTATCGGCGGGAAGAGGTGCTGCAGGGCGCGACGAAAGGCGACGCGTTGGCAAGCGCCCAGGAGTCGTCAGCTCGGCACCATCGGCACAGCCTCTCGGCAATCCCAGGAGGGAGGGATGAACGTGCAGGTCGGGGCGCCTCCTGCGCGGCATCGGCCGCGACCTGGGCCTCGACTGTTATGCGGTCGCCAGCTCGTGTTCCTCCGCATCTCCATCCCCCGTGGGGAACTGAACCAGCCGTGCCACAAGATCAGCAACCGACTCGATCACGTGTGCGCGGGCAGCTCCACCCGCGCGCCGCACCTGCGCCCCGAGCTGCAGGGCGAGCCGCGTCAGGCAGCCGGTCTACCGTCAGGCCGCCTTTCGGTGACATCCCGTCGCGGAAACTCCACCCGGATTGCTGCGGTCATCGGCTTGATCCGATGTTGTGCTGAGTGAACTTCACGTGGTAAATGATGCGGTTACTCCGATGCGGCTTTCCGGCCGCGGGAAGGGCGCTCCGCGCGAATGGCAGAGTGCTCTCCCCGGGGGACTTCGAGAGCCCCGGCCGGCCGGGGGGCGGGGGTCGGCCGGGGCCGCTTATTAGTGGCCCTCACGCGCCGGCGGAGGCGTCGGGGGGCTCGGTCGTCTCCTTTGCTCAAGATTCG
Source organism: Streptomyces sp. CNX435 (assembly GCF_059570575.1). NCBI lineage: Bacteria > Bacillati > Actinomycetota > Actinomycetes > Kitasatosporales > Streptomycetaceae > Streptomyces > Streptomyces sp. CNX435. Next base: position 85,892 of record NZ_JCANTA010000020.1, on the reverse strand, counting down.
AGTTCGCGTTTTCCGGATTCCCGGATCGGGATGCCTGCGGGGCGCGCGCGGTGCCGCCGGAGTCGAGATGGACTGATAGGAATGAGCCGCACCAACCGATGCTTGACGCTGGCACCGGCTGACGGGCAATTGGCGCCGCCAGTCACCGTTACTGCGGAGCTGATGGCGACCCACCGATGGGACAGTTCCAGTACTCCATACGGGGGCCCGGGCCGCAATAGGTGATGTGCGAACTCACCCGTAAAGCGGAGCGCGTGACCTGAAAATGTACCACCGGCGCGATCCTGACACTCCAGGGCATGTTCTCGTCACAGCGGCCGCTCGCGCCGAACCGCAACCCGTGCTGCCGTAAACGCATCTTTGCCACCGCAGCGCGCCTGTTTATGTACATTCAATCGGGGCCAGTCTGATCGTGCTGAATGCGAGTGCCGGTTCCCGGAAGGAAAGCCGGATTCTCGCACTCGGTACTCAACAGTGATCCCGCACGAGCAGGAGTTGACTAGGAATGAAGAGAATGCGAACGGTACGGCGTTCCGCGCGGTGCCTGGCCGTCGGTGCCGTCGCCGCACTGGCGCTGACTGCCACCGCCGCCGGCACAGCGGTCGCCGCCCAGCCGGCCCAGCAGGTGCCGACGTACGACTGCGAGGAAACGGCCACGACTGCCGGCCTCGTCTCGGCCTTCGACTGCGACGCGTCGGCCGGTGCCCCGACGCTGGGCACGATCAACGGCCCCTTCATCATCAATACACTCTCCGACAGTTGGACCTGCGACGACGGGCTGGCGGTCGTGCCGGTGCTGGTGGTGGGATTCGGCTGTGAGTGACCCGGCCCAGGTCTGCTGACCGATGCCGTAGCGGGGGCGGCCGCGCACTGCAGCCGCCCCTTGCCGTGTGAGCTGACCTGCTGCCCCTTGGGCGGCCGCAGAACCGGATCGGGGCATTCAGTGCAGCAACGTCTCGTACCACTTCTCGACTCGGCGGGCCACTCTCGGCCAGTCCAGTGTCTCGGCCGCCTGCCTGCCCAGCGTGCCCATCTGCTCCCGCGTGCAGGGTTCGTCAAGCACCTTGGCCACGGCCGCCGTCAGCCCCGCTGCCGAGCCCGACGCGAAGACGCGGTACGCCGCCGGGTTGGTGACGACCGGGTCGAGGGTGGCGTGGGAGGAGACGATGACCGGCGTGCCGAGGGCGAGTGCCTCCAACGCGGCGGTCGGCACGCCCTCTCCCTTCCCGGCGAGCCTGCGGGAGGCGAGCACGAAGATCTGCGCCCGCCCGACGAGGTTGTAGACCTCTTCCTGCGGCAGCGCGCCGGCCAGCTTCACCCCGGGGCCCGCCGCCGCCAGCCGCGCGAGCCGGTCGCGTTCGGGGCCGTCGCCCGCGATCACGAGCCGAAGTCCGGGGCGGTCGCGGCTCAGCTGGCGGAACGCCGTGATCAGAAGGGCGTGGTCCTTCATCGGATTGAGGGCACCGACGGTGACGATCAGGCCGGGCTCGCGGGCGGACGCGGGGACGGGCGGCGGCATGCGGGAGAGATCGAGTCCGCTGGACATGACGAGGATGCGCCGCGCCTCCACGCCCCGCGCCATCAGGTCGGCGGCGGTTGCCCCGCCCAGCGCCACGAACCCGGCCGCGTACCCGAACGCGTGCCGGGCCAGCCGGCGGTGGCGTTCGCTGAGCGTCGCATGGACGGTGACGAACAGGGGAACGCCCAGACGCCGGCACGCCGGTCCCAGCACGAGGAGTTCGACGTGGTCGCCGTGCAGGTGCACCAGGTCCAGGCCGTGCGAACCGCCCGCCACGGCTCGCAGGGCCAGGGCCGCCTCCGCCGCGGTGGCCAGCCTGTCGGACACCGTGGCCAGCACGCGGGACGTGGCAGACGGCCGCAGGGGTATCCGAGCCGCGCCGTCCGGAACGCATGCCCCGTGCCGGAACGCCAGCGACACCTGGTGCCCGGCGGCGATCTGCTCACGCGTCAGGCGTTCGACGTGACGTTCCATTCCACCGGGCTCGGGAGGGATCCGGTAGCTCACCCGCGTGATCCTCATACCGCCGCACTATCGCCGGTGACACGGGACAACGTGCCAGCTCCATCCATTTTTTCACTCGAAAGCCTTGTTTAAGCCATAAGTAGCTATCATAAATGAATTTTTAGGACATGCTCCCTGCGGTACTTGCGAAGGGACGTTTGATGTGCGGAATCGCAGGCGCGGTCTCGGCCGAGGGCGTCGATCCGCTTCTCAGCCGCCGGATGTGCCGGGTCATCGATCACCGCGGCCCGGACGGGGAGGGCTTCCACGACGAGCCGCATGCCAGCCTGGGCATGCGCCGCCTGGCTGTCATCGACATCGCCACCGGTGACCAGCCTGTCTACAACGAGGGCGGCAGCGTCGTGGCCGTCTTCAACGGCGAGGTGTACAACTTCGCCGAGCTGCGGGCGGAACTCGAGGGCAGAGGCCACCGGTTCACTACCCGCACCGACTCCGAGTGCCTGGTCCACCTCTACGAGCGGTACGGCGAGAACCTGGTGCGCCACCTGCGCGGCATGTTCGCCTTCGCCGTCTGGGACAGCCGCCGGTGCCGCCTCGTGCTCGGCCGCGACCGGTTCGGCAAGAAGCCGCTGTACTACCGCACCGACGGCAAGGGCCTGCGGTTCGCCTCCGAACTCAAGTCGCTCACACAGGACGCCGAGATGCCCCGCCGGCCGGACCTGGTGGCCCTCCACCACTACCTGACCTTCGGGTACATTCCCGCCCCCTGGTCGATCTACCAGGGCGTCAGCAAGCTACCCCCGGGCCACGTACTGATCTGGCAGGACGGCACCGCGGTGCTGCGCCGCTACTGGCGGCTGGACTTCACTCCCCGACCCGCGACGGACGAGCACGAGGAAGCCGACCGGCTGCGCGCGTTGCTGCTGGAGGCCACCCGCATGCGCATGGTCAGCGATCGTCCGCTCGGCGCCTTCCTGTCCGGCGGCATCGACTCGTCCGCCGTGGTGGCGGCGATGGCGATGCTGTCGCCCGGCCGCGTCAAGACCTTCAGCGTCGGGTCCGCCGAGCCATCCTTCGACGAGCGCGGTTACGCCCGCGCGCTGGCCCGCCGCTACCACACCGACCACCACGAAGTGGTCCTCACCCCTTCGGTGGGCGAGTTCCTGCCCTCGCTCGCCTGGCACTTCGATGAGCCGTTCGCCGACTCCTCGGCGCTGCCCACCCTCTGCCTGGCGCGCATGAGCGGCAAGCACGTCACCGTGGTGCTCACCGGGGACGGCGGCGACGAGATGTTCGGCGGGTACCGGCGCTACGCGCTGATGCGCCGGGCCGGCCGGCTGGCCCTCCCGCGTCCGGCGGGGGCCTGCCTGGGCCGTCTCGGCGACGGCCTGGCGGCACACAGCAGGCCCCGGTCCCGGCCGCGCGACGTGGCCCGGGTGCTCCAGCTGCTGGCCCACCCCGTCAACCGCCGCTACGGGCGCATCGTGTCCTGCTTCACCGCCGAGCAGAAGAGGGCGCTGTACACCGACGCCCTGCGCGGCCAGATCGCCGTGGACAGCGAAGGGCTGCTCGCCGAGGCGTGGCGTTCCTCCACGGCAACGGGCACCGTCGGGCGGCTGATGGAGGTGGACATCCACACCTACCTGCCCGGCGATCTGCTGACGAAGGTGGACCTCGCCACCATGGCCCATGCGCTGGAGGCCCGCTCGCCGCTGCTCGACCACCACCTGGCGGAGTGGGCGGCGGCACTCCCCGACGAGCTGCGGGTGCGCGGCGGCCAGACCAAGTACCTGCTGCGCAAAGCGGTCGAGCCGTGGCTGCCAGCCCCCCTCCTGCACCGGCGCAAGGCCGGCTTCGGGGTGCCGCTGGCCGACTGGCTGCGCGGTGAACTGCGGGACTTCACCCACGACCTGCTCACGGACGCGACATCGGTGTCCCGGGGCCTGTTCCGCCCCCAGGCGGTGCGCGCACTGCTACGCGAGCACCAGGCAGGCCACGACCACGCCGACCGCATCTGGGCACTCACCCAGCTGGAACAGTGGCATCGCCACTTCGGCCCAGACCAGGCCCTCCCGTCCGACAGACCGCTGTGTCAGGGGTGAGCCGGAATGGTGCGGGTCTGCGAGGTCATCAAGACGCTCGACGTGGGCGGCGCGGAGGTGCTGCTGACCGAGCGGCTCAGCCTCGCCCCACGGGACGGCCTGTCGTACACCGTGGTGTGCCTGCGCACCCGCACCCGCGGGCTGACCGACGAGCTGCGTGACGCGGGCGTGCCGGTGGTCGCCCTGTCCCCAGCGCGGGGTTCCGCCCCCTACCTGCGTCTGGCGTCGACGGTGCGACGGCTGCGGCCGCACGTGGTCAACATCCACTCACCTCTGCCGGCCAGCCTGCTGCGGCCCTGCGTCCGGCTGCTGCCGCACCGGCCCCGGCTGGTGTCGACCATGCACAGCGTCCACCTGCGGTGGCCCACCGCCCTCCTCAACCGGTTGACGATCGGTCTGGACGACGTCACGGTGGCCGTCTCCCCGCTCGTGACGGGCGCCCCCACCACCCGCGGCGCCCGGCACCTCGTCAGCAGAGTGCACGGAGTCAACCTCGCCGAGCAGCGGCACTGGGCGCAACGGGCGGCAGCCACCCGCGCGGAATTCGGCGTGCCGGACGGGGCGTTCGCCGTGGTCTGCGTCGCCAACTTCACCTGGATCAAGAACCACTCACTGCTGGTGAGAGCCGCCGACCGGGTGGTGCGCCGGCGACCCGACACCGTGTTCCTCCTGGCCGGCGAGGGCGAACTGCGCACCGCGGTCGCCCGCGACATCGCGCGGCGCGGGCTGGGCGAGCGGGTCCGCATCCTCGGCCAGGTGGCGAACGCCAGACGGCTCGCGGCCTGTGCCGACCTGGTGGTCCTCAGCTCACACCACGAGGCTCTGCCCGTGGTGATCATGGAGGCGCTCGCCGCGGGCGTGCCGGCGGTGTGCACCGCCGTGGGCGGCGTGCCCGACCTGGTGCGCCACGGGCACAACGGCATCCTCACCGAGCCGGAGTCGGCCGAGGCCCTGGCCGCCGGGATTCTCGAGGCGATGAGCCCGGACACCCACCGCAGGCTGCGGGCGGGGGCCCGTGAGAACGCCGCCGTGGTCGACATGGCCTCGACCGCCGTGTGGTTCGAGGACCTCTACAGGGAGTTGGCCGCCGGCCGCCCACGCGCGTCCCCACCCGTCCAGCCAGGAAACGGAGCCGGCAGATGCCCACCACCGTCCAGGGCATGATCAGGATGATCTGGAACCACCCCGCCAACCGCGGGCGCCGGGTCCGCGCCCTGGCCGCCATGACCGGATGGCAGGCGTACAAGCGGCTCATCGGGCGGCCGTTCGACCTGAGCGTGTACGGCGGCATGCCGTTCCGCGCGTACCGGGACAGCTCCCAGGTGGGCCGGTTCCTCTACTTCGGCGGGCTGCCGGACTACGAGGAGATGACCTTCATGGCGCGCTTCCTCCGCCCGGGCGACGGCTTCATCGACGGTGGCGCCAACGAGGGCATGTTCACCCTGCTGGCGGCCAAGCTCGTGGGCCCCACCGGGGCGGTGCACGCCTTCGAGGCGGTCCCGGCCTACCTGGACCGCCTCCGGGACAACGTCCGGGCGAGCCAACTGGACTGGGTCACCGTCCACGACGTGGCGATCGGCGCGGAGCCGGGCCGGGTGCCGTTCGTACTGAACGGCGTCGGCTCCCGCATCCGGAGCGAGGCCGACGAGGCCACCGGGCCGGAGGTGAGCGTCCGGCGCCTCGACGACGTGCTGCCCGAGCGGCCGTTCGCCATGGGAAAGCTCGACGTGGAGGGCGCCGAGCACCAGGCCCTCCTCGGCGCCACCCGGCTGATGACGCGTGGGCAGCCGGCGGTGTGGATGGTCGAGTTCGTGGACCGGTTCCTCGGCCGCTACGGATCCTCCCGCGCGCGGCTCCTCGGATGGCTCGACGACCAGGGCTACGACCTGGCGCTCTACGACCCGGACCGCAACGAGCTGACGCCGGCATCCCGCGCGCCCGCTCAAGGACCCGACGTGCTGGCCGTCTCGCGGCACCGCATGGACTGGGTGCGGGATCGACTCCAGGTGGGGGCAAGGCAATGAAAGGAACATAGTGATGAGCACAACAAGCCCCGCGCGTCGCATCGAACGCGCGGTCGTCACCGGCGCCGCCGGCTTCATCGGATCCCACTTGGTGGATGCCCTGCTGCGGCGGGGGGTCACCGTCCTCGGCATCGACCGGCGCTCCCCCCAGACCAACGACGCGGCGGCGCGGAACCTCCGCGACGCACTCGGTGAGCCCGCCTTCCGGCTGGCCTCCGGCGACCTGGTCACCGACGGGCTGAAGCGGTGGCTGGAGGGCGCGGACGCCGTCTTCCATCTCGCCGGCCTTCCCGGTGTCCGGCCGTCGTGGGGAGACGCCTTCCGCGACTACCTGGCCTGCAACGTGCTGGCCACGCAGCGGCTGATGGAATCCGCCCAGTCGCTCGGCGTACCCCGCCTGGTCCTCGCCTCCTCCTCCAGCGTCTACGGCGACACGGCCGGTACCGGCCCGCTGCGCGAGGATGGCATCACGGCCCCGAGTTCGCCGTACGGCGTCACCAAGCTTGCCGCGGAGCGGCTCGCGCTCGCTTACGCGCTGGCGCCGGGGAGCCCGACCAGCGTGGTCGCGCTGCGCTACTTCACCGTCTACGGTCCCCGGCAGCGGCCGGACATGGCCATCGGGCGCATGCTCAGCGCGGTGCTCACAGGGCAGCCGCTGGTGCTGTACGGGGACGGGCGACAGCGCCGGGACTTCACCTTCGTCACCGACGCCGTCGAGGCGACCATCGCGGCCGCCGTCGCGCCCGCCACCGCCGAGGCGGTCAATGTCGGCGGCGGAGACAGTGTGACGGTGCGCCAGGTTCTGCGGCACGTCGCCGACGTCACCGGAAAGGAGGTCCCTGTGACGGCCGACGAGGAGCAGGCGGGTGACGTGCGCACCACCGCCGCCGACCTCTCCAAGGCCCGCACGCTCCTCGCCTACCGGCCCTCGGTAGCCCTGCGAGAGGGCGTCGAACGCCAATGGGCCTGGCTGTCCTCCCGGACCGCGTAGAGGAGTCAGGACCATGCGGGTCTTTCTCGACGTCGGGGCACACTACGGCGAGTCGCCCGGACATCGCGCTGGATCCCCGGTCGCGGCAGGGCCGCGCCCGCCGACCCAACCGGCGCGCGCGGTGTCCGGCCCTCACAGCAGGTCGTGGAGCATAGCGGCGACGCGCTGGGGGGAGAACTCGCACTCCGCTCGGGCCCGCAGCCGCCGTCCCAGTGCCCGCCGCTCCGCCGGGGCGGCGGACGCCACGGCGCACACGTGGCCCACGAGCGCGTCGAGGTCGCCGACCGGCGCCACGTACGGGTAGCCGGCGCCGACGACGTCGGCGGATCCGCCGGCGTCCGTCGTCACCACGGGGGTGGCGGAGGCCATGGCCTCCAGCAGCACGCGCGGAAAACCTTCCTCGTAGCTGGGCATGACCACGCAGTCGGCCGCCGTGTACAACTCGGGCAGGTCCCGATTGGGCACCGCCCCCAGCAGCGACATCCGCCCCCCCAGCGCGGGGTCGGCGGCCTGCCGCGCCAGCCGGGCACGCTCGGGCCCGTCCCCGGCCACGACGAGGCGGACACGGACCCCGGATGCGGATTCGGCCGCAGACGTGTCCACCTGGTCCTCGACGGCCGAACTGACGGCGGCGAGCAGCGGGGCCAGGAGCCGAACGCCCTTCCGGTACGACAGCCGGTGGACGAAGAGCAGGACGAACTCGGCCTCGCCCCACCCCAGCCGGGCGCGGGCCCTCGCCCGTTCCCCCTCATCCAGCGGCGCGAACCGCTGCGCGTCCACGTCGTTGTACAGCAGCCTCATCCGGTGAGGCGGTACCCCCCAGAGCCCGGCCATGAGGGGGACCATCGTCTCCGGACCGGTCACCAGGCAGTGCACCAGCCGTGCCGTCACCCGGTTGACGACGTCGTGGGCCCGGTCCCCGAGGGTCTTGCGCTGCTCCGGCCCCCGCACGTCGGGCAGGCCGCTGCGCCACAGCAGGATGCGGTGGCGGTAGAGCGGGCGGGTAAGAATGAGGATGATCACGAACAGGGTGGAGTAGCGCAGGAAGTAGGTGCGATAGCCCGCGCGGGCGCAGCGGTGGATCGTGAGAGCCGTGCCCAGCGCCCGGCCGAGCCGGCCCCGGCCGGGGACGCGCAGCAGCAGGCGCACCCCGGGCAGCCGGGTGGGGGGTGCGCCCCGTTCGACGGCTGCCACGACGTCGATCCGCTCGCCGAGCGCGGCGAGCAGTGCCGGGATGTGCGCGAAGTGCTCGGACTCGGTCTCGGACAGGTGGGGCACGACGTAGACCAGCCGGGGACGCGCCTCCTGCTGAGTCCTGGGCATCCGTCCCATCGGCCTAGCCCACCGGCTGTGGGTTCTCGGCACGCGGCTGCGGCGCCGCGGCCAGGCGCACCGCACCGCTGATCTTCCTGGAGTCGAAGAGGAACGCGGGGCGTTGGCTCTTGGCCGCGCAGAAGTCGGTGAACGCCCTGCTGCAGTTCACGTCGTCGCTCGCGAGCACCCCGCCCGGGGTCATCCGGGGCCATGCCTCGCCATATTCGAACAACTGCGGCAGGTACATGTGGTCGCTGTCGTGGAAGAACAGGTCGATCTCCCCGATGCGTGCCAGCGCCTGTCTCAGTGAGGTCTCGGGTGACGCGGTGCTGAGGATCTTCAGCTGCCACCGGGGGTGGTGGGCCACCAGGCGGCCGGCGGTGGCGTTGACGTCGAAGCTGTGCAGCACGCCTGCCCCGTTGCGTTCCAGGGCGGCGAGCAGCAGCCAGGAGGAGCGGCCGTCGGCGACCCCGGTCTCCACAACGCATCCCGGCCGAAGGAGCCTGCCGAGACCGTAGAGCGCGGCGCTGGTCTCGGCCTCGACGCCGTGGGTCCTCGGGTAGTACAGCTCCGTTTCGGCGTAGCGGGCAGCCAGGTGCCCGGCGACCTCCCGGTACTCGCCGAGCACCTCGGCGACCTGACTCGGCTGCCATCCCAGGCTCGCTAGGAACTCGGCCGCCGACGTGGCCAGCTCGCCGCCGGAGCGAGTGAAGTCCGCGATGCCCGGCGGGGTACACCGGCGGATGCCCGCCCCCAGAGCGCGCATCGCCAGATGCCCGCTCAGCACCGAGGCGACCGGCCTCACGCCCGCCTGCCTGACCCATCGGCGGAGCATCTCCGCCCGCCTCGCATTGTTATGGCTCATGTTCTGGTGTTTCCCTCCGTGTCAGTCTGAAGTGGACGGCGCAGCGGCCACGGAACGGAAGAGAGTGGCCAGCATGGCGATGTTGGTCTCGAAGCCGTACGTCGCGAGGGCGCGGCGACGCACCGCCTCCAGCTGCCCGGCGCTGTACGGAGATCCGAGGACGCGGCGCACGCCCGCCGCGATGTCCGCCGGCTCGGGGTCGACCAGGGTCACGCTCTCCCAGCCCTCGGTGGCCGCCGGGATGCCGCCGACCGAGGTGGCGATGACGGGAACGCCGGAGGCCGCGGCCTCCATCAGCGTGCGCGGCATTCCCTCGTCCCGCGAGGAGATGACGAAGAGGTCCGCGCCGGCCATCTCCTCGCGCACCTCCGCCACGCCCTGCGCGCCGAGGAACGCCACATGGCCGCCGAGCCCCAGGTGGTGGGCCTGCTGCGCGAGGGCGCCCCGGAGCGGCCCGTCCCCCACGATGCGCAGCCGCAGGCCGGGCAGTGTCGCGACGAGTTCGGCGACAGCGGCGAGCAGCAGGTCGTACCCCTTCGACGGGTGAAGCCGGCCCACCGCCAGCAGCCGGGGAGCGGAGGGATCTGCCAGCGGCGGCCGGGCGCGCGGCAGGGGTTGCTCCCAGTCGGGAAGCAGCCGGGAGGGGATCAGGACGGAAGAGATGCCGCGTCGCCGCAGCGCGTCGGCGATCGACCGGGCGACGACGCGGCGGGCGGTGCTGCGCCGGGCGAACACCACGACGGCCCGGCGCAGCACCGCCCGGCGCCGGCGTCCCAGCGAAGCGACGGGCAGCCCGAGGTAGTCGCCGTGCACGTCCATCAGCCAGGGACGCCTGACGCGGCGCGAGACCAGCCACGCGGCAAGCCACCCCCACGGCTCGGCGCCGTTGAGCACCACGACCTCTCCCTGGCGGGCGGCGGCGCGCGCGAGCCGCGTGCCGGTCGCGACCGCCCCGGCCACCCATGCCAGCGAGCGCATGCCGGGCCGGCGCGGCCGCCTGACGACGTGCAGCGATCCGCGCCGCAAATCCAGCGGCGGGCCCGCCCAGACGCAGTGTGCCCGGCCGAGCTGCTCGCCCAGCGCCTCCCAGGTGCTGAAGTCCTTGGAGACGGTGACGTTCGGCTGCCGGGCGGCGGAGAACGTCACGACCGTGAGCCTGTGCGGAGGATGCTGGGCGGTCATGAGGGGCTGAGCCTGTAGTGGGACAGCAGCGGGGGCAGTTCGGGCGGTTCCAGCCGCGCCCAGGCGTCGACCGCCGAGAGGCAGGGGACGAACGGCGCGTCGCCCTGGTCGTACGCGGGGTGGCCGAAGTCGAAGAATCTCACGGTGATGCCCTGCTCGGCAAAGGCCGGCAGGTCCAGGTACTCCCGTCCGGAGGGACCCGAGAGGTACTCGTCGGCGCCCACCTCCCGGCACAGGTTGACCAGCAGCTCGCTTCGGGTCCCGGGCACCCGGAGCCCGGAGGCGCGCACGCGGGGGACCGTGACGCCGAACTGGCCGAGCAGCCAGTCGGCGAGGCCGAGGTTGAGGTCGGCCAGGTGGCCGCCGACGGGTGCCGCGTCGAGCAGCTCCAGCACAGGGCTCATGCGCCTCGCCCCCGGGGTGACGGCGAGCGCCTGCGTCAGCCGTCCCCGGTAGCGCCGCCGCCAGTGCGGCACCTCGTAGATCCGCACCTCGTGGATGGGGGTGCCGAGGGGTGCGGACACGGGAACGGTCAGCCAGGTGGGACGCCCGTCCAGCAGGACCCGGTTGCGGTTCTGGACGTAGTTCTTCCGGTACGGGACCGAGTCGAGCACGATCCACAGATCACAGGCGGCCACCTTGGCGAGGAGGCCGAGCCATGGCAGGTGCTCGGGCTGATGGATGGTGACCCTCACGATGCTGCCCCCCGTCACATCAGGGCTTCCATGCGGGAGATCTCGAATGCCTCGCCGTACCGGGCGCCCATCTCGTAGCCCCGGTAGCGGGAGCGGGCCTCGACGCCCTCGATCCACTTCTCCCCGCCGTACTTCTCGTACTCCGACCGGTGCTGGCGCAACGCCCGGAGCTTCAGCTCGACGGTGCCGTCGATATTGACGTACAGCTGGGGCCGGAAGCCGACGTAGCTACGCCCGGCGGGCGTGATCGGCTCGTACATGACGATGGAGTTGTAGTACCTGCCGGCGGCGAGGGTGGCGAGCGCTGTGTTGGCGTGGGACCGGTGCGTGTCGAACGGCCAGTGGGTGAAGACCAGGGTGGGTCTGAAGTCGTCGACGACCTCGTTGATGGCCTCCACCACGGTCGAGTGGTTCTCCACGTCCTTGGCCGGGAACTCCAGGATGTCGAGCTGCTTCACGCCCAGAGTCATGGCGGCCTCTTTCCCCTCCGCCACCGCCACGCCGGCCTCGCGGCAGCGGCTTCCGTCGTACGCGGTGTAGGCGGAGGTGCTCATCACCAGGAAGCGCACCAGCGCCCCGGCCTGGACCAGGCGGGCGGCGGTGCCCGCGGCCGCGAGCTCGATGTCGTCGAGGTGGGCCCCTACGAAGAGGCTCCGCTCGAATGCCGGGTTACTGCAGACCATCGTGGTGTCCTCTCACCGTTCTGCCGACGTCCTGGCGGCACGGGCCGGGCCCGGGCGCGCCAGCGCGGACTTCCCGGCCGGTGTGCTGCCGGTAACGCGGAATCCCGCGCGTTCGTAGAGCGAGAGCGCCGGTTTGTTGCGGGGGTCGCAGACGACGGTCACGGTCCCGGGGACCTCGGCGAGGAAGTGGTCGAGCAGCTGGGAGGCGGTGCCGGTGCCCCGGTGGCCCGGGTCGGTGGCCAACCGGTGGATGTGCGCCCCGTGCTGCTGCCGGGAGGCGATGAGGAAACCGACCGGCCCGCCCCGAACCACGGCGACGAGGCTCAGCTCTCGCTTGCCGGGCAGCGCGCGGGTGAAGTTCTCCGCCCGCCACGGCTCGTCGTCGTAGTGGCTGCTTGCCTGGTGGGCCCGTCGTTCCATCTCGACGAGCGCGGGAATGAGATGGTCCGCCACGTGCTCCAGCCGCAGCACCCGCCGCCGTGGGGGGGGCGCGGCCGGTTCCGCACTGCCGTCCATACAGACTCCCGGAGTCGAGCTGTCGCCCTCTGTCATCAGAGTGACATGGCATGGAGCCATATGGGTGATGATGCGTCAAATTCACCTGAAAGAAGTATCTAATCCGCTTGCGGGCCCTTCCGTGCACGCTTCGCGGCAGACTGAGCGCGGTCGTCGTCGGATGCGCAGGGGGAGGAACCGTGCGACATCGTGTGATGCGGAGCCCGTCCCGGGATGGCGTCCTGCCGCTGGCAGGCGTGGCGGCCGGCCTGCTCCTGCTCACGTACGGCATCGCCGCGCACGGTGATCTGGTCTCCGGTCTGCTGGCGTCGCCGGAGTCCGAGGCGGCCCGGGCGGGGGGTGACGCGGGGTGGGGGGTGGTTCCCCTGGTCGGGGCGGTCGCGGTCGCCGCGGCTCTGCTGCTGCCGCCCGGTGTGCTGCTGGCGGCGGCCGTCGTGATGGTCCACGGGCTGGGCACCACCGCGCTCATGTCCCCGGTGGTGGGGCCGCTGCTCGCCAGCGACCTGTTGCTGCTGATGTATCTGGTGCGCGTGCCGGCGCTCTCACGCCAGGAGGGTCAGGGAGCGGCGCGCCGGCTCGTCGGCCCGTCCCTGGTGCTCTTCCTGGCCTGGTCACTCCTGGCCACGGCCATCGCCGGGGCGTCGGCGACACCCCTGCTGCGGATCGCTGTCTACGCAGCGGCGTTCATGGCACTGTCGCGTCGCGGTGGCACCGAGCGGCGGGTGGTCTACGGCGTGGTCCTCTGCTACGCCCTGGTCAACCTCGCCGGCGGCGTGCTTCAGGGGCAGGCCCGCCTGGTAGGCCTGGACATCGGCGATCCGGCGCAGACCGGAATGCTGCTGCTGGCCGCGCTGTGTCCCCTGCTCAGCGGCGAACTCCGTTTCACCGGCCGCTGGGTGGTCGCCGCGGCTCTGCTGGGCGGGATCCTGCTGACGCAGACCCGCGGCGTGTGGTTCGCCGCCGCCGTCATGCTCGTCGTCTGGCGGATGCCGAGGCCGTCGCCGGTCCGGCTCGTCGCCGTCCTCCTGGGCATGACGGTGCTGGGGTTCGGGATCGTCGACTCGGTGTCCCAGCGGTTCGGCCTCAACGCGGACAGCGTCGGATACCGGGTACACAGCATCGGCAACGGGATTCGCGACGGCATGGCCAACCCCGTCTTCGGGAGCGGCTGGGGGGAGGTCTCGTCCATGGAGTACCTCAGGGAGCACCTGTCGGACACTCCCGAGGAGGTCCTGCCCTACAACCTGTTCATCAGCGTCTTCGCCTTCACAGGAGTCCCGGGCCTGCTGCTGCTGACCCTGTTTCTGGTCGCGCTGCTGGGCTCACTGCGCGCCGCCCGCAGCGACGCCCCCCTGCTGTTCACGGTCGCCGTGCTCGCCATGTCCCTCTCCGAGATGACGTTCTTCGCCGGTTCCATGCTGACGCTGCTGTTCTTCGTCTACGCCGGCCTGGCTCTTGGCCGGGCGGACGACGCGCCGTGCGGTAACGGGCCGCTCAAGGAGGGGAATCCCCCGTCGACCGGTCGCGGCTCGGCTCCGCCGGGCCACGCGGCGGGGGCATCGCCCTGACGAGAGACCGCAGAGCGGCGAACCAGCCGGCGGTGCTGAAGACCACCAGGCACAGCGAGCCCCAGGCGAAGGCGGCGGTCACAGCCGAGGCGCCGGACCAGCTCCGGACCGCGACGACCAGCACACCCAGCAGACCCAGGCCCTCGGCTGTCACAAACACCAGCCGGACACCGGGGCGGCCCAGTGCCGACGGCAGCACCTTCCCCCACACGACCGCGCCCCGCAGCGCGGCCGCGGCCAGCAGCACCACGGCGGGCGTGGCCAATGCCGCGTACGCCGGGCCGTAAACGAGACCGAGCACCGGACCGCACAGGGGGACCGCGACCACCACGCCGGCTCCGCCCACGGCGGACGTCACCGCGCTGGCGCGGAGCGCGTCACGCATCACCGCCGCGGGGCGCCCACCGGCGCGTGCCCGCGCCAGGCGCGGGTGAAGCTGCGCGGACACAGGGTTGACAACGCTGGCGAGGAGGCGGCCGGGCGCGGCGACGACCTTGAGGTACGTCACGAGGGTTGGCCCGCCGAGCAGCCCGGCCAGGAGCGAGACGCCGTTCTCGGCGGCCACGGCCACCGACGCGGTCACCGAACTCTTCATCACGAAGGGGACCAGGCCCGCGGGCAGCCGGGCGTCGTCCCCTTCATCACCTCTCCTGTCGGCTCCGCCACCGACTCCGCCGCGAGGAACCCCACAGGCCCGGCGCATGTGGCGGCAGGCGTCGGCGGTGAGCAGCACCGTGGCCGCCAGGCTCGAGACCGCGCCTGCTGCCAGGTAGCCGGCCGGCCCGGCGGCCAGCAGAGCCAGCAGCGTCACCGCGCACCCGGCCAGGGCCAGCGCCACGCGTATCCGGCCGAGCCGGGACAGCCGGTCGGCGAGGGCGTAGCCGGCCGACGCACTGCCCGAGGGGGTGGCCGTGCCCGCGGCCACCACCGCCAGCACCAGGAACGTTCCCTGCTCGTCGGGAAGCCGTCCGGAAGCGGCGCCGGCGATCACGATCGCCACGCCGACGACCGTGGCCACCGCGCCCGTCGCGATGTCCACCCGCAGCAACCGGTGGTAGAGCCTGGTACCCCGGCCACGGCCCCCCCGTTGCGCGGCGGGCACGAAGTGCTGCATGGCGTCCTCCATGCGCGGGTCACACACCAGAAACCAGACCGTCGCCAGGGACTGCGCGAAGAACACCTGCCCCGCCTCCGCCGGACCGGCGACCCGGACCAGCACGGCGGTGGTGACGAACGACAGCACGGACTCGGCCTGGCCGGCGGCGCTGAGCGAGGCGAATGCGGCGAGGTGGCACCGGCGTGGCAGCCACGGGCGCGGGATGCCGGCGACTCGCGCCCGCGAGGGCCGTACCGGAGCGGTGCCCGATGATCCGCCGGGCACGTCCTACAGCACCTCGACGTGCTCACCGCGGCGGCACCGGTTGCGCGTGTCGAACACATACGCCCCGGCCCGCTCGACGAGCGCGTAGTCGAAGGCGTCGTGGTCGGTGGCGACCACCACCACGTCGGCCGCGCGGAGTTCGTCCTCGGTCAGCTCGACGCGGGTGATGTCCTGAGGCAGCAGCGCAAGGTCGGTGTGCGGTTCCGCGGCGACCACCCGGGCGCCGAGCCCGACCAGGGACCGTGCCAGCGCGAGGGCCGGCGACTCGCGGATGTCGCCGGTGTTCTTCTTGTAGGCCAGGCCCAGTTGCAGGACGCGGGAGCCGTTGACCGGCTTGCCGCGCGCGTTCAGTCCCCGGCTGATCCGTGCCACGACGTGGTCGGGCATGGCGCCGTTGATCTCGTTTGCCAACTGGACGGTCCTGACCTCCCGTTGCAGCAGGCGCCTGACCTGCCAGGACAGGTAGCAGGGATCGATCGGCAGGCAGTGCCCACCCACGCCGGGGCCGGGGCGGAAGGGCATGAATCCGAACGGCTTGGTCGCGGCGGCCTCGATGGCCTCCCAGATGTCGGCGTCCAGCGATCTGGAGACCATGGCCAGCTCGTTGACCAGTGCGATGTTGACGTGCCGGAAGGTGTTCTCCAGCAGCTTGCACAGCTCGGCGGTGCGGCAGGAGCCCACGGGCACGGTGCGCTCCACGAGGCGGCTGTAGAAGCGCTCGATGCTGCGCAGCGAGGCGGCATCGATACCGGCGACCACCTTGGGGGTGTTCTCCAGGCGCCAGCGGGAGTTGCCGGGGTCGATCCGTTCGGGGCTGTAGCCGAGGTGGAAGTCGGGGCCGGCCTGCAGGCCGCTGCCGTCCTCCAGCAGCCGCCGCAGCAGGCACTCCGTGGTGCCCGGGTAGGTGGTCGACTCCAGGATCACGGTGGCGCCCGGCGTGATGTGGGGCGCCAGGTTCAGGCCCGCGCGCTGGACGTGGCGTAAGTCGGGGACGCCATCGCGTAGCGGCGTCGGCACGCTGATCGTGCATACGTCGAAGTCGGCGGCCTTGTCGTGGTCGGTCGTCGGATGGTAGTGGCCGGTGGCGAGCGCGGCCGCCAGCCTGGCGTCGCTGACATCTTCGACGTACGAATCACCGGACTCCAGGTGCTTGACCCGCAGCGGGTCGGTGTCGAGCCCGATGACGGTGAATCCGCATTCCACGGCGCGTACGGCCAGGGGAAGTCCGACATATCCCTGCCCGACGACCACCAGCTGCTGCCGCCTGCCCTGCCTGCCGCTATACACAACAACCCACCCTCCGAAAATACTATAATGCCACCAGTCCCCGCGTGATTTCCTTGGATTGTATGCGCGCGAGATGGCCCAACTACTCGGCCGGGAACCGAGGTTCACTCTTACTAAGGAACCGGGTGCATTTCCGAAAATGCCGAGGGGTCATCTCTCCGCCAGATGCGACAATTGGGTGACTCGACAATTCCCCAAGAGGGCGGAGTGGCAGCTATATGAATTACCGCACGACGTACCTGGTCACGGGCGGGGCCGGCTTCATCGGCTCTCATCTCGTCGATGCCCTGCTGGCGGCGGGCAGGCGGGTGGTGGTACTCGACAACCTCTCCACCGGGCGCGCGGAGAACTTAGCGGCGGCCATGGAGCACGGCGGATTCCGGTTCGTTCGCGGCTCCGTGCTCGACGCCCCGCTGGTGGACACGCTGACACAAGAATGTGACGCCGTGGTGCACCTTGCCGCGGCCGTCGGGGTCAAGCTGATCATCGAACAGACGCTGACGTCGTTCGTCACGAACATCCGAGGCACCGAGACCGTCATCGACGCGGCGCATCGCCACGGCTGCGGGGTTCTGGTGGCGAGCACGTCGGAGGTCTACGGCAAGAACTCACACGGCGCGCTCGACGAGATGGCCGATCGCATCCTTGGCAGCCCGTCGGTTGCCCGGTGGTCGTACAGCACCGCGAAGGCCGTGGACGAGGTACTCGCCAACCTCTACCACCGTGAGCGGGGTCTGAAGACCACCATCGTCCGGTTCTTCAACGTCGTCGGCCCCCGGCAGAGCCCGGCCTACGGCATGGTCGTCCCGCGTTTCGCCCGCCAGGCGGTAGCCGGCGAGCCCCTGACCGTCCACGGCACCGGCCGGCAGCGGCGCTGCTTCCTGCACGTTGCCGACGCGGTGGCGGCGCTGCTGCTCCTGCTGGACAACCCGGCGGCGGACGGGGAGACGTTCAACATCGGAGGTGAGGAGGAAATCGCCGTCGGTCAGCTCGCCGAACGGGTGATCGCCAAGGCCGGGAGCGCGTCAGCGGTGCGACAGCTTTCCTACGGCGAGGCGTACGGGCCGGGCTTCGAGGATATGGAACGCAGACTGCCGGACACCACGAAGCTGCGCGAGCTGACCGGATGGCAGCCCCGGCACTCCCTGGACGAGGTGATGGCGGACGCCCTCGCTGAGGCACGAGAGCAGCAGGGCAGCACCGAACCGGCGGATGCGCCGGGTGTCCCCGGCCGGCGAAGTCCGGCCACTCCCACGGCCCCGGTCGCGGAGGGCGGAAGATGAGCGCCTCGCTCGCCGCGGCGACCGCCGGCGCCGCCCTGTTGGGCGTGGTGCTGATGACGGAGCCGCTGCGGCGCCTCGCTCTCCGCCATCACCTGACCGACCGCCCCGGCATCCGGAAAGCGCACGCCGCGCCGACGCCGTACCTCGGCGGCGTCGCGGTCGCAGTGGCCACGCTCACCATCGGTGCCGGCACCGCGCTCGCCGGCGGCCTGCTCGACCCGTCACTGGGGGTCCTCCTCGGCGCCGCCGCGGCCGTGGCCGTGCTCGGCCTCGTCGACGACGTGCGCCCGCTCAGCCCCCGTCTGCGGCTGGGCGTCGAAATACCCGCGGCGGCGGTGGTGGTGGCGGCGGGTGGCGGCCCCGAGCTCACCGGTTGGGGCGGGATCGACGCGGCCCTGGCCGTGGCGTGGATCGTTTTCACCACCAATGCCGTCAACCTGCTGGACAACACGGACGGCGCGGCCGCGTCGCTGTGCGCGATCAGCGGCGGATTCCTCTGCGGGACCGCGCTGTCCGGGGGCGAAGAGGGGCTCGTGATCGTGACCTCCGCCCTGGCCGGAGCGTGCCTGGGATTCCTCGGTCACAACTGGCATCCGGCGCGGATATTCCTCGGTGACGCGGGCTCCCTCTTCCTCGGCTTCACCCTGTCCTCGGCCGCTGTCGTGCTCCACGGCGGCGGCGACGGCGCGACCGGGCTCCTCGGCGTGTGGCTGGCCACCCTGATCGCCACCGTGGACACCGTCCTTGTCATGCTCTCCCGCCGCATGGCGGGACAACCGCTGCTACGGGGCGGCACCGACCACGCCGCCCACCGGCTGCGCCGCGTGGGTCTGACGGTGCCGCGGGCCGTGCTGCTCCTGTGCGGGGTCGCGACGCTTGGCTGTCTCACCGCGCTGGTGCTGACCGGCGTGCCGCCGGTCATCGCGCTCAGCGGCGCCGCCATGGCCGCCGCCACCATCGTCGGCTTGCTGATCATGCTTCCGGCGGTGGGCCCGCTGGTTCCCGGTCGGGCGGACCGTCGGGTGCCGCCGCAGCGCCCGCGCCGGCCGCTCCGTAGCCAGCGACCGAGGCTCTCGGATCAGGCACGTACCCGGGGAGCCCGCGGAACCACCGAACCGTCTCCATCAGCCCCGTGTCCAAAGGCTCGGGAGTGACGTCGGGGAACAGTCGCCGCAGCAGGCCGCCGGCCGCCTGGGAGTCGCGAACGTCGCCCGCACGGGCCGCCTCGTACCGGATCTCCCGGGGCGGCGACCCGACGACGACGGCGAGCTGTTCGACGAGTTGACGGAGCGACACGCGACTGCCGAAGGCGAGGTTCACCGGCCCGGGGCAACTGACCGAGTGTTCCACCGCGTCCGCCAGCACACGGACGACGGTGCCGACGTACGTGAAGTCTCGCGTCTGCAGGCCATCACCGAAGATGGTCACCGGCCGCCCGCGCAGCATGGCGTCGACGAACGCCGGGATGACGGCGGCATAGGCGTGTGCCGGGGGCTGCAGCGGGCCGTAGACGTTGAAGAAACGCAGCACGAGCACCGGCAGACCGTACGCCGCCCCGTAGGCGAGTGTGTACGCCTCGGTGGCGACCTTGCTGGCGGCGTACGGGCTGAGCGGGAGCGTGGGCAGCGCCTCGTGTTTCGGCAACTCCGCGGAGTCCCCGTAAACGGACGAGGACGAGGCGGCCACGACGTGAACGCCGCGGCGGCGGCACGCCTCCAGCACACGCACCGTGCCCGTGGCATTGGCCTCGTGGCTGGCGACGGGATCGGCCAGGGAGCGGGGCACGGAAGGGCGGGCGGCCAGATGGACGACCACGTCCGCCGAGGAGATCACGTCGTCGAGCAGGCGGGCATCCAGGACGCTGCCGTCGACGAACTCGGCGGCGACCCCGTCCAGGTTCGCCGCCGAGCCGGTGCTGAGGTCATCCAGGACGGTGACGTGATGGTCGGTCCGGCCCGCGGTGAGCCGGCGGCAGAGGTTCGCTCCGATGAATCCTGCTCCGCCGGTGACAACAACGTTCACGTGCGTTCACCCTCTCCTTCTGCTGCGGTCGTGTCTGCTGCGGCGTCGTCCGCCACGGACGGCGGCCACCAGCCGCGCGCCACGGCGATCTCGGCGTACAGGCGGTCGGTGTCGGCGATCAGGCGTCCCGCTCCGAACCGGCGCATGGTCCAGGCGCGGGCCCGCTGACCCATGTCGCGGCGGAGCCCGGGGTCCTTGAGGAGCCGCACGGTATGACGGGCGAGCTCCGCGACGTCCGGCGCGGCCAGCAGCCCGGTTTCGCCGCTCCGCACCACCTCGGCCACGCTGCCCACGTCGGTGGCGACCACGGCGACGCCGGCCTGGCCCGCCTCGATGAGGCTGACGGGCATGCCCTCGTTGTCGGAGGTGAGCAGCACCAGGTCCGCCGCCGCGTACACCGTCTCGACGTCGGCGCGCCACCCCAGCGGCTGGAGCAGATCCTCCGTGCCGGCCTGGCCGGCCAGCGCGCCCGCGAGGTCGCCCTCGCCGCACACCACGAAACGGGCGGCGGGTACGGCCCGCCGCACCTCGCGGGCGACGGCCACGAACCGGTCGGGCCGCTTGATCCGTGTCACGCGGCCGACATACGCGACGACAGGGCTGTCCGGCGGCAGGCCGAGTCGCCGCCGGGCGTCCGCACGCGGCGGGGGCGCGGGCAGCGCGGTCCCCGGCGGCACGACCGCGTACTGCTCCGGCCGTCCGATCCCGGCGGCGATCAGGTCGTCCCGCACCCGCACGCCGACGGCCACCAGCCGGTCGGTGTGCCGGGCCAGCCGCCGCTCCACGTGGACGACCATGCCGGTGACGCGGGGCGAGAAGTATCCGTGCAGCAGGTGGCCGTGATAGGTGTGCACGCGGGCGGGCACCCGCGCCAGGACTGCGGCGACGCGGCCCAGGGCGCCTGCCTTCGCGGTGTGCGTGTGGACGATGTGCGGCCGGAACCGGCGCATCGCGGCGGTGAGTTCCCGCACCGCACGCAGATCGTCGCCCGGCCGGACCGCCCGGCCCAGCGCGGCCACTCGCCAGACCGGCACGTCGGGGGCGCGGCTGTCGATATGGTCGGCCTCGCCGGGGCCGACCGGTCCGGCGAACAACCGCTGCTCGAAGCGAGCCGGGTCGAGACCACGCAGCATGGCGGTGACCTGGACGGCCGGACCACCGACGTTCATGCGGGCGATGACCCGCATCACGCGAAGACGACCAGCATCCGATTGTGGTGCTGCCGTGGTACTCAGCATGTTCCAAGATAAACGCACCAAAGCAGAGAATCACGCATTCTTCCTTGATATATCCTTCCAATTGATTAATTGGCATACTGGCGCTATGTCAGAACCATTCCGCATCTGCGTCCTCATGGTGTGCACCGGCAACCTGTATCGCTCACCGCTTGCGGCGGGGCTGCTCAGACAGCTGCTGGCCGGTCCCGGCCGGGTGCCCATCGGAGTGACCAGCGCGGGTACGGCGGCGGATCCCGGCACGCCGGTGCCACCGGCGGTGACGGCGATCCTCCGGTCCCGGGGCGGAGATCTCGCGGAGCCGGTCGCACGGCGGTTGACCACCGAGCTGGTCGAGCATGCTGACCTGGTGCTGGGCGCCGCTGTCGAGCATCGCGAGGCCGCGGTGCGGCTTGCCCCGGCGCGTGCACTACGCCGGGCCTTCACGCTGCGGGAGTTCGCCCTGCTGCTGCGAGAGGAGGACGCGGCGGGGATCGCGGACCCGGCCGACCGGCTCAGGGCGCTTGTCCAGGCCGCAGCCGCCCGGCGCGGAAGCGTCCGCGCCGCGGGCGGCGAGGAGGACGTGGCGGACCCGATCGGTTCGGACGGGTCGGTGTTGCGGGCGTGTGCGACGCGGATCGAGGAGGCGGTGGAGCGGATCGCCCGTGCCGTGCTGAGCGGTGCAGGCGACGGTGACCGGCGGCTGTCCGGTCACTCGCAGTCCGGATAGGGGTCCACCGTGACCGGCATCGGGGTGACCAGTGGCTGACGCAGCAGCACCGGCGCCCGGTCACCCTCCTCGCCCACCGGCTCCTCCAGGTGGAGCGTGAGGACCCGGGTGGACTGTGCGGGCAGTTCGGCATCCATGGTGAGGACCGGGTGGCCGCGTTCGACACCGCTGTGCACGGTGATCGGGCGGCCGTCCAGTTCGGCCCCGGTGAGAAACGCGCCCGAGGAGGCGTAGTAGGACACCAGCAGCCGGTTGTCACCTGGCCGGGTGGGGTAGTGGGGGTCGTCGCCGCGCTGTGTGACGTAGGCAGGGAGTCCTGCCCCGGGGGCGTTGTTGCTCAGGGTGATTTTCACGGTGACGGTACGGCCCAGGGCGGTGCAGCGTCCGGGCGTCCAGCGCAACCGTCTCTCCAGGTAGTAGTCGAGTTTGCCGCCGGCGGCGTTGTTGACGACGAGACCCGCGAACGGTCCGGGGTCCTCAGGCAGGATCCCGCTCACGGACCTGGTCTCCAGGCGCCGTTGTTCGTCCCGGAGCGCGCTCCACACCTTCAGGCGCTCCTCCCCGAGCACGTCGGCCCCCGCTTCGAGCAGTGCGGGCACCCGCTCACCGTCGTCGAGCGCACCGGTCAGGGCCGCGGCGGCGGTGCGCGCCACGTCGAGGAGGAAGGTCTGGCGCTCCGCGTCGTCCTGGAAGCGGTCGTAGGCGGTCCGCAGGACGAGATCGCGCGCGGTGCCGCCGGTGAGCGCTGTGCCGTCGGGCAGCCGGGCCGGGCCCGTCGCCTCGAGCAGGCGCCCCAGGCCGGTGGGGTCGAGCGCGATGACGCCGTCCACCCGCTGGCCGCTGTGCTTCTGCCACGTGGCCGCCCAGATGCGGGCGGCGTTGGGGAAGTGCGGGCTGAGGTTGGAGTTCGCCCACACCCGGGTAGGGGCGCCGGCGGCGTACTGGGTCTCGAATTCGGCACCGAGCTCGATGTCGGGTCGGCTGTCCGACAGCTCGGAGCCCGTGCCGAAGTGCTCGAAACGCAAGGCGCCGTGGTCGGCCGTGAACACGGCGAAGGCCCCCGCCATTCCGCCGGTGCCCCGGGATTCGGCGGTGTTCTGGAAGACCATGAAATACCGGCGCGGACCGTCGTCGCCCAGCATGGGCGGAAGGAGGCGGGCCGCCAGGGCGGCGTCGTCGGTCGCGGTGGCGAGGCGGTCGACCTGGCGGACCAACTCGTCACGCGCATCGGCGGTGGGCAGCCAGGTATCGCGCGGCAGCCCCTCCACGGCAGCCCGCACCTCCTCGGTGGCCTGCGCCGCCCGTTCCAGGTCCCCGGCCGCATGCCGAAGCCTGGACGACAGGGTGCCAAGGCCGCCGCCGTCACGGGTCTCGCCCTCCACATCGGAGACGAGCCGCATCAGCGGGGGCAGCACGTCCCGCGTCAGCCGGTCGGCCGCGTACGCCGCGCCACGCACCGTCTCGGCGGGATCGCCGAGGACCGGCAGTGCGTCGGCGAGGAACCAGGCAGGCCCCGAAGTGAGACCACGCGCCCGCGTGGCGTGCTCGGCTGCGGCGCTCAGCGCCGTCCGGGACTTGCCGGGGTTGGCGACGGCCGACTGCCGCGCCGTCTCCAGTTCGCGCTGCGCGGCGAGGAGTTCGCTGCGGGCCAGCAGCCCGGTGACCAGGAGCCAGCCGGCGCCGACCAGCAGCAGACCGGCACAGCCCAGCAGCAGATGCCGGGCCCGGAACCGCCTGCGGTCCCGGGCCCGGCGTGGTGGCGACAGCCGGCTTCGCCAGGGGCGGGGCCTGCTGATCACCACCCTGAGGCGCAAGGGCAGGCGCGTCAGTCGACGTGAGGCCATCGCGTCGCCGAGCCGACGGTCACCGGTTCCCGTTCCTCAGCCGCCGGGTCCCCAGCCACGCTCCGCCACCGAGGGCGACCAAGGCCGCAGCGCCACCCACGTGGCGCGGCCCGATGTCGGCGCCGGCCTTCGCGGGGCGCTGCTCTTCCTGCTCACTTGACTCCCCGGCAAGGGAAGACACGCGCGGGAAGACGAACACGAACGCCGACGCCGTGAGGTTGGGATTCTGCCCCTTGAGCTGAAGTTCATGGAAACCCAGGCCGGTCGACCAGGGAATCGTGACGCTTCCGGACACCCTGCCGAGCGCGTCGGCCTGGAAGGTGCCCAGCGGCGGGTTCGGCCGGTCCCTCAGCACGGCGACCACCTGCTGGTTGGGGTTGAAGTCCCTCGCTGTGAACTGCACCGGGTTACCGGCGACTACGAAGACGGGGCTGACTCTGAGGCTCGGCGGCGGCGGGGGCGGGTAGGTCTGCGCATGCGCGACCTCTGGACCCGTCAGCAGTGCCGTGAAGAGAACGGCAACCGCTGCGAGGGCCGTGAGGGCTGCGCGCCATACGGATCGTCTGAGCATCTCTCAACGCTCCTAGAGCTGTTCGAACTGGCGGCGCCCCCCGGCAGTCTTCGAATCAGATATCCATCCCCTGCCCTTCCGAAGCACCCTCCTAACGGCTCAGCTGGTCGAATCACTCGAAAGGGCTAATGGGGAGCCACCCCCCCTTATGGAAGATATAAGGCATGTGCTCAACTTCCTTCCGATGACGCCCGTGTGTACCGGAGGCGATGGGGGACGAATCCTGTGAAACTGCTTGATCACGTGCCGACCCTGCTCCGCCGATGGCGTGCCATCGTGGTGCTGGGAACGCTGGGCACGGTGCTCGGGGCGCTCGCCACCTCCGCCGCCGTTCCCCAATACCGGGCCACCAGCACCCTCTTCGTGTCGCTCCAGACCACCAAGGACACGGTCACGCTGAACGAAGGCAACAGCTTCGCCCAGGCGCGCGTCCGTTCCTACGCGGAGGCGGTGTCGAGCCCTCGGGTGACAGAGCCGGTCGTGGAGGCGCTGGACCTCGACATGACGCCCGCACAGTTGGGGGACATCATCAACACCGAGGTACCACTCGACACGGTGCTGCTCAGGATCAGCGTCACCGACACCAAGCCGTCGCGCACCGCCCGGATCAGCAATGCGGTCGCCGACCGGTTCACCGAGGTCATCCCCGAGATCGAACGGCCAGTGGGGGCCGAGTCGTCACCGGTGCGGCTGAGCGTCATCGAGCCCGCTGCCGTGCCCACGGCTCCCGCTTCCCCCAGCCTCATGCTCAATCTGTCGCTGGGACTGGTGGGAGGGCTGGCTCTCGGCGTCGGCCTCGCCGTCGCGCGGGAGTCACGCGACTCGTCGGTGCGCAGCCGCCGTGACCTGACCGACTCCCTCAGCACAACCCTGCCCGAAGGCGGCGTGCCCCCGGTGCTTGGCAGCATCCCGTATGACGCACGGCACTCGGAGCATCCCGTCGCCAGCCAGGAGAACGCCTTCGGCCCCCGTGCAGAGGCATTCCGGCGGCTGCGCACCACCCTGCGATTCCTGGACGTGGACCGGACGCCAAAGATCATCGCAGTTTCCAGCGCACTACCCGGCGAGGGGAAGAGCAGCATCGCGGTCAACCTCGCTGCGGCGCTCTCCGAACTCGGCGCCTCCGTGTGCCTCGTCGATGCCGACCTGCGACGCCCCTGCCTGGCGCGCAGGCTCGGCCTGGTCCAGGACGCGGGGCTCACCACCGTGATGATCGGCCAGGCGACCACGAGCGAAGTGCTGCAGTCCACGGATTCCTTCTCCGTCCTGACCAGCGGGGTGATCCCCCCCAACCCAGCGGAGATGCTGGCTTCCGCCCAGTACCGGGCGGTGGTACGCGACCTCGCTGAGAGCTTCGACCACGTGATCGTGGATACCCCACCGGTGCTCCCGCTGTCCGACGTTCCCGCGATGGCACCGGCGCTGGACGGCTACCTGCTGGTGGTCCGCTACGGGCGGACACGTCGCGGTCAGCTCGCCGACGCCGTCCGCGCACTCCGGGGCACCCCCACCGCGGTGCTCGGCAGCATCCTCAACATGGCGCCTTCGAAGGGCGAAAGCGAGTACTACGGCTACGGATACACCGCCTCACGGAGAGCGCAGCGACGTCTCCCCATCCCCCTCCGCCTCCTGGGCAGACTGCGGCAGCGCCGCTCGGTGGACGACGCGGTTGGCGCCTCATAGGGCCCGGGAGCGGCTGCGGGAGGTTGCGGAGGCGCCGGCGGCGGGGCTGCGCACGACCCTAGCCACGGTCTTGACACGGAGTTAGGATCCCCTGATCGACTCGCGATTCCGCGACTCCGCTCGTTCACCTGAATCCTGCTCCGGGCCGGAGGCATTGGATGGATCCGCTGAACTCACTGTGCGCAGAGACCGATGAAATCCGCCGGGACCTCGCCGACCGTGCCTTATTCCGGGATCCGGAGATGCTTACCCGACTCGCCCGTCGTATCGAGGAAATGCCGGGACTGTGCCGGGAACCCGCGGTCCGTGCCTTTCTGGACGACATACGCGACTTCACCCCGGGCCGACGGCTCGCAGCTGTCAAGGAACACATCAACACAAGGCGGGACAACCGGCTGTTCTCCCTGTTCGACGCCTCGTACTTCCCCTCGCTGCGGTTGGAGTTCCTGGCGTACGAAACCCTGCCCACGAATCCGCACCTGGCCGATCGGTACGCCAGTAACACGATGCCGGTGAACATCGTCGCCCGCTCTGCGGGATTCGGCGCCCGGCCGGTGGTGGCGCTGTTCCCGGAGAATCACATCGACGGGGTGCAGGAGCCGGACGACCAGATCTTCTATTTCATCGACAAGTTCGTGGAGCGGCATCGCCGAATTACCCGCCGCATGCTGGGGCCTGTCCTTGCGGAAGGCGGTCTGCCACTTGTACAGAAAGCCACGGACGCGGAGATTGAGATGGCCTCGTCCTGGTGGGTGCGACTGCACGAATACCACCACAGGCAGGGCGATATGCCCATTCCGGAGTTCCTCCCGGCGAAGAAGTCGAAGCCGCTGGCCGGGCTGGAGGAGCTGCGCGTCGACGTGTCCGGCATGCTGGCGCTCCTCGGCGACGCCGCGCTGCCGGCGGAACCGGCGCGGTTGACGTACGAGTACATCCTCGCCGAACGGCTGCTGCGCTACGCGGTCGAGGGCATACCCCGCCCCAACTACGACGCCGTCGCCTCGCAGCTTCTCTTCTCCTATCTCACGGAGCACGGCGGGCTGCGGCTTCGGGGCGGCCTGATCCACCTCGACCGGGACCTCCCCCGGGTGCTGGCCGGGTTCCTCGGCGAGATCGAGGCGATCGAGCGCAGGATCCACCAGGAGCCGGTGGCCGCGGTGAAGAAGCGGCTGCTGGAGTTCACCGATGCCTACACGGACTACGACGCCGAGGCCGGCGACTACCGGCACATCCCGTACTTCGCCGCGGTCAAGGCGTCGCTGGGTGTGTAGAGCAAGGGCGCGGACGGGCCCGGCGACCGCGCCGCCGCGCGTCACCGCGCGGCGGCCGAAGGAACGGCGCGACCCGCACGGAACGGAAAAACAGGAGCACATCCCGACGGACACCCTGGAGTGCATGTGACTGTTGCAGCGGAACTGCCCGCCGTCGACCGGAGCCGGCTCGACGACCTGGTGGAGGAGCAGATCGACAAGGCGCAACTGCGCCGGACGGACAACCCGTTCTTCGCCGCCGCGCGCAACGCCGGCGCCGTCACCCCGGAGGCCGGGCTCGACATCGCCGTGTGGTGGCGGGCGATGACCAAGGGCTTCATGTTCACCACGCTGTCCGGGCTGGGCGTGATCGCCCGTTCCTTCGCGGCGGACCGCGACCCGTCCCGTACGCTCCTGGGCGCCCTCCAGACCGTCTACCGCGTCATCGGCGACGACCTGGACAACGCCGCCCCCGAGTTCAGCTCGGTCGCGCCCCGCGGGCCGGCCGGCATCCACTACGTCTGGTGGGACGACACCATCACCGCGCCCCTCGCCGCACGCGTGGGCGAGCCGGAGCGGGCCCGGGCGCAGGAGCTGCCGGGCCCGGTGGCGGAGCTGCTCGCGAACATGGACCGGCTCGCCGTCTCCCCGCACGGCGCCGCCGTGCAGCTGCGCGTCGTGGAGACCATCGCGCTCGACATCGCGGTGGCGTTCCGGCGGATGTACGGGAAGGTGACCGCGGGCGGCGAGAAGGTCTTCACCGAGAAGGAGCAGTTCGCCTGGATCGACGCCCACATCAAGGCGGAGACGGTGCACGCCGCGCAGGTCAGCGATGACGAGACCGGCATGACCACGCTGGTCACGGACGACGCGGAGGCGGCGGAGTTCCTGCGGCTGGTCGAGGAGTACGCCGGCAGCTTCTCGCGCGCGCTGAAGTGCTTCGCACAGCGCCTGGCCGAGCCCGCAACGGCCGGCGCGTAGCCCGGACATGGAGCTGCGGGACCACTACGGCCTGGCGCTCGCCGTGATCGAGCCGGCGGAGCTGGACCGCCGGCCCTGGGCGCAGGTCCGGGAGCGGATCGACGTGGTCCGGCTGCCGGAGCCGCCCGCGGGGCTGGCCGGTGAACTGGCCGCGCGCGGCTTCGTGGTCAAGCCGTCCGCGGTGACGTGGCTGGCGGAGCTGGGTGCGGACGAGGCGGCGTTCCTGGGCCTGCTGGAGCGGGCCGACCGGCAGTCGGTCCGCAGGGCGCAGCGCCGCGCCGCCGCGGCGGGGCTGCGGGAGGTGGTGGCCGACCCCGTCACTCCGGAGCTGCTGGACCGCTTCCTCGTCCTGTACGCGGCGCGCGTGGCGCGGATGCGCTTCGGCGTGCCGTTCGCCCTGGACTACCGGGACACGGTCCTGAACGGCGCGGACAAGTTCTTCGGCGTCTTCGCCGTCGCCGGGGACGGCACCGACGTCGTCGGCGGCGTGCTGGTGCTGGAACGGCCGGACATCCGGACCGCGGTGCTGCGGTTCTCCGCGGTCAGCGCGGGGTGGCGGCGCCGCAGCCTGCCGCGGGCGCTGTACACCACGGCGCTGCGCATCGCCCGGGAGAAGGGGTACGAGTACGCCACGCTCGGCGACGAGCCGAACCTGTCGGGGCACCTCACCAAGCCGGGCCTGTTCGTGTTCAAGGCCGGGCTGGGCTTCCGGCCGGTGCCCGCACAGGACTTCACCGACCCGGCGGGTACGGACGAGGCCGACCTGGTGCTGCGGCTCGACGCACTCAGCGACCCGACGCTGATGCTCGGCTATCCGGCGTCCGCGCCGGGCGGCGGGAGCAGCCCCCCGGCCGCCGCCGGCGGTCCGCGGCAGCTCGCGGTCAACGTCGTCTGCGAGTCCCCGGTGAACACCGCGCTGTACGCGGCGCCGTCGCTGGCGCCGACCGTGCTGCGCCGCCCCGGCGGTTGACCCCCGGCGGTTGACGGAGCCCGGCGGCGGTGCCGGATCAGCCCGCCGCCATGCTCCGCTCCACCCAGTCGAACACGCCGCCGAGCACCTGCCGGTGCTGTTCTCTGCCGAGCAGCGACAGAAAGCCCGGCACCGCGTTGACCTCAAGGATGACGTAGCCGTCGGGGGTCGGCAGGACGTCGAGTCCGGAGAGTGTGAGGCCCATGGCGCGGGTCGCCGCCACCGACAGCTCGATCAGCTCGTCGGGCGCGTCGAAGCGCTCGAAGCTGGAGCCCTCCAGCGTCTTGCAGCGCCAGGACCCGGCCGCCGGCAGCTTCAGCATGTTGATCGGGGCGACCTCGCCGGCGACGGTGATCCGGTACTCACCGCCCTCGGTGGGGTAGTACGGCTGGCACACCAGCGTGCGGTGACGGGAGAGGAGTTCCTCGGCGATTGCCTTGTCGGCGGCGTAGTCGGCGATCCGCTCGACATCCTGCCCGCGGTAGCCGAACGACGGCTTGATGATCACCGGGCCCCATTCGGCGCACGCCGCCTCGACCTCGGCGGTGGTGGTCGCCGACCGCAGCGGCGGCACGGGCAGCCCGGCCGCCGCCAGCCGCTGCGCCATCTGGAACTTGCTGTACCCGGTCAGCCACGCCTCCGCGGGGTCGAACATGCGCGGCCCCGGGGTGTCACTGAGCATCGTCAGCCGCTCGACCCGGTCCTGCCAGTCGTCGCCGTACAGCTTGGCCCGGTTCAGGATCGCGTCGAAGGCCGCCGCGGGCTCCCCGCGCAGCGACAGCTCCACGTCGCCGCCGGGTCGAGCGCGGTACGTGATCTCCTCCAGCGTGAAGAACGACATCTCGTGCCCGCGTTCACGCCCGTACTCCACGAGGCTCGGGCCGTCGGGATCGATTCCGGTGTAGTCCCAGCCCAGCAAGCCGATCTTCACGGTGCCTCCCGTCGGGTGCGTGGCGACGCGGCCCTCCGCCTTCCCGTGCGGGAGCCTTCCGGCAGCACGAACTTCCTGTCAAGTCCGAAAGCAGCACAAGGAATTGGCCACACAAGCGGTCTACCGCTGGGCCGGACCGTCCCGTTAGGATCAGCCGCCATATTCGTGCTTGCGTACGAGGGGGATTGCCGCGGTGGGCTTGTGGGGAACGCTCGTCACGCCAGGCCGGGAACAGGCCGACGCGTACCGCACGGCGGGCTGGTGGAGGGACGAGACGTTCCTCGACGACCTTCTGGCGGCGGCTCGTTCACGCCCGGAGCACCCCGCGATCATCGCGTACGAGGGTCGCAATCACGCCAGGACGCTCACCTACGCCGAGCTTGCGGACGTCGTCGAGCGGTTCGCGGCGGCGCTGGCGGCGCTCGGCGTCGGACGCGGCGACGTCGTCGCGCTGTACCTGCCGAACCGGTGGCAGCTCACCCCGCTCTTCCTGGCGTGCCACCGGATCGGCGCCGTCACCTCACCGGTGATGCCCGCGCTCGACGTGCGCGAGCTGGCGTACGTGCTCACGGAGAGCGGCGCGAAGGTCTGCGTCACGGTCGACCGGATAGCCGACACCGACTACGGCGCCCGGCTGGCCGAGGCCGCGCCGAAGACGCTGGCGCACCGGGTGGTGGTCGGCGACGCCGCCGCGTCCGGGGCGCTGGACTTCGAGGAGTTCTTCGTACGGACCGACCACCCGCCGGTGGCGCCGGCCGCCCGGCTCGGGTCGGACGACCCGTCACTGCTGCTCTACACCTCCGGCACCACCGGCCGGATGAAGGGCGTGGTGCACAGCCAGAACACCCTGCACGCCGCGGTGCTCGCGGTCTCCCGGCCGCACCGGCTGACCGCCGGCGACATCATCTCGATCCCGGCCTTCGCCACGCACATGGCCGGGTTGACCTACGCCTGCTACATGCCGCTGCTGCTGCACGCCACCTGCGTCACGCAGTCCGACCACCTCGACGTGGAGTTCTTCCTCGACCTGCTCGCCGAGCACCGCATCACGTGGGCGTACGCCTCGCCGGCGCGGCTGGTCGAGATGCTGGAGATCCAGCGCGGTCAGCCGCGGGACACCTCCGCCGTGGTGCAGGTCGTCTCCGGCTCGGCGCCCATTCAGCCGCGGCTGATCTCGGAGGTGCGGGAGGTCTTCGACCTGCCCGTGCGCGCGCTGTGGGGCATGACCGAGAACGGCGCGGTCACCGTGACCCGGGACGACGACCCGGAAGGCTGGGCGGCGCACAGCGACGGCCGGGCGGAGCCGTCGATGGAGGTGCGCATCGACGCCGGGCCGGCCGGGCCGGGCGAGCCGGAGCCCGCCGTGGGCCGGCTGCTGGTCCGCGGCGCCTCGCAGTGCCTGGGCTATCTGGGCCAGCGCGAGGTGTACGAGGCGTGCCTGGACGCCGACGGCTGGTTCGACACCGGCGACCTGGCGCGCCCCGACGGCCGCGGCGGTATCCGCATCACCGGCCGCCGGGTGGACCAGATCAACCGCGCCAACGGCCAGAAGATCGCCACGCTGGAGGTCGAGTCCGTCCTCACCCGGCACCCGAACATCCGGGAGGTCGCACTCGTCGGCTACCCCGATCCTCAGCTGCCCAGGGCCGAGCTGGTGTGCGCGGTGGTGGTGGCGGACGGCGAACCGCCGACGCTGGAGTCGGTGCACGCGCACCTGGCGGCCGAGAAGATGGCCCGGGTGCTGTGGCCGGACCGGGTGCAGTTCGTCTGGGAGCTGCCGAAGAACTCGCTGGGCAAGGTCCTGCGCCATCCGCTGCGCGAGCGGCTTGAGATCGAGTACGCCGCCCGCCGATGACGGCCTCGCCGGGTTCCCCGCCCCCGCAGGGGTCATCTCCTCCGCCGGGGGCCGCGGAGCCCGGCGGCGCCCCCGCGTCCCCCACGGCGCGCAGGCGGCGCTCCGTCGCGCTCCTGGTGATCTCCACGGCGCAGTTGATGTTCCTGCTCGACGCGACCATCGTCAACGTCGCGCTGCCCAGCATGCAGCGCTCGCTCGATCTGTCGGGCTCCGACCTGGAGTGGGTCGTCGCGTCGTACTCGATCGCCTTCGGCGGGCTGCTGATGCTGGGCGGCCGGTGCGGCGACATCCTGGGCAGGCGGCAGGTGTTCACCGCCGGCATCGCGCTGTTCACCGTCGCCTCGCTGCTCGGCGGCATGGCCTGGGAGCCGTGGCTGCTGGTGGTGTGCAGGACGGCGCAGGGCGTGGGCGCGGCGGCGGCGTCGCCGGCCGCGCTCTCGCTGATCGCGGTGACGTTCCCCGAGGGGCCGGAGCGCAACCGGGCGGTGGGCTGGTACACGGCGGTGGCCACGGCGGGCGGCGGCGTCGGCATCATGGCCGGCGGGCTGATCACGTCGTATCTCTCCTGGCGCTGGGTGCTGTTCGTCAACGTCCCGATCGGGGTGGCGATCCTCGCCGTGAGCCGGCGGGTGCTGACGGAGACGGAGCGGCGGCGCGGCGCGTTCGACGCGGCGGGCGCCGTCACCGGGACGCTGGCGGCGCTGCTGCTGGTCTACGGGCTGATCGACGGCGCCGCGGACGGCGGCAACTGGAGCTCTCCCGCGGTCGTCGGAGCGCTGGTGCTCGCGGCGGTGCTGCTGCCGGTCTTCGTGCTGGTGGAGAAGCGGAGCAAGCAGCCGCTGGTGCCGCTGCGGCTGTTCGAGGGCCGCACCAGGCCGGGTACGTACGCGGTGTTCGCGCTCACCAGCACCGCGATGTTCGGCATCTTCTTCTTCCTCACGCTCTTCTTGCAGCGGGTGTGGGACTACTCGCCGCTGAAGACGGCGTTCGTGTACATCCCGCTGACCGGGCTGCTGGTGCTGGGCGCCAAGGTCAGCTCGCGTCTCGTCGCGGTGGTCGGCACGAGGCCGCTGGTGTGCGGCGGGCTGCTGGTCGCGACGGTCGGCATGCTGTGGCTGTCGCGGATCGGCGACTCCGCCGGGTACGCCACCGGGATGCTGGTTCCCACGGTGCTGACGTACACGGGTCTCGGTGTGGTCAGCGTGCCGCTGACGCTCGCCGCGCTCGCCGACGTACCGGACGAGGACTCGGGCGCCGCCTCCGGCCTGTTCAACATGTCCCGGCAGATCGGCGGCGCCACCGGCCTGGCCGTGCTCGGCACGGTGGTGTGGGCGACGGTCGAGGCGCAGGGCCACGCGGACGCGGAGGCCGTGCTGTCCGAGGGCGTCGGCCGCGGGTTCCTCGTGGCGGCGGGCGTCACGGCGCTCGCCCTGCTTCTCGCGCTGCTGACCGTGCCGGGGAGGGCCGAGCCGGGATCGCCGGCGGACGTGCGCACCGCGGCGGGCGGTGCCGACGGGCCGAAGACGAAGACCGGGCCGTCGGCCGGTACCGCCGGTACCGCCGGTCCGGCGGAGCCGAGAAAGGCGGGTGACGGTGGCTGACGTCCTTGTCGTCGGGGGAGGCATCGCGGGTGCCGCGGCGGGATGGTTCCTCGCCAGGCAGCGCGGCGGCAGCCGGGTGACCCTGCTGGAGGCGGAGCGTGCCGTGGGGATGCACGCGACCGGGCGCTCCGCGGCGCTGTTCAGCGAGTACTTCGGCAACGCGGCGGTGCGGGCGCTCACCGGGCACAGCCGGGCCTTCTACGCGGCGCCGCCCGCGGGCTTCACCGCCGACGCGCTGCTCACGCCGCGCGGCGTGCTCGCCCTCGGCACCCCGGAGACCGCCGCCGCCTTCGAGGCGGCGAAGGCCGAGGGGGCCGGCGCCCCGCGGCCCGCGGTGGAGCTGACCGCCGCGGAGGCGCTGGTGCTCTGCCCGCTGCTCCGCCCCGGCGCCTTCGACCGGGCGCTGCACAAACCGGGCGCCTGCGACATCGACGTGGACGCCGCGCACCAGGGCTTCCTGCGCGGGCTGCGGGCCGCCGGCGGCACGGTGGTGACCGGCGCCCGGGTCACCGGGCTCGACCGCCGCGGCGGCCGGTGGCACGCCGACACCACCGCCGGCGGTTTCTCCGCGCCGCTCGTCGTCAACGCCGCCGGCGCATGGGCCGACGAGGTTGCGCTCCTGGCCGGCGTGGCGCCGGCCGGGCTCGTCGCGTACCGCCGCACCGCCGCCCTCGCGCCGGTCCCGGACGGCCACGACGTCACCGGCTGGCCGATGGTCACCGACGTCGCCGACACCTTCTACGCCCGCCCCGAGCCCGGCGGCCTGCTGCTCTCGCCCGCCGACGCGACGCCGATGGCGCCGGGTCGAGCGCGGCACGACGACACCGACGTGGCGCTGGCGATCGCGCGGTTCGAGGCGATGGTCGCACTCCCGCTGCGGCACGTCTCGCACGCCTGGGCGGGGCTGCGCACCGCCGCGCCCGACGACACCCCCGTGATCGGGCCCGACCCGGACGCGCCGGGGTTCTGCTGGCTCGCCGGACTCGGCGGCTACGGCATCCAGACAGCCCCCGCTGCCGGCGCGCTGCTCGCCGCCCTCGCCGCGGGGGACTTACCACCCACCGCACTGCGCCCGCTCGCCGCGGACGTCACCCCTGCCCGCACCCGCACGGCACCTCTCTGACCTCAACCCCCCATCCGGGAGAGAGAGTTCGATGCACATGTCGGATACGATCTGGCACCTCGCCGGTGGCCGGGCCGACCACGGCCCGTACCGTCCGGTGACCGCCCTCATCGCAGAGCAGCGTGCCCGCACGCCGGACCGCCCCGCCGTCACCTACCGCGGCACGACCGAGACCACGCTCACCTACGCGGAGTTCGACGCGCTCGCCAACGGCCTGGCCGCCGAGCTGGCCGAGGCGGGGGTGCGCGCCGGAGACGTCGTGCCCGTCGTCCTCGGCAACAGCCTCGAACTGCCGCTGTGCATGGTGGCCCTGATGAAGCTCGGCGCCGCCTTCACGCTCTGCGACCCCGCCTGGCCCGAGGAGCGGCTGCGCGCCGTGCTCGTGCACCCCGCCCCGCGGCTGGTGCTCACCGCGACCGCCGCCGTCGTGGAGCACGGCGCGCACGTGGTCGCCGCGCACCGCATCCGTCCGCGCGGACGCGGGCCCGACGTGCCGGCGCCGGGCGCGGACACGGTGGCGTACGGGGTGTTCACCTCGGGCAGCACCGGTGCGCCGAAGTGCGCGCTGAACACGCACCGCGGGCTGACCAACCGGCTGCGCTTCATGACCCGCTGGTTCGACGCCACCGGCGACGAGGTCGTCCTGCAGAACAGCCGGCACACCTTCGACTCGGCGATCTGGCAGTTGCTGTGGCCGCTGACGACCGGCGGTCGCACGATCGTCCCCGAGCAGGGCGAGTTTCTCGACCTGGAGCGGACGGTGGAGATCATCCACCGTTACCGCGTCACCGTCACGGACTTCGTACCCGCGATCCTCGGCATGCTGCTGGCCCTGCTGGAGGCAGGGCCAGCAGGGGCAGCGGCGGTGGCGAAGGTGGCGTCGCTGCGCCACCTCGTCGTGGGCGGCGAGGAGATCATCCCGCACGCCGTGCACCGGCTGCGCGAGCTGGTTCCGGGGCTTGAGATCACCAACGGCTACGGCCCGTCCGAGACCGCGATCGGCATGGTCTTCCACCGCATCTCCGGCGACGAGGGCGACCGCATCCCGCTCGGCCGCCCCATCGACAACTGCTACGCGGTCGTCGCCGACGACACGCTCACACCGCTGCCCGCCGGCCGCACCGGGGAGATCCTTGTCGGCGGCGACTGCGTGGGCGCCGGCTACCTCGACGACCCGGAGCGGACCGGGCAGGTCTTCGTGCCGAACCCGTACCCGCAGATCCCCGGCCCGCGGCTGTACCGCACCGGCGACCTCGGCTGGTTCGACGAGGCGGGCCTGCTGCGCTTCACCGGCCGCCGCGACCGGCAGGCGAAGGTGGACGGGGTACGCATCGAGCTGGCCGAGGTCGAGACGGCGGCCGAGGGGTGCGCCGGGGTGATCCAGGCCAAGGCGCTGACCGTGCGGCGGGGCGGGCGCAACAAGCTGGTGGTGGCCGCCGCCGCCGAGGAGGGCACCGCGCCGGCGGCGCTCCGCGCGCACCTGACGTCGGTGCTGCCGCGCATCCACCTGCCGCAGCACTGCTTCGTCCTGGAGTCGCTCCCGCTGACCGACAACGGGAAGGTCGACCTGGAGGCGCTGCGCCGGATCGTGGCGGAGAAGCTGGAGGCCGGCGTCCGATCCGCCACCCGCGACGGCGACCCGCCGGCGGAACGCGTCGCGGACATCGTGCGCGGCGTCCTCGGGCTGCCGGACTTCGGCGTGGACGACGACTTCCTCGCCCGCGGCGGCGACTCGCTGAGCGCGCTCGGCGCCACCATCGCCATGCGCGACGCGCTCGGCGTGCCGGTGTCCGTCTCCGACCTCTACACCCACCGCACCCCCGCCGCGCTCGTCGCCGCCGTCCTGCGCCGGCCGGCGCAGGACGGCGCCGACGAGCAGGAGTCGGCGCTGATGGAGCGCGACGCGCTGCCGCCGGCGGACCTGGCGCACGCGGCGGCCCGCGCCGCCGGTGCCGCCGCGGTGCTGCCGCCGCGCACGGTGCTGGTCACCGGGGCCACCGGCTTCGTCGGCTCCCGGGCGGTGCACCGGTTGCTCGACGGCACGCCGGCCCGGGTGGTGTGCCTGGTGCGCGCCCGCGACGACGCGCAGGCCAGAAGCCGGATGGTGGCCGCGCTGCGCGCCCAGGGGCTGTGGGAGGAGTCGCTGGGACAGCGGCTGGACGCCCGCGCCGGCGACCTCGCCCTGCCCCGCTTCGGCTGGCCCGCGCGGCAGTGGGAACGGTACGCGGCCGAGTGCGACGCGGTCCTGCACGCCGGCGCGCTGGTCAACTTCCTGCTCGGCTACCGGGAGCACCGCGCCGCCAACGTCACGGGGACCGCCCACGCGCTGCGCTTCGCGCTCACCGGCCGGCCGAAGCCGCTGCACCACGTGTCCACCCTCGGGGCGCTCGACCGGCATGCGCTGCACGCCGGCGCACCGCTCGGCGAGGACACCGACCCGCGGCGGGTGACGGTTCCGGTCAGCGGCTACAGCCGCTCCAAGCTGGTGGCGGAGAAGCTGCTGCTGCGGGCGCGCGAGCTGGGCGCGCCGGTCACGATCTACCGGCTCGGCGAGATCATGCCGGCCGCGGACAACGGCGTACCCAACACGCGGGCGCTCACGCACCTTTTACTGTCCGCCTGCCACGAGGCCGGGGTACGGCCCGCGGTGCCGATGCGCACCGACTACACGCCGGTCGACGAGACGGCCGATCGGCTCGCGGCGGGGCTGGCCGAGGGGCCGACCGGTGCGGACTACCACGTCTTCCGCACGGAGAGCGTCGACCTGGCGGACGGCGGCCTGTCCCCGGGCGGCGCGGCGGACGGCGGGCCGCCCCCGCTGCCGCCGCGGGAGTTCATGGCCGCGCTCGCCGCGGCGGCCGAGGCCGACGAGCGGTCGGCCGCCGCCCTGCTGCACGCCGTGCTGACCTCCCTCCCGGCCACCGGGGCGGACGGAACACCGGACTTGGCCGGGCTGTTCGTCGACAACCCGCGGCTGTTCACCAGGGCCGGGTGCGCGGCGCTGGACGAACGCCACGGGCTGCGTGACGGCCCACTCGACAAGGCGTTCGCCGCCTACCGCGCCACGCTCACCGGCTGACCGCGAGAGCGGCCCGGCCGCCGCGGGGCGGCCGGGCCGGACGTACCTTAGGCAAGCCGACGGAACCGAACAGAACTGTGAACGGAAGGGAACTCGTGCGGAATCGGACCATGGGCCGGCTCGGCTGGCAGGTCAGCGAGATCGGCTACGGAATGTGGGGCATCGGCGGCGGCCCCGGCGGCTTCACCGGCTGGGACTACGACGTCGCGCCCGACTGCCTGGACCTGGCGGTGGAGCTGGGCTGCACCTTCTTCGACACCGCCTGGGTCTACGGCAGGGGGGTCAGCGAGCAGTTGCTCGCGGCGCTGCTGAAGCGCCACCCCGAGCGGCGGCTCTACACCGCGACGAAGGTGCCGCCGCTCAACCGCGAGTGGCCGCCCGGCAAGGACGACACGCTCGACGACGTCTTCCCGGCCGACCACGTGCGCGAGTACGTGCACCGCAGCCTGGAGAACCTCGGCACCGACAGCATCGACCTGCTGCAGTTCCACGTGTGGGAGGACAGGTGGGCCGGCGACGAACGCTGGCAGCGGGTCGTCGCCGACCTCAAGGCGGAGGGTGTGATCGAGGGCTTCGGCATCAGCGTCAACCGCTGGGAGCCGGAGAACTGCATGCGGGCGCTCGACACCGGCCTCGTCGACGTCGTCCAAGTGATCTACAACATCTTCGACCAGGCGCCGGAGGACGAGCTGTTCGAGCGCGCGCAGCGCGACAACATCGGCATCATCGCTCGCGTCCCGTTCGACGAGGGCGGGCTGACCGGCAGGCTCACCCGCCAGACGGCGTTCCCCGAAGACGACTGGCGCGCGGTCTACTTCGGCCCGGACAACCTCGGCCCCACCGTCGACCGGGCGGAGGCGCTGAAGAAGGTGCTCCCCGAGGGGATGACGCTGCCCGAACTCGCGCTGCGCTTCATCCTCCACCACCCGGCCGTGAGCACGGTCATCCCCGGCATGCGCAAACCCGCCCACGTACGCGCCAACGTCGCGGTCTCCGACGCCCCGCCGCTCGACGCCGAGCTGCTGGCCGAGCTGCGCCGGCACCGGTGGGACCGGCGGCCCACGACGTGGTCGATGTGAGCGGGGGCGACGGCGCCGGGGCGCGGGCGGGCGTCATCGCCCTGTGGGCGCACCCGCGCTCGGTGTCGACGGCGTTTCTGCGCATGATGACCGAGCGCGGCGACGTCACGGTGGTGCATGAGCCGCTGGTGCTGCTCACGGACCACGGCGAGGTGGCGCTGCCGGGCCCCGACGGCGGCACGACGATCGTACGGTCGTACGCGGAGCTGCTCGCGCACCTGGCCGAACTGGGCGCGGCGGGCCCGGTGTTCTTCAAGGACACGCTGGAGTACCACTACGACCACCTCTTTGCCCACCCCGAGTCGATCGCCGGGTTCCGGCACACGTTCATCGTCCGCGAGCCCGCGGCGACCATCGCCTCGCACCACGCCGTCAAGCCGGAGTTCACCCGCGACGAGGTCGGCTACGAGCACCAGTGGGCGCTGTTCGAGCTGGCGTGGAAGACCACCGGCGTCCGGCCCGTGGTCGTCGCCGCGGAGCGGCTGCTCGCCGACCCGGCCGGCACGGTCGCCGCGTACTGCGCGGCGGTCGGCCTGCCCTTCCTGCCCGCCGCACTGACCTGGGACCCGGGCGAGCTGCCCCAGTGGCGGCAGAACCGGCGCTGGCACCTGGACGCCAGCGCCAGCTCCGGCTTCACCGCCCCGCGCTCCCGGCACCAGGTCACCGTCGAGGACGACCCGCGGCTGCGCGCGTACTACGACCACCATCTCCCCTACTACCAGCGGCTCGTCGAACACGCCCTCTGAAACCCGGCACAGGAGGAGAGACATGCCCGCCACCGAGATCCGCACCGCCACCCCCGGACAGCAGTTCGCCCACGCCTTCCGCACCGACCCGGCGTCGGCGGAGGTCCGCTTCGACTTCACGCTCAGCGACGCCTTCCAGCCGACCGCCGACCGCCCCCGGCTGACCGTACGCAACCTCTTCCGCAAAGTGCGCGTCGACACCGGCGCGCTCGTCTCCTGGTTCGAGTCCCGGCCCGGCGGCTCCGCGCCCCGCACGGCGGGCGAGCGGCTACGGGAGGCGGACTTCCGCTTCGCCACGGCGGCGTACGGCGTCGCGCCCATCGCCGGCTGGGTGCAGATACCCGACCGGCTCGCGGACGAGCCGGAGTCGCTGGCGTCGTTCGTCGACCGCCGCCTGATGGTGCGGCTCGGCACCGCGGAGAACCGCGCGCTCACCGTCGAGCTGCTGCGCCACCCCGAACTGGCGCCGCTGCCGTACTCCGGCTCGTACGCGCAGGGGGTGCTGGCCGCCTTCGACGAGATCGAGCAGACCGGCGGCACCGGGCACGCCATCATCGTCAACCCCCGGGACTACTACGGCGAGCTGGTCGGCTCCGGCAGCCTGCTGACCGACCTGGCCCGGGAGAAGGTCATGATCTGCCGCAACCGGCACGTGGCGCCCGGCCACGCGATCGTCGGTGACTTCGCGATGGCGGCGCGGCTGCTGGAGGCCGGCCACTCCGTGATCAAGGTGGCGGAGCCGCCGCCCGGGACCTTCGCGGCGCCCGGCACCGCCGTGTGCGCCGAGGTCTACGAGGGCGTGGCCCTGCAGTTGCCGACGCACTTCTACCACGTGGTCCCGGGAGGGGCAGATGACTGAACAGCGGTGGGCACGCACCTTCGCCGGCCTGATCGCCGCACTGCTCTGCACGTTCACCGCCGTCGGCATGGTGATCCCGATCATCCCCAAGCTGGTCACGGACGAGCTGGACGGCTCGGCGTTCGAGGTGGGCGTCACCTTCACCGTCTCCGGCGTGGTGGCGCTGCTGGTGCGCCCGTACGCGGGGCAGCTCGCGCAGCGCACCGGCTGCCGCCGGGTGATGCTGTTCGGCGCGGTGCTCGTCGTGGCCACCGCCGGCCTGTACGCGCTGCCGTTCGGCCTGCCCGGCCTGTACGCGGCGCGGGTACTGCTGGGCGTCGGCGAGGCGATGCTCTTCATGGCCGGATCGCTGTGGACGGTGTCGCTGGCCCCGCAGGACCGGCGGGCGCAGATCGTCGGCTTCTACGGGCTGGCCATGTGGAGCGGCTTCGCCCTCGGCCCCGTGCTCGGCGAGCTGGTGCACCGGGCCGGGTCGTTCGGCGCGGTGTGGGCCACGGTCGCGGTGCTGCCGGCCGTCGCGTTCTGCGTGATCTTCGCGCTCACCGACCGGGTGGAGCGGGGCGCCGCGGTCTCCCGCAAGCTGCTGCCGCGCTCGGCCGTGCTGCCGGGGTTGTCGCTGGCGTGCGGCTCCTTCGGCTACGCGATGGTGGCGGGCTTCGCGGCGCTGGCGATGACGGACCGCGGCGTGGCCCACGGGTCCGTCGTCGTCAGCGCGTTCGGCGTCGCGTACGTGACGGTGCGGGTGGTGGCGGGCCGGATCCCCGACCGGGTCGGCGCGCTGCCGGTGGTGGTGTTCTCCGCGTCGGTGGAGGCGCTGGGCATGGTGCTGATCGCGTTCGCGTCCGACCTGTGGCTGGCCGCGCTCGGCGCGCTGATCGCCGGCGGCGGCTTCACGCTGCTCTATCCCGCGCTCGCGCTCCTCACCATCGACGCCGCGCCGGAGTCCGAACGCGGCGCCGCGCTGGGCGCCGTGACGTCGTTCTTCGACGTGGCCATCGGCCTGGCCGGGCTGATCGGCGGCGCGCTCGCGGGGGTCAGCTACACGCTGACGTTCCTGATCGCGGCCGGCGCCGTGCTGGGCTCGCTGTTCGCGGGCACCGCCGCGGCCCGCGCCGCACCGGCCAAGGACCCGGCGGCGGCCTGAGCCGCCGGGCCGCGGCCCGGCGGCCTGCGGCCCGCGGCGATCCGCAGCGCCGCGCTACTGGGGCCAGCCGGCAGACGGCTCGCCGGAGCCCTCGCCCTCGTACCGCTCCGCGCAGCGCTCCTTCACTTCGCGCTCCACCAGCTCCCGGGCCGCGGCGTCGCCGTTGTTCCGCCGCTCCTCCTTGGCCTGCTCGACGACATCGAGCAGGATCGTGTTCTGCCCGTCGGACAGGCCCTTCTGCTGGTAGTCCGACTGGCTGCCGCCGCCGGGTTTGAGCTGGTCGTGAGCCCAGTAGGTGATCAGCCGCACGCATACGGCCTCGTGGGACGTCGCGCTCGGGGCCGGGGCGGCGGACGAGGAGGACGGCTCCTCACTCCGGTCACTTCCGCCGGCGGCTTCGTCCGAGCCACTGCACGCGGTCAGCGCGACGGCGAGCAGCGCGGCCGGCACGAGTAACGATCGCGTTCGCGTCATCGCCATGTGCCCCCGGCAGGATTCGAACCTGCGACACCCGCTTTAGGAGAGCGGTGCTCTATCCCCTGAGCTACGGAGGCGTGCGGTGGGCCGGGCTGTGGGCCCGGGCCGCCCGCGACAGTGTATCGCTCTGCGGTTGTGGGGTGGCGCGGCCGGGTGGGGGCCGGGGGTTCGGCGGGTTGTCAGTCGAGGATGGCGAACGCTTCGACCTCGACCAGTACGTCGGGCTCGAACAGGTAGTCCACGCCGATGACCGACACCGGCGGCAGCGGCCGGGGGATCCCGAGTTCGCCGGCGACCTGGTCGATGCCCGCCACGAAGGGGTCGTACTTCTCGGGGCTCCAGTCGGTGACGAAGAACCTGAGGCGTACGACGTCCGCGAAGCCGGCTCCGGCGCCGGTCAGGCCGCGGGCAGTGTTGCGCAGGGTGTGTGCGACCTGGCCGGTGAGGTCGCCCGTCGCCACGGGGTGGCCGGCGGCGTCGCGGGCGATCTGGCCGGCCACGTGGACGTGGCGGGTGCCGGTGCCGACCGAGACGTGGTGGTACGGCACGGGCTGGAACATTCCCTCGGGGGTGAGGTACTGCACGGCCATGAGAGGTCCCTTCACTGTTCCCGATAGGTATCCATAGTCTACCTTGTATCCGGAGGGAACTTCAACGAGACTAGGTTTCGTGCCTGATACCTCTCCACCCGCGCCCGAGCCGCCGCAGCTCACGGAGGAACACCGCGAGCTGCTCGACCAGGTGCTGGACAAGTGGTCGCTGCAGGTGCTCGACAAGCTCTGCGAGCGGCCCCGGCGCTTCAACGAGCTGCGCCGGGCCGTCCCCGCCGTGACGCAGAAGTCGCTCACGGCGACGCTGCGGCGCCTGGAGCGCAACGGGATGGTCGAGCGCGTCGTCGTGAGCACGCGGCCCGTCGCCGTCGAGTACCGCATCGCGCCGTTGGGGAAGACGCTGCAGGACCTCATCGACGCGCTCTGGGGCTGGACCGCCGTCACCCTGCCCGACGTGCGGCGGGCCCGCGCGTCGTTCGACGGAGACAGCGACGGCGACGGCGACGGCTGAGGGCGGCCGGGCGGGGGAGAGGGTGCGCTTGCCTTCGAGTGCGCTCCAGATCCTACGGTCGGGTGCCATGACCACGACGAACGACGCGAAGGTATGGATCATCACGGGCGCCAGCTCGGGCATCGGCCTGGCGCTCGCCGAGGCGGCGCTCGCGGCCGGCGAGAACGTGGCCGGGACCGCGCGGCGGGTCGAGCGGTTCGGTGAGCTACGGGCGCGGTACCCGGATCGGCTGCTGCCCGTCGAGCACGACGTGCGCGACACGGACGGAGCGGAGGCGGTCGTACAGCGGGCGCTGGAGGTGTTCGGGCGCGTGGACGTGCTCGTCAACAACGCCGGCGTCGGCCAGGTCGGCGCCGCGGAGGAGGTCACGGACGCCGCGCTGCGGGCCATGCTTGAGGAGCACCTGTTCGGCCCGGCCGCGTACGTGCGTGCCGTCCTGCCGCACCTGCGGGAGCGGCGCGCGGGCGCGATCGTGCAGATGAGCAGCCAGGGCGGGCGGATGTCGTTCCCCGCCGTCGGCAGCTACTCGGCGGGGAAGTTCGCGCTGGAGGGGTGGTCGGAGGCACTCGCGGGCGAGGTCGCACCCTTCGGCATCCGCGTGCTCGTCGTCGAGCCCAGCCGCTTCCGTACCGCGTTCAACGCCGCCGACGTGCTCAAGACCGCACCGGAGAACGCCGTCTACGACGAGGTCATCGGCACCGTACGCGCGAACATGGCCGAGGCCGACGGCATCCAGGAGGGCGACCCGGTACGCGCCGCCCGGGTGATCCGCGACGTGCTCGACGCCCCCGACGCGCCGCTGCGGCTCCCGCTCGGCGCCGAGGCGGTGCGCAATCTCACCCGCGTCTACCGCGGCGCGCTGGCCGACGTGGAGAAGTGGGCGCAGGTGAGCGAGTCGGCGGATTTCCCCGACCTGCCGCCCGCGGAACGCGCGTTCTGAGCACCGCGCGCGAGCGGCCACGGCCCACGGCGCGTGCGGCGAGCGCCGTCCCGCGGTGCCGTGGCCGCCCGGGCGTCAGCTCCCGCGGCGTACCCGGTCGTGTGCGTCCGTGGCCATCTGGTAGTAGGTCGCGAGCTTGTAGTACTCCCCGCCCGTCGTCAGCGCCCCGGCGAAGACCAGCTTGCGGTCGCCGTCGTACGTGTACGGCGCGTTGGCGGCGAGCACGCCGAGCTTCGGTTCGATGTGCGCGGGAAGCGCGGCCGGGTCGGTGGTGCGGGTGGAGAAGCTGACCCGCTCGATCTCGGGGGAGTCCCAGCTGAACGTCGGGTACAGCGCCGAGGAGGTCTCGGCGAAGTCCAGCAGCTGCCCGCTCGGCTTCGGCAGCCCGAAGTCCCG
Source organism: Streptomyces sp. CNX435 (assembly GCF_059570575.1). Taxonomy (NCBI): domain Bacteria; kingdom Bacillati; phylum Actinomycetota; class Actinomycetes; order Kitasatosporales; family Streptomycetaceae; genus Streptomyces; species Streptomyces sp. CNX435. The sequence goes on along the minus strand of NZ_JCANTA010000020.1, from coordinate 41,460 downwards.
CAGCATCGCCTGGACGGTGGCGCGCTCGAAGTGCTGCGAGGACAGCCCGTTGAAGTACACGTTCCAGGTGCGGTTCGCGTGGTCGATCGCCACCGTCGACACCTTGCCGTCCAGGCCGTACCCGGCGAGCGTGCCCAGCCACTTGGACAACGTGTCGGCCATGGCGGGAACGGCGGCGAGCTTGCTCAGCTCCTGCAGCCGGCCCATCGGGAAGACGGCGTACGCCTTGTTGAAGCCGCCGTTGACGCCGTAGTCGACGCCGTAGCAGTCGACGGGAAGCGTGGCGAGCATGTCCGCGAACATGCCGCGGACCGGGTGGTCCGTCTCCTCGGCGAGGCCGTGCGCCAGGGCACGCTCGTAGGGGTCGCCCTCGGCCAGCGGCACCGTGAAGTCGAAGGACATGTCCCCGACCCGGCCCCCCTTGTTCACGATGTTGAACACGACCGTGGAGTCGGTGACGACGTTCGGGAACGCGGTGAGCACCGCGGTCATCTTCTCGCGCGGGCAGTCCAGGCCCACCTGCCTGGCCGCTTCTTCCGCAGCCTCACACAGGCGTTCGATTCCAGGATTCACGGTCATCACTCCCCCGTTGGCGATGCAGCATGGCTTGTTTGCCGCTTGCTTCAGCGGTGCGTCGGATCTAAAAGATAGGCGGCCGACCGCGGCGGCCCTCGCCGTCGGCAGGTGACAAGATCGTGCGTCTTGCGGGCGGGCGCCGGACCGGTATGTCCGTATGTCCCGTCCCGACAGCGGCGCCCGCAACACACGCAGGGGCTGGACCTGCCGGTCGGCAGGTCCAGCCCCTGGAGCCGGTCGTGGTGCGGTCAGTCAGTCAGTCAGTCAGGCGGCCGCGGTCGCGGCCGAGTCCTCCACGCGCAGCATCAGGGACCGCAGGAGGAGGGCCGTCTCCATCGCGCACATCAGCACGCCGATGGTGACGTGTGCGGCGATCGAGCCCTCCATGCCCAGGAAGACCTGGATGAAGGTGATCAGCAGGATGCCGATGCCCGCCGAGAGCGGCCACTTCAGCCAGCGGTTCCGGCGCCACAGCAGGATGGCGGCCACGAGCTGGAGGAGCACCATGGCCTCGAACACGACGGCGTTGACGCCGTGCGGATCGATCGAGTCGACGTCGCCGTTCATGAGCATTCCGGCCAGTAATCCCTGCATCAGGGTCTGAAGAAAGCAAACAGCCGCGACGACGCGCAAGAAGGTGAGCGTCCCGCGGCCCTCCACGACCTGGATCGGTATGACCGCCTTGCCCGCCCCGGAGGGGGCGGGTGCGCCCTCGGAAGAGGTCTCGTGCATCGAAGTCCTCATTTCTCTTCTTCTGCTTGGCCAGGGAGAGGAGATCCGGCGAAGGTGCACCGGTGGCCCGGAGCCTACCGGCGCCCCTTCCCCCTGCCGATGCCCCCCAGCCTCAACGGCCGTACGCAATCGGCCTGTTGGCCGAGACCCGCCTGCCGACCGGTGCCGGGCGGACGGTCGGATCCGGTCAGGCGGCGTCGTGGGCGATCAGGCGGTTGAGTGCGGTGAGGACGTGCACGTCGGCCAGGACGGGGAAGTCGAAGGGCAGCGGTCGCGGGCCCGCCTGGTCGGCGATCGAGCGGAACCCGCCGTCCGCGTGCTGCTGGTCGGTCAGATACGCCAGCGGCTTGCCGAGGTCGAGTTGCGGGGCGTGCCGGGCCAGCGCGCCCAGGGCCTGCGCGGTGGACAGCACATCGCTTTCCTTGCCCGGTACGTGCCCCCAGCCGCCGTCGGTGCCCCGGGACCCGTCCAGGAACGCGACGGCCTTGGCGATGGACTCGTCGGCGCGCCGCCGCAGTGCGGCCTCGGCGGCCGGTACGCAGGCCAGGGCGTCCAGGATGCGCAGGATGGCGCTGGACATGCTCAGCGTCCAGCTGGGCTCGAAGCTGCCGTCCGGCTTCTGGGCGGCGATGAGCACGTCGACCGCGGGGCCGAGCAGGTCCCCGTACCGGCTCCAGGGCAGGGCGATGACCGCGCCGGCCGTCATGTCCAGGTCCGAGGCGTGGCCCCGCAGATAGGTGGGGAAGCCGCCCGCGTCGTTGGCCCGGGCGCGCAGGTATTCCTCCCCGGCGGCGATGCCGTGGCGGAACCTGCCCGCGTCCAGTGTCCGCAGCAGCTCCACGCACCGGGCGGTGTCGTCGACGTCGGTCTGGGTGGTGGTCTCGTTGTAGCCCCAGCCGCCGTCGGCGTGCTGACGGGAGGCGAGGTACTGCCCCATCCGCGCCGCGAGCGGCTCGTGCCCCGGCGCGGGCGCGAGCGCCATCCCGGCCAGCGAGGTCACGAAGACCTCCTGCCCGTCGATGAACGGCACGCCGCCGTCCGGGCCGCGCAGCCGGGCCAGCGCCTCGATCCCCTCCCGCATCAGCTCACACCCGGGCCGGTACGTGTGCAGCGCGTGCAGCGCCACGAGGTGGGACAGCGCGTTCCCCTCCCATACGCGCCTGGCGGGGAAGGCAGCCAACCGCCGCACCAGCAACTCCTGGTAGTCCAGCAGCTCCTGCCCGGCCACCGGGTCCCCGGCCGGCCCGGACTGCCCCGCGCCCGCGTGGGCGTGCGCATGCAGGATCGTGGCCGCGCACAGCGTCAGCTCCGTCCACACCGCCTGCGGCCGCGGGGCTATCTTCCGCGGATCGGGACGCGTGCCGTCCGGCAGCACCCCGCACAGCCCGAGAATCGTGTCCAGCAGCAGCCGCTTGCGCGCCCCGGAGCCGTGCCGGGCCTTGTTCAGACCGGCGAGCAGGTCGTCGACCTCGCAGGGCCGGCCGGACAGCGCGTCCACGACCACCCGCTCCAGCGTGCCCTTCGGCCGGGCCCGCTGCAGGTACTCCTGCAGCTCCTTCTGCACCCGCGGCAGCGCACGCTCCTTGCGTAGCAGGAGCAGCAGCAGTGCGGATTCGATGATTCTGCCGGCGCACGGGTCTCTCAGGGCACCCTCGCCGTCCACCTGCACGGCCAAGTGGCGCGCGACCCGGCGCCGCACCTCCGCGACCCCGGGCCGCTGCCCGTCCGCGCCCGGCGCCATCGACGGCGAAACGGCGTCGGCTGCGGGGCCGACCAGACGATCACTCATTGTTCAGTTTCCTTTCGAGTTGCCGAAGATCCCGGGATGCCGAAGCGGTGGCCCAGGTGCCGGAGTTGCCGGGTGCAAGGGAGTGAGGGAGTAAGGGAGTAAGGGAGTAAGGACAAGCGGTCGCGGACGTGCCTGGGAGGCCCGGGTCCGGGCCGTGCCGGATACCGCCGGCCTCGTCGAGAGGTGCCGCGGGCGCGGTCGGCGCGAGCGGCGAAGGTAGAAGACCGCCCGGGCCGTCGACGGCGCGGGCGGTCAGGGGTCAGCCGGGGGCCGCCGCCCCCGTCGTCGGCCGAGGGGCGCTCGTGATCGAGCGGGAGCGGAAGCGGGGTACGCCGGGCTCGACCCGGACAGGAGGGGAACTTCAGCCTCCGTGTGGCCGAACCGAGTGGCCGAAACCGGGCATGGCTGACGTCCCGAAAGTGTGACACGGTCCGGCTCTCCGTGCCAGAGAAGCCCATGACGGCCTGGTATACAACCGACCCGCGCCGCGTCCGGGTGTCTGCCGGAGGGCGCGGGGGGGTGCGGGAGGGTGCCCCGGCAAGCCAGCGTCAAGTCGCACGCAAGACAGGCAGGACAGTCTTGGAAGCGACCATCACGGGACCCCGTTCCACGCACAGCGGTTGGCGGGGGAACCGTTTCGCCTGAGGGGGGGCTTCGATGGGGTCTCGTCCCTGCGTGCGGGCTCACCCGCACGAAAGCAGGGCCGCCGCCGGCTCCCTCCTGTGCGATTCCTGCATCAGGCGGATGGAGCAGCAGCTGCGGGAGCTTCCCGCTCTCCACCGGGAGAGCCTGCACCAGGCGTCGCCGACGACGACCGCCAGGCGGACCAATCCGACGAAGGTCTCGGCGAGCCGCAGCCTCGACCCTCTCGATGTCTCCGTACTGGACACCCGGCTGCACCTCTGCGCCCTTCTCGAGTCGTGGTCGGGGGTGGTCGTGGAGAAGCTGGGCGTCGCCGCGCCGGCGCGGCGGGTTCCGCACCTGGCGCGGTTCCTCGCCGAGCACCTGGGCTGGCTGACCGCCCACCCCGCGGCGGCGGATTTCGCCGACGAGATCGAGGGCCTGGTTCGGGAGTTGCGGCAGATCATCGATCCCGACCCGAGCGAGCACCTCACCTTCGTCCACGCGTGCGTCCAGGACGGCTGCGGCGGGACGATCACCGCTTCGCTCCGCCCTGGCGCGTACGTGCCGGGCCGCCGGAGCGTCGCGTGCTCGGCGGGGCACGCGTGGGAGGCACACGAGTGGCTACGGCTCCGGCACCTGATGGAGCGGCAGCGAAAAGGCAGCGAGGCATGAGCAGACCACCGAGCCACAGGCTCGTTCCCACCAAGGTCGCCGCGCTGGCCATGGGGGTGTCGGAGGCCACCATCCGCAAGTGGGTGAGCCGCGGGAAGCTGACCCGCTACGGCGCGCCGAACCGCCGTTCGCACTTCGACATCGAGGAACTCACCGCGCTCGCCGTACGGCGCCGGTCCTGAAGCCGCGCGCCGCGGGCGGCCCCCGCTCCCGTGCGGCGGCTAGTGCGTGGCCGGCGGCGCGGGGAGGCGGATCGTGTCGCGTACGCCGGTGGGCCACGAGACGTCCGCGAGCAGCGTGTCGCCCTGGCGGCGGACGGTGACCCGGGGGAGTGCGGCGGGGTCCGTGGCGCCGAGGTGGATCAGGGCGACGTGGGCGGTGGCGTACGGGGCCGGGCCGGGCGTCGCCACGACGGGGGTGGCGGTTGCGGCACCGAGGGCGTTGCTGCCGGTGCCCGGGACCACCGCCGCGTCGGGCAGCCCCGCGACGCCGGTGATGAGCGAGACCAGGCCGTCCGCGCCCGCCACCCGCGCCGTGCCCGGGGCCGGGGCCGTCCGGCCCGCGGCGGGAGCGGACTCCGGTCCGACCGCCAGGGCCCAGCCGCCGATACGCAGGACGTACCCGGCCGCGGCGTCGTCGCCGGTGGCGGGATCGACGCGTACGGCCCGCACCTCGACCGAGCCGCGCAGCGCGGAGCCCACGGTGATCCAGGGCCCGGCCACGTACCGGGTGTCGGGCCCGCCGAAGGGGTTCCACGTGGCGTCCGCCGGCCAGTGCGCCCGGCTGCGCGAGACGGCGGTGGCGTCGCCGAGGGAGATCCGGATAGACGGGCGGCGGTGGGAGGCGCGCCCGGCCGCGTCGAGAAGGACGACCGCGTTGTCGAGCGGGCCGGCGCCGGCGCCGGCGCCGGTGCCGCGGCCCGCGGTGGGGTCGCCGGGGGTCTCGGGTGCGGTGTGGGTGGAGTACGCGAAGCGCGCGTAGCAGGGGTCGTCCGCGTGGAGGCGGGCCGGGTCGGTGTGGTCGCCGCCGTGGTTGACGACCCGTACGACACCGTCCGCGGCGGTGCCGGAGACGAGCCAGCCGGGGGCGGGCAGGGCCAGGTTGACGTCGGTCCGCTCGGCGGCGAGCGGGACCTCCGGCTCGGTCCACACCGGGTGGTCGGGCGGCAGGGCGAGGCCGATGAAGCCCTTGCTCGCCCAGTACGGGGACGCCGGCCCGGAGTACCCCTGGAGGATGCCCCGGTACGGTCGGTGCCAGCCGAGGGTGAGCAGGCCGTTCTCGTCGGTGGCGCCGTGCGCCGCGAAGTGGTCGAGCACGCGGTTCGCGATCGCCCTGGTCTCCCCGGGCGCGAGCGGCGTGGCGTCGAACAGCGCGCCGGTCCACAGCGGCGCGAGAGCCGCGTGCCGGTACGTCAGCGAGCGGCCCTGGACGAGCGGGGAGCCGTTGGCGCCGTAGAGGAGCCGCTGGTCCGCCAGGAAGCGGGCGAGTCGCGTCCGGTAGCGGTCGAGCAGCCCGGCGGGGGCCGCGTCGCCGAGGATGCGGCAGAACCACAGCGGGTAGAGGTGCATCGCCCACCCGTTGTAGTGGTCGAAGTTGCGGCGTTCCCCGCCGGTGAGGCCGTCGGAGTACCAGCCGTCGCCCGCGTACCAGCCGTCGGTGAGCGCGATGGTCCGGTCGAGGTCCTGCTGCCGCCAGGCACCGCCGGCGGTACGGGCGAACGCCTCGGTGACGCCCTGGAACCAGACCCAGTTGTTGCCCGGCATCGGGTCGCCGACCATCGGGGCCAGCCAGTCCAGCACCCGCCGCCGGACCTCCGCCGGCAGCCGGTCCCAGATCCAGGGGCGCGTCTCGTGCAGCGCGAGCGCGATGGACGCGGCCTCGACCTTGGCCTGCTTGCACTCGGCGAAGGCCGGCCAGCGCCGCGGGTGGGCCGGGTCCGTGCCGGCGGCGAGGCCGGCCGCGTACCAGCCGGCGAGGTCGTGCGGGTCGGCGCCCGCCGCCCCCGCCAGCCGGAAGGCGGCGAGCAGGAACGTACGGGCGAACCCTTCGAGCCCGTCGCTCAGCGGGCCGCTGCCGCTGGGCACGCCGGGCAGGTCGATCAGGGAGTGCTCCTCGGTCGCGTACGGCCGCACGGCGAGCAGCATGCGGTCCGCGGTCCGCTCCCAGTGCGCGCGGTCCTCGGCGGCGGTGCGGCGGCGCATCAGCAGCGGGTCTCCCAGGCCGGTTCGTACTCGGCACGCATCCTGTCGCCCGCCTCCCTACGCGTCTCCCTGCGCGGCTCCCTGACGGCATCGTCCCACTCGCCCGGGACCCGGGGTTCGCCTGGTCCGACCGGAAGCCGCGGGACGGGTCGTCTTTTCCGGGTCGAATTGAACGCGTACGGTCAAAGTGTAAATCGCAACGAACTGGAGGACCCTGCATGCGCCCACGCCGTGCTCTGCTCGTCCCCCTCTCCGCCGCGCTCGCCGCCCTCCTCGCCTTCCCCCTCACCGCCCAGGCCGCCGCGCCCCAGCCCACCGGCCGGCTCGACGTCACCGTCCTCTCCGGCCGGGCCGACTCCGTCACCGCCGGCGACGCCCTGCTCCGCGTCGAGGCCCCCGACCCCGGCGACGTACGCGTCGAGGTCAACGGGCGCGACGCCACCCGCGTGTTCGCCGCCGCCCCGGACGGCCGCGCGCTCACCGGCCTCGTCGAGGGCCTGCGCACCGGCCGCAACACCGTCACCGCCACCGCTCCCGGCCAGCGGCCCGCCCGGCTCACGCTCACCGGCCACCCCGCGCAGGGCCCCGTCTTCTCCGGGCCGCACCAGCAGCCCTTCGTCTGCGAGACCGGCGACTTCCGGCTGCCCGTCGTCGGCGGCACCCTCGGCGCCCCCCTCGACGACGACTGCTCCACCCGGACCCGCGTCGACTACTTCTACCGGAACACCGCCGGCGTCTACACCGCCTGGCCCGACGGCGCCACCGCGTACCCCGCCGACCTCGGCCGGACCACCACCTCCACCGGCCGCACCGTCCCGTTCATCGTGCGCATGGAGACCGGCACCGCCAACCGCGGCATCTACCAGTCCACGATCCTCCACGACCCCCTCGCCGAGCCCGCCCCCGACCACCGCACCCGCCCCGCCGGCTGGAACGGCCGCGCCGTCTACACCCTCGGCGGCGGCTGCATCGGCGGCTGGTACCGGCAGGGCGACACCACCGGGGGCGTCACCGACGCCTTCATGCTCGGCCGCGGCTACGCCCTCATGTCGTCGTCCCTCAACGTCTTCGGCTCCAACTGCCACGACCTCACCGCCGCCGAGACCGCCATGACCGTCAAGGAGCGCTTCACCGAGGCGTACGGGCCGATCGACCACACCATCGGCTTCGGCTGCTCCGGCGGCTCGTACCAGGCGTACCAGATCGTCGACAACTACCCGGGCATCTTCGACGGCATCCTGCCCGCCTGCTCCTTCCCCGACGTAGGCTTCGCGATGACGAACCGGGTCACCGACACCCGCCTGCTCACCGAGTACTTCGCCGGCGACACCGAGCTCGCGTGGAATGAGGAGCAGAAGCGCGCCGTCACCGGCTTCGCCTCGTACGCCGTCGCCACCGGCACGGCGCGCGACGCCGCGCGCATCGACCCGCAGGGCAACTGCGGGGTGCTGCCCGAGGAGCTGCAGTACGACCCCGAGACCAACCCCGACGGCGCGCGCTGCGACCTCTACGACCACGCCATCAACGTCTACGGCCCCGACCCCCGCACGGGCTTCGCCCGCCGTCCGCTCGACAACGACGGCGTGCAGTACGGCCTCGGCGCGCTCGCCGACGGGACGATCGGCAAGGAGCAGTTCCTGGAGTTGAACGAGCGCGTCGGCGGCTACGACCACGACGCCCACATCGTCGACGCCCGCACCACCGCCGACCCGGTCGCCACCCGCATCGCGTACCGCACCGGCCGGCTCACCAACGGCGGCGGCGGGCTCGCGGACGTGCCGATCATCACGTACCGCGCGTACGTCGACGACGACCCCGAGGGCGACACCCACCTGCGCTACTACGACCTGTCCGTGCGCAAACGCCTGGAGAAGGCCAACGGCACCGCCGCCAACATGGTCAGCCTCATGGAGGACGGCCGCTACGGCGGCCAGAGCACCGCCAGCCCGCTGGTCCGGCACTCCCTGGAGATGATGGACCGCTGGCTGACGAACCTCGCCGCCGACACCTCCGCCGCCCCGCGCATCGACAAGATCGTGGCGGCGAAGCCGGCGGAGCTGCGCGAGGGCTGCAATACCCGGGACGCCGAGCCACGGTTCGTCGCCGAGGCGCTGGACCGCGATCCGGACAGCACGTGCGAGCGGCTGTACCCGTCGCACTCCTTCCCGCGCGAGGTCGCGGGCGAGGACATCGCCACGGATGTGATCAAGTGCCGTACGGAGCCGCCGCGGCGCGGCACGTACGCGACGAAGTACGGCGTGACCTGGACGGACGCCGAGTGGGAGCGGCTGCGGACGGTCTTCGGCCGGGGCGTCTGCGACTACTCCCGGCCGGGGGTGGGGCAGCAGGGTCTGGCCGGGACCTGGCTCTCCTTCTGAGGTTGTGCGCAGTTGGACGGCAAGAAGGCTCAGACCGCTCTCATCCGGTTCTCAGGGAGCCCCGATAGCCTGCATACATGAGTGGAATGGCGCCTGCAGGGTGGTATCCCGACCCGGACCGCAGCGACGACGAGTCGCCGAGGGAGCGGAGGTGGGACGGTGAAGGCTGGACGAACGAGGTCAGGCCCGCTGCTGTCGCCCCGGCTGTCCCTGCGCAGAGCCCCGGCGGGGCCGGCCCGCAGGACACTCTGCCCGGCGGCGTGAACGGCGGCGTGAACGGCCCTCCCACGGAGGTCATATCCGGCGGGGCCGAACCGCTCGGTTTCGGCCCCGGGCCCGGCTCGCCGCCCGGCAAGGGGCGTTGGACGGGCCGGCGCCCCCTCGCCCTCGGAATCGCCATCGGCGTGGCCGCCGCGGCCCTCGTCGGCGGCGGCATCGCCGGCGGGTACGCGCTGTGGGGCGGGGACGACGGCGACGAGGCCGGCGGCAGCGGCCCGGTGGTCTTCGGACCGGACGGCGAGAGCCGGTCCCCGGGCCCCGGCGAGGGACCCGGGTCCGGCGGCGAGTCCGACGGCGGCTCGGGCGGCGGTCCCGGCGAGTCGCCGGCGCCGCAGGACCCCGACGGCGGCGAGCAGAACCCCGAGGACCCCGACGGCGGTCAGCCGCCGATGGAGATCCCCAGCGAGGACGGCTTCGCCACCGACCTGGCCAGCGGCATCAAGATCCCGGTACCGGACGGCTGGAAGGGGCAGTCCGGGCAGATCGGCGCCTCGGTGTCGGTGGGCGAGTACAAGTGCCCGACGTCCCCGAAGGACACCTGCGTACGCGGCGGGGTGAACTCCGCGCCCGCCCTCGCGCTCGGCATCGACGCGACCAGTCCGAAGACCGTCGCGGAGAAGGACATCGAGCCCAACGCGGAGGCGTCGTACGGCGACGAGTCGTACGGCGGCATCACCTCGCACGACGAGGTGGAGTCCGGCGAGGTCACGGTCGCCGGGGAGAAGGGCTACCTGGTGCGCTGGAAGGTCGTGACGAAGGAGGGCGACGACGGCTACGTGCAGTCGCTCGCGTTCCCGTCCCCGGCGAACTCCGCGACCATGGTCCTCGTACGCGCCGGCTTCGATATCGGCGACGAGGCGCCCGCCCTCGGTGAACTGGAGGAGATCACCGAGGGCATCGAGGAGTCCGAGGGCGGCGCGGGCTTCCCGGGCGGGGGCGGCCAGCCGGCGAGCCACCGCGCTGCCGCGGGGAGCCGCGGTTGATCGGTCGCGGTGGGGTAGGCCGCCCCACCGACAACGCCGGCTCACTCCGCGGCGCGGCTGCCCAGCCCGCTGCCCCGCTCGCCCTGCTCTCAATCCGGCGGCGGGGTACGCCCGTTGAGGGGCCCCGTGGCCGGCAGGTCCGCCTGGTCGCGCAGCCAGAGCGCGCGCAGCGTCGCCTCCAGGGCGAAGCGCCGGTCGGGCTCGGTGAGCTGGGAGCCGAAGTGCTGGCCGAGGGTGCGCATGCGGTAGCGCACGGTCTGCGGGTGGACGTGCAGCTGCTCGGCGATACGCCCCGCCGTGCCCCGCGTGGTCAGCCAGACCCGCAGCGTCTCCACCAGCCGCTCGCGCCGGCCGGCGGTCACGGTGGCCAGCGGCTGGAGCTGGCGGCCGGCCATCTGCTCGACGAGGGCGGGGTCCGTCAGCAGCCAGAGGGTGAGCAGGTGGTCCTCGACCCGTACCGGGGAAGGGGCGCGGATCGCGCCCGACTCGACCATGCCGAGGGCCTGCCGCGCCCAGCGCAGCGAGTCCGCGGTCTTGTGGAGCGGGACGGTGAGGCCGACGGCGACGCTCGCCCGGCCGAGCGCGACGGTCAGCGACTCGCGGCGCTCGTCGTCGAACGGGCCGGGGATGAGCAGGTACGGGTGCGGGCCCGCGGTGTCGGTGAGGACGTCGTCGGGGAGCGCGGTCGGCGACGGGAACTTCTCCGTCGGCATGAGCGCGGCCGGCGTCACTTCGTCCGGCAGCTGCCAGCGGGCCTGCGCGGCGAGGTCCTCGATGGTGTGGCGCGGCACGGGCGGCTCGGCGACCAGCGTGCGCAGCAGCCGCCGGCGCAGGCTCTCCAGCCGCTCCGCCGAGTCGGCCTCCGCCTCCAGGTAGCCCTGCCGGGCCAGCTCCGACAGCTCGTCGATGTAGGCGAAGAGCGCGTCGGCGAAGGCGTTCATGACGTGCGAGGCGAGGTGGTTGCGCTCGCCCACGACCATCGCGCGGCGCCACGCGACCCGGCCGCCGATACGGTACGCGGACTGCAGGGCGTCGAGGCTTCGGCCCTCCTGCGCCTCGTACCGGCCGAGTCTTCGGTGCACCTCCGCGAGGTGGACGGCGCGCTTGCGCGGCGTCGCGACCCGGTCGGCGAAGGTGTTGAGCGACTGCCGGACGCCGAGCCGGAGGGCCCGGTCGTACGCGTCGCCCTGCGTGAGCCCGTACTCGGGCACCGCGCGGCGGATCGCCGCGACGATCTCGCGGTAGAGGCTCGGTAACTCGGGCCGGATCAGCGCGGCCAGCTCCCGCGGCAGCGGCTCGGGCGGCTCGGCCAGTGCGATCGCCTGCACTTCGGACGACATACGTCTACCCCTCACGCCGCCGGCGAGGCATGGGGACACCGACCCGGTGGGGGGTGTGCGGGTCGGATGCCCTCCGGTACGGGTGGTGCCGGCGGCTCACTGGTGGATGAAGATCCGCGGGCGCCGGGCAGCGCACCGGTGACCGCGGTGTGGCGCGTGGCTTTTGTCGTTACCGGGAGGAACTTTGCAGCCCACACAGAGTGGATGCGGCACTACTCACCGGGCAAGCGCTTGTACGCATCTTTTGTATGCAGGTGATAGTTCTCCCGGAAGCCCTCAGGCGTCGTCGCTCCGCTGCCGCAGGTGCAGCGTCCGTACGGCGACCTCCACCGCGAACCGCTCGTCGTGGTCGTCCAGTTGCGCGCCGAAGAGCTGATGGAGGCTGCGCAGCCGGTAGCGGACGGTCTGCGGGTGTACGTGCAGCAGCCGCGCCATCCGCGCCGCCGTGCCGCGGGTCGTCAGCCAGACCCGTAACGTGTCGACCAGCCGGTCCCGGCGGACGGGCGTGTGGCCGGCGAGCGGCGCCAGCCGTCGGTGGGCCAGCTCTTCGGCGAGGGGCGGGTCGGCCGTGAGCCACAGGGCCACCAGATGCTCGTCGCAGGCGAACACCGGCTCGTCCCGGATGATGCCGGTCTCCGCGAGCACGACCGCCTGCCGGGCCCAGCGCAGCGAGTCCGCGGACCGGTCGAGCGGCACGGTCACGCCGATGGCGGCCCGGCAGCCGGCCAGCGACGCGTCCAGCAGGGCCCGGCGCTCCGCCGTGAGCCGCCCGGGCAGGAGCAGGTGCGGCTGCGGGTCGGCGAGTTCGACGAGCACGTCGTCCGGGAGCGGCCCGGGGTCCGGACCGCGGGCCGCGGCCAGCGCGACGGGCGTCGCCACCTCCGGCAGCGGCCAGCCGACTTCGTCGGCGAGTTCGGTGACCGCGGAATGGGCGAGGGGCGTCGCGCCGCCGGCGAGCAGCAGCCGCAGCAGCCGCCGCCGGCGCGCCCCGGCGTCCTCCGGGCCCGACTGCGCCTCCAGATAGCCCTCGCGGCACAGTTCCTCGGTCGAGTCGACGTGGGCGAAGACGGCGTCGGCGAACATCGCCATCAGGGTGGGGGAGATGTTGTAGCGCGCGGCCACCGTCTTGGCGCGGCGGAGTGCCACGCGGGCGCCGATGCGCAGCGCCGAGCGCAGGTACTGGAAGCTGCGGCCCTCGTACGCCTCGAACCTGCCCAGCCTTCTGCACATGTCGTCCCTGCGGGCCGTCGAGGAATTCGGGTTCGCCACCTGCTCGACGAATGCGGAGAGATTCTGCTCGACACCCTGCTGCAATACCTCGCCGTACGGGCCCTGTAACAACTGGTCGTATTCCGGGATGGCTCTTCTGATCTCCTGAGCTATTTCCTCGACGAGGCTGGGCAGTTCCGGTCGCATGACCGCGGCGAACTCCGGCGGCAGCGGCTCGGGCGGCTCGACGAGTCCGGCGGCGGGCCCTGCGTCCGGCATCTGCATGACTCCTCCACCCCGGGGCGGAGCCCGCTCGGCCGGGCTCCGCCGACAGCATGCGGGGCGCGGCGCCGGTACGGGAGCGGAACGGGCGCGATTGCGCACTCCGCGACAAAGTCCGGGGGCCGGATGCTGCGTTGCTGACAAGAAAATACGCCGCGGTAAGGAAGTTCCCCGATTCCCGGTCTAAGGTATTGCGTTCACTTGTTACCCGTACGTAACGTACCGGTCTGCAAGGCGCTGGTCGGGGCATCTTTTGTGGTCTGCATGCCGGGCCCGGGTCGCCCCACGGTTTCGATAGGCCGCGCGCTCTCTGCTCCCGGGAGGCGGACGGCGCGGCGGCGCAGAACCGTCACTTCAACTCACGAGGGGAATCGCAGTGCGAAGACTCACGAGAAGCGCCGCAGTCGCAGCAACAGCCCTTCTGGCGGCCGTCGGCTTCACCGTCAGCTCCGCCTCCGCCACCGCCCAGGCGACCTACACCGTCACTCCGGGCGGGCCGTTCACGGCCCACTCCGGGGACACGCAGCTGGGCGTGCCCAACGCCGTCCTCGTCTGCACGGACTCGGACGCCGCCGGGACGCTGAAGAGCGGGTCGGGGCTGGACGGCGCCGGCATCGGCACCATCAACAGCCTGACGTTCACGGACTGCTCCGTGGCCGGGCTCCTGTTCGACGTCGACACGTCGATCACGCTGCCCTGGGACCTGAACATCACCGGCGCCGACCCCGGCAACCCGGACCGGGTGCTGGGTTCGATCACGGGGATCGTCGCGAAGATCGCGGACCAGGACGGCATCTGCACGGCGACGTTCGCCGGCCCCGGCGGTCCCACCGACGAGGGCGAGGTCACCGGGTACTTCGACAACGCGACCAGCCAGCTCGTGGTCCAGGACGGCAACCTCACCGCCCACGACGCGAACTGCCTGGGCATCATCAACAACGGCGACCACGCCGCGTTCACCGGCACCTACGACGTCTCGCCGCCGCAGACCATCACGTTGGACTGACGCGCCCGGCCCTGCCGGCCCGGGGCCGCGGACGACCGGAGTTCCCGGTCGGCCGCGGCCCCGGGCTCACGGCGTTCCCACCCCCGTTCAGAAGGAGTTCGATGAGTCCACGTACCGGGCGGCTCACCGTGATCGCACTCGGTGCGCTCGTCGCAGGACTGCTCCCGGCCTCCGGCTCGGCGGCCCAGGAGGGGACCGTCTCGGTCTCCGCCGACTACGTGTGCGAGCCGGCCGGCGGCGGCGCCGTCGACCTGCCGGTCGAGTTCACGGGTTCCTTCCCGGCCGCTGTGCGCTCCGGCGAGGCCATCCGCCCCGGCGATCTGACGATGTCGGCCACGCTGGGCGGCGACCTGCTGGACGGGCTGCCGGCCGAGGGGGCCGCCACCGTCGCCGGGTCGGCGTCGGTGGCGATGAGCGTGGCCCAGGGGCAGGAGTCCGCCGACTATCCGTGGGCCGGAACGACCGCGGAGCCCGCGGAGGTGGCGGCGGACGGTACGGCTACCGCGTCGTTCACCGGCGGGATGTCGTCGGCGACGGCGGGCGGCTCCGGTGACGTGGTCTTCACCCTCGGCCCGCTGACGCTGGAACTCCAGGGCAACCCCCCGGCGTCGGGCGACGCTTCCTCGCCGTCCGCCGATCCAGCGTCCCCGACGGACGACCCGGACGACCCGGGCGGCCCCGCGGCCACGACTCTCACCTGCGTCCTCGCGGACGCCCGGGACGCCACCCTGGCAACGGTCGCCGGCCCGGACGAGTCCGGCACCCCGGGCGGGGAGGACGGCGGCGGTGACGACGGCGGCGCCGGGCAAGGTACTCCCGGCGCCACCGGCACCGGGCCCGGCGGCGCGGGCGCCGGCAGCGAAACGGCGCCGGGGGACGAGCCCGTCGAGACCGGTGAGGTCGAGCCGTGCCCGCCGGACCAGCCGCCGACGGCGGAGCTGGACCCCGACCGGCTGATCGAACCCCCGGAGGGTTCGAGGATCATCGATCTGCCGGGCGTCTACACGTGCACGGCCGCGGTCGGCATCGTGAACTCCAAGAAGCTGAACGGCGCGCTCGTCGCCAACGATCCGTACGCGCCGACGCTCGACAGCGTCCGCGTCCTGGTGAACAAGCAGATGGTCTACGGCCCCGGGAACATCTACCGGGGCACGCGCAACATCGCGGAGTTCACCCTCCCGGACTCCGAGGTGACTCTCCTCACCTACGGGTTCATGCCGGTCTCGGCGAAGGCCGAGTTCACGAACGAGCCCATGACGATCGTCACCGAGCAGGTCGGTGGGATCGAGACCAACGAGACCACGGCGGGCTTCTACCAGGCCCTGCGGATCTACGACGTGAAGGTGAACGGCGTGCCCCTCGACGTGGGTGACGACTGCCGGACGAGCGGGCCCCTCGACGTGGTGCTCAAAGGCAAGTACCCGGACTACCAGGTCTTCACCGGCGGCGCGTTGAAGAGCCTGGTCACGGTGCCGTCGTTCACCGGCTGCGGCACGGGCGGCGAGGACCTGGACCCGATCTTCACCGCGGCCATCTCCGGCCCCGGGAACTACGTCGAGCTGAACCAGTCCCGGCTGTGCACGATTCCGTGCAGTCCTGACGTCCCGAAACTGCCCGCCCACGACTGAGCACGAAACCGCCCGGTTTCCCCGGGGCCGGGGAAATCCGGGCGGGCCGTCGTGACCGGGTGTCAGCCGGCCGGCGCCTGCGCGGCGCCGAGGTTCAGGCTGATGGTGTTCCCCTCACCCGGGATGATCGCGTTGATCACGAGGGTGGCGAGCAGGCAGTTCTCGAACTCGGGAATCGTGTACGTGCCGCTGAGCGTGCCGCCCCTGAGCGGGTTGAACCCCGGCTCCGAGGTGAGGGCTATCTCGGCGGGCACCTCGGTCTGGCAGCGGTCGCCCACCCAGATCGGCAGCCCGGCGACCTTCAGCTCGGTGATCCGCAGCGTGAGCTTCGAGACCGTGCTGACCTCGCCGGTGGCGGAGCTGATGGTTCCTGTGGTGGGTTCGGTCTCGATGAACTCGGTGGTCGCCGTCGCCGGGATCAGGTCGAGCGTCTTGAAGGAGCCGGTGGCCGGCGGCAGCTTCGTATGGGCGCTGAGCGCACCGGTGGACAGGTCCGCGGTGGTCTCCAGTGTCCCCGGGCCCAGTTCGAGGTCCGAGTCGGTGCCCGCGAGGTGCGTCGTGCCGGACAGCGGATAGTCGAGCCGGACGGGCGCGGCGTTCGCCGGGCCCGAGGTGGCGACGGTGAAGCCCGCCACCGCGAGCAGCGCCAGCACCGCGCGGCTCAGATTCCGCTGCCCTCTCGATAGAGTCAACCGTCTGGCCATCGAGAATCTCCTCAATGTCGTGTGGGCGAGCCCGGGTTGGGGTATTGCCGACTCTCGGCGTGGAAATGCTACGCGCCGGTAATAAGGCTGGCAATGTGCCCGGTACGGCGATCTCGGAATTGCCGGTGTCGTTATCACGCGGTGAGAATTAGGACCCGGCCGATGTGTTGCCGGGTGAGCAACGGCCGGGCTGGCCGGGATGTTGTCATCCGTTGATAAAACGGGGCGCCGGACTGCTCAGCGGGCGACAAGAAAATACCCGCTGGTAAGGAGCCGGTGACTTTCCCTGCCACGGCTATTGATTCCCCGGTTACCCGTGCGTAGCGTCTCCCTCCGCAGGTGCTCGTGCAGCCCGTCCCCCAGCAAGGCCGCACCGCAGAAGTCGTGTCCGCCGCAGCGCGGATCTCGTAGGCGCAGAGGCCGCACCGGCTGCTGCAGGACCCCTCATGGAGTGATGCACGCATGTGCCCGGCAGAACACGCGTCGCGCACCACCCGGGCCCGGCCCGGCGGCGTTCTTTGCTCACTCGGAGACAAGGCCGCCGGCCGGGATTGTCACGCGTTGCCAGTCGTCTTCTGCGACCGGCGCCCGCGGCCGTCGGCTGTGCTGTGCTGTGCCCGCACCGGAGTTGACGGGACCGGCCGGGGTGTACACGCCCGGCGCCGTACACCCGCCAGGGGGCTGTGATGGGAATCGAAGTGGTCGTCGACGGCCTGACGAAGTCCTTCGGCCGCCAGAACATCTGGCGGGACGTGACGCTGACGCTGCCGGCCGGCGAGGTCAGCGTGCTGCTGGGCCCGTCCGGCACCGGCAAGACCGTGTTCCTCAAGTCGCTCATCGGCCTGCTCAAGCCCGAGGAGGGGCAGGTGCTCGTCGACGGCGTCGACATGGTGAACAGCCGGGAGCGCGACGTCTTCGAGGCCCGCAAGAAGTTCGGGCTGATGTTCCAGGACGGCGCGCTCTTCGGCTCGATGAGCCTCTTCGACAACGTCGCCTTCCCGCTGCGCGAGCACACCCGCAAGAAGGAGTCCGAGATCCGCCGCATCGTCATGGAGCGGATGGACCTGGTCGGCCTCGGCGGCGCCGAGGGCAAGCTCCCCGGCGAGATATCCGGCGGCATGCGCAAGCGGGCGGGGCTGGCCCGCGCGCTCGTCCTCGACCCGGAGATCGTGCTGTGCGACGAGCCGGACTCCGGTCTGGACCCGGTGCGTACGGCGTTCATCTCGCAGCTGCTCATCGACGTCAACGCGCAGATCGACGCGACGATGCTCATCGTCACCCACAACATCGACATCGCCTCCACCGTCCCCGACAACATCGGGATGCTCTTCCGCCGCAACCTCGTCACCTTCGGCCCCCGCGAGGTGCTGCTCACCAGCGAGGAGCCGGTGGTCTCCCAGTTCCTCAGCGGCAGCCGGCTCGGCCCCATCGGCATGTCGGAGGAGAAGGACGCGGCGACCCTGGCGGCCGAGGGCTTCGACGCCTCGGCCGCCCGCAACGGCGTGCGCGAGATCGTGCCGCAGCTCGAACCGTCGCCGGGGATGCCGCCGCGGCAGGCGGTGGACCGCCACCGGGAGCGGGTGCTCGGCATGCTGGCGCGGCTGCCGACCGCCGCGCGCAACGCGATCGTGGCGGGCATCGGCACGTCGGTCGCGGAGGCGCGGACGCTGACCACGCCGGCCGTACCGGAGGAGCGGTCATGACCGCGGTCCTGCCGCCGCCACCGCCGACGGAACCGCCGGAACCGGACCCGCAACCGGTCCCGGGCCCCGACGGTGCGGCGGAGGCCGGCGAGCGCGCGGAGCCGCGCCCCGCCTGGTCCGTGCCCGGCGCCGGCGCGCTGCGCGAGACCGGGAAGCTCTTCGCGCTGGCGCTCTCCGTCGCCCGGCTGACCTTCAAGCGGCCGTTCCAGCTACGCGAGTTCGTCGAGCAGTTCTGGTTCGTCGCCAGCGTGACGATCCTGCCCGCGGCCCTGGTGTCGATCCCCTTCGGCGCCGTGATCGCCCTTCAGGTCGGCTCGCTCACCCAGCAGTTCGGCGCGCAGTCCTTCACCGGCGGCGCCAGCGTCCTCGCCGTCATCCAGCAGGCGTCGCCGCTCATCGTGGCGCTGCTGATCTCCGGCGCCGGCGGCTCGGCGATCTGCGCCGACCTCGGCTCCCGGAAGATCCGCGAGGAGCTGGACGCGATGGAGGTCATGGGCGTCTCGCCCGTCCAGCGGCTCGTGGTGCCCCGGGTGCTGGCCACGATGGGCGTGGCGGTCCTCCTCAACGGCCTGGTCTCGGTCGTCGGGACGCTCGGCGGCTACTTCTTCAACGTCATCATGCAGGGCGGCACCCCGGGCGCGTACCTCGCCAGCTTCTCCGCCCTCGCGCAGCTCCCCGACCTCTACATCAGCGAGATCAAGGCGCTGATCTTCGGCTTCATCGCCGGCATCGTCGCCGCCTACCGCGGCCTCAACCCCCGCGGCGGCCCGAAGGGCGTGGGCGATGCGGTCAACCAGTCCGTCGTCATCACCTTCCTGCTGCTGTTCTTCGTCAACACCGTCCTGACGTCGATCTACCTTCAGGTCGTCCCCCCGAAGGGAGGCTGAGCGATGGCCCTGGTGCAGCGGGAGCGGAAGGACGACACGGCAGGGGAGGAGCGCGGGCGCGGGCGCCCCAGGCCCTTCCGGCTCCTGGACCGCCCGTTCGCCTGGCTCGACCAGGCCGGCGACCAGCTCATCTTCTACGTACGCGCGCTGCTGTGGGCGCCGCGCGCCGCCCGCCGCTACCTCAAGGAGGTGCAGCGGCTGCTCGCCGAGGTCGCCTTCGGCAGCGGCGGCCTCGGCGTCATCGGCGGCACCATCGGCGTGATGTTCGCGATGACCCTGTTCACCGGCACGGTCGTCGGCCTCCAGGGCTACGCGGCCCTCAACCAGATCGGCACCGCCGCCTTCACCGGCTTCGTCTCCGCGTACTTCAACACCCGCGAGATCGCGCCGCTCGTCGCCGGCCTCGCGCTGTCCGCCACGGTCGGCGCCGGCTTCACCGCCCAGCTCGGCGCGATGCGGATCAACGAGGAGGTGGACGCGCTGGAGGGCATGGGCGTGCGCTCCATGCCGTACCTCGTCACCACGCGCATCCTCGCCGGGGTCGTGGCCATCATCCCGCTCTACGGGATCGGGCTGCTCAGCTCCTACCTCGCCTCGCGCGCCGTGACGGTCTTCTACAACGACCAGGCCGCCGGCACGTACGACCACTACTTCAACCTCTTCCTCTCCCCGACCGACGTGCTCCTGTCGTTCATGAAAGTGCTGATCTTCAGCGTGATGGTGATCCTCGCGCACTGCTACTACGGCTTCCGCGCCACCGGCGGCCCCGCCGGCGTCGGCGTCGCCGTGGGGCGCTCGGTGCGTACCGCGATCGTGCTGATCGCCGTCACCGACTTCTTCCTCAGCCTGGCGATCTGGGGCACCACGACCACGGTGAAGGTGTCCGGATGAGCGGCCCGGCGCACACCACGGGACGCAGGTTCGCGGGGCTGGTCTTCCTGCTCGTGCTGGCCCTGCTGGCGTGGCTGTCGGTGGCCGTCTACCACAAGGAGTTCACCGACACCGCGACCGTCACGGTCGAGACCGGCAGCGTCGGCAACGAGATGCACCCGTACGCCGAGGTGAAGATGCGCGGCGTCGTCGTCGGCGAGGTGCGGGAGATATCCGCCGAGGACGGCGGGCGGACCGCGAGGCTGACGCTCGCCCTCAAACCCGGGGAGCTGGACCGGATACCCGCGGACGTCTCCGCCCGGATGCTGCCCACCACGCTGTTCGGCGAGCGGTTCGTCTCCCTCGTCCCGTCCGCCGACCCGGCGCCCGGCACCCTCGCAGAGGGCAGCGTCATCCCGCAGGACCGCAGCGAGAACGCCATCGAGCTGGAGCAGGTGCTCGACAACGTGCTGCCGCTGCTCACCGCCGTGAAGCCGGACAAGCTGTCCGCCACCCTCACCGCGATGGCCGACGCCCTCGACGGCCGCGGCGCGAAGCTCGGCGACACCCTCGTCGAGCTGGACGCGCACCTGAAAAAGCTCAACCCGCACCTGCCGACGCTCAACCGCGACATCCGCGAACTCGTCGAGTTCGGCCACCTGTACGCGGACGCCGCCCCCGACCTGATCGGCGCGCTGCGGGACGCGACGACGACGAGCGGCACCATCGCCGAGAAGCGCGCGGACCTCGGCACCCTGTACGGCACGACGACGGTCACGGCACAGGACCTCGGCACCTTCCTGCGGCAGAACCGGGAGAACATCATCCGGCTGTCCGCCGACAGCCGCCCCACGGTGGAGAAGCTCGCCGAGTACGCGCCGTCGTTCCCCTGCACGCTCCGTACCCTCGCCGGCTTCGTCCCCGTCATGGACAAGGCGCTCGGCAAGGGCACCGACCGGCCCGGCCTGCACGTGGACGTCGAGGTGCTGCCCGAGCGCGGCAAGTACGTACCCGGCCGGGACACCCCGCGCTTCGACGCCGGCGGCGGCCCCGAGTGCTACGGCGTCCCGTACACCGGCGCACCCGCCCGCGGCGGCGCCGCGGCCGGTGAGCCGCGGTCCGCGAAGACCCTCGCCACCGACGACGACGGCCTCGGGCTGCCCAACTCGCCGGCGGAGAACCAGCTCGTCAACGAACTCCTCGCGGCCGGCACGAAGAGCCCGCCGGCCGACCTGCCCGACTGGTCCAGCGTGCTCGCCGGACCCGTCTTCCGCGGGACGGAGGTGCGCCTGAAGTGAACAGAAGAAGCCTCGCCGGGCCCCTGATCAAGTCCCTCGTCTTCATCGCGGTCACCGCGCTCGCCACCACCGCGCTCGCGTTCTCCATCGCCAACACCGGCGTCGGCCCCACCGACGCCTACCGGGCCCGGTTCACCGACGTCACCGGCCTGGTCGAGGGCGACAGCGTGCGCGTCGCGGGCGTGAAGGTCGGCGAGGTCGAGTCCATCGAGCTGAGCGGACGGCGGTACGCGCAGGTGGAGTTCACCGTACGCGAAGGGCGCGAGCTGCCCGCCTCCGTGGGCGCCTCGGTCAAGTACCTCAACATGGTCGGCCAGCGCTACATCGACCTGGAGCAGGGCGAGGGCCCGGTGGGCGAGACGCTCGCGCCCGGCGGCACGATCCCGCTGGCGCGCACCCGCCCCGCGCTCGACCTCACCCAGCTCTTCAACGGCTTCCAGCCGCTGTTCCAGGGGCTGTCGCCGTGGGACACCAACAAGCTCGCGAACGAGATCGTCCAGGTGCTGCAGGGCGAGGGCGCAACGGTCGACAGCCTCGTCGAGACGGTCGGCTCGCTGACCACCACCCTGGCCGCGAAGGACAAGGTGATCGGCGAGGTCATCGACAACCTCACGGAGGTGGTGGAGACCGTCAACACCCGCGAACAGGACTTCAACGACCTGCTGGTCACCCTCCAGGACCTGGTGTCCGGCTTCGCCGACGACAAGAAGCCGCTCTTCCGCGCCGTCGACGCCATGGGCGATCTGACGACCAGCACCGCCGGCCTCGTACGCGACGGCCGCGCCCCGCTGAAGGAGGACATCCGCCAGCTCGGCCGGGTCTCGGAGCGGCTGGCCGACAACGCCCCGCTGGTGGCGGACTTCCTTGAGCAGACGCCGGTGAAGATGGCCACGCTGGGGCGGCTGGCCTCGTACGGGTCGTGGTTCAACCTCTACCTCTGCGAGGCGAAGGTGGCCGGCGTGCGCACGTCCGACGGCAGCGAGCCGCCGACCGGGATCTCCGTGACCCAGCCGAGGTGCGAGCGATGAGACTGCCGGGGCTGAAGCCCGTACGCGAACGCAACCCCGTCGCGGTGGCGCTGGTGGGACTGCTGGTCCTCGCCGTGGGCGGGTTCGCGGCGTACCGCGCCGAGGCGCTGCCCGGCGTCGGCGGCGGCACCTCGTACACCGCCCACTTCTCGGAGTCGGCGGGGCTGCGCTCCGGCGACGAGGTCAGGGTCGCGGGCGTGAAGGTGGGCGAGGTCACGGACGTCGGACTCGACGGGGACCGGGTCGCGGTGGACTTCACCGTACGGGACGCCTGGATCGGCGACCGGTCCACCGCCGCCATCGCCATCGAGACGCTGCTCGGCGAGAAGTACCTGGCGGTCGACCCCCTAGGCGACGCCCCGCAGGACGCCGACCGGCCCATCCCGGTCGGCCGCACCACCGCCCCGTACGACGTCACGCAGGCGTTCCAGGACCTGTCCTCGACCGTCGGCGAGCTGGACACCGAGGCGCTCTCCGAGAGCTTCCAGGTGCTGTCGGAGACGTTCGAGAACACCCCGCCGGACGTGCGCAAGGCGGCGACGGGCCTGTCGGCCCTGTCGCGGACGATCTCCTCCCGGGACGCGGAGCTGGCCCGGCTGCTCTCCGGCAGCAACGAGATCACCAAGACGCTGAAGAACCAGAACGAGACCTTCGAGACGCTGCTGAAGGACGGCAACGACCTGCTCGCCGAGGTACGCGCGCGGCGCGACGCGATCCACGCCCTGTTCACCGGCACCCGCGACCTGGCGAAGGAACTCGACGGGCTGGTGGAGGACAACGAGAAGCAGCTCGGCCCGACGCTCGACGCCCTCGACCGGATCACCGACGTGCTCCGGGACAACGAGAAGAACCTCGACAAGGCGCTGGCCACGGCCGGTCCGTACTACCGCCTGGTCGGCAACACCCTCGGCAACGGGCGGTGGTTCGACAGCTACCTGTGCGGGCTGGTGCCCAGGGAGTACGCGCCGGACGTCGTGCCGGACGCCGGGTGCAAGCCGCCCAAGCCGAAGGGGGGCCGCTCATGAGCACGAGGAGGACCCGGCCCGGCCCGGCAGCGGCCCGGCGGATGCGCGCCGCCGCCCGCCGCCTGCGGGGCGCGAGGCCGGTCGCGCTGCTGGTGGCCGCGGCCGTGCTGGCGGCGGCGGGCACCTGGGGCGTACGGGCGCTCACGGGCCCCGAAGGCAAGGCGGTCACCGCGTACTTCGACTCCGGGGTCGGCCTGTACAGCGGCTCTGACCTCAAGATCCTGGGCGTGAAGGTGGGCACCGTGGACTCCGTCGAGCCCGAGGGCGACCGGGTGCGGGTCGAGCTGACCCTCGACCACGACGTCCAGGCGCCCGCCGACGCCCGGGCGGCGGTCATCGCGCCGAGCGTGGTCTCCGGCCGCTACGTGCAGCTCAGCCCGGCCTACACCGGCGGGCCCGAGCTGGCGGACGGCGACGAGATCCCCGTCGAACGGACCGCCACCCCCGTGGAGATCGACGAGCTGTACGCCTCCCTCACCGACCTCAGCGACGCCCTCGGCCCCGACGGCGCCAACGCCGAGGGGGAGCTGAGCGAGCTGCTCGAAACCGGCGCCCGCAACCTGAAGGGCAACGGCAAGGAGATCGGCGACAGCATCGATCAGTTCGGCGACGCCACCCAGACGCTCTCCGGCCGCAGCGACGACCTCTTCGGCACGATCGGGAACCTGCAGTCCTTCACCTCGATGCTGAAGCGGAACGACAAGCAGGTGCGCGACGCCGAGCGGCAGCTCGCCGACGTCGGCGCCTTCCTCGCCGAGGACAAGGACGAACTGGCCGCGGCGCTCAAGGAGCTGGGCGCGGCACTCGGCAAGGTGCAGGGGTTCATCGAGGACAACCGCGGCCGCATCAAGGACAACGTCGGCAAGCTGGCCTCGCTCACCCGCACGCTCGTGGACAACCGGGCCTCGCTCGCCGAGGCGCTGGACGCCGCGCCGCTCGCGACGGACAACCTGCTGCGCGCGTACAACCCCGGCAAGCGCACCATCGACGGCCGCGGCAACCTCAACGAGCTGAGCTTGGGCGGCACCCCGGACGCCGACGCCGCGAACGCCGGCACCGGCACCGAAGGGCTGGTGCCGGCGGCGCCGGAGCGGCGCGCAGAGCTGCCCGGGCTGCCGCTGCCGGCCGTCGGCGACGTCTACGGAACGCCGGAGCAGGGAGGCGGCCGATGAGGTGGCACGTCAAGCCGGTCGTGGGGCTCGCCGCCGCCGCGCTCGTCCTCGCCTCGCCGTTCGCGCTGATGAGCGTCTACGAGAGCGCCGACGTCGAGTTCACCGGCATCCAGGATCTGCCGCTGCCCGGCGGCGCCGACCTCGGCGACCATCCGTACGAGGTCACCGCCGAGTTCGAGGACGTGCTGAGCCTCGTGCCGCAGTCCGCGGTACGGGTCAACGACGTGGCCGTCGGCCGGGTCACCGACATCGAGGTCGCCGACGACGGATGGACGGCGATGGTCACCATGAAGGTCAACGGCGACGTGCGGCTGCCGGCCGGCGCGTACGCCCGTATCGAGCAGTCGAGCCTGCTGGGCGAGAAGTACGTCCAACTGCTCGCCCCGCCCGACGAGAAGCGGGTCGACGCGCAGCCGGCGGCCGGCCTCGGCACCGCCCCCGGGGACGTGACCGCGGCCGTCCTCCCCGGCTCCGGCGGGCAGCGGCCCGACATCCCGCTGGCGCGCACCAACCGCAACCCGGAGGTCGAGGAGGTCTTCGGCGCTCTGTCCATGCTCCTCAACGGCGGCGGTATCGAGCAGCTGCGCACCATCAGCCGGGAACTCAACAAGGCGCTGGACGGCAACGAGCCGGAGATCCGCTCGGTGCTGCGGCGCGTAGACACCCTGATGACCAGCCTCGACGACAACAAGGAAGGCATCACCGACGCGCTCGACAGCGTCAACCGGCTGTCCGCCACCCTCGCCACCCGCAAGACCGCGATCGGGACCGTGCTCGAAGACCTCAGCCCCGGCATGAAGGTGCTGGAGGAGCAGCGCGGCGCGCTGGTCACCATGCTGCGCTCCCTCGACCGGCTCTCCGATGTCGCGGTCGGGACCGTCGACGCGAGCAAGGAGGACATGATCGCCGACCTCAGGGCGCTCGGCCCGGTGCTGAAGAACCTCGCCGACGCCGGGCAGGCGCTGCCCGTGTCGCTGGAGGTGCTGTTCACGTACCCCTTCACCGACGAGGTGCTGAACGGCGTGAAGGGCGACTACCTCAACATCTACCTGGCGGTGACCGCCCCCCGCGGTACGGAGATCATCCCGCCGATCACCGAGGACCCGATGCCCCACTCCGGCGACCCGGGCGGGACCGCCGCCCTGCCGCTGCCGTCGGTGGCGCCCACGGCGCCCGGCGGCGAGACGTCCGGGGGTGAGAGCCGGTGATCACCAGGTCCGTCATCGTCAAGAACATCGTGTTCGCCATCGTGGCGGTGCTGGTCATCGGGTACGTCGGCGTACGCTACGCCGACCTCGGACGGTACGTCGGCATGCGCGACTACTACACGGTGCGCGTCGAACTCGCCGAGACCGGCGGCCTGTTCACCCACGCGGAGGTCACCTACCGGGGGGTGTCCGTCGGGCGCGTCGGGCCGATCGAGCTGACCGGCACCGGCGTCGAGGCCGAGCTGCGCATACGCGACTCGGCCCCGCCGATCCCCGCCGACCTGTCCGCCGAGGTCGCCAACTACTCCGCCGTCGGCGAGCAGTACATCGACCTCAAGCCCGCCGACGACTCCGGCCCGTACCTGGCGGACGGCGCCGTCATCGGCCGCCAGCACACCGCGACGCCCGCGCCCGTCACCAACCTCCTCACCAGCGTCGACTCCTTCGCCACCGCCGTGGACACCGGCGAGCTGCGTACCGTCGTCGACGAACTCGGCGACGCCTTCGCCGGGCAGGGCGAGAACCTGCGGCGACTCCTCGACACCGGCAGTGAGTTCGTCCGCGCCGCCGACGAGGCGCTCCCGTACAGCACCCGGCTGATGATCGACGGCGAGACCGTGCTGCGCACGCAGAACGAGTCCGGTGAGGCGCTGAAGGAGTTCGCGGACGGCGCCGAGGAGCTGACCGCGCAACTGGAGCGCTCCGACGGCGACCTGCGCCGCGTCATCGAGGCCGGGCCGGGCGCGGCGAACCAGGTCACCGGGCTGCTCCGGGACCTCGACCCGAGCCTGAGCGTCCTGCTGGCGAACCTGCTCACCACCTCGGACGTCGCGGTCACCCGGCAGGACGGCCTGGAGCAGCTGCTCGTGCAGCTGCCGCAGGTGGCCGCCGCCGGCTCCACCGCCATCACCTCGGACGGCGCGCGCTTCGGCCTGGCGCTGAGCTTCTTCGACCCGCTGCCCTGCACCCGGGGGTACGGATCCACGGCGTACCGCAACGGGCTGAAGACCAGTCCGGCCGGCTTCAACACCGCCGCCCGCTGCACCGCCCCGGCGTCCAGCGGCGTGAACGTCCGCGGCTCCGCGCACTCCCCGGGCGGCGGCGGAGTGCCGGAGCCCGCCCGGCCGGGATCCGGCCTCGCGGACGACCGGCCCGGCACCCGCACGGCGCCCGGTGCCCTACCTGGCGCGCTGGGACTTCCGTCGGTCGGCGACGGGCCGCGCGACATGGCCGGGCTGCTCGGCCTGGAGGAGGCACGATGAGCGCGCGGTCGCCGTACGTCCCGAAGGCGCCGCGGCGGCAGACGTTCGCCGTCGTGCTCGCCGCCGCTCTGGTCCTCGCCTTCGCGGGCTTCTCCGCCTGGCGCTACGCCGCCGCCGCGACCCGCGACGACCTGGACTTCGGCCGCGAGCGCGACCGCGTGCTCGCCGCCGCGCAGGCCCACGTGGGGACGCTCAACAGCATCGACGCCGCCGATCCGGACGCCGGCCTGGCGCGCTGGCTGGACGCCACCACGGGGCCGCTCCACGAGGACCTGCGCCGGTCGCGGGCCGCGAGCGCGGACGCGTTCGAGCGGTCCGGGGTCACGGCCCGCGCCACGGTCACGGAGGCCGCCGTCACGGAGCTGGACATGCGCGCGGGTACGGCGAAGGCGCTGGCCACGCTGCGGGTGGAGACGCGCGGCGGGGACGCCGGGGCGGGCACCGACCGCAAGCGGTTCGAGGCGGGCCTGGAGCGGACGGGGGACGGCTGGAAGATCGCGTCGCTCACCGCGATCACCGTGGAGGGGAGCGGGACATGAGCCGGGACAGCAGAGCCGGGGTCGCCGCCCCCGCCCCCGCGCGCAGGCGCGAGCGGGAGCGGGAGGCGGCGGAGCCGGTGGAGGCGGTGGACTCGGGGGAGCCGGGGGAGCCGGGGGAGCCGGGGGAGCCGGCGGGACCGAAGGAGCCCGTGGAGCCGGCGGCGGCATCGGTGGACTCGGCGGAGCCGGCGGGACCGAAGGATCCGGTGGAGCCGGCGGCGGCATCGGCGGGGTCGGCCGAGTCGGCTGGGTCGGCTGGGTCGGCGAAACCCGCCAAACCCGCCGACCCTGCGAAACCCGCCGGCCCCGCAAGACCCGCGGATCCCGCGGATCCCGTGCCCTCCCCGGCCCGGCGCCGCTGGCGGGTCGGCGGCGTCGCGGGGCTGGTGCTGCTGCTCCTCGCCGGTGCGGGACTACTCGTCCAGGCCGCCCGGCTGAACGGCGACGACGCGCTGGCCAACCGGGCGCTCACCGACGCCGCCGGCACCGCCGCCGTCGCCGGCGACGTCAGCAACGCGCTCAGCAAGGTGTTCTCGTACGCGCCCGAGGACCCCGGCGTCACCGCCCGGGACGCCGACGAACTCCTCGCCGGCCGCGCCCGCGAGCAGTACCGGCAGCTCTTCGGCCGGATCGAGCAGCGCGTCGTCTCCCAGGAGCTGACGCTGACGACCCACGTCGTACGCGCCGGAGTGATCCGGCTCGAAGGCGACGACGCCGCGTTGCTCGTCCTGCTCGACCAGGTCACCGAGCGCAGGGGCGAGGACCCGACGAGCGTCGGCGCGCAGCTGTCCGTGACCGCGGAGCGGCAGGACGGGCGCTGGCGCATCACCGATCTGAAGTCCCGCTAGCGAAAGGGCGGACCGACGTGAGCTTGAGGAAGAACCCCCTGCTGGCGATGGCCCTCGTGGCGACCGCGCTGGCGGCGGTGCTCGCGGCGTGGGCCGGGACCTCCTGGTACGCCGCCGCGCACGACGACGCCGCGGACTTCGCCGCCGCCCGGGACGACGCGCTGGCCGCCGCCCGGCAGACCGTGACGAACCTCAACACCCTCGACCACCGCGAGGTGGACGCGGGCCTGGACCGGTGGGAGGCGTCCGCCACCGGCGAACTCCTCGCCCAGCTGCGGCAGGGGCGCGAGGGGTTCGAGAAGGAGGTGCGCAAGGCGGAGACGGTGACCACGGCCGAGGTGCTGTCGGCGGCGCTGACCGAGCTGGACGAGCGGGCCGGGCGGGCCGACGTGCTGGTCGCCGTCCGCATCACGGTCGCCGCGCCCGGGGAGAAGCCGCAGGCCAAGGCGAGCCGGATGCTCGGCGAGGTGACCAGGACCGGCGACGGCTGGAAGCTCAGCGCCCTCGGGCAGGCGCCGGCGGGTGACTCCGCGGGCGGGGACGCGGGCGAGGGCACGGGCACGGGCTCGGGGTCGGGTCAGGCCGGCCAAGCCGGACAGTGAACTTCCGGAGAGGACCGCACAGATGTCGACCACCCGCCACCTGATCAACCGGCGCCGCCGCACCGCACCCCCCGCCGAGGAGTCCCCGGCCGCGGGCCGCCGGCAGGCCCCGGCCGCCGTACGGGCCAGGACCCGGCCGCGGCCCGCGGCTCCCCGGCCCGCGGACGGCACCGGGAAGCAGAGCCCGGCCCCGTCCCGCCGGCCGCGCCGCCGGACGGAGCGTACCGGCGCACGGGAGCGCGGCTCCGGGGCCGCAACCGCGCGGCGCGGCGGGCGGCTTGTCGCCGCGCTCGGCGCCGCCGCCGTGCTGCTCGGCTGCTTCGCCGCCTTCGCGGCCGTGCGGGCGAGCGGGGGCGACGACCCGGCCGCGGAGAACGCGGCGCTCGTGGACGCGGCGCTGACCAGCGAGGTCAAGGGCGGCGCCGGGGAGGCCGTGGAGGCGGTGTTCTCCGTCGACTACACCGACCTCGGCGAGAACGAGAAGGCGGCCCGTACGTACCTGACCGGCGAAGCCGTCGAGCAGCACCGGCAGATGCTCGGGGACGTCCGCACGCAGGCGCCGGAACAGAAGCTCGTCCTCACCACCACCGTTACCGACTCGGCGGTGGAACTGGCCGACGACGGCGCGGCCCGCGTGCTGGTCTTCGCCGACCAGCGCAACACCCGTACCGACACCGACGAGACGTCGTACGGCGCCGCCATGCTCGCCGTGGACGCGGTCAGGGACGGCGACAGGTGGCGGATCTCGAACATCGACACCTTCGGCTGACGACACGACGACCAAGCACCGCAACCCGGCCGCCGGGAGGGAAGGTTCATTCATGGCTTCACTCGACAGGTTGCGCCACAGCGCGGCGACGGCGGCGCTCGCCGCGGCGGCGATGGTCGCGCTCACCGCGTCGCAGGCCCCGGGCGGCGAGGACGGCCGGGCGTCGGACGGCGGCGTGGCGGACCGGCTTGACACCGGGTCCGTACTGCCGCCCGGCACGCCGGGAGACGGCCAGTACCACACCGAGATCCCGCCGCTGCAGGGCATGGACCCGACCGTCGGCGCGCAGCCGACGCCGCCCGCCGTGATCGAGCAGCAGTCGGGCGTGCCGGCGACCGTGCTGGCCGCGTACCGGCAGGCGGAGCGGCGTCTCGCGGGCAGCGACCCCGGCTGCGGGCTTGAGTGGGAACTCCTCGCCGCCATCGGCAAGGTGGAATCCGGCCACGCGCGGGGCGGCGCGGTGGACGCGCAAGGCACCACCGTCACCCCGATCCTCGGCCCGGTGCTCAACGGCGACGGCTTCGCGAACATCTCCGACACCGACGGCGGCCGGTACGACGGCGACACGGGCTACGACCGGGCCGTCGGGCCCATGCAGTTCATCCCGTCGACCTGGGCGGGCTGGGCCGCGGACGGCAACGGCGACGGGCGGTCCGACCCGAACAACGTCTACGACGCGACGCTGGCGGCCGGACACTACCTGTGCGCGGGGGCGCGGGATCTGCGGGTGCGGGCCGATCTGGACCGGGCGATCCTCAGTTACAACTACTCCCGGGACTACCTGAACACGGTGCTGGCCTGGCTGGGTTTCTACCGTTCCGGCGTGCACGCCGTACCCGACGGCGCCGGCGTGCTGCCGGCCAGTCCCGGTGCCGGCAACCGCGGTTCGGTGCCGCCGAAGGGCAGCCGCAAGTCGCCGGGTGAGCCGGGCGGCGGCATCGAGGTGGGTCCGCGGCCGAGCACGCCGGGCGGCGGCTCGGGGGACCCGGGTGATTCCGACTCCGGTGGCTCGGGTGGCTCGGGCGGCTCCGACGGTTCCGACGGCGGTACGGGCGATCCCGGCGGTACGGGCGGCGGCGACTCCGGCGGCGGCGACCCGAGCCCCGGCCCGGGCCCGAGCGACCCGGCCGACACCGGCGGCACCGGCGACCCGGGCGGCACCGGTGACCCCGGCGGCGACCCCGGCGGCACGGGCGACCCCGGTGACCCGGACCCGAGCGACAGTTGCTCCGCCGACCCGGGCGACTCGCCGTCGCCCAGCCCGAGCGACCCCGGCGAGTCCCCGTGCCCCGACGACTCCACCTCGCCGGACCCGGGCACCACCTGACCGGGCGGCGTGACGTGACGTGACCGGGCCACTGCCCGGCCCGTACGCCCGGACGCGCCACCGCCCGTCACCGGTCTGGCCGGGACGGGCGGTGGTGGTGTTGTTGTTGTGCGTACGCGGTCCGCTCAGGGCAGCAGCGTGGCGTTGAGCGTGATGTTCTCGACGCCCGCCAGCGCCTTGCTCACCGGGCAGTTCGCCTTGGCGTCCGCGGCGGCGGCCTGGAAGTCCTCCTCGGACAGCCCCGGCACCTTCGCCTGCACCGTCAGCACGATGCCGGTGATGCCCTCGCCGGGCTGGAACGTGACGTCGGCGCTGGTGTCGAGGGCCTCGACCGTGTGGCCCTTGCCCGCCAGGCCGTGCGAGAAGGCCATCGAGTAGCACGCCGAGTGGGCCGCCGCGATCAGCTCCTCGGGGCTGGTCTTGCCGCCGGGCTCCGCGGAGCGGGCCGGCCAGCTCACGTCGTACGTGCCGATCTGGGAGGACTCCAGGGCGACGGTCCCCTTGCCCTCAAGCAGGTTCCCCTCCCAGTGGGTCTTCGCGGTGCGGGTGGTTGCCATTGCGGTCAGCCTCCGAGTCTGGAGCGAAAGACGGTACGTGCCCAAGTTATCGGTGCCGGTGGGTCCGAGCGCGCCCGGCCCGCGGCCCGGCACCCGCGTGGCGCAGATCACAGCAGGCCCGGGAAATAGCGGGGAGTGCCTCCCCGTTTAGCCAGGTGTCCGAACGAAACGGGGAGCGAATCCCCGGAAGCCACCAGGGAGGCAACCATGGGCACGGGCAAGGGCGCCACGCTCCCCGCGCAGCGACAGCGGCAACGTCAGCCGCGACTGCGTGCCGATGCTTCCCGCAACCGCGAACGGATCATCGACGCCGCCCGGGAGGCGTTCGTCGAGTGGGGCCCCGACGTCCCGCTCGACGAGATCGCCCGCCGCGCCGGCGTCGGCAACGCGACGGTCTACCGGAACTTCGCCGACCGCCGCGAGCTGATCGTCGAGGTGACCCTGGAGTCCATGCGCCGCATCACGAGCCTGGCGGAGGCCGCGCTCACCGACGACGCCGAACCGTTCGAGGCGCTGCGGCGCTTCGTGCACCGGGGCGCCGACGAGCGGATCGGGGCGCTGTGCCCGCTGCTCGCCGACGGCTTCGACGCGACGGCGCCCGAGGTGGCCGCCACCCGCGACCGGCTCGACACTTCGCTGGAGAACCTGATGGCGCGGGCCCGCGCCGACGGCACGCTCCGCGACGACGTCGGCGTCGGCGACCTGATGGTCGCGCTCGCCCAGCTCACCAGGCCGCTTCCGGGTCTGGCGTGCGGTGTGGGGTTCGACACGTTCGTGCACCGGCACCTGGAGCTGTTCGTCGACGGGCTGATGAATCCGGCCAGGTCAACGCTGTCCGGCAGTGCGGCCACGTTCGAGGCTCTGCGGCAGAGGGGCACGTAAATGAGGTGATCCGCGCGCGATGAGTCTGTTCTGATCATCAGGACTCGTCTTCCACGTTCCACGCCCTCCGTGGCGATTCGTACCGATTTCTTAGTGATCAAACCCTGAACTCGAATGGTGGGTACCCCCATGCCAGAAACGGCACTTCAGCCTGATCCGAGGCGCTGGAAAGCCCTCGCGTTCATCGCTGTCGCCCAGCTGATGGTCGTGCTCGACGCGACCATCGTGAACATCGCGCTGCCCTCCGCGCAGGAGGACCTCGGCATCTCCGACGGCAACCGCCAGTGGGTCATCACGGCCTACGCGCTCGCCTTCGGTGGCCTGCTGCTCTTCGGCGGTCGCATAGCCGACCTCTGGGGCCGCAAGCGCACCTTCATCACCGGCCTCATCGGCTTCGCCGCCGCCTCCGCGCTCGGCGGTGCCGCGACCGGCCAGGCCATGATGTTCGGCGCCCGCGCCCTCCAGGGCGTCTTCGGCGCGCTGCTCGCGCCCGCCGCGCTGTCCCTGCTCGCCGTCCTCTTCACCGAGGGCAAGGAGCGGGCCAAGGCGTTCGGCATCTACGGTGCCATCGCCGGTGGTGGCGGCGCCGTCGGGCTCATCCTCGGCGGCGTGCTGACCGACTACCTGGACTGGCGCTGGACGTTCTTCGTGAACATCCCGTTCGCCGCCGTCGCCGTCCTCGGCGCGATGGCCGTCATCCACGAGCCCAAGGGCACCAGGAACCGCTCCTCGCTCGACATCCCGGGCGTGCTGCTGGCGACCACCGGACTGGTGGCGCTGGTGTACGGCTTCACCCGGGCCGAGTCGCACAGCTGGACCGACACCGTGACGGTGGTCATGTTCGTCGCGTCCGTGGTGCTGCTGGCCACGTTCGTGGCGGTGGAGTCGAAGGTCAAGAACCCGCTGCTGCCGCTGCGCGTCCTGCTGGAGCGCAACCGCGGCGGTGTCTACCTGTCGCTCGGCCTCGCGGTCATCGCGATGTTCGGCGTCTTCCTGTTCCTCACCTACTACCTGCAGATCGTGAAGGGCTACAGCCCGGTCAAGACCGGTGTCGCCTTCCTTCCGATGATCGCGGGCATGATCACCGGCTCGACGCAGATAGGCGCCCGGCTGATGACCCGCGTGCAGCCGCGGCTGCTGCTCGCACCCGGCTTCCTCGTGGGTGCGCTCGGCATGCTGATCCTGGCCCAGATGGAGCCCGGCAGCTCGTACACCACGGTCGTCCTGCCCGGCCTCATCCTGCTGGGCCTCGGCCTCGGCACGGCGTTCATGCCGGCCATGTCCCTGGCCACCTACGGGGTGGAGCCGCGCGACTCCGGCGTCGCCTCGGCGATGATCAACACCTCGCAGCAGGTGGGCGGCGCCATCGGCACCGCGCTGCTGAACACGATCGCGGCCAGCGCCACGACCGACTGGATCTCCTCGCACGCCAGCGAGGCCCGCACTCTGGGCCGCGAGGGCTTCGCGAACTCCGCGGCCGTGCAGGGCTACTCCACCGCCATCTGGTGGGCGGTCGGCATCCTGGTGATCTCCGCGGCCCTCGCGTACAGCCTCGTCACCACCAAGGCCCAGTCCGGGCACGAGGCCGCCGCCGGCGGCGACGGCAAGGGCGTGGAGGACAAGGTGCAGGCTCCGGTAATGGTCCACTGACCGCGCGGACGCGCTGACTCAAAGGCGAGTTCAGGGCTGAGCGAAGGCCCCTTTCCGTCCCTCGGGGGGACGGAAAGGGGCCTTTGCCGTGCTTGTCGTACGAGACTTGTATGAGACTCAGCCGAGTTGGAGGGAGCGCTTCGCGAGCCCCATCCAGAAGCCGTCGATGACGCTGCGCTGGGTGGGCAGGTCGTCCTCGGCGGCGCCCAGGGTGACGAACAGCGGGGCGAAGTGCTCGGTACGGGGATGGGCCAGCCGGCCGGCGGGCGACTTGCGCGCGAAGTCCAGCAGCGCGTCCACGTCCTGCGCCGCCAGCGCCTCCCGGCCCCAGGCGTCGAACTCCGCGGACCACGCCGGCGGGCCGTCGCCGACGTAACGCAGCGCGGCGAGGTTGTGGGTGAAGAAGCCGCTGCCGACGATCAGCACGCCCTCCGCGCGCAGCGGCGCGAGCCTGCGGCCGAGCGCGAGCAGCCGCCCGGGGTCGAGCGTGGGCATGGACACCTGCAGCACGGGGATGTCGGCGTCCGGGAACATCTCCACCAGCGGCACGTACGCGCCGTGGTCGAGGCCGCGGTCGGGGAAGTCCTGCACGCCGTCGCCGGGGGTGCGCAGCAGCTTGCGTACGGATTCGGCCAGCTCGGGGGCGCCGGGGGCGGGGTAGCGGACGCGGTAGTAGTGCTCGGGGAAGCCCCGGAAGTCGTAGACCAGCGGGACGGTGGCGGTGGCGCCGAGGGCGAGCGGGGCCTCCTCCCAGTGCGCGGAGACCACGAGGATCGCGCGGGGGCGGGGCAGAGCGGCGGCCCACGCGGCCAGCTCGGCGGGCCAGACGGGGTCGTCGGCGAGCGGTGGGGCGCCGTGGGAGAGGTAGAGCGCGGGCATGGTGGGCATGGTGGGTCGCCGCCTTCTGGTCCCGGTGAAGTTTAGACTTCAATCAACCATACCCGCGCTCGGCCACTCCCTTCGGGGCGCCGGGGCGCCGGGGCGCCGGGGCGAGAAGCTGGGGCGCCGGGGCGGGGAGCTTCAGAACTTCGGCTCGATGAGCGCGACCGACTGCAGCGCGGCCACGCGCGCGATGTCGTCGCCGACGTCCAGCGCGGTGTCGACGAACTTGATCGTGTGCTCGTCCCCGTGCGCCGCCGCCCGGGTCAGCAGCTCCTCCGCGGCTGCCGCCGGATCCCCGGCCGGCGGCGCGGGGATGCACTCCGGCGGCAGCGGGCCGGCCGGCCCGTACGCGGCGGTGACGGCGGCGCTCGCCGCCCACGCGGCCCCGTAGCTGGGCACCCACAGCTCGCGGGGGAGCGCGGGCAGGGCGCGGAGCACGGCGTTCGGGGCGGTCGCCGCGTGCACCAGCATCACCGGCTCGCCATGCCCGTACTCCGCATAGCGGTGGACCGCGGCCCGTACCAGCCCGGCCAGCGCCTCGCGGGCCTCCTCCGGCGTACGCGCCGGGACCAGGGCGCTCACCGCCGCCGGCCAGCCGGGCGTCGACTCCGGCGTCAGCTGCGCCAGCCGCTCGCGGATGCCGCCGGACTGCGCGGGCACCGCGGGGACGGCGGCCAGCGCGGCGTCCGGAGCGGCGGTGCCGGCGGGGACGGGGGCGCTGGGCAGGCGGGCGTAGCGGGCGGCCCAGTAGCCCAGGGCGTGCGCCAGCTCGGCGACGCGGGGCGCGGTGAGGGCCCGGCCGGCGGCCTCGGCCTCTTGCAGGGTGCGTACGGCGTGGCCCGCGCGGATCACCGTGTGCGTGGCGGCGCCGGCCAGGCCCGGCAGCAGCCGCGGCCACCACTCGGCCAGCACCTCGCGCCACGGGCGGGCGTCGAGTTCGCGGGCGAAGTACGCCGGCCAGTCGCCGAGCCGCGCCGGATCGCCGAGCGCCTCGCGCCAGCCGGCGGGGTCGATGGGCCGGGCCTCCGGCGGCATGTCCTCCAGCTTGTCGCGATAGTGGTCCAGCCAGCGGTGCACGGTCGCGGCCCGGTCGCCGTGCACCAGGGCCTCGACGGCCATCGGCCCGTGGTTGGTCAACCAGCCCCGCCTCTCGGGGCCGGCGGCGTGCAGCCGCTCCAGTGCCTCGTCGAGCACTCCGCTCGTGTCGTCGCCGCGGGTGCTGCCACCCGGGCCGGTCTCCGTACGTGCGTCCTCACGGCTCGTATCCATGCGGGCGACGCTACGACCGCCGCCGCCCGGTCCGTAACGGGCGCGGGACCTAGGTCCCCGGTAGGCCCGCGTAGGTCTGCAGGGGCGCCTCGTACCTCTCCGGGCCGAGGCGGCCGACCCGCTCTTTCCGGCCGCCTGAGCAACCAGAAGGCCGCGCGCGCCGTCCTCACAAGGGGAAGGCGGGCCAGGACGGCCCCGACCAGGGGGGAAGGTCTCGATGCCGGATGTGGTGGGCATCTCACGGAACCTTGGCCGCCGGCATCGGCGCAGGGCGGCGCGGCTCTGCGGCCACCGGGCCTGACCTGGGCCTCTCCGGCCCGTACGAGCCGCCGGAGGCCAGCTGCAGGCGGGCAGGGTACTGCAAGATCACGGAAATCGGTGTACCCGAGGGGAATTCTGTCCTGATTCCCGTCGTTGGACAGGGTGGAACGGGCACCCGGTAGGTGTCGGACCACCAGTAGGAACTCACTCGCAAGGGAGCACGCATGGCAACCCGTGCCGTCGCCCGCCGCCAGGCCGAGACCCCGGCCGGCGGGGCAAGCAGCGCTCGCGGCGCTCGCGCCAGGAGCGGCGAGATCGCCGACCGTGACCTCGTCGGGATGTACCTTGACGAGATCGCGCGGACGCCGCTGCTCGACGCCGCGAAGGAAGTCGAGCTCTCCCTGGACATCGAGGCCGGCGTCTACGCCGAGAAGCTGCTCGCCGGCGAGGCGAAGCCCGAGGCGGTGGACGCGCCGAGCGCGTCGGCGACCCGGGAGGAACTCGAAGCGATCGTGGCCCAGGGCGAGCGCGCCAAGGACCTCTTCATTCGCTCGAACCTCCGGCTGGTCGTCGCCGTCGCCCGCCGCTACCCGCGCAGCGGGCTGCCGCTCCTCGACCTGATCCAGGAGGGGAACGCCGGTCTGGTGCGCGCCGTCGAGAAGTTCGACTACAAGAAGGGCTTCAAGTTCTCCACGTACGCGACGTGGTGGATCCGCCAGGCCATCACCCGCTCCATCGCCGACCAGTCGCGCACGATCCGGCTGCCCGTCCACCTCGTCGAGGAGCTGGGCCGGATCCGGCGCGTACAGCGGGAGTTCAACCGCGAGCACGGCCGCGAGCCGGAGCCCGCCGAGGTCGCCGCCGAGCTGGGCTCGACGCCGGAGCGCGTGACGGACGTCCTCGACTGGGCCCGCGACCCGGTCAGCCTCAACATGTCGGTGGACGACGAGGGCGAGACCCAGTTCGGCGACCTGCTGGAGGACACCGGCGCGGACTCGCCGGAGGACTCGGTGCTGGTGATGATGCGCCGCGAGGAGCTGGAAGACCTCATCGGCCGGCTGGAGCCGCGCACCGCGTCGATCATCAAGGCGCGGTACGGCATCGAGGACGGCCGCGAGCGCACGCTGACCGAGGTCGGCAAGCAGCACGGCCTGACCCGCGAGCGGATCAGGCAGATCGAGAAGCACGCGCTGGTCGAACTGAAGAAGCTGGCCCGCGACACGGGCTTCGAATCAGCCGCGTAACCCGCCGCTCGCCCCTTGAACCGCCCCCGGTGTCTCCCCCCGACACCGGGGGCTTCCGCATGCGTAGCCTCCGCGGTGGCCGGCGAGACGAGGCACTTCACTCACGCACACAGGGTGCGCTCGGCGGTCGCCAGAAGGGTGTCGACGACCTGCCCGACCGGCGCGTTCCGACCGGTGTAAAGCAGGTCGAAGCTGTCAAAGCCGGTGAGCAGCCAGAGCACGTCGGCGGCCCGCTCCGCGGTGTTGTCCGGGCGCAGCAGCCCCTGCTCGGCCAGGCGGTCCGCGAGGTGCCTCATGCCTGCGGCCCGGCCCTGTTCCAAACGCTGGACCGCGCCACCGACCGCGTCGGCGTCCAGGAGCGCCATCGAGTGCAGCGCACGTAGGACGTCCCGGTGGGCGGCGTACATCTCGACCACGCCCTGGATGCAGCCGCGTAGCCCTTGGCGGGCGTCGGGGTGGTCCGCGATCTCCATCATCGACTCGAATCCGCCGCGCTGCTGAAGGTCCGCGCCGACCGCGTCGAACAGTCCGGAGCGGGAGCCGAAGACCAGGTACACGGTGGGGCGCGCCACCCGAGCCGCCTGGGCGATGCGGTCGATGCTGACCGGCTTCGCCGGCGCCTCGCGGAGTTGTTCGCAGACCGCATCGAGGATGCGCCGCCGGGTTGCCTGTGCCGTCTCCGCACGCAAGCGCTGCTCGTACTTCCGGGTGGCCATGGCCCCATCGTAGTTCACTTGACAGCCTGTTTTCTGAAAGACAGAGTGTCTTCTGAAATGAGCTGCTGGAGGAGGAAGAGTGGCCGCGCAACACGTGATGATCCGGTGGAAGGTCAGGGCCGATGCGCTGGAGCGGCATCAGGAGATGCTCCAGACCGTCTACGCGGAGCTGGAGTCGGTCCGGCCGGATGTCCTGCGGTACGACACGTACCAACGTGAGGACGAGGTCACGTTCGTGTCCTTCGTGAAGCTGGCCAACGGCCCGGGCGTGCTCGGCACCCTCGACGCCTTCGAGCGCTACCGGACGGAACTCGACGCGATGTGCGAGGAGCCCCCGTCGCTGACCCCGCTCGACTGCGTCGGAGAGTACGCCACCGAGAAGTGATCGGGCGCCGAGCAGCGCCCTCGACAGGCGAGCACGGCCGGCCGCACCAGGCATTCACCCGTAAACAGCATCAGTTGCGGAGAGGCGGAATCACCATGGCTTCATCGGCCGAGCAGACCCCGGTCAAGGTCGGGATCATCGTCGGCGCCACCCGGCCCGGCCGCAAGGCCGGCACCGTAGCCGATTGGGTCAGCGGCATCGCCGCGGGGCGCGAGAAAGCGATCTTCGAGATCGTGGACATCGCCGACCACGCCCTGCCGCACTTCGACGAGCACATGCCGCCCCTCCACGGCCAGTACGCCCACTCGCACACACTCAAGTGGGCCGAGAAGATCGGCTCGTTCGACGCCTTCGTCTTCGTCACGCCCGAGTACAACTCCTCCATCCCCGGCGTACTCAAGAACGCCATCGACTACCTCGCCGCCGAGTGGAGCGGCAAGCCCGCCGGCTTCGTCGGCTACGGCATGGAGGGCGGCGTGCGCGCGGTCGGGCACCTGCGGGTGATCCTCGAAGACCTGAAGGTCACCGGCGTGCGGCCGGCGGTGGAGCTCAGCCTCCCGGTGGACTTCGCGGACTTCACCGTGTTCAAGCCCAGCGAGGGCAAGGACAAGCAGGTCCTCGCCATGCTCGACGCGCTCCTGGCGGAGGCCCGGCGCCCGAAGGAAGAGAACCAGGCAGCGTAACGCCGCTCAGCTATGACCACATAGATGGGGCGTAGTCCCAACCTCACGGCGCCCCAGCACCGGTCGAACGCAGCCAGTGTCCGCGAAGTGGCCCTGGCGTCGAACGGGACCAGGTGGTCAGGATCTTGAGCCATGCGTGCAGTCGTCTTCGATATGGATGGGACGCTCTTGGACAGCGTCCCCACGGTGTCCCGGGCATACGCCGACGCGATTCAATCGCTCGGCGGCCCGCTGGTCACGCCGGATGAGGTGGTCGCCGGCTGGCATGTCGGCCACACGGAGCTGGTTCTGGCACATTTTCTCGGCCGCGCATGCGGCCCCGCCGAGGTCGAACGCTTCCATGCGCACCTGGACCCGGCGATCGCCGAGCTGCGCCCCTTCCCCGGCATCCCGGCCCTGCTCGACCACCTCACCGACGCGGGCCTGCGGCTCGGCGTGTTCACCGCGGCCACGCGGCGAGCGGCCACGAGCATGCTCGCTGCCGCCGGGATCGACATGCGGTTCGAGGTGGTCGTCGCCGGCGATGACGTGGACCGGCCCAAGCCGGCGCCGGACGGGCTGTTGTTGGCCGAGCGGCGGCTCGGAGTTCCGGCCGAGGCAACCGCATACGTGGGCGACGCCGAAGTCGACCTCGGCTGCGCCCACGCGGCGGGGTCGCAGGGCGTGCACGCCGAATGGGGCGCACGCGCCGGTGTCCGGGCCGGAACTCACCTGGTCGCCGTGCGTCCGTACGATCTGATCGACTTGCTGGCGCCGCCTGGCAGGCACACCGTCAGCCCTGTCATAGCCACTCGTTGATTGCCGCGACCAGCACGGTCACCTAGGTCATTTCGTTCGGATCATCGAACCCTTGGCATGCGAGCGCGCCTATCGAGTGCGGTGCCTCCGGGGGCCCCTGTAGCCTGGCGTCGCTGATGTTGGGGGGCTGACCGTGGAGAACATCCTGTCCGTGGCCATTGGGGCCGCTATCGGCCTCATAGGGGTGCTGTTCGGTTCGTGGTTTACCGCTCGCCGACAGGACCGCATGTGGCTGCGCGAACAGAAGCTCAAGGCCGGGATCGGCTTCAACACGGCCGTAGTTCAGCTACTGGACTACCTGAAGGAATCACAGCTGAGTGACGACGGCCCTGGAGCCAACGAATTGGTGAACCGGATGCAGGAAGCACGCTCAGCTCTCTACCTGCTCTGCGCCAGCGACACTGTCGATCTCGCCAATGCTCTCACGCGTCGGGTGTGGAGCACCCGGCCCACCGACGGCAGGGACGACCGCCGGGCCGAGTTCCGGGAGACGTTGGACCTCCTGCGCCGCTTCACCCGCCAGCTCCGGCAAGAGATCGCCAGCTCGTAGTCTTCGTCGGTTCACCGGGCGGATGCCGCGCCTGCGCAGGTGCTCGCGGATCGCGCGGGAGGAGTACGCCTTGTCGGCCAGCACGACCTCGGGCTTGGTACGGGGCCGTCCTCGCGGTCGGGGGACGCGCAGGCGTGACATGACCTTCGTGAAGGCGGGAGCGTCGCCGGCCTGTCCGGCGGTGACGTGGAAGGCCAGGGGCCGACAGTTGCCGTCGGCAGCGAGGTGGATCTTTGTGGTCATTCCGCCGCGGGAGCGGCCAATGGCATGGTGGTCAGGCTCAGCAGCCGGGGCCCCTTTTTGCGGGCCCCGGCCGCGTGTGGTGAGCACGCACGAGGGTGGAGTCCACCGAGACGGCCCAGTTCAGATCCTCGTCCGCATCAGCCTGGGCCAAAAGTGCGGTGAACCAGCGGTAGACCAGGCTCGCCCGGGGTCCGCTCTGCGCCGGGGGGCGGCCGACGAGGGCGACGGCCAGGGGGTTCTGGACGAGGATCTCGTGCAGGTCGGTGATGATCTGGGCGGGGGTGGCGGTGAGCTGGTCCAGCAGGCCGAGGAGGCCGGGCTGTACGTGTGCGGTCGTGCCGTACGCGGCCGGGGGGAGGGGCCGGTCGGCGAGGTGGAAGAGGTGGTCGCGTTCGTCGC
>NZ_JCANTA010000019.1:0-158716 GCF_059570575.1 Streptomyces sp. CNX435 | reverse complement strand
GGCATCGACTACTTGGCACACTGTTGAGTTCTCAAAGAACGGACACTTCCATCAAAACCCTCACCAGGCTTCTCCGGGCGTTTCCCTTCGGTGTGTTCCAACCCTAACAGCTTTCTCAGGGTTGAAATGACCGCCCCTCGGGCCCAGTTGAGCGGGCACGACGGCCCTCGGGCTCGTCGGGCGGTGCCGTAAACCTACTGGACGTTCGGCCTCCGTGCAAATCGGCCCCGGCCCAACCCCCGCCCCGGGCAACGTCCGAGGCGGGGGTCGGGTCCGGGGCGGGTGGTCGGGACGGGTCCGGTGAGGGGTCAGACCTCGACGACGACCGGGAGGATCATCGGGCGGCGGCGGAAGGTGTCCGAGACCCACTTGCCCACGGTGCGCCGTACCAACTGCTGGAGCTGGTGCGTCTCGGCGACGCCGTCGGAAGCGGACTTGGCCAGGGCTTCCTCAAGCTTCGGGATGACGTCCCGGAACGCCGCGTCCTCGATGCCGGAGCCGCGGCTCTGGACGTGGGGGCCGCCGACGATCTTGCCGGTGGTGCTGTCCACCACGACGAAGACGCTGATGATGCCCTCTTCGCCGAGGATCCGGCGGTCCTTGAGCGAGGATTCCGTCACGTCGCCGACGGAGAGGCCGTCGACGTACACGTATCCCGCCTGGACCTTGCCGGAGATCTTGGCGACGCCGTCGACCAGGTCGACGGCCACGCCGTCCTCCGCGATGACGATGCGGTCGGCGCGGACGCCCGTGGCCGCCGCGAGTTCGGCGTTCGCGCGCAGGTGTCGCCATTCGCCGTGGACGGGCATGACGTTGCGGGGCTTGCAGATGTTGTAGAAGTACAGCAGTTCGCCGGCCGAGGCGTGGCCCGAGACGTGGACCTTGGCGTTGCCCTTGTGGACGACGTTGGCGCCCCAGCGCGTGAGGCCGTTGATGACCCGGTAGACCGCGTTCTCGTTCCCCGGGATCAGGGACGAGGCGAGGATGACGGTGTCGCCGGGGACGATGCGGATCTGGTGGTCGCGGTTGGCCATACGG
The DNA here is from genome assembly GCF_059570575.1 of Streptomyces sp. CNX435. NCBI lineage: Bacteria > Bacillati > Actinomycetota > Actinomycetes > Kitasatosporales > Streptomycetaceae > Streptomyces > Streptomyces sp. CNX435. The sequence continues at coordinate 157,678 of NZ_JCANTA010000019.1, read as the reverse complement.
GACAGGGCGGCCATCGGCTCGCCCTGCGAGCCCGTACAGACGAGGACGACCTCGTGGTCCGGCAGGTCGTCGAGGGTCTTCACGTCGACGACGAGTCCGGCGGGCACGCGCAGGTAGCCGAGGTCGCGGGCGATGCCCATGTTGCGGACCATCGAGCGGCCGACGAAGGCGACCCTCCGCCCGTACGCGTGGGCGGTGTCCAGGACCTGCTGGATGCGGTGTACGTGGCTGGCGAAGCTGGCCACGATGATGCGGCGCTGCGTCGACGCGAAGATGCCCCGCAGCACCCCGGAGATGTCCTTCTCCGCTGCCACGAAGCCGGGTACCTCGGCGTTCGTGGAGTCGGCGAGCAGCAGGTCGATGCCCTCCTCGCCGAGCCGCGCGAACGCGGGCAGGTCGGTGAGGCGGCCGTCGAGGGGCAGTTGGTCCATCTTGAAGTCGCCGGTGTGGACGGCGAGGCCCGCGGGGGTGCGGATGGCGACGGCGAGCCCGTCCGGAATGGAGTGGTTGACGGCGACGAACTCGCAGTCGAAGGGCCCGATGCGCTCCCTGCCGCCCTCGGCGACCTGGAGGGTGTACGGGCGGATGCGGTGCTCCTGGAGCTTGGCCTCGATCAGGGCGAGGGTCAGCTTGGAGCCGATCAGCGGGATGTCCGCCTTCTCGCGCAGCAGGTAGGGCACCGCGCCGATGTGGTCCTCGTGCCCGTGCGTGAGGACGATGCCCTCGATGTCGTCGAGGCGGTCCCTGATGGTGGAGAAGTCGGGGAGGATCAGGTCGACGCCGGGTTGTTCCTCCTCGGGGAAGAGGACGCCGCAGTCGACGATCAGCAGACGGCCGCCGTACTCGAAGACGGTCATGTTGCGGCCGATCTCGCCGAGTCCGCCGAGCGGCGTGACGCGCAGGGCGCCCTCCGCGAGTGCCGGCGGCGGGCCGAGTTCGGGATGGGGGTGGCTCAAAGGTCTCTCCTCACCATGCGCACCGGCCGGGTCCCGGCGGTGGGCCCGGGCGGGGCGCACATGGATGCGTGCGGCGGCGGCTTCCCTGAAGCCGCGCCGCGGGTTTCTCGGTATGCGGTTGTGACGTCTCGGTGGCGGTGAGGACGGCGGGTGCGCGACGCGTACGGCTCGGGGCGTACGGCTAGACGTGCACGCCGCCGCCCTTGAGGTCCCGCTTGAGCTGCTCGGTCTCCTCCGGGGAGAGCCCGACGAGCGGCAGTCGCAGCGGGCCGCCGGGCAGCTGCCGCAGGGCGAGCGCGGCCTTGACGGTGATCACGCCCTGGGTGCGGAACATGCCGGTGTAGACGGGGAGCAGCTGTTGGTGGAGTTCGGTGGCCTTGGCCACGTCGCCGCCGGTGTACGCCTCGATGAGGGCGACCAGCTCCGGGGTGACGAGGTGACCGACGACGGAGACGAAGCCGACGCCGCCGACGGAGAGCAGCGGCAGGTTCAGCATGTCGTCGCCGGAGTACCAGGCGAGGCCGGTCTGGGCGATGGCCCAGCTGGCGCGGCCGAGGTCGCCCTTGGCGTCCTTGTTGGCGACGATCCGGGGGTGCTCGGCCAGCCGGACCATGGTCTCGGTGTTGATCGGGACGCCGCTGCGGCCGGGGATGTCGTAGAGCATCACGGGCAGGTCGGTGGCGTCGGCGATGGCCGTGAAGTGCGCGTAGAGCCCCTGTTGCGGAGGCTTGCTGTAGTACGGCGTGACGGTCAGCAGGCCGTGGGCGCCGGCGTCCTGGGCGGCGCGGGCCAGCTCGATGCTGTGCCGGGTGTCGTTCGTCGAGGCTCCGGCGACGACGTGGGCGCGGTCGCCGACGGCGTCCACCACGGCCCGTACGAGTTGGGCTTTCTCCGCATCGCTGGTGGTCGGGGACTCACCGGTGGTGCCGTTGAGCACGAGCCCGTCGTTGCCTGCGTCGACGAGGTGGGCGGCGAGTCGCTGGGCGCCGTCGAGGTCGAGGGCGCCGTCGGGGGTGAACGGCGTGACCATGGCGGTCAGCATCCGTCCGAAGGGCGTCTGCGGGGTGGATGTCGGAGCCATGAGTGACACGCTACTCGTAAGAATGCCCGGAGTGCGCGCTTGGGTGGCGTGCGGTGCCGCAGGCGCGGGAGAACCCGGCACTGCCTGCTCGGGGGTTCAAGCAGTACCGGGTTCCTGTCCTCAGCCTAGGTGAGCTTCGCGATAATCACCATTCCGGACATTTCGCAGCGACTTTCGAGCACCCGTGTCGCGCGGGCGTTCGGGACGCCGTCTGCACCTTGGTACCTTTGAGGGGTATTCGCCGCATGCCCGAGGATCTGGGCACTTTACGGGACGTTCCGACGTTGTCCGGGTGGCAGGAGTCAAGTCGACAAACCCACGAGTCCCGAGGTGGTGTCACCGCATGCTTCGCCGTCGGCGTGAGCCCGTTCCGTTCCCCTTCACAGCGGAGGCGGACCGCTTCCGCGGCGACGTCCCCGTACCGCCGCCGGTGAAACGCGCCGGGATCGGCGAGATCGCCGGGCGGGTGCTGGTGAGTGTGCTGGTCGTGGCGGGGCTCGTCGGCGCGGTGGTGTTCGGCGTGCCGGCGATGCAGCTCACCGACGACCACGGGTCCGCGCAGGACACCGAGACCGTGCGGAACCCCTGACGCGGCGGCTCGCGGCGCCACCCGTGCCGCGGTCCCTGCCGTTCCCGCGATCGCTGCCGTCCCAGCCGTCCCAGCCGCCTCGGCTGCCCCGTCCGCACCCCCGGGGTGGTGAGCCCGGCGGGGCCTCGCTAGCCTCGCAAGCGTGCCACTGCCCTTTCTGACCGCCGACCGCGACTTCGGAGACGTCGCCGGCGACGCGCCGCTCCCCTACGCCGACCGCGACCGCTGGCGCCGGCCGTACCGCCCGGGGCCCTGGCGGGTGTTCGGCGCCGCCGTCGAGCTGCTGCTCGCCTCGTACCTGCTCTTCGCCACCGTCATCATGCTGCTCGCGCGCTCGGTCACCGGCGGGCTGACGTGCGCGGGCGTGGCGGTGCTGTTCATCATGGCGGCGCTGCGGCTGCTGCGGGTCGGGGTGTGGGTGAGCGCGCACGGGCTCCGGCAGGTCCACCTCTTCCACACCGTCACCCTGGCGTGGGACGAGATCGCCGCCGTACGCACCGTGCAGCAGCCGGTCAAATGGCTCGGCCTGCCCCGTACGGTGCAGGGGCAGGCGCTCGTCGTGACCACCGCGGCGCGCCGGCGCGGGCGGGGCGGCGCGGGCACGCCGCTGCGGCCGCTGCTCACGGACAACAACGCCGACTTCCTGAGCCGCCCCGAGGCGTTCGACCGGGCGGCCGACACCGTCGAGGCGTGGGCGACGGAGCTGCGCTGACGCTCCCGTGGCGCCGCCGGCCTGCCCGCGCCGCCCGCCCGGGCCGCCGGCCCCGCCCGGGTCGTACGACCCGCTAGCCCGCCGTCCTGCGCAGCGCGATCGCCCGCTGCATCGCCTTGCGCGCCCGCGGGGTGTCCCGCGCGTCGTGGTACGCCACCGCCAGCCGGAACCAGCACCGCCAGTCCTCCGGGGCCGCCTCCGTCTCCGCCTTGCGCCGCCGGAAGACCTCGTCGGCCGAGTCCCTGTCGATGCGGCCGCTGGGCGTGCGCTCCAGCTCGTCCACCGGCAGCCCGCCCTCCGCGTCCAGCTCCCGCGCGAGCGCGTCCGCGGCGCGCGCGAAGGCGGTGGTGTGCCAGAGGAACCACAGGCCGATGGCGGGGAGCACCAGCACGGCGATGCCGAAGGCGACGGTCACCGGCGTGCCCTCGCGCAGCAGGTACCAGCCGCGGGTGCCGGCGAGGAAGAAGTAGACGACGAGCACGGCCGACAGCACCGCGTAGGTGATCTTCGAGCGCATCAGCAGGGTCCAGCCGTCGCCGTCAGCCGAGGTCGAGGAGGTGTTCCAGGCCGACCGTCAGACCCGGGGTCTCCCGCACCCGGCGGGCGGCGAGCAGGATGCCCGGCATGAAGCTGCTGTGGTGCAGCGAGTCGTGCCGGATGGTGAGCGTCTCCCCGGTGTCGCCGAGCAGCACCTCCTGGTGGGCGAGGAGCCCCCGCAGCCGTACGGCGTGGACGGGCACCCCGTCGACGTCGGCGCCGCGGGCGCCGGGCAGGGCGGTGGCGGTGGCGTCGGGCTGCGGCGGCAGACCGGCCTCGCGGCGGGCCTCGGCGATGAGGCGGGCGGTGCGGGTGGCGGTGCCGGACGGGGCGTCGGCCTTGTCCGGGTGGTGCAGCTCGACGACCTCGGCGGATTCGAAGAACCGGGCGGCCTGGCGGGCGAAGTGCATGGTGAGGACGGCGCCGAGGGAGAAGTTCGGGGCAATGAGCACGCCGGTGCCGGGGCTGTCGGCGAGCCGGGCGCGCAGCGCGTCGAGGCGCTCGTCGGTCCAGCCGGTGGTGCCGACGACGGCGTGGATCCCGTGGCGTACGCAGAAGTCGACGTTGGCCGGGGCGGAGTCGGGGTGGGTCAGCTCGACGGCGACCTCGGCGCCGGCCTCCGGCAGCTCCGCGAGGTCGTCGTCGCGGTCGACGGCGGCGACGAGGTCCATGTCGTCGGCGGCCTCGACGGCCCGGGCGGCCTCGGAGCCGATACGGCCGAGGGCGCCGATGACGGCGACCCTGAGCTGGGTGGTCATGCGAGTTACCTCCGGTATCACTGGGGGTGGTCCCCTACCCCGCCCTTCCCGAAGCCGGGACCGGCCGCCCCGGACCCCGCCGGCGCGCCGCCCCTGCCCGAAGGGCGTTCCCACACGTTACGTCCCCCGCCCGGCGACCTCTCGTCAGGCCACCGCCTCCTGCAGCGCGGTGGCCTGCCTGTCGGTCACCGGCCCGATGACGGACAGGGACGGGCGGCGGCCCAGGACGTCCGCCGCCACCTCGCGGACGTCGTCGGGGGTGACGGCGCGGATACGGGCCAGCATGTCGTCGACCGACATCTGCTCGCCCCAGCACAGCTCGCTCTTGCCGAGGCGGTGCATGAGCGCGCTGGTGTCCTCCAGGCCCAGCACCAGCGAGCCGCACAGCTGGCCGACGGCGCGGGTGACCTCCTCGTCGGCGAGACCGTGCCCGGCGACGTGCGCCAGCTCCTCGCGGCAGAGCTTGAGCACGTCGGCTGCCTGCGCGGGGCGGCAGCCGGCGTAGACGCCGAAGAGGCCGCAGTCGGCAAAGCCGGAGGTGTAGGAGTACACGGCGTAGGCCAGGCCGCGCTTCTCCCGGACCTCCTGGAAGAGCCGGGAGCTCATGCCGCCGCCGAGGGCCGCGGACAGCACGCTCAGCGCCCAGCGGCGCTCGTCGTGCCGGCCGACGCCGGGGGTGCCGAGGACCAGGTGCGTCTGCTCGGTGCGGCGCTCCAGCAGCTCGAAGCGGCCGGCGGTACGCAGCGCGCGGCTGCCGGCGCGGGCGGCGTGCGGGGCCGCGTCGGGGCCGCCGAGGGCGCCGGCGCGGTCGAAGGCGGCGGCGACGCGGCGTACGACATCGTCGTGGTCGACGTTGCCCGCGGCGGCGACGACGAGCCGGGGCGGTGTGTAGTGGCGCTGGTAGAAGCGGGCGACGCGGTCGCGGGTGAGCGCCGTGACGGTCTCGACGGTGCCGAGCACGGGGCGGCCGAGCGGGGTGTCGCCGAGCATCGTGCGGGCGAAGAGGTCGTGGACGCAGTCGCCGGGGTCGTCCTCGGTCATCGCGATCTCTTCGAGGACGACGCCGCGTTCGGCCTCGACGTCCTCGGCGCGGATGACGGAGCCGGTGAGCATGTCGCAGACGATGTCGATGGCCAACGGCAGGTCGGTGTCGAGGACCCGCGCGTAGTAGCAGGTGTACTCCTTGGCCGTGAACGCGTTCATCTCGCCGCCGACCGCTTCGACGGGCGCGGAGATGTCGAGGGCGGAGCGCGTCCGGGTGCCCTTGAAGAGCAGGTGCTCCAGGTAGTGGGTGGCGCCGCCGAGCGCGGGGGTCTCGTCGCGGGAGCCGACGTGCGCCCAGATGCCGAAGGTCGCGGAGCGGACGGCGGGCAGCGTCTCGGTGAGCACGCGCAGGCCTCCGGGCAGCACCGTCTTGCGTACGGTGCCGGCGCCCTCGCTCCCGTCGAGCAGGGTCGCGGCGGTGGCGCGCGGACGGGGGACGGCCCGCCCCCGGTACGGGGGGCGGGCCGCCTTCCGACTGGTGCGGGGATGGGTCACTTCGCGGACTCGTCCCCGGACTCCCCGGCGTCGTCGCCGTCCTTCTCCTCGTCCTCCAGGACGGGGATGAGGGAGAGCTTGCCGCGCTGGTCGATCTCGGCGATCTCGACCTGTACCTTCTGGCCGACGCCGAGGACGTCCTCGACGTTCTCGACGCGCTTGCCGCCGGCGAGCTTGCGGATCTGCGAGATGTGCAGCAGGCCGTCCTTGCCGGGCAGCAGCGAGACGAAGGCACCGAACGAGGTGGTCTTCACGACCGTGCCCAGGTAGCGCTCGCCGATCTCGGGCATCGTCGGGTTGGCGATGCCGTTGATGGTCGTACGGGCGGCCTCGGCGGCCGGGCCGTCGGCGGCGCCGATGTAGATCGTGCCGTCGTCCTCGATGGTGATCTCGGCGCCGGTGTCCTCCTGGATCTGGTTGATCATCTTGCCCTTGGGGCCGATGACCTCGCCGATCTTGTCCACCGGGATCTTGATGGTGATGATCCGCGGGGCGTGCGGGGACATCTCGTCCGGCCGGTCGATGGCCTCCATCATCACGTCGAGGATGTGCAGCCGGGCGTCGCGGGCCTGCTTCAGGGCCGCGGCCAGCACGGAGGCGGGGATGCCGTCGAGCTTGGTGTCGAGCTGCAGGGCGGTGACGAACTCCTTGGTGCCGGCGACCTTGAAGTCCATGTCGCCGAAGGCGTCCTCGGCGCCGAGGATGTCGGTCAGGGTCACGTACCGCGTCTCGCCCTCGATCTCCTTGGAGATCAGGCCCATGGCGATGCCGGCGACCGGGGCCTTCAGCGGCACACCGGCGTTCAGCAGCGACATCGTGGAGGCGCAGACGGAGCCCATGGAGGTCGAGCCGTTGGAGCCGAGCGCCTCGGAGACCTGGCGGATGGCGTACGGGAAGTCCTCGCGGGCCGGCAGCACCGGCACGATGGCGCGCTCGGCGAGCGCGCCATGGCCGATCTCGCGGCGCTTGGGGGTGCCGACGCGGCCGGTCTCGCCGGTGGAGTAGGGCGGGAAGATGTAGTTGTGCATGTAGCGCTTGCGGGTCACCGGGTTGAGGGTGTCCAGCAGCTGCTCCATGCGCAGCATGTTCAGCGTCGTCACGCCCATGATCTGGGTCTCGCCGCGCTCGAAGAGCGCCGAGCCGTGCACCCGCGGGATCGCCTCGACCTCGACGGCCAGCGGCCTGATGTCGGTGACGCCGCGGCCGTCGATACGGACCTTCTCGCGGATGACGCGCTCGCGCACCAGCTCCTTGGTGAGCGCGCGGTACGCCGCGGAGATCTCCTTCTCGCGGCCCTCGAACTGCGGCAGCAGCTTCTCGGCGGCGACGTCCTTGACGCGGTCCAGCTCGGCCTCGCGCTCCAGCTTGTTGCTGAGGGTGAGGGCCTGGGCCAGCTCGTCGCGGACGGCCTGGGTGAGCGCCTGCAGCACGTCGTCCTGGTAGTCGAGGAAGACGGGGAACTCGCCGGTGGGCTTGGCGGCCTTGGCGGCGAGGTCGGCCTGCGCCTTGCAGAGGGCCTTGATGAAGGGCTTCGCGGCCTCCAGGCCGGCGGCGACGACCTCCTCGGTCGGCGCGACGGCGCCGCCCTTGACCAGCTCGACGGTCTGGTCGGTGGCCTCGGCCTCGACCATCATGATCGCGACGTCGCCGTCGTCGAGGACGCGGCCGGCGACGACCATGTCGAAGACGGCCTCGTCCAGCTCGGCGTGGGTGGGGAAGGCCACCCACTGGCCGCGGATGAGGGCGACGCGGGTGCCGCCGATGGGGCCGGAGAAGGGCAGGCCCGCCAGCTGGGTGGAGGCGGAGGCGGCGTTGATGGCGACCACGTCGTAGAGGTGGTCGGGGTTGAGCGCCTCGATGGTCGCGACGATCTGGATCTCGTTGCGCAGGCCCTTCTTGAACGAGGGGCGCAGCGGCCGGTCGATGAGCCGGCAGGTGAGGATGGCGTCCTCGCTGGGGCGGCCCTCGCGGCGGAAGAAGGAGCCGGGGATCTTGCCGATGGCGTACATGCGCTCTTCGACGTCCACCGTCAGGGGGAAGAAGTCGAGCTGGTCCTTGGGATGCTTGGAGGCGCTGGTCGCCGCGAGGACCATGGTCTCGTCGTCGAGGTAGGCGACCGCGGAGCCGGCGGCGAGCTTGGCGAGCCGGCCGGTCTCGAAGCGGATGGTGCGGGTACCGAACGAGCCGTTGTCGATGACGGCCTCGCTGTAGTGGGTTTCGTTCTCCACCAGGAAATTCTCCTCGTCTGCGCCCACGCCCGTATGGCGTGGGCGGTGAGCGGTGGAGCACCCGCGCGGCAGGCTCGGGCCGGATGAGCGGCTGTAGGCCGGGCCGGTCTTCGATCGAAGCCATCGGGGGGCGCGCTCTCGCGTGCTCCGAAGGCCACTACCGAGGACCGGCGCCCGCTGTCGGCACAGGTCCGGCGGCTGCGGGCGGTTGCTCCCCGTGTTCACTCTGTGCTGATGTCCTGCCGACCAGAGTACAAGTCCCCCGGGCGGCGTCTCGACGGCTGGCAGGCAACCGATCGGTAAGGGTCCGTACGGACGGACCCGCCCGGCGTCCGGGCGGAACCGGAGCGCTGCGGGCATACGCCGAGGGAGCGGCTCCCGGCGCGGGAGCCGCTCCCTCGTACGGCGCTAGCGGGCGCCGGCGGCGCCGCGGCGGATGCCGAGGCGGTCGACCAGCGTACGGAAGCGGGTGATGTCCTTCTTCGCCAGGTACTGCAGGAGCCGGCGGCGGCGGCCGACGAGCAGGAGCAGACCGCGGCGCGAGTGGTGGTCGTGCTTGTGGGTCTTCAGGTGCTCGGTGAGGTCGGAGATGCGCTGGCTGAGCATCGCCACCTGCACCTCGGGGGAGCCGGTGTCGCCGTCCTTCGTGGCGTACTCGGCCATGATCTTCTTCTTCGTCGCGGTGTCGAGCGCCATGCTCGTTCCCAACTCCTCGGGTCGGCGCCGCCGAGCGCCCCTGGTCCAGATCACAGGGGAAACTGCGGTAACTCGGTAGGCGGGGGCGGTCGCGGCGCCTCACCCGAGTGGGTACGGGGGCGCTCACGCGAACCGTCCGCCAGCCTACCAGCCCTGCGGCGGCCCGAGGACCGCCGCCCGCGCCGCCCGGCGGGGCCGGGGGTGCGGGTCAGATGTCAGATCTTGACGTCGTGCTTGGTCAGGAACGCGACCGGGTCCACGGCGGAGCCGTAGACGGGCGAGGTCCGGACCTCGAAGTGCAGGTGCGGGCCGGTGGAGTTGCCGGTCGTGCCGATCTTGCCGATCTCGGTCTTGGCGTTGACCTGCTCGCCGACCGAGACGTCGATCTTGGACAGGTGGGCGTACTGGGTGTAGACGCCCTCGCTGTGCTTGATCACGATGTTGTTGCCGTACGCGCCGCCCCAGCCGGCCTCGACGACGGTGCCCGTGTGGGCCGACTGCACCTTCGTGCCCGTGGGGGCGGCGAAGTCCTGGCCACTGTGCGTCGAGGTCCAGCGGGCACCGCCCTGGTTGTACGAGGCGGTGAGGTCGTAGTCGGCCGAGACGGGCTTGACCCAGGCGGGCTTGCTGTCGGCCGTGGCCACCCCGGAACCGAGGGCGACGACCATGCCGGCGCCGGCGGCGAGCATGGCGGACGTGGCTATCGGGGCGGTGAGCTTGGCGTGCTTGAACATTCTCGGAATTCCCTCCAGACAAGGTTTCGACCCCGGCTGCGCTCCGAGGTCGCTCCACCTTGGTAACCCGCCGGACCGGGACGGACAAGGACCCTTGGTACGATCCGGAGTCGTAGCGACGAGTCGGGTTTTTCTGCCCGTCGCCCACTCACGGAGACCACCCGCGAGAACGGCTCCGGATACCGTTCCGGAGGACTGGAGGCGAGAGAACATGCAGGTCAGAGCCTTGATTCGGGACCGTTTCCAAAAGTCCGGCGAACTCCCCTGCCGAAAGTCCGGTGACCGCAGAGGCGAAAGTCCCGGACCCTCGTCTCATTCACCTACTACCGCCTTTAGAATTCCTTCAGAGGGCTGTGTCGCACGCCACTTCCGGATAAGAATGCGCGGCTCGCGAGCGGGGCTTTCTCCCCTGCGACGCGGGACCTTTTACCCCCCGCCTGGCGCGGCGCCCGGCAGTCCCCGGTAGGCTGCCTGCGGCCAGTTCCTAGGAGGGGGTATGGAACCGCTGCGACTCGACGACCCCGAGCAGTTCGGGGCGTACCGGCCGGTGGGGCGCCTGGATGCGGACGCGAGCGACATGCGCGCGCCGGCCGCGCGCTACATCGCGCAGGCACCGGGTGGCGAACGCACCGTCCTGATCACCGCACCGCGCACCGAGACGACGGCCGCCGACCACGGCCACGCCGGGCGCTTCCACGCCGCCGCCGGTGAGGCCCAGCGCCTCGCGGGCACGGGCGGCCCGTGGCTGGCGCCCGTGAGCGAGCTGTCGGCCGCCGGCGCGCCGTGGTGGGCGATGCCGTACCGCCCGGCGCTGCCGCTGCCCGCCGCGCTGGACGCACAGCAGGGGCTGCTGCCGGAGCGCACCGTGTACGCCGTGGGCGCCGCGCTGGCCGAGACGCTGGCCGCGCTGCACGCCGCGGGGGTGGCGCACGGAGGGCTCGACCCGACGGCCGTGCTGCTCACCGGCGACGGCCCGCTGCTGACCGGGTACGGCACGGTGGGCGCGGCCGGAGCCGACGGAAGCCCACGCGAGAGCCTCGCCGGGCTGATACCGGAGTTCCTGCCGCCGGAGCAGGCGGCGGGCGGGCGGCCACGGCCGCTGGGGGACGTGTACGCGCTGGCCGCGGTGCTCCTGTACGCCGCGACCGGCCGGACTCCCGGCGACCACACGGCGGCGGATCCCATCGCCGACCCGCAGACAGAACCGCTGTCGGACCCGCTGACGGACCCGCTCACCGGCGATCCCGCGTACGGCGCCGACCCGTACGGCACGGACCCGCGCGCCCAGGATCCGTACGCCGCCGACCCCCACGGCGCCCCGGCGAACCCGCTGGACCTCCTCACGCCCGCTCTCCGCGCCGCCCTGGAGCCCTGCCTCCACCCCGACCCCGCCCGCCGCCCCGCCGCCGCCGCGCTCCTGCCCGAGCTGCTCCGCGGCGCCGCGCCGGGAGCCGGCCAGGGGGCGGCGGCACCGGGCCCGGGCATGGCCGCCGCCCCCGGCACCGTGCTCGACGCGGCGACCACCCGCTCCGGCGCCGCCCTGGCCCCCGGCTGGCTGCCCCGCCGGGTCAGCGCCGCCCTGGCCCGGCAGGCCGCCGACGTGCTCGCCGCCGAGACCGAGCCGGATCCGAACTTCCTCGCGGCCCCGGCCCCCGGCACCCCCGGCGCCCCGGACCCGATCGGCGCCACCACCGTCGTCGGCCGCCCCGGCACCCGCCGCGCGCTGCTCGCCGGCATCGCCGGCGGGGCGGTGGGCGTCACGGCCGGCGGCGCCGCGGCGTGGGCCGCGACCGCCGAGGACCCGCCCCCGCCGCCGACCACCGCTGAGCGGCTGGCCTCCCGCAACACCGCCGGGAAGCGCTTCACCGGCGCCCCGCCCACCGTCCTGTGGGGCAAGGGCCTGGGCAAGGTCGAGACGGTCGGCCCGCCTGTGATCGCCGGGGGTGCCGGGGACGGGACCGCGCTGGTCGTCGCGAAGTCCGGCGTCTACGCGCTGGACCTGCGCACCGGCGACGAGCTGTGGGAGCAGCCGGACGTCCGCCCCGCGGGCGCGGCCGTGCCGCTCGGCGACGGCTTGGTGCTGGTGCCCGGCAAGGACCTGACCGTGCTCGACGCCGCGGACGGCGCGGTCTCGTGGACCTCGGAGAAGTTCCGCCGGGGCGGCAGGACGCCGTACGGCGCGCTCCTCGGCGTGGCCGGCAGCACCGCCGCGTTCACGATCAAGGAGGGCGGCGCGCTGACCGTCGTCGGCTTCGACTTCGCCGAGCGCCGCGAGCTGTGGCGCTCGCCCGGCACGGCCGGGGCGACCGCCGCGCTCTTCCTCGGCGACACCGTCCTCCTGGTGCCCGAGGCCGACGAGGACGGAGAGCACCGCGACGAGCCGGCCGCGGTCACCGCGCTCGACGCCGCCAGCGGCGAGGAGCGGTGGACGCAGGAGTACGACGGCATGGCGGGCGGCCACTGGGCCGCGGCCGGGAAAAGCGTGCTGGTCGCCACCGCCGGCGACACCATGCGCGGCTACGACGCGGGCGGCGACGGCGCCGAGCTGTGGGACCTGACCGCCGAGCCGTGGGAGGACGAGGAGTCCAACCCGCAGAACTTCGGCCCGCCCGCCGTGCAGGGCAGCATGGTCCACGCCCTCGACACGTTCCGCGCCGTGCACACGGTGGCGCGGGACTCGGGCGAGGAGCAGTGGAAGCGCAACCCGCAACTGGCGTACGTCGGGGTGCTCGTCCAGGCCCCGGCGCTGCACGTCACGCCCGACGAGCGGTTCCTGATCGCGGGCGACGACACGCAGGTGCTGGCGTACGACGTGGAGGGCGGCGACCTGCTGTGGCGCTTCACCGACATGCGGCCGGGCAAGCCGAAGTACGCTCACCGGCGCCGGGTGGCGGTCGGCAAGGACACGGCCGTGGTCGCGAGCGGGAGCAGCGTGTACGCGCTGCCGCTGGACTGAGCGCGCGGCGGCGAGGGGGAATGTTCGTATGCACACGTTGACCGGCGGCGGCGCGACCGGCAGTTCCACCGGCGGTACGACCGCGGGCGGCCCGCAGCAGACGGTGGGCCCGCACCGGGTCGTCGCGCCGCTCGGCCCGTACGGCCCGGAAGGCGGACCCGACGCCGACGGGCCCCGGTTCCACCTGGCGTTCAGCGAGCCGCTGGGCCGGGTCGTGGTGCTCATGACGCCGCCCGCGGCGCTCGCCGGCGACCCCGGCTTCCGGGTCCGGTTCGCCTCCGAGGCCGGTACGTCCGCGCGGCTGGCCGGGCCGGCCGCCGCGCCGGTGGCCGGGGTGGCGCCGCAGGACGAGGAGCCGTGGGTGGCGTACGACTGCGCGCCGGCGCTGCCGCTGCCCGCGGCGCTGGCGGCGCACGGCGGGCCGCTGCCGCTCCCGTACGTCTGCCGGCTGGGCGTGTCGCTGGCCGCCGCGGTGCTGCAGGCGCACGCGCAGGGCCTGGTGTACGCGGGGCTGACGCCCGCCGCGGTGCTGCTGACGTCCGCCGGGCCGCGGCTCGTGGCGTACGGCTCGGTGCGCGCGGCGGCGCCGGGCGACGGGCCGCGTACGGCGGTGCCCGGGCTGCCGCCCGCGTGGCTGCCGCCGGAGCAGCACGCCGGCGGGGTGCCGCGACCGCTGGGCGACATCTACGCGCTGGGCGTGGTGCTGGCGTACGCCGCCACCGGCGCCCACTCCCCCGACCCGGGCGCGCTGCCGGAGCCGCTGGCCGAGGCCGTCGCCGGCTGCCTGGCCGGGGACGCGGGGCGGCGCCCCCGCGCGGACGCGCTGCTGCGGCAGCTCCAGCAGGTGGAGCAGGCACAGCAGGTACAGCCCGCGGAGCCGGGGCAGGAGCAGCTGCCCGGCGCCGTCGCCGCGGCGCTGACCGCCCAGCTGCCGGCGCTGCCGGCGCAGGGCCCGCTCACGCCGCCGCCGGGCCCCGGCGCACCGGGCGGGCCCGGCGGGCCCACCGGGCCCGGCCAGCTGCAGCACACGGCGGCCGGGGCGGGCGCCGGGGAGACCGCCGTGTCCCCGCCGCGCCCGGCGCGGCGCACGCTGCTGCGCGGCCTCGCCTTCGGCGCCGCCGGCCTCGCGGTCGGCGGGGGCGGCGTCTACGCGTACCGGCGGGCGACGGAAGAGGATCCGCCGGTCTACCGCACCACCCCCGCGAAGGGCGCGCCGCCCAGGCCGCTGTGGCAGTACCCGCTGCAGGGCCAGGAGGCCGCCAAGGTCAGCCTCATCGGCAAGATCGCCGTCGTGGAGACGTTGGGTGCGCTCACCGCCGTGAACGTACGCACCGGCAAGAAGGCGTGGGACTCCGACGTCTTCGCGGACGGGAACCTGATCGACCTCGGCGGTGGGCTGGCGGTGGTCCCGCAATCCCTCGCCGGTATTGCGATCATCGACGTCGCCGGCGGCAAGTCGAAGGGCACCATCGAGGACTACACGGCCAACAGCAAGGTGAGCTACCAGGAACCCATCGGCGCCGCCGACGGGGTCTTCTACTTCATGGGCGTGGAGAGCGGGAAGCTGGAGGACTTCCACACCGTGGCGTACGACACGAAGAAGCGTAAGGAGGCGTGGCGCACCCCGCTGCCCAAGGGCTTCGGCGACCTCAGCGACAACCCGATCAGCGACGGCGACCACGCCAAGCTCCGCGGCGGCGAGGTGCTCATCCCCAGCGCCCCCACCTCCGGCTTCGACTTCACCTACCTCGCGCTCGACATGCGCGGCGGCGACAAGGCGTGGGAGCAGAAGTACGACGGGATCAAGGACTACGACGGCCCCAGCACGTACGCGACCGGGGCCGGCGTGCTCGTCAGCCCGAGCAACGACGCCGACAAGCTGCGCGGGTTCGAGCTGCGCGGGGCGAAGAACCTGTGGGAGCAGCCGATGAAGGAGCACTTCTTCGCCGAGCTGACCGACCCGAAGTCCCGCGTGCTGTACGGCACACAGGAGGCGCACGTGGTGGCGATCTCGGTGAAGAACGGCAAGCGGCTGTGGCGTACCCCGGTCTACTCCGGCGGCCGGTTCGACGTCACGGACATCGTTCTCAGCGGCACCGGCCGGACCCTTTTCTACAGCAACGACGCCGAGGTACAGGCGTTCGACACCCGCGACGGCTCGCCGCTGTGGCGGTTCGCGACGGTCAGCGAGGCCGGCGGGTCCTCCACCGACGGCACCGGCATCTCCGGCCGGGTGCTCGCCGCGGGCGACGGCATCGCCCTCGTCTTGTCCAAGGACGCCCTCTACGCACTCCCGGTGGACTGATCCATGGCTACGCCCCTCACCCACGACGACCCGCAGCAGCTCGGCCCGTACCGGCTCGTCGCCCGCCTCGGCAGCGGCGGCATGGGCACCGTCTACCTCGCCCGCTCCGCGGGCGGGCGCACTGTGGCGCTGAAGACCATGCACGCCGACCTCGTCAGCGGCGATGTCGGCACCGCGGGCGCCGAGTTCCGCACCCGGTTCCGGCTGGAGACCGACGCCGCCCGGGTCATCGGCGACCGCTACGGCGCCGAGGTCGTCGACGCCGACCCGCTGGCGGAGACGCCGTGGCTGGCGACGGAGTACGTGCTCGGCCCGCCGCTCGACGAGGCGGTCGCGGTGTGCGGCCCGCTGCCCGAGACGACAACGCGGGCACTGGGCGCCGCGCTCTGCGAGGCGCTGGGGCAGCTGCACCGCTCCGGCGTCGTGCACCGCGACCTGAAGCCGTCGAACATCCTGCTCACGTCGGCCGGTCCGAAGGTCATCGACTTCGGCATCGCCCGGGCCGCGGGCGACGACCGCCTGACGCGCACGGGCACCGCGGCGGGCACGCCCGCCTTCATGTCGCCCGAGCAGGCGTCCGGCGTCGAACACACCCCGGTCGGCGACGTGTTCGCGCTCGCCGGCGTGCTGGTCTTCGCCTGTACGGGCCACGGCCCCTTCGGCGGCGGGCAGGCCGCGGACCTGCTGTACCGGGTGCGCTACGGCGAGGCCGACCTGTCCGGCGTGCCCGCCGGGCTGCTGCCGCTGCTGCAGCGCTGCCTGGCCAAGGAGCCGGAGGTCCGCCCCGGCACCGACGAACTCGCGGGGCTGCTCGCCGCGGGACTGCCCGGCGGCGCGGCCGACTTCGCCGACCACCTCCCGGACGCGCTGCACGCCGACATCCTGCGCCGCGCCGCCGTCGCCTGGCAGCCGCAGCCGCCCCGGCTGCCGTCGCCGGAGCAGGCCGCGGCGGCGACGCAGCTGGGCGCAGGCACGGGCACGGGCCCGTCGCGGCGCAAGGTGCTGGTGCTCGCGGGCGCGGGCGCCGTCGCGGCCGGCGGCGCTGGGGTGGGGGCGTGGACGTACCTCCGCGACGACGCCAAGGAGCCGGAGGCGAAGCCCAGGGCGAAGAAGCCGAAGGCGCCGAAGGAGCTGTGGACGCGGCCGGTCGTGGGCGGTGACGGCGCGTTCAGCCTGGCCACCGGCGGCAACTATGTGCTGCTCCTCACCAGCACCGGCGGCGGGCAGTTCGTGGACGCACGCAGCGGCAAGCTGCGCGGCGTCGACGACCTGGCCACTCCCCTGCTCGGCGTCATCGGCGACGACTCCGGCTTCTTCTCGATCTCCAGCCGGAGCGCCTCGGGCGAAGGCACGTACGCCGTCTTCTCCAGCGACCCCGAGACGGGCGAGCAGGAGGAGGACGTCGTCCTCAACGGCGCGGAGATCAAGGGGACGGCCATCGAGGGCCTGGAGAACGGCGTCCTGCTGATGCGCGCCACCGCCCGCTGGGTCACCCGGGTCTACCGCGACAAGAAGACCAAGAAGCGCGTCGTCGAGAAGACGGAGTGGGCCCCGCAGTTCGTGGCGGCGGACATGAAGACCGGCAAGCTGCTCTGGGGGTTCGACAACAAGTCCCCCGACAACGGCCCCTCGTACGCCACCGCCCTGACGAAGGACGAAGCGCTCATCCGCGTCGAGTCCACCCTCACGTGTCTCGACGCACGCACCGGCGACGTGCGCTGGACCTGGAAGGCGCCGAAGGCCGACCGCGACTCGCTCGCCGGCCTGCAGCAGTTCCCCACCGCCGAGGGCCATGTCCTCCTCGGCCTGCGGGATCTCACCGCGCTGAAGCTGTCGGACGGCAAGGTGGGCTGGACCCTCGGCAAGGACCGCGACGCGCGCGCCGCACTCGGCCCGGACACCCGGCTGTACGGCACCCCCGCGGTCAAGGACGGCAAGGTGTACGTCGTCGAGAACGGCAACGGGCTCATCGCGATCGACGGTGCCAGCGGCGAGGTCGAGTGGGAGGCCAAGGCCGACTGGGCGGGGCCGCAGGCGTTCATCGTCGCGCCCGTGGTCGGCGAGAAGTACGCGTACGTGGGCACCGGCGGGCGCGACTGGGTGCGGGCGGTCGACCTCGAAAAGCACCGGACCGCCTGGTCGTACCGGGGGCCCGAGGACAACGAGCGCCCCATGGTCCTCGAACAGAAGGGCGCCAAGGTCGTCCTCGTCGTCACCGCGGCCGAGGTTCGCGGGCTACCTCTTCAGTAGGAACTTCCATCAGGAGCGCACGTCCATGAAACCCCTCGGCACCGGAGACCCGCTGCGGCTCGGCCCGTACCGCCTCATCGGCGTGCTCGGCGTGGGCGGCATGGGCAAGGTGTACCTCGGCCGGGACTCCGCCGGCCGCCCCGCCGCGATCAAGGTGCTGCGGCCGGAGCTGGCCCACCAGTCGAACCTGGCGCAGCGCTTCGTCCGCGAGGCGCACGCCGCGCAGGCGGTGCAGAGCCCCGGCGTGGCGCGGGTGCTCGGCGCCGAGACGGAGGGCGGCCGGCCGTGGATCGCCTGCGAATACCTCGCCGGGCCGACCCTCGCCGAGGCCGTCGAGCGCTATGGGCCGCTGGACGGAACGGCGCTGCGCGCGGTCGGCGCGGCACTGGCGAGCACACTCACCGACATCCACGCGGCCGGCCTCGTCCACCGCGACGTCAAGCCGCCCAACATCGTGCTGACGGCGAGCGGGCCGCGCATCATCGACTTCGGCATCGCCCGCCCCGAGCACGGCCTGACGCTCACCAGCACCGGCGAGGCGCCCGTCACGCCCGGCTACGGGCCGCCGGAGCAGGTGCTCGGGCAGCGCGTGGGCCCGCCCGCGGACGTCTTCGCGCTGGGCGCGGTGCTGACGCTGGCGGCGACGGGGCAGACGGCGTACCAGGGCAGCCATGTGGCGGCGGTGCAGTACGAGGTGGTGCACGGCGAGCCGCGGCTCGAAGGGCTGCCGCCCGACCTGTACCCGCTGATCGCCCCGTGCCTGGCCAAGGACCCCGCGTACCGGCCCACTCCGCCGCAGATCGCCGCCGCCCTCGCCCCGCCGCCCGGCGCCGAGGCCGTGTGGCGGCAGGGCCCGCTCGCCGAGGACATCGCGGGCCGCGAGCAGGAGGCGGCCCGCCTCGCCGCGCTCCCCGCGGCCGGCGACACCCAGGTCCCGGGGCCCACGCGGCGGCGACTGCTCGTCGGGCTCGGCGCCGGCGGCGCGGTGGTGGCGGCGAGCGCGGGCACGGCCGCCTGGTGGTGGCTGGGCAAGGACGACGGCGGCACGACCACGCCGCCGAGGCGCGACCAGTGGGCGGCGCAGCCGCTGAAGGGCTACAGCGCCGACAACGCCCCGGCGGCGCTCTGGGGCCCGGTGAGCGGGCTCAACTCCGATACGCCGCTGGTGCTTCCACTGCGCGAGACGGTGGTCGTGGCGATGGCCGACGGCAGCCTCGCGGGTCTGGACGTACGCACCGGCAAGGAGAAATGGCGCCGCGAGGACGCCGCGGCGGCGGCCCGCGCGGTGGCGCTCGACGAGAACACGTTCGCCGCGGCGGACGCGGAGGGCGCCGTGTACGGGCTGCGCGGGCGCGACCGGCGCGAGCAGTGGTCGGCGCCGGACGCCGGGGCGGCCGTCGTGCTGGCGGGGGACGCGGACGGGGTGTACGTGACGACGAAGGACGGCGCGCTGCGCGCCGTCGGCACGGACGGCAAGGAGCGGTGGACGGTCGACTCCCCGGTCAAGTCCAGCGCAAGCAAGCCCGCGTGGGCCACGATGGCCGACGGCACGCTGGTGCTCTCCGGCTCGGACGGCAAGCTCGCGGTGGTGGACACGGGCAGCGGCGACACCGTGTGGGACACCCCGAAGCGCAGTGCGTACGCGCTGCCGTGCGCGGTGGGCGGGGGGGTCGTGTACGCGGGCGGGGACGGGCTGACGGCGTACGCGCTGAAGGGCGACGGAAAGCCGGAGTGGAACGAGGACCCGAAGGGCGAGTACATCTGGTCCGCACCGGCGTTGGACGGGGACCTGCTCTTCGCCGTGAACGATGCGACGCTCACCGTCATGAACGCGAAGACGAAGAACACCGAGTTCACGGCGGACGCCGTGGCGGTTGCGCTGAAGTACCCGCCGGTGGTCCAGGGGGACTCGGTGTGGTGCGGGACGACGGAGAGGGCCGACCCCGACGCCCTGAAGGTCTACGACATCGCCAAGGGCGCGATGGCGTGGGACGACCGGCGCACCTCGCGGGAGCGCGACGACTGGACCATGGCCGGCGCGAACAACCGGGTGTTCGTCCTCTACACCGGTTCGCTGACCGCGAACCCGGTGTTCTGACCGGCCGCCGTACGCAGACGCCCGCGGGCGTGCGCCGCGCTCGCCGTGGTCCGGTGTTCTGAACGGTGACACATCCGTTGCCGATTGCGACAGTCCGGCCTGCCGACGCGCTCGGTCCTCCCCTTAGGGTGGGAGAGGCACACGGCACCGGGCAGGCGCCGGCACGACCGCCGTGGTGCGAGGGGACTCGGGAGGCACAGTGAGCAGCGATCGGGACCAGAACGGCGCGGGCCGGACCAGCCCCGACGTCCAGCGGTCCGGTACGGATCCGGAGGGCACGGGCGAGTTCACCACCAGCCCGCCGCCCGCCGCCTGGTACACCCAGGGGGTGCCGGCCACCAGCCCGGGACAGGACGAGGAGGCGGGCACCGGCTCGTCCCACGCCGGCTCGGCGATGCCTCCGTTGCCCAACGGCTTCACCGCCGCCCACGCCCCGGCCCCCGGGCCGGTGCCGGACTCGATGACGCCGCCGCCGTTCCTGCTCACGCTGCCGGACGAGTCGCCGGAGTCGGCGCCGGCGTCCGAGGCGGAGCCGGAGGCGGAGGTGACGCCGGCGACCGAGGAGTCGGACGCCGCGGACGAGGACGACGACCAGGACGAGGCGTACGAGGACGCGTACGACGACGAGGGCGAGGACGACAACTCCGCCCCGCTGACGGCGGCGACGGACCCGGGCGCGGTGGCGTTCGCGGCGCTGCCGCTGGCCCCGGCGGCGCCGGAGGCCGAGGCGGACGCCTCGGACGAGGACGACGACGAGCCGGCGGAGGAGAGCCACGGCGCTGTGGCCGCCGAGGAGACCGGGGAGTTCACCTCGGCCCCGGCGAGCGCGCCGAGTTGGTACGGGGGCGCCGCCTCCGCGGCACCGGCGAGCACCGACGACGCCGACGTGGATGAGGCGGCGTACGACGAGCAGGAAGCCGGGTCGGCCGAGCCGGAGCCGGAGGCCGCCGGAGCCACGGCGGAGTCGGCCGACGCCACGGCCGAGGACCGCGACACGGACGGCGGCACAGCCGACGACGGTGAGTCCCAGGGCGCGTGGCCCGAGACCGCGGGGACGACGGCCACGGACGACGAGTCCGAGTCCTCCTCCGGCCCCGACTGGTCCTCCGTCCCGGAGACGGCCCCCGACGCCCAGGCGGACGAGGACGACGAGGCGCCCGGCGACACCTGGCGCGGCACCGAGTCGGAAACGGCGTGGCCCCTGGCGTCCGCGGACGACTCCGACGACACCTCCGCGGACGCGACCGCGGACGACGGCGAAGCCGCCGCGGCGACCGTGGACGGCGACGAGACCCCCGAAGCCGCGACCGCGTGGACGTCCACCGAAGCGGAGCCGGAGGCGACCGGAACCGGCTGGCAGGGCGACGACGACGCGCCGGCCGCGGACGCGGGCGAGGCGTCCGACGCGGGGACAGGCTGGCCGTTCGCGCCCGCCGCCGCGGACGACGGCGAAGCCGCCGAAGCGGCGCCGGCCCCGGCCGGCATTCCGGCCGACAACAGCTGGCGGAGCAGCGTGCCCGAGGCGGACGGCGACGAGTCCGGGTCGTGGCCCGCCGCCTCCGGGATCCCGGGGGCCGCGGACGACGGGACCGACGCGTCCGGCGCCGACGCCGGGGCGCCGGAGTCGGGGGCCGCCTGGCCGCCCGTTCCCGGGACACCCGCCGCGGCGGCGCCGGTCGGTGACGACGCGCCCGCGGCCGGCGAGTCCGCCTTCCCCGCCCCGCAGTTCGCACCCCCGCCGCCGCGGGAGGCCGAAGAACCGGGTGCACCCGCTCCGTACCGGGACGACGCCACGCGGACGCTGACGCCGCTCGTCGCCCACGCCCCGCCCGGCGCGGCGCAGCCGGACCAGAACCAGGACCAGAGCCAGGACCTGGGGCAGGACCGCGGCCAGGACGACGACGAGCCGCAGGACGACCCGGACAGGGGCGACGTGGTGAGCGGTGCGACCATGCGCTTCTCGCCCTCCTCGCTGCGGGAGCAGGCCGCGGGGATCCAGGACCGTACGCCGGCGGACGACGAGCCGAACGACGCCGTGCCCGCCGCCGAGGTGCAGGACGTACAGGACCGGGTGCCGGCCGACGCCGCGCCCGCGCGCGACGACGAGCCGCAGGACGCACCGCCGCAGGCCAGCCCGTACGTCACGGACCGCGCGCCCGCGGGGGCGAACCCCTGGGCGCCCGCGCCCACCCCCGACGCGCCCATCCCCGACGCGTCCGCCTCCCCGACGGCGCTGCCGCCGCTCCCCCCGCAGTTCCCCGCCGCCGAGCAGCAGCGCTCCCCGGCGCCGGACCTGCCGTCCGGCCCCCCGCCTGCCGCGGGCGCGCCCTGGCAGTCGCCCGCCGCCCCGCAGCCCGCACCCGAGCTGGCCGCGCCGCAGCCCCCCGCGGCTCCCCCGGCGGCGCCCTCCGCACCACCCGCCGCGGCACCGCCCCAGCAGCCGTACCCGGCCCAGCCCGCTCTGGGCGCCGCCCAGCCCGGCGCCCCCGCACCCGGCGCCGCCCCGGCGGCCCCGGGCACCCCGCCCGGCGCCCCCGGCGCGTACGCCGCGCCCGGCTCCGCACCCGGCAGCCGGCTCCCGGCCCCGCAGACCCCGCCCGCGCCCGCCCCCGGCGGCGAGGCACCCCGCTCCGGGGCCGCCGCCGAGCCGCCGCCCGGCTGGACCGTGGCGTCGCCGTCCGGCGTGCCCGTACCCCCGGCCGGCCAGCAGCCCGACTCCCGGGCCCCGCAGGGCGGTTACGGCTGGCCCCAGCCCCCCGGCGCCCAACCGGGCCAGCAGCCCGGTCAGCTGCCCGGTCAGCCCGGTCAGCAGGGCGGCCAGCCCGGACAGCCCGGACACCAGGCCCCGTCCGGACAGCCCGCCTACCCGGGTCTCCCCGGCCAGCCCCCGCAGCAGGCCCAGCCGGGCCAGCCCTCCGCACCACCCGGTCAGCAGCCCGGCCAGCAACAGCCCGGCCAGCAGCCCGGACTCCCGCCCGCCGCCGGCGCCCAGCCCGGCGCCCCCGGCCAGGGCGCCCTGTCCCCCGCGACGTCGCCCGCGCCGCCCGCCCAGCCCGGCGGCGACCCGCGGTCCGGCGGCTGGCCCGAGGTCACGCCGGAGCAGCGCCGCCAGCCGGTGCACAACGCGCCGCTCGGCTACACCGCCGCCGTAGAGCTCTCCTCCGACCAGCTGCTGCACGACAAGCACAAGCCGCAGCGCAAGTCGGACCGCGGCGGCCTGTCCCGGTTCAAGCTGGGCGGCAAGGCGGCCGAGGAGGAGCGGCAGCGCAAGATCGCCCTCGTCCGCACGCCGGTGCTGTCCTGCTACCGCATCGCCGTGATCTCCCTCAAGGGCGGCGTCGGCAAGACCACGACCACCACCGCGCTCGGCGCGACCCTCGCCGCCGAGCGGCAGGACAAGGTCATCGCCATCGACGCCAACCCGGACGCCGGCACCCTGGGCCGCCGGGTGCGCCGCGAGACCGGCGCGACGATCCGCGACCTGGTGACGGCGATCCCGTACCTCAACAGCTACATGGACATCCGCCGGTTCACCTCGCAGGCGCCGTCCGGTCTGGAGATCCTGGCCAACGACGTCGACCCGGCGGTCTCCACGACGTTCAACGACGAGGACTACCGCCGCGTCATCGACGTGCTCGGCAAGCAGTACCCGGTGATCCTCACCGACTCCGGCACCGGCCTGCTCTACAGCGCCATGCGCGGCGTGCTCGACCTCGCCGACCAGCTGATCGTCGTGGCCACGCCGTCCGTCGACGGCGCGTCCAGCGCCAGCACCACGCTGGACTGGCTGCACGCCCACGGCTACGCCGACCTGGTGTCGCGGAGCATCACGGTCATCTCCGGGGTCCGCGAGACCGCCAAGATGATCAAGATCGACGACATAGTCGGCCACTTCGAGCAGCGCACCCGCGCGGTGCAGGTGATCCCGTTCGACGAGCACCTGTCGGCCGGTGCCGAGCTGGACCTGTCGATGATGCGGCCGAAGACCAGGGAGGCGTACTTCAACCTCTCCGCGCTCGTCGCCGAGGACTTCACCCGCGCCCAGCAGGCGCAGGGCCTGTGGACCGGCGAGGGCGGCCAGCAGCCGCCGCACGCGATGCCGCCTCCCCTTCCCGGCCAGCCCGGCCAGCCCGGCCAGCCCGGCCAGCCCGGTGGCGCCGGCGGGTACGGCGGCAGCGGCGGCGGATACGGAGCCGGCGGAGGGTACCCGGGCGGAGGCGGCTATCCGGGTGGCGCGCCCGGCACCGGCCCGTCGCAGGCGCAGTCCGGCCCGAGCCCGTACGGGTGAAGCTGCGGCCGGTCCCGCCGGCGGCCCCGGCCGCCGGCCCACGCCGCCCGCCCGGCCGACCCGCACGACCGGCCAGCGGAAACGCCCGCGGTGGCGCGCGCGGCACCGGCGGCCGATCCGCCGGTCCGCGCCGGACGGCGACGCTCCTGCCGCCATTGGGTTGAACCAATGAGGCCCGCAGCCTTTTTGAAG
The DNA here is from genome assembly GCF_059570575.1 of Streptomyces sp. CNX435. Classification (NCBI taxonomy): domain Bacteria; kingdom Bacillati; phylum Actinomycetota; class Actinomycetes; order Kitasatosporales; family Streptomycetaceae; genus Streptomyces; species Streptomyces sp. CNX435. Next base: position 133,759 of record NZ_JCANTA010000019.1, on the reverse strand, counting down.
GCGCGGGCCTCATTCGCGTTTCAGCCGGGTATCGCCCTCGTACAGGCCGGTCACGGTCGTTGACATGTTTAGACCAACCTCGCTAGACAGACCCGACCCCAGGCCGGTCAGCCGGCATCCCGCCCCCCGACCCGCGAGGTGTCATGCAGCCCACCGACGAGAACGCCCTCCCGCCCGGCCCATCCCCGCGACCGACCCCCGCCGCCGCCCGCCACGGCCGCCGGCTGCGCCGCGCGCTCTGCGCGGGTGCCGCGGCCCTCGCGCTGGTCGGGGCCGCCGCCGTCGGCCCGGCGGGCCCGGCCGCGGCGACGCCCGCCCAGGACAACGGCGGCGGCAGCGACAACGGCGACAAGAAGGTCCTGACGGCGGCCGTCGCCCAGAGCGTCGACTCGCTCAGCCCGTTCCTCGCGGTCAATCTGGTGGCCACGAGCTTGAACCGGCTGATGTACGACTCCCTCGTCAACTACGACGTGAAGACGCAGGAGCCCATCCCCGGGCTGGCGGAGAAGTGGGAGCCCTCGAACGCGGGCAGGACGTGGACGTACACCATCCGCGACGGCGTGAAGTGGTCCGACGGCAAGCCGCTGACCGCCGAGGACGCCCGCTGGACGTTCCACACGATGATGACCGACGACGCCGCCGGCACGGCCAACGGCTCGTACGTCACCAACTTCGAGAAGGTCTCGGCGCCCGACGCCCGCACGCTCGTCGTGGAGCTGAAGGAGCCGCAGGCCACGATGAACTCGATGGACCTGCCGATCGTGCCCAAGCACGTCTGGAAGGACGTCGACGACCTCGGCAAGTTCAACAACGACGCGGATTTCCCGGTGGTGGGCAGCGGCCCGTTCGTGCTCACCGGCTTCAAGACCGACTCACACGTCACCTTCGAGCGGAACGAGAACTTCTGGCGCGGCGCGCCGAAGTTCGACCAGTTGACGTTCAAGTACTACAAGGAGACCGACGCCGCCGTCGCCGCGCTGCGGAAGGGCGAGGTGTCCTTCGTGCCGGACCTGACGCCGGCGCACGCCGCGTCGCTGGAGGGGCAGCCCGACATCAAGGTCAACGACGGCCAGGGCCGGCGCTTCTGGGCCATCGCCACCAACCCCGGGGCGCGGGACGTCGAGGGCCGCAAGTTCGGCGACGGCCATCCGGCGCTGCTGGACCCGCGGGTGCGCAAGGCGCTGTTCCACGCGGTGGACCGCGGGGCGATAGTGGACAAGGTGCTGCAGGGGCACGGCGTCGAGGGTGCGGGCTACATCCCGCCGCGCTTCGCCGACTACCACTGGAAGCCGTCGGCCGGGCAGGAGGTCGGCTACGACCCCGATGAGGCGGCGCGGCTGCTGGACGAGGCGGGCTACGAGCTGAAGGACGGCAAGCGCGTCGGCAAGGACGGCAAGCCGCTGAACTTCCGGATGCTGTGCCACGCCACCGACCCCAAGGACAAGGCGGCGGGCAAGTTCCTGGAGGAGTGGTGGGGCGAGCTGGGCATCGGCCTGGACCTGCAGTGCATGGACAACGTCGGCGACCCCTGGGTGGCCGGTGAGTACGATCTCGCGTTCGACGGCTGGTCGGTCAACCCCGACCCGGACTTCGTCCTCGCCATCCACACCTGCGCCGCGCTGCCGGAGTCGGAGGACGTCGTGGGGCAGACGGACAACTTCATCTGCGACAAGGACTTCGACCGGCTCTACGCCGAGCAGCTGGCCGCGTACGACGACCCGGCCGGGCGCGCGGAGACGGTGCGGGAGATGCAGTCGGTGCTCTACGACACCGGGTACATGAACGTGCTGGCGTACCCGAACTCCGTGGAGGCGTACCGCACCGACCACATCAAGTCGATCACCGCGATGCCCGCGGGCGACGGCAACATCTGGGGCCAGGACGGCTCCTGGAGCTGGGCCACCGCGGTCCCCGCCGGGGAGGCGTCGGACGACGACGGCGGCTCGGCCACGGGCGTGGTGCTCGGCGGCGGTGCGGCGCTCGTCGTCGCGGTCGCCGCGGGCGTGGTCTTCACGCTGCGCCGCCGGGCCACCGCGGAGGACCGCGAGTAGCCCGTACGCCCCCTCGCCCACCCGGGGTGTCCGGCGCCGCGGCGCCGGACACCCCGCCCGACCGACCCACCCGCCCGAGACACACTCCGCACCCGCGCCACGTACCCGGACGGCACCCCAGCAAAGCGAGGGCCATGTCAACGGCAGACCCACCCGTCACCCCCGCCGCCGTGGAAACGGCGCCCACCGCACCCGGCACCCGCGGCGCCGCGGGCAGTTCCCGCCGCGCCTACCTCGCCTACGTGGCGGGCAAGCTCGCCGGCGCCGCGGTCTCGCTCTTCGCCATCCTCGTCACCAGCTTCTTCCTCTTCCGGATCATCCCCGGCGACCCGGTCAAGACGATGACGCACGGCCGCAAGGTCGACGCGGAGCAACTCGCCGCGCTGCGCCGCCAGTACGGGCTCGACCTGCCGCTGTGGGAGCAGTTCACGCGCTACCTCGGCGACGCGCTGACCGGGAACCTCGGTGACTCGTACCAGTTCAACGAGCCGGTGCTGGACCTCATCTGGGAGCGGGTGCCGGCCACCCTGCTGCTCACCGGCACGGCCGTGGTGCTCTACAGCGCGCTCGGCCTCTGGCTGGGCACCCGCGCGGCCTGGCGGCACGGCGGGCTCGGCGACAAGGTGAACACCGGCATCGCGCTCACCTTCTGGTCGGTGCCGCACTTCTGGCTCGGGATGCTGCTCATCATCGTCTTCTCCGTCGGCATCGGCCCCATCCCGGGATGGTTCCCCACCGGCGGCATGGAGTCCGGCGGCGAGGAGGGCTTCGCGTACGTCGTGGACGTGGCGCACCACATGGTCCTGCCGGTGCTCACCCTGGTCGCCGCCTGCTACGCGCAGACGCTGCTGGTCATGCGCTCCTCACTGCTCGACGAGATGGGCAGCGACTATCTGACGGCCGCGCGCGCCAAGGGGCTGCGCGACGACCTCGTACGCCGCCGGCACGCCGTGCCGAACGCGATGCTGCCGACGATCACGCTCGTCTTCGTCAACCTCGGCTTCATCGCGGCCGGCTCCATCCTGGTGGAGACGGTCTTCTCCTGGCCGGGCCTCGGCGGGCTGTTCTACCAGGCGCTGAGCATCCCCGACCTGCCGCTGATCCAGGGCCTGTTCATCGTCTACGCGGGCTCGATGATCCTGATGAGCGTGGTCGCCGACCTGATCTATCCGCTGTTCGATCCCCGGGTGGGCCGATGAGCGCAGAAGCACTGGGCAAGGAGCCGGGCGTCGATCCCACCGTCCCCCCCGCCGCCGAACCCCCCGCCGAATCCGCCACCACCGACCCCAGGGCGCTGGCCCGGGCGCGCCGCCGCCGGTCCGCGGCGCGCTTCTGGCGCGCGTACCGCCGGCAGCGGGCGGGGCTCGTGGGCCTCGTCGCGCTCGTCCTCATCGCGGGCACGGCGCTGGCCGCGCCGCTGCTGACCGGCGCCGACGCCGACAGCGTCACCGACGCGCCGGGCACGGCGCTGGAGAACCCCAGCGCCGAGTTCCCGCTCGGCACCGACCAGTTCGGCCGTTCGGTGCTCGACCTGCTGGTCCACGGGGCGCGTATCTCGCTCACCGTCGGACTGCTGGCCGCCGCGCTGACCGTCGGCATCGGCACCCTCGTCGGCATGGTCGCCGGACACTACGGCGGCTGGCTGTCCGGCGTGCTCATGCGCGTCACCGACTTCTTCCTCGTCATGCCCACGCTGGTGCTGGCGATCGTGCTGGCCACGGTGATGTCCCGGTCGGTCACCACGGTCATCATCGCCATCGGCGTGGCGGCCTGGCCCAAGACCGCGCGGCTGGTGCGGGCGCAGACGCTGGCCATCGAGCAGCGCCCGTACGTCGAACGGGCCCGGGCGCTGGGCGGCGGGCACACGCACATCATGCTCCGGCACGTGCTGCCGAACGTGATGCCGCTGGTCCTCGCCCAGACCACGCTGGTGATCTCCGAGGCGATCCTCACCGAGGCGACGCTCGCGTTCCTCGGCCTCGGCGACCCGCAGGTCATCTCGTGGGGCGGCATGCTGCAGGACGCCCGCGAGGCGGGTGCGATCAGCTCCGGGCACTGGTCGTTCCTGGTGCCGCCGGGCATCGCCATCGCGGTGGTCGCCCTGTGCTTCACGCTCGCCGGCCGGGCGCTGGAGTCCGTCCTCAACCCGAAGCTGGGGGTGGCGAAATGACGCTCCTCGACGTGCGGGACCTGCACGTGACGTACGGTACGGGCGCCGCCGCCGTCCCGGCGGTGCGCGGCGTCGACCTCACCCTGGCCGCCGGGCAGAAGCTCGGCCTCGCCGGGGAGTCGGGCTGCGGCAAGTCCACGCTGGCGCTGGCGCTGCTGCGGCTGCTGCCGCGCTCGGCGCGGCTGAGCGGGGAGATCCTGTTCGACGGCGAGGACGTGCTCACCATGTCGTGGGGGCGGCTGCGGACGGTGCGCTGGGCGGGCGCGTCGATCGTCTTCCAGGGCGCGATGCACTCGCTCAACGCCGTCCACCGGGTCCGCGACCAGATCGCCGAGCCGATCCTGCTGCACCGGCTGGAGACGTCCCAGGCCGCGGCCCGGCGGCGGGCGGAGACGCTGCTGGAGCAGGTCGGGCTGCCGGCCGCGCGCGGCGGCGCGTACCCGCACGAGCTGTCCGGCGGCCAGCGGCAGCGGGTGATGATCGCGATGGCGCTGGCGTGCGACCCGCGGCTGATCGTCGCCGACGAGCCGACGACGGCGCTGGACGTGATGATCCAGGCGCAGATCCTGCGGCTCATCGAGCGGCTGGTCGCCGACCACGGCATCAGCCTGCTGATGATCAGCCACGACCTGGCGGTGCTCGCCGACACCTGCGACCGGCTGGCCGTGATGTACGCGGGCCGGATCGTCGAGGAGGGCCCGGCGCGGCGGGTGTTCACGGCGGCGGAGCACCCGTACAGCGGCGCGCTGGCGGCGGCGTTCCCGACCGTCGGCCGGGCCGCGGACCGCAGCGCCCCGCAGGGTCTCCCGGGCGATCCGCCGGACCCGGCGCGGCTGCCGGGCGGCTGCGCGTTCCACCCGCGCTGTCCGGTGGCGCTGGAGAGCTGCGCGGCGGACGACCCGCGGCTGCGGGAGGCGGGCCCGGGCAGGCGGGCGGCGTGCGTACACGTGGACAGCGTCAAGGAGGCACGGTGAGCGGGGAGTCGGCGGAGCAGACGGCGGCCGGGGACGTACCCGGCGGCGAACGGCCCGACCTGCGCAAGCGGGAACCGGTGACGGCGCGTAAGGAAGCGGCGGACGACGGCGTACGCGCCGGGGGTGTACGCGCCGGGGGCGTGCGCGGGGACGGCGCCACCCCCGGGCCGCTGCTCGCCGCCGACGGGCTGCGCGTCGTCTTCCCCGGGCGGCACGGCGCCCCGGCCGCGCGGGCGGTCGACGGCGTGAACCTGTCCATCGGCGCCGGCGAGATCGTCGCGCTCGTCGGCGAGTCCGGCTGCGGCAAGACGACCCTCGCCCGCGCGCTCCTCGGCCTGGTCCGCCCCACCGCCGGCGCGGTCTCCTTCCGCGGCTCCCCGCTGTCGTACGGCGGCCGGGCGCTCAAGGCGTACCGCCGGCGGGTGCAGCTGGTGCTGCAGGACCCCAGCGGGTCGCTCAACCCGCGGCACACCGTCTACGACGCCGTCGCCGAGGGCCTGCGCATCCACGGCCATCGCGGCGACGAGCGCGCCGTCGTGGCCTCCGCGCTCTCCCGCGCCGGGCTGCGGCCGCCGGAGCGGTTCTTCCTGCGCTACCCGCACGAGCTGTCCGGCGGGCAGCGGCAGCGGGTCGTCATCGCCGGCGCGCTCGTGCTCGACCCGCAGCTGATCGTCGCGGACGAGCCGGTGGCGTCGCTCGACGCCTCGGTGCGCGGCGAGATCCTGGCGCTGCTGCTGCGGCTCCGGGACCAGCTGGGGCTGTCCGCGCTGGTCGTCACGCACGACCTGGGGCTGGCGTGGAACATCGCCGACCGGGTGGCGGTGATGTACCTGGGCCGGATCGTGGAGGCGGGCCCGGTGGAGCAGGTGCTGACCGCGCCGCGGCATCCGTACACGAAGGCCCTGCTGTCGGTGCTGCCGGAGTCGGGGACGGAACCGGTGGTGCTGACGGGCGAGCCGCCGGACCCGGCGCGGATCCCAGGCGGCTGCCGGTTCCACGCCCGCTGCCACCTGCTCGCCTCCGGTGAGGCGGCGTCGGCGGGCGTGGCCGGCGCCTGCCGTGGCACGGACCTGCCGGTGCTGGACGGGGCCCGCGCCGGGGTGGCGTGCCACCTGGCCGAGGCGCGCGCGGCAGCCCCGGCGACGTAGCACCGGATCGGCTTCCGTCGCGGCCATGCCGTCGACGTCCCGGTCGAGGTCGTGCGGGTCGCCGTCGCCGACCCACACCGGGCCGGCCAGGTCGGCGCAGTCGACGTCCGGGCCGGGCGGCGGGCCGTCGGGGTTACCGGATTTTTGTCGCCGTCCCCGGCGGGGTCCACGTCCGGCAGGGGCCAGACGGCCCCGCCCGGTCACCGGCCGGCGGTCAGCTCGCGGCAGGCGTCGACGTCGTGGCGCATCTGGGCCTTCAGGCCCTCGACGGTGTCGAAGCGCTGCTGCCCGCGGACGAAGGCGAGGAAGTCGACGGCCACGTGCAGCCCGTACAGGTCGAGGTCGTCGCGGTCGAGCGCGTACGCCTCCACGGTCCGCTCCGTGCCGTCGAACTGCGGGTTCGTACCGACCGAGATCGCCGCCGGCATCCGCTCGCCCGCGGCGTCCAGCCAGCCCGCGTACACGCCGTCCGCGGGGATCGCGGTGTGCGGCAGCGTCTCCAGGTTGGCCGTCGGGAAGCCCAGCTCCCGGCCGCGCCGCGCGCCCCGTACGACGACGCCCTCGACCCGGTGCGGGCGCCCCAGCACCTCCGCCGCCCCCGCGATGTCACCCTCGGCGATCAGCCGCCGGGCGAGCGTGGAGGAGAACGGCTCGCCGCCGCCCGCGGCGCCGCTGACCTGGAGGTCGACGACGTCCACCGTGTAGTCGTACGTCCCGCCGAGCGAGGCGAGGAACGCGACGTCCCCGGCGGCCCTGTGGCCGAAGCGGAAGTTCGGCCCCTCCACCACCGCCCGCGCGTGCAGCTTGTCGACCAGCACCTTGACCACGAAGTCCGCGGGCGCCAGCTTCGAGAACTCCGCGGTGAACGGCAGGATCAGCAGCGCGTCCACGCCGAGGTCCGCCATCAGCTCCGCCCGCCGGTGGTGCGCGGCCAGCAGCGGGGGGTGGCTGCCGGGGCGGACGACCTCGCTGGGGTGCGGGTCGAAGGTCACGACGACGGACGCGACGCCCAGCTCCCGGGCGTGCTCCACCGTCCGGCCGATGATCAGCTGGTGGCCGCGGTGCACGCCGTCGAACGAGCCGATGGTGACGACGCTGCGCCCCCACCCCTCGGGGATGTCCTCCAAGCCACGCCAGCGCTGCACTGTGCCCGCTCCTCGGTCCGCCGTAGTCCGTGCCTGCCCGGTACAGGACTGTGGAACACAAGACTGCCATGCGCGCGGCCCGGCGCCGGACCCGGGCGCCGGGTGGACGGCGGGGCCGCGGGTTTCGCGCCGTACGCACGAACGCGCCGCCCGTGCGCCCGTACGCACGCCGCCCGCGTCCTCAGCACGCGCGCCGGGGGTGCGCCGTGCCCACGGCGAGCTGCGCGCACGGGCCCAGCAGCACCGCCCAGGCGTCCCGGTCCGCCGCCAGCCAGCCGCGCAGCTGCGCCCCGAACTCCGGCGTCTGGGCCGCAAGTGCCACCAGCCGCCGGTCGAACACGGCGGCCCCCTCCGGCGTACGGATCAGCAGCTGCCCGACGCGCTGGACGAGGTCCCGCGTGCGCCACTCCGCACGCCTGTCCGTCGTGCGGCCGACCGCCGCGAGCAGCGCGTCGAGCACGGCGGGCTCCCGCTCCCGGTCCAGCAGCACGGCCAGTAGCTCGCGGCGCGGCGCCCGGGAGGTGCGGGTTCCCGGCTCGGCGACGACCGGCGCCAGCGCGCGGCGTACCACCGGCGAGTGCGCGGTCAGCAGCTCCACGGCGAGCGGGAAGAGCACGGCGCGGTCGGACTGCCCGTGTTCCAGCCGCCGGTCGACGAAGTCGGCGGCGGCCACGGCGCCTTCGGGGTGGTGGTCGACGTACTCGCGGACGAGGTCCGCGGCGCTCCGCGCCGTCGCCTGCGCGGGAGCGCGGACCCGGGCGAGGGTGCGCAGCACGTCGGCGGCGGCTCCGCCGCCGGCCCGGTGGAGGCGGTCGCGGAAGGCGTCCAGCACGGGGGCGGCGTGGGTGGCGAGGGCGGGGGCGAGGTCGGCGGGGGCGAGGTGCGGGTCGTCGGCGGCGAAGAGGGACAGGGCGCGGGCGAGGTGGGCGGCGCGGCTGTCGGGGTCGCGGAGGAGGACGGCGAGGGCGGGGCCGTGCAGGGTGTCGTCGTCGGACCGCGCGAGCAGGGACTCGGCGGCGTGGCGGAGCAGCGCGCGGTCGGCGGCGCCGCGCGCGTGCCGGGCGGTCTTCGGCGCGTACGCGGCGGCGGCGGCCCGGCGCTCCGCGCGCGGGTCGCGCGCCCAGCGGTCCACGGCCCGGCTGAGGGCGGCGGGCTCGTCTTCGGCGAGCGCGGTGAGGAGTTCGCCGGCACGCGGGTGGGCGGCGGCGACGAGGGCTTCGACGAGGTCGTCGACGGCGCGGGCGCGGTGGGTGTGCAGCAGCGCCTGGGCGGCGTCGGCGACGGTGGCGCCCGCGGCGGGCAGGTCGCGTACGTCGTCGAACCAGGCGACCAGCAGCGGCTGCGCGGCGGTCGGGTCGGCGTGGAGCAGCTCGCCGGCGGCGGTGAGGTACGCGGACGGGCGGCGGGTGTCGGCGGGCACCAGCAGGCGCAGCAGGTCGAGCCGGTCGGCGAGCGGGAGGGGCAGCCGGGTGAAGAACGACGGGCCGAAGGGGGCGAGCACGTCGGGGAGTTCGGCGGTGCCGCCGAGGCGGGCGGCGTGGTCGGCGACGCGGGCCGCGAGCCGCCGGAGGACCTGCCGGTACGGGCGGGCGTCGGGCACCCGCAGCAGGGTCTCGCCCAGCAGGTGGGCACCCCACCAGCCGCCGTCGGCGGGGGCGGTGGACCCGTCGGCCCCGGGCACGCGCCGCGGCTCCGGCAACGACGGGCGGCGGGCGGCGGCGACGGCGACGGCGGCCAGCAGGTCCGTCAGCCGGTGGGTCAGTTCCGTAGGCCCGAGCCGGCGCTCCAGCAGGAGCAGCGCCTCGACGCACGACCCGATGCGGTGCGGCGGCACCGGCAGCGCGCGGCGCCCGGCGCCGCCGTCGGCGGAGGACGGCAGGTCGCCGGGACGCCAGCGCTCGGAGGTACGGTGGACGAGGACGGCGAGGGCGGCGTCGACGTCGAGGTGCGCGCCCTGCAGCCAGTCGGCGAACTCCTCGTGCGCGAAGCGGTAACCGGCGCCGGCGGGCACGAGCAGCCCTTCGGCGAGCACCGCGGCGGCCCACCCGGTGAGGCCGGCGACGTGGTCCGGCACCCGCCAGGGGAACAGCTCCTCGAAGGCCGCCCGCTCCAGCTCCCCCTGCCCCGGCCCCAGACACCGCCGCGCCGCCTCGTGCGCCTGCCCCGCGACGTACGCGGCGAGCCGCCCCACGGCGGCACCGCGGGGGCTGGCGGGGCCGGCCTCGTGGGCGAGCCGGGTGGCGATGCGCAGGCAGACGAGCGCGAAGTACGCCTCGAACACCTCCCACCGCCGCGGCCCTGCACCACCCGGCGCCGAGCCGATGCTCTGCGCCGCCCCGCCCGGCAGCGCCCCCGGCACCGAGGCGCCGTCGCCCGGGAGTGCCGAACTCGGGCTCGCGCCCGGCGGCTTCGCTTCGTACCGGGCAGGACCCGCCCCGCTCCCGCCCGACCGCGGGGCCGGCACCGAGCTGCCACCGTCCGCCACCGCCCCCGGCGCCTCTGCCCCGCCACCCCGCGGCAGCGCACCGCGGACCTCCGCCAGCAGCCGCAGCGTCAGCGGGTGGCCCGCGTCCGCCGGGTGGAGGGCGGTGGCGGGGATGCCGTAGCGGGTGCGGGCCTGCTCCGCCTCCGCCGCGGTGAAGTCCCCCAGCGGCACGCACGGCGGCAACGCGTCCGGCCCCGGCTGCCCCGCGTGCAGCATCTCCGCCGGGAACAGACCACCGGCCCGCTCCCAGTACTCCGGCCGGCACGCCAGGACCAGCCGTACGCCGTGCTCGCGCAGCCACCCCGCGGTGTGCGCCGTCCACTCCGCCAGCGCCTGCGACGCCAGCACCGGCGGCATCTCCTCCGGGGCGTCGAGGAGTACGAGCAACGGCCGCCCCGCGACCCGCGCCTGGGCGGCGACCGCCTCCGGGCTCGCCGTCGCCGGGTCGCCCGCGCAGCCGGCGGAGCCCGCGGCGGCGGTCACCACGCCGGCGGCGTCGCGCAGCGCCCGGGCCACGGCGTCGCGTACGCCCGCGTCCGCGACCTTGACGTCGGCGCCGCGCAGGCACACGGACGGCGCGGGGTCCGCGCTCGCCGCGCGGCGCGCGGCGAGCCCGGCGAGTTCGGTGGACCGCCCGGTGCCGGGGTCGCCGACGAGCGCGAGGACGTGCGCGGCGCCGTCGAGGAAGCGACCGAACTCCGCCCGCACCGCCCATCGTTCGACGGGCTCCCCCCAGCCACGGCCAGCGGCGCCCGCGGCACCGCTGTCGCCGCCGAAGCTCCCGACTCCCGCCGAAGCCGCGGGATCCACCGCAGACTGCGGACCCGCCGCCACCCGGCCGCCCCTCGCGACCGAGACGCCCGCACACCCCTCGGCACCGCCCCGGGACACAGCAACACCGACGCCGCCCGCAACCGAGCCACCCACCACACCCCCCGCCCCCGGCGAAGAGAACCCCACCGCCCCCAGCTCCAGCGCCCCCGCCAGGTTCAAGTCCCGCCCGTACGCCGCCACCTGCGCCCCGCTCCGGTCCAGCGCCGCCGCCAGCGTCCCCGCGGCGTCCTCCGCCGCACCGCGCAGCGGCACCGCGTGCGCCACCCCGCCGCGGCCCGCGTGCAGTGCGGTGCCGACCACCGCCACCACCGCGCCGCTCGCCGCGTCCAGCACCGGCGCACCGCTCGCCTCGCCGCCCGCGCGCAGCGATTCGTGCGGGGCGAGGGCGAGTTGCAGCACCCCGTCGACGAGGTGGTAGCGGTCGGTCGCGGTGTACGTGGCCGCCCCCGCGGCCACCACCCGCCCCGGCACCCGCTCCGGCACCCGCCCCGCCCGCGGCAGCGCCACGGCCACCTCCGCCCCGTCCTCGACCCCGGCCGCGGCGAGCGCGAACGGCCGGCCGCCGGCCAGCCCCCGGGCCCGTACGACCGCGAGGTCTGCGCCCGGCAGCGAGGTGACGTCCGCGGCCCCGACCGGCCACGTGTGCTCGTCGCCGGGGGCGTGCAGCACCAGCCGGGCGAGTCCGTCGACGGCCTCGTGGCTGGTGAGCACCGTGCCCACGACGTCGACGAGGAATCCGGTGCCCCGCGGACGGCCGGCGAGGTCGCGGATGCGTACGACGGTGCCGGGCGCGCGCGGCGGCGGCGATGAGTGCGGCAACGACCAGCCTCCCCGGGTGGGTCCCAGGGCATGGCTTGCCACCGGCTGATCACGGGAAACGAGGAATGGCGCGATACGCCCCCGGGGACACCCGTTCGGCGGAATCCTTTCGCCCGACACCCGGTGCCGACGCCCGACGCCCGCGGGCCGCCCGCCCGCGGACCGCCCGCCCGGCGGACGGCCCCGACGGCGGACGGCCCCGACGGCGGCCACGTACCGCGACGCGACCGCCCCCGCCCTACGCGAACACCGCCAGCGCTCTGGCCCGCCCCCCGGCCGGCTCCACCAGCGCCAGGAACCGCCCGTCCGGCCCGAACACCGCGTTCGGGCCCTCCGCCAGCCCCGCCGGCACCGCCACCCGCACCCCGTGCGACAGCAGCCGCGCCTGCTCGGCGTCCACGTCCCAGCGCGGGAAGGCCGCCGCCGCGGCGGCGCCGGTCGGCAGCACGTCCAGCCGCTCCTCCAACTGCTCCAGCGTCCGCGCCCCGTCCAGCCCGTACGGGCCGACGCGGGTGCGGCGCAGCGCCGTGAGGTGGCCGCCGACGCCCAGCCCGGCGCCGAGGTCGCGGGCGAGGGCGCGGATGTACGTGCCGGAGGAGCACACGACCGTCACGTCCAGGTCGGTCACCCGCGTGCCGTCCCCGGCCGTCGCCGTGCGCAGGTCGTGCAGCACGAACGTGCTGACGGTCACCGGCCGGGCCGGCAGCTCCACGTCCTCGCCGTCGAGCACCCGCTTGTACGACCGCTTGCCGTCCACCTTGATCGCGCTGACCGCCGACGGCACCTGCATGATGTCGCCGGTCAGCCCGGCGATGCCGGCGTCGACCGCGCCGGGCGGCAGGTCACCGGCGTCCGCGGCGGCGGTGACGTCGCCCTCGGCGTCGTCGGTCACCGTCGTCTGGCCGAGCCGGATCGTGGCCCGGTACTCCTTGTCGGTGAGCGCGAGGTGGCCGAGCAGCCGGGTCGCCTTCTCCACGCCGACGACGAGCACGCCCGTCGCCATCGGGTCCAGCGTCCCGGCGTGGCCCACGCGCCGGGTACGGGCCAGCCGGCGCAGCCGGCCGACGACGTCGTGCGAGGTCAGCCCGGCCGGCTTGTCGACGATGACAAGGCCGTCCGGGCCGGTCGACTTCCCGCTCATGCCCCCGCCGGGCCCCCGTCCGTGTCGCCCGCCGCGCCGCCGCCCGGGACCCGGCCCAGCGGACCGTCGCCGGAGCCGTCGCCTTCACCGGCGCCCACGCCGCCGGAGCCGGAGCCGGCCCCGCCGTCGTCCTCCGCGTCGTCCTCGTCCCGGTCCCGCTTGTACGGGTCCGCCCCCGCCGCGTACTCCGCGCCCGCGGCGGTGGACCGCACCTGCTCGTCCTGCTGCCGGGCGCGCGCCAGCACGTCGTCGATGTTCTTGGCGTTCTCGGGCAGCGCGTCCGGCACGAAGGCCAGCGTGGGCGTGAACTTCACCCCGGCCGCGGCGCCGACCGCCGAGCGCAGCACGCCCTTGGCGCTCTCCAGCCCCTTCGCGGCCTGCGCCCGCTCCTCGTCGTCGCCGTACACCGTGTAGAAGACGGTCGCCTCCCGCAGGTCGCCGGTGACGCGCGTGTCGGTGATGGTCACCCGGGAGCCGAGCCGCGGGTCCTTGACACCCCGCTGCAGCTTCTCGGCCACGACCTCACGGATGAGGTCCGCCAAGCGCTTCGCCCGTGCGTTGTCGGCCACTGGTCCGTCTCCTTGCCCACTTGTCTACTCGTCGTTATTCGTCGCCGTCACAGTGGATCCGCCGCCGTACGGCCAGCAGCTCCACCTCCGGCCGGGCGGCGAGCATCCGCTCGCACCGGTCCAGCGTCTCGGTGAGGTGCCCGGCGTCCCCGGAGACCGTCGCCAGACCGATCACGGTCCGGCGGTGCAGATCCTGGTGCCCGACCTCCGCGGCGGTCACCGCGTACTTGCGGATCAGCTCCGCGACGATCGGGCGGACGACGGAGCGCTTCTCTTTCAGCGACCGTACGTCGCCGAGGAGGAAGTCGCAGGAAAGCGTCCCTACGTACACGTGTGTCCGGATCACCCGCCGGTACGGGATATACGGGATGGAGTGGCGGCGAGGGGGCGGCCCTTCGTGAAGGGCCGCCCCCTGCCGACGGTGCTGCTTATCAGGCGCGCGGCTTCTCGCGCATCTCGTACGTCGCGATGACGTCGTCCACCTTGATGTCGTTGTAGTTTCCGAGGTTGATACCGCCCTCGAAGCCTTCGCGGATCTCGGTGACGTCGTCCTTGAAGCGGCGCAGGCCCTCGATGTTGAGGTTCTCCGCGACCACCTTGCTGTCGCGGATGACGCGGGCCTTGGTGTTGCGCCTGACCTCGCCGGAGCGGATGAGCACACCGGCGATGTTGCCCAGCTTGGAGGAGCGGAAGACCTCGCGGATCTCGGCGGTGCCGAGCTCCACCTCCTCGTACTCCGGCTTGAGCATGCCCTTGAGCGCGGCCTCGATCTCCTCGATGACCTGGTAGATCACCGAGTAGTACCGGACGTCGACGCCCTCGCGCTCGGCCATCTGCGTCGCCCGGCCCTCGGCCCGGACGTTGAAGCCGATCACGATCGCGTCCGAGCCCGTGGCCAGGTCGATGTCGGTCTCGGTGACCGCACCCACGCCGCGGTGCAGCACGCGCAGGTCCACCTCTTCACCGACGTCCAGCTGCATGAGCGAGGACTCCAGCGCCTCGACGGAACCCGCCGCGTCGCCCTTGATGATGAGGTTGAGCTGCTGCACCTCGCCGGCCTTGAGCACCTTGTCCAGGTCCTCCAGCGACACCCTGCGGGTGCGCTTGGCGAAGGCGGCGTTGCGCTCGCGCGCGGCGCGCTTCTCGGCGATCTGGCGGGCCGTACGGTCCTCCTCGACCACCAGGAAGTTGTCGCCGGCGCCGGGGACGCTGGTCAGACCGAGCACCTGGGCGGGGGTCGAGGGCACGGCCTCGTCCAGGGGGTTGCCCAGGTCGTCGAGCATGGCGCGCACGCGGCCGTAGGCGTCGCCGACGACCATCGTGTCGCCGACGCGCAGCGTGCCGCGCTGGACCAGCACGGTCGCCACGGCGCCGCGGCCGCGGTCGAGGTGGGCCTCGATCGCGATGCCCTCGGCGTCCTGCTTCGGGTTCGCGCGCAGGTCCAGGCTGGCGTCCGCGGTGAGGACGACGGCCTCCAGCAGGTTCTCGATGTGCAGGCCCTGCTTGGCGGAGATGTCGACGAACATCGTCTCGCCGCCGTACTCCTCGGCCACCAGCCCGTACTCGGTGAGCTGGCCGCGCACCTTCGACGGGTCCGCACCCTCGACGTCGATCTTGTTGACCGCGACGACGATCGGCACGTCGGCCGCCTTGGCGTGGTTCAGCGCCTCGACCGTCTGCGGCATCACGCCGTCGTTGGCCGCGACCACGAGGATCGCGATGTCGGTCGCCTTCGCACCGCGGGCACGCATGGCGGTGAACGCCTCGTGGCCCGGGGTGTCGATGAAGGTGATCCGGCGCTCCTCGCCGTTGACGTCGGTCGCCACCTGGTACGCGCCGATGTGCTGGGTGATGCCGCCGGCCTCGCCCTCCAGGACGTTGGTCTTGCGGATCGCGTCCAGCAGGCGCGTCTTGCCGTGGTCGACGTGGCCCATGACGGTGACCACCGGGGGCCGCGCCACGAGCGCTTCCTCGCCGCCCTCGTCCTCGCCGAACTCGATGTCGAAGGACTCGAGCAGCTCGCGGTCCTCCTCCTCCGGGCTGACGACCTGGACGGTGTAGTTCATCTCCTCGCCCAGGAGGTGCAGCGTCTCGTCGGAGACGGACTGCGTCGCGGTGACCATCTCGCCCAGGTTGAACATCACCTGGACCAGGGACGCCGGGTTGGCGTTGATCTTCTCCGCGAAGTCGGTGAGGGACGCGCCGCGGGAGAGACGGACCGTCTCGCCCTTGCCGCGCGGGAGCATCACGCCGCCGATGGACGGCGCCTGCATCTGCTCGTACTCCTGGCGGCGCTGCCGCTTCGACTTGCGACCGCGGCGCGCGGGACCGCCGGGACGCCCGAAGGCGCCCTGCGTGCCGCCGCGGCCACCGGGACCGCCGGGACGGCCGCCGAAGCCGGGACGGCCACCGCCGCCGCCACCGCCGCCGGGACGACCGCCGAAGCCGCCACCGCCGCCGCCACCACCGGGACGACCGCCGAAGCCGCCGCCACCGCCGGGACGACCGCCGCCACCGCCGCCGCCCGGACGACCGCCGGGACCGCCGCCGCCCGGACGGCCACCGCCGCCGGGACGGCCGCCGGCCGGGGCGCCGGGGCGCCCGCCGGGGGCGGGGCGCTGCGGCATCATGCCGGGGTTCGGGCGCGGACCGCCGGGACGCGAGCCGCCGCCCTGGCCGCCCTGCGGCCGGGGCATGCCGCCCGGGGTGGGCCGGGAGCCGCCCGGCGCCTGCGGGCGCGGGCCGCCGCCGCCCTGGGCGCCCTGGCCGCCGCCGGGGCGGGGGGCCTGCGGGCGCGGGGCCTGCGGCCGGGCCATGCCGGTGGAGCCGCTGGACGTGAACGGGTTGTTGCCCGGGCGCGGGCCCGCGGGCCGGCCGCCGGGGCGCGGGCCGGGACCGCCGGTGCGCCCACCGCCGGGACGGCCGCCGCCACCGCCGGACTGGCCACCGCCCTGACCGCCGCCGCCCCGCGCGGGGGCCGGCGGACGCGGACCCGGCTTCACCCCGGGCTTCGGGGCGCCGCGGTCCGCGGCGGGCGGCGCGGTGAACTCCGGCGCCTCGGGCGCCGGCGCCTTCTGCGCCGGCGAGACCGGGGCAGGAGCCGGGCGCGGCGCCGGCGCGGGCGCGGGCCTACCGGCCTCGGCGCCGGGGCGCGGCGCGGGCTTGCGCTCCGCGGCCTGCTCAGGCTGGACGGGGGTGGGCTTCACCGCGGGCGCGCCGGGCACGCCGGGCTTGGCGGCGGCGGCCTTCTTCTTCGGCGCGGCGGGCTTGCCGGCGGGCCTGGCCGCAGCCGAGCCGTTGCCGGACTGGAACGCGTCAGTCAGTTTTCGTACGACCGGCGCCTCGATTGTCGAGGACGCCGAGCGGACGAATTCGCCAAGTTCTTGGAGCTTGGCCATGACGACCTTGCTCTCGACGCCGAACTCCTTGGCGAGTTCGTATACCCGGACCTTAGCCACTTCGCTCCTTCTGGTCCGGGGGTGTCCGCCGGACCGTCGCTACTTCTGCATGGGCGTACTCATCGCGTACTCATCGAGTGCTCATCGCAATCTCGACCCACTTCCGACTCGCGAGGTACCTGGCCGCACGGGGTTTCGCGCGGCGCTCGTCTTCTTCCTGCTCATGTCTGCTCTGCCTCTGTCTGCTCTGCCTGCACGGCGTGCGCCACGAAACGATCCACGTCCGCGGTGCCGAGCGGCCCCCGGACCCGCAGGGCCCGGACGAACGCCCGACGGCGGACCGCCAGGTCGAGGCATGCCTTGACGGGGTGCAGATATGCGCCCCGGCCGGGCAGCGTACCGCGGGGATCAGGGACGCACGCGCCCCCGGCCTCCACCACACGTAGCAGATCGCCTTTGGTCGCACGCACCCGGCACCCCACGCAGGTGCGCTCGGGGCAGCCCCGGGCGCGCGTCCGGCCAGACACGCTCAAGTCTACCTCCCCGACCGGCGGGCACCCGCGTCGGGGTGGCAATCGAACGGCTGTTTTTACCCAGGGTTTTGCCCAGGGTCTTGCCCAGGGCGACAGGCAGCCCACGGCGGGCCCGACGATACGTGATCCGGTCCCGGCGGAGCGACCGGGTTTTCGCGCGTCCGTCGCCGCCGCCCCCCTCCGGCCCGGAGGGGGGCGGCGGTGGGCCGGACCCGGCGCGGGCGTCAGTCCGCCGCCGGCTCCGTGTCCGGGCGGATGTCGATCCGCCAGCCCGTGAGCCGCGCCGCCAGCCGCGCGTTCTGGCCTTCCTTGCCGATCGCCAGCGACAGCTGGTAGTCCGGCACCGTCACCCGCGCCGAGCGCGCCGCCAGGTCGACGATGTCGACCTTGCTCACCCGCGCCGGCGACAGCGCGTTGGCGACCAGCTCCCCCGGCTCGTCGGACCAGTCGACGATGTCGATCTTCTCGCCGCCCAGCTCGGCCATCACGTTGCGCACACGGCCTCCCATCGGGCCGATGCAGGCGCCCTTCGCGTTCAGCCCGGAGCGCGTGGACCGTACGGCGATCTTCGTGCGGTGCCCGGCCTCGCGCGCGATGGCCGCGATCTCCACGGAGCCGTCGGCGATCTCCGGCACCTCCAGCGCGAAGAGCTTCTTCACCAGGTTCGGATGGGTGCGCGAGAGGGTCACGGACGGGCCGCGTACGCCCTTGGCCACCCGCACCACGTACGTACGCAGCCGGGTGCCGTGCTTGTACTCCTCGCCCGGGACCTGCTCCTGCACCGGCAGGATGGCCTCCAGCCGGCCGATGTCGACCAGCACGTTGTTCGGGTCCTTGCCCTGCTGGACGACGCCGGTGACGATGTCGCCCTCGCGGCCCGCGTACTCGCCGAAGGTGATCTCCTCCTCGGCGTCCCGCAGCCGCTGCAGGATGACCTGCTTGGCCGTGGTCGCGGCGATGCGGCCGAAACCCGACGGGGTGTCGTCGAACTCGCGTGCCTCGCCGCCCTCCGGCACGTCGTCCGGGTCCTCCTTGGCCCACACCGTGACGTGCCCGGTCTCCCGGTCCAGCTCCACACGGGCCTGCTGGCGGCTGCCCTCGGTGCGGTGGTAGGCGATCAGGAGGGCCGACTCGATGGCCTCGACCAGCAGGTCGAAGGAGATCTCCTTCTCCCGCACCAGGCCGCGCAAAGCGCTCATGTCGATGTCCACGGCTACGAGCCCTCCTCGTCCTTCGTCACCTTGCGGTTGAACTCGATCTCGACCCGGGCCCCGGCGACCTCGCCGAAGTCCAGCCGCCGGGCGGCGGGCCTTCGACCCTTCACCCCCGGGACCTCCAGGTCCAGCCCCGCGTCGTCAACCGTGGTGATGCGTCCCACGACCTCGCCGCCCTCCCGTAGCCGCACCTTGACCATCCGGCCCGCGGCCCGACGGTAGTGGCGCGGCAGGGTCAGCGGGCGGTCCGTACCCGGAGACGTGACTTCCAGGACGTACGGGCGATCGCCCATGGCGTCGGTGGCGTCCAGTTCCTCCGCGACGCGCCGGCTCAGCTCCGCGCAGGTGTCCAGGCCCACGCCGCCGTCGGCGTCGACCACGACCCGCAGGACACGCCGCTTGCCCGCCGGGGTGAGCGCGATCTCCTCCAGGTCGAGGTCGCGTTCCTTGACGAGCGGCTCCAGCAGATCGCGCAGCCTCTCGTTCTGGGTGGTGCTCATCCGGGTGACTCCTCGGCCGCGTGTGCTGTTGTGTGACGTCACGTGTCCGGTCAAAGCGTATCCGCTTCACGACCTCGGCGTTGCCCACCGGTACGCTCGGCTCGTGCGGATCAAGGGACTCCCGGCGAGAAGGACCGTGCTGGCCGGTGCCGCCGTGCTGGCCGCGGCAGGCACCACCGCGGGCTGTTCCGGGGACGACGGCGACGACGGGGGTGCCGACGCCGCGCGTACCGAACGGCTCCGGCGCCGGGCCGCGGAGGCGTCGCGCGGCCTGCTGCGCCGCTACGACGCGACGGCCTCGGCGCACCCCGCGCTGGCCGGGGCGCTCGACCCGCTGCGCGCCGACGTGGCCCGGCACGTCGCGGCCCTGGCCCGCGGACTGCCCGCGGACACCCGCGCCGCGTCCCCGGCCGGCGGCAGGGAGAGCCCCGGCGACCGCGCCGACGCCGCTCCCCCGCCGCCGGCGCAGCGGCGCGCCGACGAGGCGGTCCCCGCGGACCCGGCGAAGGCGGTCGCCGCGCTGGCCGCCGCGGAGAAGCGCACCGCCGACGCCCACACCGCCGCCCTGGCCACGGCCCCGGGCGACGTCGCCCGGCTGCTGGCCTCGGTGGCCGCGGCGGGTGCGGCCCACGTCTACCTGCTCGGGGAGACGGCGTGAGCGGTACGGGGCACGGCCCCCGCCGCCGCGGCGGGAACGGGCCGGGTGGCGGGCCGGTGGCGCGGCGGCCGGTCCGGGGCGCGGACGTGAACAGTGCGGGGCACGGCCCTCGGGACCGGCGGGAACCGGCGCGGTCCCGGGGGCCGGCCGACGGCCCGGCATGCGCTGCGCGCGCTGGACGTACGCCCCGGCCGGCGGCACGGGCCGGGGGCGCGACGGGCGGGACACGGGCCAGGGCCGCGGCCGACGACGCGACGGCCCACGTCTGGCCCGCCCCGTCCGACCCCTGCCTGGCTCGCCCCGCCCCGGCCTGCCCCGGTCCGGCTCGCCACGCCCCGGTCCGCCGCGGTCCGCCCGGCGACCGCGCCGGGCGGCGGCCACGGCGCCGCCGGACGCCCGGCGGCCTACCCCCGTCCCGTACCCCAGGAGGCACCGTGAGCGCACCGTCCGACGAGGCCCTCGCCGCGGCGCAGCGCGCGCTGGCCGCCGAGCACGCCGCCGTCTACGGCTACGGCGTCGTCGGCGCCCGCGCCGGCGGCGGCCGGGCCGACGAGGCGCGCGCCGGCTACGACGCCCACCGCGCCCGCCGCGACGCCCTCAGCCGGGTCGTACGCGACCTCGGCGACCGGCCGCAGCCCGCCGCGGCCGGGTACGCGCTGCCGTTCGCGGTGCCGGACGAGGAGGCCGCCGTACGGCTCGCGACCGAGCTGGAGGACCGGATCGCTGGCAGCTACGCCGACCTCGTCCAGGCCGCGGAGGGCGACCTGCGCCGCGACGCGGCGGCCGCGCTGCGCGAGGCGGCGGTCCGGGCGGCGCGCTGGCGCGGGGGGAGCGTAGCCTTCCCTGGTCTGGCCGAACGCACGGCCGACACCGCACCCGCGGGACGTGAGGGGGACGACGGCCGCACGGACTGACCCCGCCCGCCCCGGCCCGGCCCAGCAAGAGGACTCCGCCCGTATGGCAACTGCACCGCAGTACCGGCCTGACCCGCCGGAGCGCCTGGTGCGCCACGTCTCCGCCCACGGCGACCCGGGCCGCGCCTGGCTCGCGGGGCTGTCGGGGCTGGTCGACGGCCTGGTGCGGCGCTGGGCGCTGACGCCGGAGCGGGTGCACGCGCCGGGCGGCCGGACCAGCGTCCTCGTCCTCGTACGCCAGGAGGACGGCACTCCGGCCGCCCTCAAGGTCGCCTACGAGCCCGAGCGCATCGCGGCCGAGCAGCGCGCGCTGGAGCACTGGAACGGCGTCGGCTCGGCGCGGCTGCTGCGCGCCGACGCCGCCGCGGGGGCGCTGCTGCTCGAACGGCTGCAGGCGGACGTCAGCCTGCGCTCCCTGCCGGAGGCCAAGGCGCAACTGGAGGCGGCGGCGACGCTGCAGCGGCTGTGGACCGCACCGCCCGGCGACCACGCGCTGCCCACTCTGCCCACGGTGCCGGAGCACACCGCGCGGCTCGCGGAGCGGCTGCGCGAGCTGCGCGCCGAGCCGTACGCGGAGCTGGTCGACGCCGCGCTGGAGCGCCGCGCGGCGCTGCTCGGCGACCGGGCGGCGGCGGGGCCCGACGTGCTGCTGCACGGCGACTACCACCAGGGGCACGTGCTGGCCGCCGAGCGGATGCCGTGGCTCGCGGTGGGGCCGCGCCCGCTGGTGGGCGAGCGGGCGTACGACCTGGCCTGGCCGGCCCGGGACCGCGTCGACACCCTCGTCGCCGCACCGGGCGCGGCGGCGGCGACGCGGCGGCGGCTGACGAAGCTGGCGGACTCCCTCGACGTCGACCGCGACCGGCTGCGCGGCTGGACGCTGTTCCGCTGCGTCGCGGCGGGCGTGACGGGCCTGGCGCGCGGCGACCGCAACGGCGGCGAACTCCACCTGGAGTACGCGGGCTGGCTCTGACCGCCGCGCACGCCCCGGGCGGGTGCCGACCGCCGTCCGCGGACGGCCTGTTGGCGTCCGCGGTCCGGCGGGGACGACGGCCCAGGGCCCGTCGTTTGGATCTTGTCGGATCAGGGAGTGGGGGTACCGCCCACGCGCGCGCAGCGCGCTGTGGGGGAGGATGGTGCTGTGCATCGCAAGGCGGAGGAGGGAGTCGACGCGGAGCGTCGGCGACCGACGACAACGCCGCTGGGGGTACCGCCCACGCGCGCTCTGCGCGCAGTGGGGGAGCAGTGCTAGGCGTCGCGAGCCCGGCGAAGATCCAAACGACGGGCCCTAAGATGCCCGCATGGATCTGGGACGGCCTTCCCGCAGACGGTCGCGGTGGGCCCTGGTCGCCGGGGCCGTGCTGGTCGCCGCCGCGGTGCTCGCCGGCGGCATCGCGTACCTGACGGGCGGAGACGACGCCGCCGACGACGCGCAAGCGGAGGTACGGGCGTACGCGGCCGCGTGGGCGCGGGGCGACGACGAGGAGGCCGCGCGCCATACCGACCGGCCCGGGGCCGCCGCCGACCTGCTGGACTCCGTACGCCGGGGGCTGGACCCGCGGGACGTGCGCGTGTCCCTGGACGACCCGGAGAAGGCCGGGGACGGCACCTACACCGTGCCGTTCTCCGTACGCCTGCGCCTGTCCGGCTTCGGCACCTGGGAGTACGAGACCCGCGCGGTGGCCCTGCCCCCGGCGGACGACGGGGCCGAGGGCGGGGACGGCGGCACGGACGGCGGCTCCGGTGCGACGGACGGCTGGCGGGTGCGCTGGGAGCCGCGGCTCGTCCATCCCGCGCTGCGCCGCCACCAGACCCTCGTCCAGACCACACAGCGCGCCGAACGCGCCCCCATACTCGCCGCCGACGGCTCCGAACTGGCCGGCGACGCCAAGGTCTGGGCCGTCTCCATCTGGCCCGCGAAGCTCTCCGACCCCGACCGCGCGTACGACGTCCTCGCCGACCCCGCGCTCGGCGCGGACCTCGACGTGCCGCGGCTGAAGAAGCGCGTGGCCGACGCCGAACCCGACGAGTCCGTGCCGGTCGTGATGCTGCGGGACGAGGTCTACCGGCAGCACCGCGACCGGCTGCTGGACGTCGCCGGGCTGCAGTTCGTGGACTCCGTGCAGCCCGTCGCCCACCTCGCCCGCTCCCTCGTCGGCGCCGTCTCCCCGGACACCGACCGTGGCGCCTCCGCGCTGCAGGCGCGCTACGACGAGCGGCTGTACGCCGCGCCCGGCGGCGAGGTCGTGATCGCCGATCGCGCCACCGGCGCGCCGGTGCGCACCCTGGCCCGCAAGAAGCCCGGCGCGGGCAAGCCGGTACGCACGACGATCGACCCCGGCGTGCAGCGCGCCGCCGAGGAGGCCGTCGACGGGCTCGGCAAGAACGCCTCGATCGTCGCGGTCGACCCCGGCACCGGCCGGGTGCTGGCCGTCGCCGACAGTCCCGACTCCGGCGAGAGCCGCGCGCTGACCGGCCGCTTCCCGCCCGGCTCCACGTTCAAGACGGTCACCGCCGCCGCGCTCCTCGACGGCGGCCTCGCCGCCGGGGACCGCGTTGCCTGCCCCGCGGCGGCGAACGTGGCCGGGCAGCGTTTCGAGAACCAGGACGAGTTCGACCTCCCGCCCGGCACCACCTTCGCCGAGGCGTTCGCGCAGTCCTGCAACACCGCCTTCGTCGGCCTGCGCGACGAGTTCGACGAGCAGACCCTGACCCGCACGGCCCGCGCCTTCGGCATCGGCGACACCTGGCAGGTCGGCGCGGCCACCTTCGACGGCAGCGTGCCGGCGGCCGACGGCGACAACGACAAGGCGGCGGCGATGATCGGGCAGGGCCGGGTGGAGGCCAGCCCGCTGGTGATGGCGTCGGTGGCCGCGACGGTCAAGGACGGCCGGTTCCGGCAGCCGGTGCTGGTGCCGGCCGCGGTGGACAAGCCGTACGAGGCGCCGGAGACGCTCGACGGGCGGACCTACGAACAGCTGCGGTCGCTGATGCGCGGCGTCGTCACCGACGGCTCGGGCGCGGCGCTCCAGGGGATCCCGGGGCTGCCGCACGCGAAGACCGGGACCGCCGAGTTCGGCACGGAGAGTCCCCCGCGCACCCACGCCTGGATGATCGGCTATCTGGAGGGCGCCGACCTCGCCTTCAGCGTGCTCGTCGAGGACGGCGGGTCCGGCGGCAAGGACGCGGGCCCGGTCGCCGCCGACTTCCTCCGCGCCGTACCCGCCGGGAGCTAGCGGCCCCGGTCAGCCCGCGCCCGTCAACCCGCGCCCGTCAGCCCGCCCCCGGGTCAGCCCGCCGCCGTCAGCCGCGCCAGCGCCTCGGCCACGGGCAGCTCCTCGCGCTCCCCGGTGCGGCGGTCCTTCAGCTCCACCACGCCGTCGCCCGCGCGCCGCCCCGCGACCAGGATCTGCGGCACCCCGATCAGCTCGGCGTCGGTGAACCGCACGCCCGGCGACACCGACGCGCGGTCGTCCACCAGCACCCGCACCCCCGCCGCGCCCAGCTTCTCCGCCAGCTCCAGCGCCAGCTCCGTCTGCTTGGCCTTGCCCGCCGCGACGATGTGCACGTCCGCCGGGGCCACCTCCCGCGGCCAGCACAGTCCCAGCTCGTCGTGGGTCTGCTCGGCGAGCGCGGCGACGGCCCGGGAGACCCCGATCCCGTACGAACCCATGGTCACCCGCACCGGCTTGCCGTCCTGGCCGAGGACGTCCAGCTCGAAGGCGTCGGCGTACTTGCGGCCGAGCTGGAAGATGTGGCCGATCTCGATGGCGCGGTCCAGCTCGATGCCGGTGCCGCAGCGCGGGCAGGGGTCGCCGGGCTCCACGACGACCACGTCGAGGTACTGGTCGACCTCGAAGTCACGGCCGCACACCACGTTGCGCGCGTGCGAGTCGGGCTTGTTGGAGCCGGTCACCCACGACGTGCCGGGGGCGACGCGGGGGTCCGCCAGGTAGCGGAAGGCCCTCTTCTCAGGTGGCCCCGTCATGCCCTGCGGGCCGACGTACCCCCGCACGAGGTCGGGGCGGTCGGCGAAGTCCTCGGCGGTGACGACCTCGACCTCGGCCGGGGCCAGCTGCTCGGCGAGCTTGCCGAGGTCGACCTCGCGGTCGCCGGGGACGCCGACCGCGGTGATCTCGCCGTCGATCTTCACCAGCAGGTTCTTCAGCGTCGCGGAGGCGGGGACGCCCAGGTGCGCGGCGAGGGTCTCGATCGTCGGGGTGTTCGGGGTGTCCAGCTCCTCGACCGGCGGGTGCCCGTCGACCGGGGCGGGCGCGACCGTCGTCGTCAGCGCCTCGGTGTTCGCGGCGAACCCGCAGGAGGGGCACTGCACGTACGTGTCCTCGCCCGCGGCGGCGGGGGCGAGGAACTCCTCGCTGGCCGAGCCGCCCATGGCGCCGGACACGGCGGAGACGATGCGGTAGTCGAAGCCGAGCCGGTCGAAGATCCGCCGGTACGCCTCGCGGTGCAGCCCGTAGGAGGCGACGAGGCCGTCGTCGGAGGTGTCGAAGGAGTACGAGTCCTTCATGTGGAACTCGCGTCCGCGCAGCACGCCGGAGCGGGGCCGCGCCTCGTCCCGGTACTTGATCTGGATCTGGTAGAGGATCACGGGCATGTCCTTGTAGGACGAGCACTGGTCCTTGACCACCTGGGCGAAGAGCTCCTCGTGGGTGGGACCGAGCACGTAGTCCACGCCCTTGCGGTCCTTGAGCGCGAAGAGCAGGTCGCCGTACTCCTCGGCGCGGCCCGTCGCCTCGTACAGCTCGCGGGGCAGCAGCGCGGGCAGCAGCACCTCCTGGCCGCCGATGGCGTCCATCTCCTCGCGGACCACCCGTGCCACGTTCTCCAGGACGCGCTTGCCGAGCGGCAGCCACGTCCACACCCCGGCGGAAGAGCGGCGGACGTAGCCCGCGCGGACGAGCAGCTTGTGGCTCGCGGTCTCGGCGTCGGCGGGATCGTCGCGCAGCGTCTTGAGCATCATCCGGGACATGCGCTGAACGTGGCTGTGCTGGCTCATGCCCCGGACTCTAGCGCCGGACGCGGGCCCGCCGGTAATCCATTCGCCGAAGCTGTGGACGGACCACAGGTTGTGGACGACTCAGCTTGTGGACAACTCAGCTTGTGGACAACTCAGCGCAGCAGCGGCAGCTCCGCGCCCATCACCACGTACGGGCTGGGCGCGCCGGGGAAGACCACGCGGCGGGCGAGGTCGCGGTACCCGAGCTGCCGGTACAGGTGGCGCGCGGGGCTCTCCACGTCGATCGCGGAGAGCAGGCTCCTGGGCTCGGCGACGGTGTCGGTGATCCGGGTGATCAGCTCCCGGCCGATGCCACGCTGCTGGAAGGCCGGGTGCACGTGCAGCTCGGTGATGACGAAGGCGTCGTCGAGCCAGCGGTCCTCGCCGACGGCGCGCAGGTACGGCTGGACGACCGTGGACCACCAGTAGACGCGGTTGTTCGGCATGCCGTAGACGAACCCGACGAGCCGGCCGGTGGCAGTGGTGGCGCCGAGCGCGCAGGCGCCGGAGTTGGTCAGGTGCCGCAGCACGACGTGCCGGCGGACGCCGATCTCGTCGTCGGTGAGCCCGAAGGCGACGGCCTGCACGGCGAGCGCGTCGTCCACTCGGGCGGCGAGGTCGAGGGGGCCGACGACGACGTCATCCATGGCTGGGCACCTTACCGTGCGCTCGCGGGCCGCCGTTCCACCCCCGCGGCCACGCCCCCGGCACGGTGCCGGAACGCCGCGGGCACGACGCCGTGCGAGCCCCGCACAGCCCGTGCGCCCCGCGGGCAGGGCCCTCAGAACAGCACGCTCATGAAGGCCCCGACCTCGCGGAAGCCCACTTTGCGGTACGCCGCGCGGGCCACCGTGTTGAAGTCGTTCACGTACAGGCTGACCACCGGAGCGACCTCGCGCAGCGCGTACTGCAGGACCGCCGCAAGGCCCGTCTCCGACAGCCCGCGCCCGCGGTGCTCCGGCGCCACCCACACGCCCTGGATCTGGCACGCCTGCGGCGTCGCCGCGCCGATCTCCGCCTTGAACACGACCTCGCCGTTCTCCACCCGCGCGAAGGACCGGCCGCCGCCGACCAGCTCCGCGACCCGCGCCTGGTACAGCAGCCCGCCGTCGCCGGCGAGTGGCGAGACGCCGACCTCCTCGGTGAACATCGCCACGCACGCCGGCATGATCAGGTCCATCTCGTCCTTGCGGATGCGGCGGACCAGCGGGTCGGGCTCGACAGTCGCGGGTATCGAGGTGGTGACCATGAGCGGCTGCCGGGCGCGCACCTCGCGCGCGGGGCCCCAGGCGGGCTCCAGCAGGGACCACAGCCCGGCGGTGGACTCGGCCGGGCCGACGATCGAGGAGCAGCGCCGCCCCGCGCGCCGGGCGCGCTCGGCGAAGCCGCGTACGGCCTCGGGGGTGGCGCAGACCGGCACGAGGTTGGCGCCCGCGTAGCACAGGGACGTCAGCCGCCCGCCCGCGTACCAGCCCCACAGCTCGCCGCCGAGGCGCCAGGGGTCGAGTCCGGCGACGGCGACGCGGGAGGCGACGAACGCGTTGGCGACCGGTTCGCGGTCGAGCACGGCGCGAGCGGCGTCGAGCTCAGCGGGCTCGAGCAGCCGTGTGGTGGTGGTCGTCAACACAGCGGCACTGTACCTGTGGGTGCGTCCGCCCGCTTCCTGTGGGTACGCCCCGTGCCCGGGGGTCAGCCGACCGTGACCTCGGGCTCCCCTGAGGCGGCGCCGTCCGCCTCCAGCCGCTCGGCGATCTTCATCGCCTCCTCGATCAGCGTCTCGACGATCTTCGACTCGGGCACGGTCTTGATGACCTCGCCCTTGACGAAGATCTGGCCCTTGCCGTTGCCGGAGGCGACACCGAGGTCGGCCTCGCGGGCCTCGCCCGGGCCGTTGACGACGCAGCCCATGACGGCCACGCGCAGCGGCACCTCCATGCCGTCCAGGCCGGCGGTGACCTCGTCGGCGAGTTTGTAGACGTCGACCTGGGCGCGGCCGCAGGACGGGCAGGAGACGATCTCCAGCCGCCGCTCGCGCAGGCCGAGGGACTCCAGGATCTGGATGCCGACCTTGACCTCCTCCACCGGCGGAGCGGAGAGGGAGACGCGGATGGTGTCGCCGATGCCCTCACCGAGCAGCGCGCCGAAGGCGACGGCGGACTTGACGGTGCCCTGGAAGGCGGGGCCGGCCTCGGTGACGCCGAGGTGCAGCGGGTAGTCGCACCGGGCGGCGAGCTGCCGGTAGGCGTTGACCATGACGACGGGGTCGTTGTGCTTCACCGAGATCTTGATGTCCGAGAAGCCGTGCTCCTCGAACAGCGAGCACTCCCAGAGCGCGGACTCGACCAGCGCCTCCGGGGTGGCCTTGCCGTACTTCGCGAGCAGCCGCCGGTCGAGCGAGCCGGCGTTGACCCCGATCCGGATGGGGGTGCCGGCGGCGGACGCGGCCTTGGCGATCTGCTTGACCTGGTCGTCGAACTTCTTGATGTTGCCGGGGTTCACGCGGACCGCGGCGCAGCCGGCGTCGATCGCGGCGTACACGTACTTCGGCTGGAAGTGGATGTCCGCGATCACGGGGATCTGCGACTTCCGGGCGATCACGGGCAGCGCGTCGGCGTCGTCCTGCGTGGGACAGGCCACCCGGACGATCTGGCAGCCGGACGCGGTCAGCTCGGCGATCTGCTGGAGGGTGGCGCCGATGTCGGAGGTACGGGTGGTGGTCATCGACTGGACGGAGACCGGTGCGTCTCCGCCGACGGCGACGGAGCCGACCTGCAGCATGCGACTCGCC
The DNA here is from genome assembly GCF_059570575.1 of Streptomyces sp. CNX435. Taxonomy (NCBI): domain Bacteria; kingdom Bacillati; phylum Actinomycetota; class Actinomycetes; order Kitasatosporales; family Streptomycetaceae; genus Streptomyces; species Streptomyces sp. CNX435. Next base: position 105,401 of record NZ_JCANTA010000019.1, on the reverse strand, counting down.
CTGCGCTCGGCCATCTTCAGCGGAACGGACGGCATTCCCAGCGAAACGGCAGTCATCTGGCGGCAACCCCTGTGGTACGGATCATGGCCCCCGCCGGACGAGGGCCCCGCACCCGAGATTACGGCACCCGTCCGCGGCTCCCCGGCCGGCGGGTGGGGTGGTCACCGGTTTCGTCGACAAAACGGCACCGTACGTTTACCGCGCCGTACACCGGGATCGCCGCGGGAGACCGCGATGGGGCGGGCAGGCGGCGGGGCGGGGGCGTACGCCGTGGTCCGCGCCCCGCGCCGCCGCCGGCGTCAGCCCGTGAGCTTCACCGGGTTCACCACGTCCGCCACGAGCACCAGCAGCGTGAAGCAGATGAACACCCCGGCGACGACGTACGCCACCGGCATCAGCTTCGCCACGTCGAACGGCCCGGGGTCGGGTCGTCGGAAGACCCGCGCGAACGTGCGCCGCACCGACTCCCACAGCGCCCCGGCGATGTGCCCGCCGTCCAGCGGCAGCAGCGGCAGCATGTTGAACAGGAACAGCGACAGGTTGAAGCCCGCCACCAGCAGCAGCATCGACGCCACCCGCTGCTCCGGCGGGATGTCGAGGTTCAGCACCTCGCCGCCCACCCGAGCCGCGCCGACGACGCCGACCGGCGAGTCCTCCTTGCGCTCCTCGCCCTGGAACGCCGCGTTCCACAGGTCGGGGACCTTCGACGGCAGCGCGATGAGCGCGTCGACGCCGTTGATGACCATGTCGCCCATGCGGTCCACGGACTGGCCGAAGTCCTGCCTGACGACGCCGCTGGCGGGGGTGAAGCCGAGGAAGCCGGCCTTCACGTACTCGCCGTCGACGTAGCCGCCGTCGCCGTCGCTCTTGCTCACCGTGTTCTCGGTGAGCGTGGGGTGCAGGTCGACGCGCCTGCCGTCGCGCTCGACGGTGACGGTGGCCGGGCCGATGGTGTCGCGGATGCTGGTCTGCAGGGTCTCCCAGTCGTCGATCGGGCGGCCGTTGAACGCCACGATCTCGTCGCCGCGCTGCAGCCCCGCCGCCTTGGCCGGCGCGGCGGGGTCGCCCTCCCGGCACTTGCGGTCGGGGTTCTGGGCGACCGCCTCGGCCTTGATCACGCAGTCGGACACCGAGCCCACGGTGGTGGTCTGGGTGGCGATGCCGAACGTCATCATGACGCCGACGAACACCACGACGGCCAGCACCAGGTTCATGAACGGCCCGGCGAACATCACGATGACCCGCTTCCACGGGGCGCGCGTGTACAGCAGCCGCTTCTCGTCGCCGGGCTGCAGCTCCTCGTACGCTGCCGCCCGGGCGTCCTCGATCATGCCGCGGAAGGGCGAGGTCGAGCGCTTCTGGACCTTACCGTCGTCGCCGGGCGGGAACATCCCGATCATGCGGATGTAGCCGCCGAGCGGGATGGCCTTGATGCCGTACTCCGTTTCGCCCTTCGTCCGCGACCAGATGGTCGGGCCGAAGCCCACCATGAACTGCGGGACCCGGACGCCGAACATCTTGGCCGTGGTCATGTGGCCGAGCTCGTGCCAGGCGATGGAGATGAGCAGTCCGAAGGCGAAGACGACAATGCCGAGAACCGTCATGAATGCCGTCATGTACGCACCTTCGCCGTCACTGTGTCGTTCTGGGGCATGGTCAGTTGGTCGTGCTGTCGGCCGGCAGCCCGGCCAGCTCCCTGGCCCGGGCGCGCGCCCAGGTCTCGGCTTCGAGGACGTCCGCGACCGTCAGCCGGGTTCCCGGATCGTCCGTGCCGTGTTCCGCGACGACCTGGCTGACGGTGTCCATGATGCCAAGGAACGGCAACTTGCCGGTGAGGAAGCCGTCGACACACTCCTCGTTCGCGGCGTTGAAGACCGCCGGGGCGGTGCCGCCGAGGGCGCCGACATGGCAGGCGAGCGGCACGGACGGGAACGCCTTCTCGTCGAGCGGGAAGAACTCCCAGGTGGAGGCGGTCGACCAGTCGAAGGCGGGCGCGGCGTCCGGCACCCGGTCCGGCCAGCCGAGCGCCAGCGCGATCGGCATCCGCATGTCGGGCGGGCTGGCCTGGGCGAGGGCGGAGCCGTCGGTGAACTCGACCATGGAGTGCACGTAGGACTGCGGGTGGACGACGACCTCGATGCGGTCGAAGGGCACGTCGTAGAGCAGGTGTGCCTCGATGACCTCCAGGCCCTTGTTGACCAGGGTGGAGGAGTTGATGGTGACGACCGGGCCCATGTCCCACGTCGGGTGGGCGAGCGCCTGCTCCGGGGTGACGTCCTTCAGCTCGTCGCGCGTCCGGCCGCGGAACGGGCCGCCGGAGGCGGTGACGAGCAGCTTGCGCACCTCGCCGCGGGAGCCGCCGAGCAGGGCCTGGTAGAGGGCGGAGTGCTCGGAGTCCACGGGGACGATCTGACCGTGCCGGGCCACGTCCTTGACCAGCGGGCCGCCGACGATGAGCGACTCCTTGTTGGCCAGCGCCAGCATGCGCCCGGCCTTGAGGGCGGCGAGGGTGGGCGCGAGACCGATGGAGCCGGTGATGCCGTTGAGCACGGTGTGGCACTCGTCGGCGGCGACCTCGGTGGCGGCGTCCGGGCCGGCCAGCACCTCGGGCGCCGGCTCGCCGGCCCCGTACCGGGCGGCCAGCGCCTCGCGCAGCTCGCCGGCCTTGTCGGCGCGGGCGACGGCGACGCGGCGTACCCCCAGCCGGTGCGCCTGCTCGGCCAGCAGCTCCACCCGGCCGCCCGCCGCGGACAGGGCGGTGACGCGGAACCGGTCCGGGTTGCGCAGCACGATGTCGATGGCCTGGGTGCCGATGGAGCCGGTCGAGCCGAGGATGACGATCTCGCGAGGGCCGTCCTCGGCGGTCGCGGGGGTCGCGGGGGTCGCAGCGGTCGCGGAGCGCAGGTGCGGATCGGCGAGCGGAGCAGCTGAGGTCTCGGTCATCGCCCCATTGTGTCCGCTCAGACTTGGCGCGGAGCAGATGCCCTCCCGACGCCGTCGGCCGGGGGCTCTCCCGCCGGTTCACCGACGGCCTCCGGGGTCGCTCCGGCGGCTTTCGCCGGGTCCGTCCCGGGCCGCGGGCGGCGCGGGCGGCTGCTGATCACGGCGTACGCGGCGAGCAGGGCGGCGGCGGGGACGATGACGGTCTCCGGCACGTGTACCAGCGACAGCCCGGTGGCCAGCAGGATGATCGCCAGCACCCAGCGCAGCACGCCGCCGGGGGCGCGGGTGGAGAGCACGGCGCCGAGGAGCACGCCGGGGATGGCGCCGACGAGCAGGACGGAGGCGAGGCCGAGGCTGGCGTCGCCGACGAGGAAGTGGCCGGCCGCCGCGGCGGCGACGATCGGGATGGCCTGGACGAGGTCGGTGCCGACGAGGTGGTTGGCCTTCAGCCGGGGGTGCACGAGCATCAGCATCACGATGATCAGCGAACCCGAGCCGACCGACGTCATGCCGACGACGAGGCCGCCGATGAGCCCGATGAGCAGCGTGGCCCCGGGTCGTACCGGCACGTGCGCGTCCTCGGCCGCCTCACCGTCCCGCGCGGCGCGCCGCCGGTCCAGCCACATCCGGGCCACCATGCCGGTGACGGCGAGCAGCAGGGCCGCGCCGATGACGATCTTCACCCGGCTCTGCAGGTCCTCACCCTCGCCGAGGAACTGCAGCAGAAAGGCGCCGCAGAACGCGGCCGGTACCCCGGTGGGCAGCAGCCACCGCACGACGTCCCAGCGGACGGTGCCGGCCTTCTGGTGCACGGCGGCACCGAAGGGCTTCATGAACACCGACGTCGCGAGGTCGCTGCCGATGGCCTGGGTGGGGTTGACGCCGAAGACCGTCACCATGATGGGAGTCATGAGGGCACCGCCGCCCATCCCCGTCAGACCCACCATGCAGCCGACGAGGGCTCCGGCCGCGACCATCGACCACGAGAAGTCCATAGGCATCGATACTAGGGATTTCCTATCGGGATGCTAGGGATAGCCTTCGATCATTTTCGCCCGGGGACGTGAGGTGCGCCACCCGGGCACGGCCACCCAAGCGTGGTGAGGAGATCCCTTCAACAAGCCGTGTTCGTGGCACGGCAGCCGACCTGACTGCCGTCCCGCTACCGGATCGGCCGGTGCACGTTCGGCTTCTTCGCCGGCCCCGGCTCGGCCTCCGCGATCCACGGGCCGTCGCCCGACGGGTCCACGATGCCCTCCTCCAGCCAGGTGTACGCGTCGTCCAGCACCCGCCGCACCACCCGGCCGTCCAGGTCGTCGGTGTTCGTCCACAGCCGGCCGAACAGCTCGTCGACCCGGATGCGGGCCTGCCGGCAGAAGACGTCGGCCAGTTCGTACGCCTCCTTGCCGTGCCCGGCCTGCCCGGCGGCGGTGCGCAGCATCTCGGCCCGTACGCACGCGGCGCTCATCGCGAACAGCTCCGCGCCGATGTCCACGACCCGGCCGAGGAAGCCCTGTTTGGTCTCCATCCGGCCCTGCCAGCGGGACATGCCGTAGAACGTGGAGCGCGCCAGCCGGCGGGCGCTGCGCTCGACGAAGCGCAGGTGGGTGGAGAGGTCGCGGTGCCCGGACGGGTGGAACTCGCCGTACGTCCGCGGCACCTGCCCCTTGCCCGCGACCAGCTTCGGCAGCCAGCGGGCGTAGAAGCCGCCGGCCCGCGCGCCGGCGCGCGCCTTCTCGGAGAGGTTCTTCCGCGGGTCGATGAGGTCGCCGGCGACCTTGAGGTGGGCGTCCACCGCCTCCCGGGCGATGAGCAGGTGCATGATCTCGGTCGAGCCCTCGAAGATCCGGTTGATCCTCAGGTCCCGCACCATCTGCTCGGCCGGGATCGCCCTCTCGCCGCGGGCGGCGAGCGAATCGGCGGTCTCGTAGCCACGGCCGCCGCGGATCTGGATCAGCTCGTCGGCGATGAGGCTGGCCATCTCCGAGCCGTAGAGCTTGGCGAGCGCGGCCTCGATGCGGATGTCGTTGCGGTCCTCGTCGGCCATCTGCGACGACAGGTCGAGGACGGCCTCCAGGGCGAAGGTCGTGCCCGCGATGAACGAGATCTTCGAGCCGACGGCCTCGTGCTCGGCGACCGGCCTGCCCCACTGCTCACGGGCGCCGCCCCAGCCGCGGGCGATCTTCAGGCACCACTTGCCCGCGCCCACGCAGAGCGCGGGCAGCGAAAGACGGCCGGTGTTGAGCGTGGTCAGCGCGATCTTCAGGCCCGCGCCCTCGGGGCCGATGCGGTTGGCGGCGGGGACGCGCACCCGGTGGAAGCGGGTGACGCCGTTCTCGATGCCGCGCAGTCCCATGAACCGGTTGCGGTTCTCCACGGTGACGCCCTCGGCACCGGCCTCGACGACGAAGGCCGTGATGCCGCCCTTGTGCCCCTCGGCCCCTCCGTCCGACGGGCGCGGCGGCACCCGGGCCATGACCACGAGCAGGTCGGCGACGACGCCGTTGGTGGTCCAGAGCTTGACGCCGTCGAGCAGGTAGTCGGCGTCGGGGCCGTCGCCGTCGGGGACGGCGGTGGTGGCCAGCCGGGCCGGGTCGGAGCCGACGTCGGGCTCGGTGAGCAGGAAGGCGGAGATGTCGGTACGGGCGCACCGGGGCAGGAACTCCTCCTTCTGCTCCTCGGTGCCGAAGAGCTTCAGCGGCTGCGGCACGCCGATCGACTGGTGCGCCGAGAGGAGCGCGCCGACGGCGGGGCTCGCGGTGCCGACGAGGGCGAGGGACTTGTTGTAGTAGACCTGCGTGAGGCCGAGACCGCCGTACTTGCGGTCGATCTTCATACCGAAGGCGCCGATCTCCTTCAGCCCGCGCACGGTCTCGTCCGGGATCTGCGCGTCGCGCTCGATGACGGCCCCGTCGATCTGCGTCTCGCAGAAGTCGCGCAGCTTGGCGAGGAACGCCTCGCCGCGCTCCACGTCCGCGGGCGCGGGCTCGGGGTGCGGGTGGATGAGGTCGAGCCGGAAACGGCCGAGGAACAGCTCCTTGGCGAAGCTGGGCTTGCGCCAGTCCTGCTCGCGTGCGGCCTCGGCGACCTCCCTGGCTTCCTTCTCGGAGACGGACGGCCGTGTGGATGGTGCGGTCATGAGGGAACTCACCTCGCCGCTGAGTCGGGGTGTTACCAGCCGGTGCTACTTGTGCGTATGTACCCGATACGGCCGGAAGACACCACCCCGCGCGCGCCATTCGGGTGCAACACGCCCTGCGGGCGCCCCGCGCGCCCCACGATCTCCCGCACTTCCCGCACCTTCTCGCGCTTACTCGCGCTTACTCGCGCTTACTCGCAAGTCTTCCCGCACTCCCACCCAGGGTAGGCCGCCCCTACGACAAGATCACCCGGCGCCGCCGCCCCGCCGTCCACTCCGCCGCCCACCCTGCCGCCCACCCTGCCGCCGCGTAGCGGCGCACCCGCCGAGTGCTACGCGCCGGACAACACACCCAGCCCCGCGGACCGCCTACCGTAGGCAGCAGAGGTACGCGACTCTCCGGAGGGAATCCGCCGTGACTTCCACACAAGCGTTCTGGCTCGCCGGCCGGCAGGCGGCCGGCCAGGACACCCTAGACGTCACCTCGCCCTGGGACGGCCGCAAGGTCGGCACGGTGAGCATCCCCACCGACGCCCAGACCGAGGAGGCCGTCGCCGCCGCGCACGCGGTGAAGGACGAGCTGGCCGCCACCCCCGCGCACGTGCGCGCCGCGGCGCTCGACCACGTGACCAAGCAGATCGCCGGGCGCGCCGAGGAGATCGCCCGGCTAATCTCCGCCGAGAACGGCAAGCCGCTGAAGTGGGCCCGCGGCGAGGTCGGCCGCGCCGTGTCCACGTTCCGCTTCGCCACCGAGGAGGCCCGCAGGTGGGGCAGCGGCGAGGGCCAGCGGCTCGACACCGACCCGGGCGGCGGGGGCAGGCTGGCCTTCACCCGCCGCTTCCCGTACGGCCCGGTCCTCGGCATCGCGCCGTTCAACTTCCCGCTGAACCTCTGCGCCCACAAGGTCGCCCCGGCGCTCGCGGTGGGCGCGCCGATCATCCTCAAGCCCGCCCCCGCCACGCCGCTCTCGGCGCTGCTGCTGGGCGAGCTGCTGGCGGAGACCGACCTGCCGGCCGGCAGCTGGAGCGTGCTCCCGGTGCCGAACGACCGCATGCCCTCCCTCACCCAGGACGAGCGGCTGCCGATCATCTCCTTCACCGGCTCGGACAAGGTCGGCTACGACATCCTCAAGTCCGTCCCCGGCAAGCGCGTCACGCTGGAACTGGGCGGCAACGGCGCCGCCGTCGTCCTCGCCGACTACGCCTCCGAGGCCGACCTCGACCACGCCGCGCAGCGGATCGGCACGTTCGCGAACTACCAGGCGGGTCAGTCCTGCATCTCCGTCCAGCGCGTGATCGCCGACGCCTCGGTGTACGAGCGCCTGGTGCCCAAGGTCGTCGCGGCCGTCGAGGCGCAGGTGACCGGCGACCCGTCGGACGACGCCACCGACGTCGGCCCGATGGTCAGCGAGGACGCGGCCAGGCGGCTGGAGTCGTGGGTCGACGAGGCCGTGGGCGCGGGCGCCCGGCTGCTGACCGGCGGCAAGCGGGACGGTGCGTCGTACGCGCCGACGGTGCTGACGGACGTGCCGGGCGGCGTGAGGATCTCCGGCGAGGAGGCGTTCGGCCCGGTGGTGACGGTGCAGCGGGCGGACAGCGAGCAGGCCGCGTTCGCGGCGGTCAACGACTCGAAGTACGGCCTGCAGGCGGGCGTGTTCACGCACGACGTACAGAGCGCCTTCCGGGCGCAGCGGGAGCTGGAGGTCGGCGGCGTGATCGTCGGGGACGTCCCGTCGTACCGCGCGGACCAGATGCCGTACGGCGGCGTGAAGCGCTCCGGCGTGGGGCGCGAGGGCGTGCGGTACGCGATGGAGGACTACACGTACGAGAAGGTCATGGTCTTCACGGGCCTCGACGCGCTCTGACGAAGCGCTGAGACGCGCGAGGACCCCTGGGACGGATCCCCGGGGGTCCTCGCGTTTCGGCCAACCCGAGAATAACTATGAATCAAATGATGGCCGTCCCCTGACAACGACGGGGACGGCTCTCTAGCCTCGCACTTCGCATGGCGGGCCGTCCGGATCCACGCAGGTCGACCGCCTGATCTCCTTCATCCGCCTCAGATGAATATCGGCGAACACTCTGTGCCGGAACTTCGTCACGAAAACCAGATGAACATGCATCACGAACACCAGTGCCGACCAGTTCTGATCTTCTGCATCTCTCCCATAACCAAGTATCTACGGTGTCCTCATGCAGCTTCGGTACAGCTTCCGCCTGTACCCGGACACCGGTCAGCGCATGGCGCTGGGGAGAGCGTTCGGGTGCGCCCGCGTCGTCTTCAACGACGCGGTGCGCGCCCGTGAGGACGCCCGGACCGCCGGCCTGCCCTACCCGAAGGCCGCCGAGTTGTCGAAGAAGCTGATCACCCAGGCCAAGCAGACGGTGGAGCGCTCCTGGCTGGGCGAGGTGTCCTCCGTCGTCCTCCGGCAGTCCCTGCGGGACATCGAGACGGCTTACCGCAACTTCTTCGCCTCCCTCAAAGGCACCCGCAAGGGCCCGAAACTCGGCCCTCCCCGCTTCAAATCCCGCAGGGATGCCCGACAGTCGATCCGCTTCACGGCCAACGCCCGCTGGTCCATCACCGACAACGGCCGGCTGAACCTGCCCAAGATCGGTGCGGTTAAAGTCAAGTGGTCGCGCACCCTGCCCACCACCCCCACCTCGGTCACCGTGATCAAGGACAGCGCGGGCAGGTTCTTCGCGTCGTTCGTCATCGACACCGATCCGGCCGCCGACGCCGCTCGCATGTCGGCCACCGACCAGACCATCGGCATCGACCTGGGCCCCACGCACTTCGCGGTCCTGTCCACCGGTGAGAAGATCGACTCCCCCAGGTTCCTGCGCCGGGCGGAGAAGAAACTCAAGAAGGCCCAGAACAACATGTCCCGCAAGAAGAAGGGAAGCAAGAACCGCGAGAAGGCCCGCCTGAAGGTCGCCCGCGCCCACGCGAAGGTGACAGACGCCCGCCACGAGTTCCTCCACCAGCTCTCCACCCGCCTGATCCGCGAGAACCAAGCGATCGGCGTGGAGGACCTGGCGGTCAAGGCTCTGGCGCGCACCACCATGGCCAAGTCCGTCCATGACGCTGGCTGGTCGAAGTTCGTCGCCATGCTCGATTACAAGGCAACCCGGTACGGTCGTGCCCTGATCAAGATCGGCCGGTTCGAACCGACCTCCCAGACCTGCTCGGCCTGCGGACACCGAGACGGACCCAAACCCCTCCACATCCGGGAATGGACCTGCCCGGTCTGCAACACCGTCCACGACCGGGACATCAACGCAGCGATCAATGTGAAGAAGGCCGCCGGACTTGGCGGTGACAGCCTGCGGAGCGTAGGTAAGACCGGACCCGTTCCGGCACCACGTGAAGAACCAGGAAGCCACGGATTCTCCACCGAAAACCGTGCCGCATAGCGGCACAGCAACGGAACGGAAGGCCAGAATCCCCGCCCCCCCGGGCAGGGTTGCGAGTCAAGCCTTGAGGGCCAGCCACAGCTCCATCCGCGTGTCCGGGTCGTCCAGCGAGCGCCCGAGGATCTCCTCGACCCGCCGCATCCGGTACCGCAGCGTGTGCCGGTGCACGCCGAGGTCGGCCGCCGCCGCGTCCCACTGCCCGTGCCGGGACAGCCACGCCCGCAGCGAGGCGACGAGGTCGCCCCGGCCCCGCTCGTCGTGCTCCCGCAGCGCCCGCAGCGTGCCGTCCGCGAACGCCTGCACCGCGTCGTCCGCCAGCAGGTCCACCACCGACCCCGCCGTGACGTCCTCGTGCTCCACCAGCACCCGCCCGCGCCGGCGCGCCACCGACAGCGCCTGTTCGGCCTGCTTGTACGCCACCGTCACCACCGCGGGCCCCGCCGGCGCCGACACCCCGGCGACCAGCGGCAGCGCCCCCTGCCCCGTGCCCGACCCGCGTGCCTGCCCCACCGCGCCCGGGTGCGCGGCCTCGACGCGCGCGGCGTGCTGCGCCGCCGCCTCCGCGACCGCGCCGCCGTCCGTCGCCAGGACGACGAGCCGCCCGGCGTCGGGCACCGCGAGGAACGACTCGCCGGACCCCGCCGCCGCGGCGTCGAGCGCGTCGGCCAGTTCCCCCAGCGCCTCCGGCAGCGGCTCCGGGTCCCCGTCGCCCGCCGGCGCCACCGGCGTGGCGGCCTCGGCGACCAGGAGCCGTACGGGCGCGTCCAGCAGCCCTCCGTAGAGCGGCCCGGCGACGGACCGCGCGTGGTCGGGCTGGCCGGCGAGCAGCAGCCGCAGCACCGCCGTGCCGAGGCGCTGCTCGGCGGCGGAGAAGGCGCTGGAGCGCTCGGTGACGAGGGTGAGGAGGGAGACGGCGGCGTGCACGGCGTAGCGCTCGGCGGGGGCGAGCTTGCCGCCGGTGCCGACGGCGAGGACGCCGCCGCGACGCCGCCCGGAACCGAGGGACTGCAGCTCGACGCGGTCCTCGGTGCGGTCCTCGGTGCGGTCCCGGCCGTCGGCGGGGCGGGCCGTGGCGGCGCGCGGAGCCGGGCCGGCCACGGGCGCGGCGGCGGCGCGCGGGCCGCCCCGGCCCGGGGCGGCGGCGCCGGACGTACCCCCGCCGGCCGCGGCGCCACCGGCGGCACCGGCCGCACCGGCGGCACCCCGGCCCGACGCGGCACCACCCTGCGCGGCCCTGTCCGTCGAAACCCCGTCCGCTGAAGCCCCATCCGCCGAAGCACTGTCCGCCGCCCGGTCGGACGCGCCCACCGCCGCCGAAGCGCCGCCCGGCGCGCCACCCCCCGGCGCGGCACCGCCGGCCGCGTCGCCCGGCCCGGCCCTCCGCCCCTCCGGCGTCTCCTCGGCGCCCCCCGCCGCCCCGTCTCCCGCCGCCCCCTCTCCCTCCGCGCCCTCGACCGGCACCCCCGCCACCACCGCGCTCGCCGGCACCGGCCGCCGCCGCAGCCGCGCCACGTCGCCCTTCAGCGCCTCCGCCCGCGCCGCCGCCCGCCCCGGCGCCACGGCGAGCACCTCCCCCGCCGGGTCGTACAGCGCCGCCCACCCGCGCACGTGCGCGGCGAGCCGGCTGACGACGGTCGCCGGGCCGTCCGCGCCGAGCGCCGCCCGCGTCAGGTCCCGCTGGGCCTCGAAGCCGCGGGTCAGCGCCCGGTACTGGTCGGCGGCGATGGCCGCCGAGACCACCTTGGAGATGGCGATGAACGGCGTCGCCCGGGGCACCTCCAGCAACGGCATCCGCGCCTCCCGGGCCGCCGCGAGCAGCGCCTGGGGCACCGTGTCGAAGTTCACGCCGGCTCCGAAGCCCAGCCCGACCACGCCGGCGTCCGCCAGCCGCCGCACGTAACGGTGCATCGCGTCGGCGTCGTCGACGTCGAGCTTCAGCGCGGTCGTCAGGATCAGCTCGCCGCCTTCGAGGTACGGCGCGGGGTCGACCAACTCGCTGGTGTGCGCCCAGCGCACGTCCGCGCCCAGCTCGTCGGCGCCGGTGCGGACGGAGAGCTTGAGGGTGGGGTGGCGGACGAGCGAGGCGAGCGTGGGCATGGCACCTTCTGGCTTCTGGCTGGTGCAGCGGCCCGCGGGGCCGCTGTGCGGTTCATGACTGGGCATGACTGTCTGCGCGACCGCCTCGGCCGGGCCGGATCGTACGCGACCGACCCTGACCGTCCCCCGCCCGACCCCGACCGGCTCGACCGTCGACTGTCGTCCGTCCGAAGTCCGGCGATCCACACCGCCCTCCGACCGTCGCGGAGGTCTCCGACCGCTTTCAGACCGTGCTTTCGCGCGATTCCTTACGACGCTCCGTATGAAAGGCTCTGCTTATTGTGCCTCAGTGGTGCAAGTCGACGAGCGCCGGAGGCGTCCGCTCGCCGCCCACCGTCGTCACGGACAGCACCGCGTGCCCGGGCGGCAGCGTGTTCACCAGCTCCGAGGCCGACCAGCGCTCCCGCTCCACGGTGCGCACCGTCACCGAGCGGCTCATGGCTTTCGTACCCGTGAAGACCTGCCGTATCCACCGCGGCAGCCGCCGGATCAGCCGGCCGCTACCTCCCGCACCCCCTGGAGTCACACATCCGTCCCCCGCGTCGTCCTGAAGACATGAGAAACACCACCTCCGGGGGACCCCGCACAGCGACCGCCGACGCCGTCTTCGGGCAAGGGAGGCGGTGACGGTGCCGCACGACGAAAGCCTCGCCCGGGCCTTCGAGAAGGAGCGCCCCCGGCTGCTCCGCGTCGCGTACACCACCACCGGCTCCCTCGCCGAGGCCGAGGACTGCGTGCAGGAGTCCTGGCTGCGGCTGCGCCGCGTGCCCGATCCCGGCGCGATACCGGACCTGCGCGCCTGGCTCACCACCGTCGTCGGCCGGATCGCGCTCGACGCGCTCGGCAGCGCCCGCTCCCGCCGCGAGCGGTACGTGGGCACCTGGCTCCCCGAGCCGCTGGTGGAGCCGACCGTGCCGGGGCCGGTCGCGCCCGACCCGGCCGAGCAGGTGACGCTCGACGAGTCGGTGAGCATGGCCTTGCTCGTGCTGCTGGACGAGCTGTCCCCCGCGCAGCGCACCGCCTTCCTCCTCCACGACGTCTTCGGGCTGCCCTTCGACCAGGTCGCCGAGGTCGTCGGCCGCACCCCGGCCGCCGTGCGCCAACTCGCCTCCCGCGCCCGTCGGCACGTCGAGCGGAACCGGCCGCACGCGCCCGCCCCGCGCGCGGAGCAGCGGCGGCTGGTGCACGCGTTCGCCGCCGCCTGCCAGGGGGGCGACCTGGAGGGGCTGGTGCGGCTGCTCGACCCGGACGTGGCGTGGCGCGGCGACGGCGGCGGTCTGGTGTCGTCGCTCCCCGGGGTGGTGCGGGGGGCCGGGCGGGTGGCGCGGGGGCTGATCTCGTTCGGCGGCGGGCCGCTGCCGCCGGGGGCCATGCGCGTGGTCACCGTCAACGGGGCGGCGGGGCTGCTGTTGTACGGGCCGGAGGGGGAGGTGTCGGTGGCGGCGTTCACGGTCGACAGCGGCCGGATCACGGCGATCGACGTGCAGCGCAACCCGGAGAAGCTGACGTCGGTCCGCTTCCCGGAGGCGTGAACCGGTCCCCACCGCCCCCACCCGCGCCCCTCTGCCCCACGCCCGCGCCCCCGCCGCCGTACGCCGCGCGTCCCCGGCTCACCCGCCCCCTGTCCACCATGGACAAAGCGACACGGCACACCGCTCCCCCGCGGAGCATGCCCCCACCCGGCGCCCGGCCCTAGCCTGCGAGGGAGACCATCGTCGTCCGGACCCGGAGGAGATCCCCCATGACCAGCGCTTCCGCCACCGCAGGCGCCGCGCTCCCCCAGGAGCGGCGGCTTGTCACCCCGATCCCGGGGCCGAAGTCCCAGGAGCTGATGGCGCGCAAGAACGGCGCCGTGGCCCAGGGCGTGGGCACCGTGATGCCCGTGTTCGCCGCCCGCGCCGCCGGCGGCGTCGTCGAGGACGTCGACGGCAACCGCCTCATCGACTTCGGCGCCGGCATCGCCGTCACGTCGGTCGGCAACAGCGCCGAGGCCGTCGTCCGACGCGCGTCCGCGCAGCTGGCCGATTTCACGCACACCTGCATGATGGTCACGCCGTACGAGGGCTACGTGGAGGTCTGCGAGCAGCTCGCCGAGCTGACCCCCGGCGACCACGCCAAGAAGTCCGCGCTCTTCAACTCCGGCGCCGAGGCCGTCGAGAACGCCGTCAAGATCGCCCGTTCGTACACCGGCCGCCAGGCCATCGTCGTCTTCGACCACGGCTACCACGGCCGTACGAACCTCACCATGGCGCTGACCGCCAAGGACATGCCGTACAAGCACGGCTTCGGCCCCTTCGCCCCGGAGATCTATCGCGTCCCGGTCGCGTATCCCTACCGCTGGCTGACCGGCCCCGAGAACTGCGCCGAGGAGGCCGCGGCGCAGGCCGTCGACGTGATCAGCAAGCAGGTGGGGGCGGAGAACGTGGCGGCGATCGTCATCGAGCCCATCCTCGGCGAGGGCGGCTTCATCGTGCCGGCCGCCGGCTTCCTGCCGCGGATCGCGCAGTTCGCGAAGGACAACGGCATCGTCTTCGTCGCGGACGAGATCCAGTCCGGCTTCTGCCGTACGGGCCGCTGGTTCGCCTGCGAGGAGGAGGGCGTCGTCCCCGACCTCATCACCACCGCCAAGGGCATCGCCGGCGGCCTGCCGCTGGCGGCGGTCACCGGCCGGGCGGAGATCATGGACGCCCCGCACGTCGGCGGCCTCGGCGGCACGTACGGCGGCAACCCGGTGGCGTGCGCCGCCGCGCTCGGCGCCATCGAGACGATGCGCGAGCAGGATCTGAACGCGAAGGCCCGGCGCATCGAGGAGATCGTGAAGAGCAGGCTGACGGCGCTCAAGGAGAAGCACGACGCCATCGGCGACGTCCGCGGGCGCGGTGCGATGCTGGCCATCGAGCTGGTCAAGCCGGGGACGAAGGACCCGGACCCGCAGCTCACGGCGGCGCTGGCCAAGGCGTGCCACACGGAAGGACTGCTGGTGCTGACCACCGGGACGTACGGGAACGTAATGCGCTTCCTGCCGCCGCTGGTGATCGGCGAGGATCTGCTGGCCGAGGGGCTGGACATTCTGGAAGGGGCGCTCTCGCGGACCGCGTGAGGCAGGCGGTACGAGCACGGCGGTACCCGCGCCGGCCGCCGTCGCGGGTACCGGAGCCGGCGCGGGCGCAGGAGCCAGCGCGCGCGCCGGCGCGGCGGCCCGGCGCGGCGTGGGCTGCGTGGGCTGGGTGGGCTGTGTGGGCTGCGTGTGGCTGCGGCGTGCTGTACGGGCTGCTCGCGTGGCAGGTCGCGGTGGACGGGCCGGTGCGCGAACTGGACGAGCGCGCCGGCCCCGCGCTGGCGCGGCACGCCCCCGCGGGGGCGGAGCTGCTGGCGGACCTGGGCGGGGTGTGGGTGGCGCTGCCGGTACTGGCGGCGGCGGTGCTGTACGCGCTGTGGCGTACGCCGGTACGGACCGGGCCGGCGGCCGACCGCGTACGCCGCTCCCTCCGCGGCCTCGTGCACCACCTCCTGCACCATGTCTTGCACCGCCTCCCCGCCGCCGTCCGGGTCCCGCTGCTCGCCGCCGTCGCGGCGTTCGCCGTGCTGCCCGCCGTCGTCATGCCGCTGAAGTCCGCCCAGGCCCGGCCGGGTCCCAAGGGCCCCCTCGCCGACGACTACGCCGGCTTCTTCCCCTCCGGCCACTCCGCGACCGCTGCCGTCGCCTACGGCGCCGCCGTGCTGCTCCTGCTGCCGCTGCTCCGCTCCCGCGCCGCGCGACTGCTGCTGGTCGCCGCGGCGGGGCTGGTGGTGCTCGGAGTGGGGGCGGGGCTGGTGTGGCGGGAGTACCACTGGCCGCTGGACGTGCTGGCGGGGTGGTGCGTGGCCGGTGTGCTGCTGGCCGGCGGCTGGTACGGGGCCGCCCGGCTCACGGCGTACGCCGCGGCCCGGCTCACTCCGGACCACCCGCCCCGTCCGCCGCGCCCGTCTCGCCCGCGATGAGCGCCGCCGCCGCGTGCGTCGCCGGCTCCAGCACCACCGGATCCGTCAGCCGCCGTTCCCGTCAGGCGGGCCGCTCTTCGGTGCGGCCGTCGAGGTCCTTCCACCAGTACGCGTACTCGTACTGACCGCCCGGCGAGACCTCGAACTCGACCTCCGACAGCCCCCCGTCCGTGGCGAAGCGGTACGTGCCGACCGCGACGTGGTCCTCGGCGAGGGTCAGCGGCAGCCCGTCGCCGCTCTCCTGCTCCAGGTACGCGGCGTCGGAGCCGATGGGGTAGGCGCTGACCTCGCTGTTCGCCAGGGTCGCCACCCCGCCGGTGCCGTTGACGACCCGGACCCGTACCTCCACGACGTCGCCCGGGGCCGGCTCCGCGTCGAGGGTCACCTCCAGCCCGTCGTCGTACGTGATGGTCTCGCCGGCCTCGACCGCGCTGTCGGTCTCGGGCGAGACGGGGGCGAAGCGGTCGATCGCGAGGACGACGAGCAGGATGCTCATGCCCACGCCCGCCACGGCCGCGACGCCGCCCAGCCAGATCCCCCACAGCCCGGACGCTCTGTTGCGGGCCTCGCCGCGCCGGACGCGGCGGACGGCGGTGACGCCGAAGCCGATGGCGAGGCCGCCGAGGATGACGGCGAGGGGGCTGAGGAGGAGCGTGAACGCGAGCGTGGCGCCGATGATCCCGAGAATGAGCGCCGCGATCCCGGCGCCGTTGCGCGGCCCGGCGGGCGGCACCCAGACGTAGGGGCCGGGGAGGTACGGCTTCGGGCCGTACGCACTCGATCCGGTCGCCGGCTGCGGGCGCATCCAGCCGGGTGCGACGGGGACGGGCGGGCCGCCGTCGGGCGCGGGCAGGAGGGCGTCGTCCGGGGCCGGCGTCCCCGGGGCCGGCGTCCCCGGGCCCGTAGCGTCACCGGTCTCAGCGCCCGCCGCCACGTCCGCGGGGGCCCGCACCGCGCCAGGCGCCCCGGCCGCCCCGGCCGTACCGGCCGCCTCGCGGCCCTCCGCCGGCGCCGCCCCCGGGCCGGGGCCGGCCGGCTCCCGGGCCGCCTCCACGCGGAGCGCGCCTCGCCCCGCCGCGTCGTCCCGCCGGTCCGTGTCCATGGGCTCAACTGTACGAGCCGCCCGCACCCCGCCGGACCTGCTCACCCCGCTCCGCCGCCCGCCCACGGCAGCGTTCCCGACCGGTCCTCCATGACCTGCACGCTCGGCCCCTCACGCCGGTCCGCGGGCTTCTCCTCCTCGTCGTCCCCGGCGAAGATCACGCCCGCCAGCGTCAGCACGATGACCACCGCCGCGACCGCGAACGCCACCGCGCCCGTCGTGATGCCGATCACCGCGTTCCGCCCCGCGGCCACCCCGGCGCGCCGCGCCCGGCCGCGCGCGAGCAGCCCCAGCACCAGCGCCGCCGGGCCCAGCAGCACCGAGAGCGCCATGCCGTAGACCGTGGGCAGGAGCGTGACGCCGACGATGCCGCACACCATCGCCTTCGTCCCCAGGCCGGCCGGTCCCCGCCGCTCCCCGGCGGCGGCCGGCGCCGACGGACTGCTCGCCGCCATATCCGCTCCCCTCCGCTGCCCACCGCGCGCTGTCGCGGCCCTACCGCGCCGCGCGCACGCGCGTTCGCACATGCTACGGAGCCGCGGCGGCGCCGTCAGTCCGTTGGCCTACGATGATGCGATGGTCGATCTCGACTCCTTCATCGCCGGTCTGCCGAAGGCCGAGCTCCACGTCCACCACGTCGGCTCCGCGTCGCCCCGCATCGTCGCCGAACTCGCCGCGCGGCACCCGGACTCCACGGTGCCCGCGGACGCCGGCGCGCTCGCCGACTTCTTCAGCTTCCGCGACTTCGCCCACTTCATCGAGATCTACCTCTCCGTCGTCGACCTCGTCCGCGACCCCGAAGACGTGCGCCTGCTGACGTACGAGATCGCCCGCGACATGGCCCGGCAGAACATCCGCTACGCGGAGCTGACCGTCACGCCGTACAGCTCCACCAGCCGCGGCATCCCCGACCTCCCCTTCCTCGACGCCCTGGAGGACGCCCGCACGAGCGCCGAGTCCGAGCTGGGCGTCGTGCTGCGCTGGTGCTTCGACATCCCCGGCGAGGCGGGGCTGGCCGCGGCGGAGGAGACCACGCGGATAGCCGTCGACGTCGGCTGCGACGGCCTCGTGGCCTTCGGCCTCGGCGGCCCCGAGATAGGTGTGCCGCGCGGGCAGTTCAAGCCGTACTTCGACCGGGCCATCGCGGCCGGGCTGCACAGCGTCCCGCACGCCGGCGAGACCACCGGGCCGCAGACGGTCTGGGACGCCGTCACCGAGCTGCGCGCCGAGCGCATCGGGCACGGTACGAGCGCCGCGCAGGACCCCAAGCTGCTGGCGCACCTCTCCGAGGCGGGGATCCCGCTGGAGGTCTGCCCGACCTCCAACGTCGCCACGAAGGCGGTCCGCTCGCTCGACGAGCACCCGCTGCGGCAGATCGCCGACGCGGGCGTGCTGGTCGCGCTGGGCAGCGACGACCCGCCGATGTTCGGCACGGACCTCAACACGGAGTACGCGGTGGCCGCCCGCCTCCTCGACCTCGACGAGGCCGGGGTCGCGGCGCTGGCGAAGAACTCCGTCGCGGCGTCGTTCATGGAGCCGGCCGCGAAGTCGGCGCTGACGGCGGAGATCGACGCGTATCTCGCCGCCGGCCCGTCGGCCACCCCCGCCGGCGGCGCCGGCCGCGTACCCGCGACCCCGGCCGCCTCGTGACGGATTCCGCCCCCGCCGCCCCCGCCCCCGGGGTGCTGGCCGTCGCCCACCGTGGCGATCCGTACGTCGTCCGCGAGAACACCCTCGGCTCGCTGCGCTCGGCGGTGGCGGCGGGCGCGGACGCGGTCGAGTTCGACGTCCGGCTCACGAGGGACGGCATGCCGGTGCTGCTGCACGACCGCACGCTGCAGCGGCTGTGGGACCAGGAGGTGACGCTGGCGTCCCTGTCGTACGCGGAGGTCCAGGAGCGCACCGCCGGCGGCATCCCGACGCTGCGCGAGGCGCTGAAGGTCATGGCGGAGAGCCCGGGCGTACGGTCCTTCATCGACCTCCCCGACCCGGCCGCGGCCGAGCCCACCATCGCGGAGGTGCTGGACAGCGACGCGGCGGACCGCACGTACTACTGCGGCGGCACCGCCGCCCTGCTCACCATCCGCGCCGCGCACCCCGATGCCGAGATAGCCCTCACCTGCTCCTCCCCCGTCCCGTACCGCGCGGGCCTGCTCCGGCGGCTGCGCCCGGAGTGGCTCAACTACCGCTTCGGCCTCCTCGACGAGGCCACGGTCCGCGAGGACCACGAGGCGGGCTACCGGGTGTCCTGCTGGACCGTGGACTGGCCCCGCAACTGGCGCCGTCTGACGGCGATGGGCGTCGACGCGATCACCAGCAACCGCATCCGGGGCCTGCGCCGCCACCTGGGTTCCTGAGGAGATTCCGCGACATCGGGGCCGCCACGTCAGGGCCCCGACGTCAGAGACCCGGCGCCAGAGACCCGGCGTCAGGGCCACAGGCGGGTGAAGACGACGGCGCTCTCCCGTCGGCCGTCGCCGGCGGTGTCCAGGGTCAGCCTGCCCCCGCGCCAGGTGCCGCGGAACGTGCGGGTGCCGTCGGCGCGGAAGTGGCTCGGGGTGGTGAAGGCGACCCGGCCGGAGCGGAGTTCGAAGCGGGCCTCGTGGACGCCGGGCGGCGGGTTCTCGCGGCGGAGCCAGCTCTCGATCAGCCCGCCGGCCGCGGGGCCGGGCGCCGGGCGTACGAGCACGTCGAGGACGAGGCCGTCAGGGTAGAAGCGGAGCACCTGCGGGCCGGCGGCGAAGATGCCCGACAGCCCGGGCCGCGGCCGGCGTCTGCCCATGGGGGAACCCTCGCAGGCCGGTGCCCGGGGCGCAACGGCCGGTGCCGCGCGGCGGGGGCTCGACTCCCCTGCCGCGCGGCTCTCTTCCGCTCCGTACGCCGGCTGTCCTGGACGGCGTACGGGCCTCAGCGACCGGCTTCCGCCGGCACCGGGGTCTCGTCCGCCGCGGGCGGATCGGACGGCGGGTCGGACGGCGGGTCGGACGGCGGGTCCGTGGGCGCCGGCTCCGCGGTGCCCGCGGCGGGGACGCGGCGCAGCAGCGTCACCGACAGCACCGCCGCCGCCACCGCCAGCCCCGCCGCGATCGCCGCCGCCACGTTGAGCCCGCTCGCGAACGCCGCCTTCGCCGGCGCCAGCACCGCCTCGCCCAGCGCCGCCGGCAGGTCCTCCGCCGCGCTCAGCGCGCCCGGCAGGGTGTCGCGGGCGGCGGCGTCCGCGCCCTCGGGTACGCCGGCGGGGAGGCTCGACGTGGCGGTGTCCATGTCGCCGCGGTAGACGGCGGTGCCGACGCTGCCGAGCAGGGCGATGCCGAGGGCCACGCCGAGGTCGCTCGCGGTGCTGTTGACCGCCGACGCCGCGCCCGCCTTCTCCGGCGGGGCGGAGCCGATGACGAGGTTGGTGGCCAGGGCCATCACCGGCGCGATGCCCGGGTAGAGCAGGTAGAAGCCGGTGATCAGCATCGGCAGCCCGCCCACGCTGTCGACCTGGGTGAGGACCACGTACCCCGACACCGACAGCAGGCTCCCCGCCGCCACGACGTACCCCGGGCGCACCCTGCGGGCGATCACCGGCGACAGCATCGAGACGATCACCAGCAGCACCGCCGCCGGCAGGATCCACAGCCCCGCCTCCAGCGGCGTCAGCTCCTCGACGAGCTGCAGGTACTGCGTGAAGAGCAGGTACACACCGCCGAGCGCGACGGCGCTGAGGAGGAACACGGCGAGGGCGCCGCTGAAGGTGCGGTCGCGGAACAGCCGCATGTCGAGCAGGGGGTTGCTCAGCCGCAGCTGCCGCCGTACGAAGACGGTCGAGAGCACGACGCCGAGCGCGAGGGCGACGATCGCGGTGGCGTTCACGCCGTGCGCGGCCATCTCCTTCACCCCGTACACGACGGGCAGCACCGTGACCATCGACAGCGCCACGCTCGGCAGATCGAGCCGCCCCGGCTGCGGCGCCCGGTACTCGGGCACCAGGAACGGCGCCGCGAGCAGCACCAGCGCCATTACCGGCGCCCCCGCCAGCAGGGCCGCGCCCCACCAGAAGTTCTCCAGCAGCAGCCCGCCGACCAGCGGGCCGACGGCCACGCCGACGGACACGGACGCCGCCCACAGGCCGATGGCGGTGGCGCGCTGCTTGGCATCCTGGAACATGTTGCTGATCAGCGAGAGCGTCGACGGCATCACCGCCGCGGCGCCCACGCCCATCACGGCGCGCGCCGCGATCAGCGCCTCCGCGCCGGGCGCGAAGGCCGCCGCGGCCGAGGCGGCGCCGAACGCCGCGGCGCCGAACAGCAGGATGCGGCGGCGGCCGATGCGGTCGCCGAGGGTGCCCATCGCGACGAGCAGGCCGGCCATCATGAAGCCGTAGATGTCGTTGATCCACAGCAGCTGGCCGCTGCTGGGTTCGAGGTCGGCGGCGATGTCGGGGGTGGCGAGGAACAGCACGGTCATCGTGACGAACAGCAGGATCGTCGGCGCGAGCAGCACCGCGAGGCCGAGCCACTGCCTGGGCCCGGCGCGCAGCGCGGGGGCCTCCGGGGCGATTGCGGACATGATTCTTCCGTTTCGGGAGTCGGGGACGGGTCGTGGACGGGTCGGGGATGGCTGGGTTCAGAAGGGGTACGGGGCGTGGGCGCGGGCGGTGCGCAGGGCGCGGGCCCACCAGATGAGTTCGTCGAGCGCGCCGTCGGGGCAGTCGGTCTCGTGGACGGTCAGCGCGTGCGCCTCGGCGAGGTCGGCGCGCAGGGCCCGAAGGGCGCGCGGGGCGCCCTCCCCGGCCCGTACGTGCAGCGCCACCGGCCGGGCCTTGAACGCCTCCGCGCACCACACCAGCGCCCGCCGCAGCGGCCCGGCGGAGTGCGCCGGAACGGCGGCCGGGGCGACGACGACGAACCCGTCGGCGGCGTCCAGCCACGGCCGCAGCTCCCGTACGGCGGGCGGCTCCGGCGCGGCGCCGGGCAGCACCCCGGGGCACGGCTCCGGCAGGCAGGCCGCCGCGAGGTCGATCAGGTCCACCTCCAGGCAGGCCCGCCGCCCGGCGAGCCCGGCGAGCCGCCGGGCCTCGGCGCCGGCCACCCGGCCGGGCACGAGGCCGCCGAGAACGGTCAGCCGCAGCGTGACGTCCGCGACGTTCGCATCATCCGTGATGTCCGGCGCCATCCGGGCTCCCTCCCGCTCGCTCTCCGGCTCGTTCTCGACGACGGGGACCACGCTCCGGCAGAGCGCTCCAGGTCTCCTTCGGATCCGCTTCAGGTCCGCTGCGGGTACGGCCCGAAGCGCGCCCGAAGCACGGCGCGGGGCCCGTCGGTGGGCTGGGTTACGGTGAACGAATGCGCTTCGGGGTGCTCGGTCCGCTGGCGGTGTGGACGGCCGGCGGCCAGGCGGTCCGCGTACCGGAGGTGAAGGTCCGCAGCCTCCTCGCCGACCTGCTCATCCACGCCGGCCGCGCCGTGCCCGCCGACCGGCTCGTGGACGACCTGTGGGGCGACGCCCCGCCGGCGAACCCGGCCGGCGCCCTGCAGACCCGCGTCTCCCAGCTGCGCCGCGCGCTCGCGGACGCCGAGCCCGGCGCCCGCGCGCTCGTCGTCTCCCGCCCGCCCGGCTACCTGCTGGACGTCGACCCCGAGGCCACCGACACCGGCCGCTTCGCGGCCCTGACCGCCGCCGCCCGCCGCGCCGACGGCCCCCGGGAGCGCGCGGCGCTGTTCTCGGACGCGCTCGCGCTGTGGCGGGGCGAGGCGCTGGCGGACTTCGCCGACGAGGAGTTCGCGCGGGCGGAGATCGCACGCCTCGACGAGCTGCGGCTGACGGCGCTGGAAGAACAGGCGGAGGCCCGGCTCGAACTCGGCGAGCACGCGCTCCTCGCCGACGAGCTGGGCGACCTCGTCGCCCGCCACCCGCTGCGCGAGCGGCTGCGCGCCGCCCAGCTGCGCGCGCTGTACCGCGCGGGGCGGCAGAGCGAGGCGCTGGCGAGCTACGGGCGGCTGCGCACGCAGCTCGCGGAGGACCTGGGCCTGGACCCGGGCCCGCAGCTGGTCGCGCTGCACCAGTCGATCCTGGAGCAGGACCCGGCCCTCGGCCCGCCGGAGCGGGAGGCGGCGGCGGTACGGGGCAACCTGCCGGCGCCGCACGGGGAGCTGATCGGCCGCGCCGAGGCGGTGGCGGCGGTGCGGGAGCTGCTGTCGGCGGGCCGGCTGGTGACGCTGACCGGCCCCGGCGGGGTGGGCAAGACCCGGCTGGCGCTGGAGACGGCAAGGGGGCTGCCCGGGGCGTTCCCGGACGGGGTGTGGCTGGTGGAGCTGGCGACGCTCGCGCCGCCGCGGCCCGGTGCGCAGGCCGAGGACGGCGCCGGCACGCCCGACGCGGACACGGCGGCGGAGGTCGTGGCCGCGGCGCTGGGCGTACGGGATGAGACGGCCGGCGGCGGGCTGCTGACCGGCGCCGGCGGCGCGGCCCCGGCGGCGCGGCTGGCCGAGGCGCTGCGTACGAAGCGGGCGCTGCTGGTCCTCGACAACTGCGAGCACGTCGTGGACGCCGTCGCCGCGCTCTGCGCCCGGCTCCTCGCCGCGGCGCCCGGCGTGCACGTCCTGGCGACCGGGCAGGAGCCGCTGGGCGTCGGCGGCGAACGCCTGTGGCCGGTGGCCCCGCTGGACGTCCCGCCGCCGGTGCCGGACCCGGCGGTGCCGAGCCCGCCGGTGCCGGACCCGGCGGTGCCGAACCCGCCGGTGCCGAACCCGCCGGTGCCGGACCCGGCGGTGCCGGCGGCGGCCGGGCCCAGCGGCGCCGGTACGGACCTGCCGTGTGGCACCGCGGCGGACCGGCCCGGAGCCCTCGGCACGGAGCGGCCGGGCTCCCCCGCCGCGGACGGGCACGCCGCCGGCGGCGTGGACGCGGCGACCGCCGCCGCCGGCGCCCAGCGCCCGCCCACCGGCCCCGGCCCCGCACCGGGCTCGACCACCGCCACCGGCCCCGCCCGCGCCACCGCCCCGGCCCGTACCACCGCCACCGGCACCGGCACCGGCACCCACCTAACCGGCGCGCCCGCCCCCACGCCCGCCACCGACCCGGCCCGTACCACCGACCCCGCCACCGGCACCCACCCGACCGGCGCGACCGCCCTCTCACCCGCCCCCGGCCTCGCCGCCCTCCGCGCCTCCGGCGCCGTCCGCCTCTTCGCCGAACGGGCCGCGGCCGCCGCCCCCGGCTTCACCGTGGACGCGGCCAACGCCGCCGCCGTGGCGACCGTCTGCCGCCGCCTCGACGGCATCCCCCTCGCCCTGGAGCTGGCCGCCACCCGCGTACGGGCCCTCGGCGTCCACGAGCTGGCCGCCCGCCTCGACGACCGGTTCCGGCTGCTCTCCACGGGCCCGCGCGACGCGCCCGACCGGCAGCGCACCCTGCGCGCGATGCTCGACTGGAGCTGGGAGCTGCTGACCGCCCCCGAACAGGCCGCGCTCCGCCGTCTGTCCCTCCACGCGGACGGCTGCACGCTGCGTGCCGCCGAGGCGGTCTGCGCGGGCGACGGCATCGCCGAGGACGACGTGCTCGGCCTCCTCGCCCGCCTCGTCGACCGCTCCCTGGTCATGGCCACGCCCGGCGACGGCGTCACCCCCGCCCGCTACCACCTGCTGGAGTCCGTCGCCGCCTACGGCCACGAACGGCTCTGCGAGGCCGGCGAGTTCACCTCCGTACGCCGCCGCCACACCGCGCACTACGCCGCCCTCGCCGCCGAGGCGGAGCCCCAGCTGCGCGGCCCCGCCCAGCGCCAGTGGCTGCTGCGCCTCGACGCCGAGTCGGCCAACATGCGCGCGGCGCTGGAGGACGCGGTACGCACCGGCGCCGCGGCCACGGCGCTGGGCCTCGCCGGCGACCTCGCGTGGTACTGGGTGCTGCGCGGGCGCCTCGGCGAGGGCCGCCGCTTCCTGACCACGGCGCTGACGGCGCCGCCGGCGGAAACCCCCCGCCGGCCGCCGGCGGAAACCCCAGCCACCGGCCCGGAGCCGGAACCCGCCGCGGCGACTCCCGCCCCCGACCTGACCGCGGCCCGCACCGCCGCCCTCACCTGGCGCGCCGCCATGACCCTCCGCCTCGGCGAGCCCCTCGCCCCCGACGCCCTGCCCACCCCCCGCCCGGCGCCGCCCACCACCCTCCCCGCGCTGGCCGCGGGCGCCCGCGCGGACGCCTTCCTCGGTCTCGCCCGGCTCGGCCTCGGCCCGCTGCCCGGCGGCGACGACCCCCTGACCCGCGCCGAGGAGGTCTTCCGCGCCCTCGGCGACCAGTGGGGCACCGCCGCGGTGTCCAGCACCATCGCCCGGCACGCGGTGCTCCGCGGCGACCTGCCGGCGCTCGCGGGGTACGGGGAGCGCAGCATGGCGCTCTTCGCCGCGCTCGGCGACCGCTGGGGCCAGCTGCACGCGACGTACGCCCTCGGCACGTACGCGGAGATCACCGGCGACTACGCGCAGGCCGCCCGGCTGCACCGCGAAGGCCTGCGGATGGCCGAGGACCTGGGGCTGTGGTCGGAGGTGTCGGACAAGCTGTCGATGCTGGGCCGCATCGCCCTGCTCACCGGTGACACCGGGCAGGCCGACGCCCTGCACGGCCGCGCCGCCCGGCTGGCCGCCGAGCAGGGGTACGTGGTGGGCGAGGAGTTCGCGGGCATCGGACTGGCGATGGGCGCCCGGCGGCAGGGCCGGCTCGCGGAGGCGGAGGCGCACCTGCGCCGCTGGCTCGACTGGGACCGCAAGATCGAGTCGGACGTCGGCACCGCCCTGATCCTCGCCGAGCTGGGCTTCGTCGCGGAGCTGGCCGGCGACCCGGAGGCGGCCCGCGCCCACCACCGCGAGGGCCTGGCCTTCGCCCGCCCCACCGGCGACCCCCGCGCCCTCGCCCTCGCCCTGGAGGGCCTCGCCGGTGCGGAGTCCCTCGCGGGCAACGCCGCCCTCGCCGCCCGCCTCCTCGGCAAGGCCACCGCCCTCCGCACCGCCGCCGGCGCCCCGCTCCCCCCGGCCGAACGCACCGACACCGACCGCGTCATGGCCCGGCTGCGCGCCGCGTCGGACCCGGCGGAACTGGCGGCGGAGCTGGCACGGGGCGAGCAGGCGGACGTGGCGGACCTGTTGAGCGGGGTGGCGTGAGTGCCGCCCCACGGGAACCGGCGGGGCCGGCCGGCGGGAGCCGCGGTCAGAGCGCGGTCATCACGTGCTTGATGCGGGTGTAGTCGTCGAAGCCGTACGCCGAGAGGTCCTTGCCGTAGCCGGACTTCTTGAAGCCGCCGTGCGGCATCTCGGCGACCAGCGGGATGTGGGTGTTGATCCACACGCAGCCGAAGTCCAGCGACTTCGACAGCCGCATCGCGCGGCCGTGGTCCTTGGTCCACACCGAGGAGGCCAGCGCGTACCGTACGCCGTTGGCGAACGCGAGGGCCTGGTCCTCGTCGGTGAAGGACTGCACGGTGATGACCGGGCCGAAGACCTCGTTCTGGATGATCTCGTCGTCCTGCTGCAGCCCGGAGACGACGGTCGCGGCGTAGTAGTAGCCCTTGTCGCCGACCCGCCGGCCGCCGGCCTCGACGCGCGCGTGCGCCGGGAGCCGGTCGACGAAGCCGGCGACCCGGTCCAGCTGTGCGGAGTTGTTCAGCGGGCCGTAGAGCGCGTCCGCCTCGCCCGGCCCGGTCTTGGTGTCGGCGGCGGCCTTGGCGAGGGCGGAGACGAACTCGTCGTGGACGGACTCGTGGACGAGGACGCGGGTGGCGGCGGTGCAGTCCTGGCCGGCGTTGAAGTAGCCCGCGACGGCGATCTCCTCGACGGCCTTGGGGATGTCGGCGTCGTCGAAGACGATGACCGGCGCCTTGCCGCCCAGCTCCAGGTGCACCCGCTTGAGGTCCTTGGCCGCGCTGCCGGCGACCTCGGTGCCGGCCCGGACCGAGCCGGTGATGGAGGCCATGGCGGGGGTCGGGTGCTCGACCATCAGCCGGCCGGTGTCGCGGTCGCCGCAGACGACGTTGAAGACGCCCTTGGGCAGGATGCCGCCCATGATCTCGGCGAGCAGCACGGTGGCGGCGGGGGTCGTGTCGGAGGGCTTGAGCACCACCGTGTTGCCGGCGGCCAGCGCGGGGGCGAACTTCCAGATCGCCATCATCACCGGGTAGTTCCAGGGCGTGACCTGGGCGCAGACGCCGATCGGCTCGCGTCGTACGTACGAGGTGAGGCCGTCCATGTACTCGCCGGCGGACTTGCCCTCCAGCATGCGGGCCGCGCCGGCGAAGAACCGGATCTGGTCCAGCATCATCGGCAGCTCTTCCTCGCGGGTGAGCTGCAGCGGCTTGCCGGTGTCCTTGCACTCGGTCTCCAGCAGCTCGTCCGCCCGGGCCTCCAGGGCGTCGGCGATCTTCAGCAGCGCCAGCTGCCGGGCCCCGGGGGTGGCGTCCCGCCAGCCGGGGAACGCGGTCGCCGCGGCCTGCATGGCGGCGTCGACGTCGGCGGCGCCGGACAGGGGCGCGGTCGCGTAGACCTCCTCGGTGGCCGGGTCGATCACGTCCATGGTCCGGCCATCGGCGGCGTCCCGGAACTCCCCGTTGATGTAGTTGCGCAGACGGCGCGGTTCGCTGGTCACTGCGACCCTCCAGTTGTCGGTCCGCTGATGTGGCCCACCTTAACGGCGGGAGATTTGCCCGTCACGGAGCACCTGGACAGGAAGACTTCCGCCGCCGCGTCCGCACCCTCGTTCTACTCACGCCATCCTCTCCCCGCGCGCGTGCGCCACGTTGATCACGTCGCCGAGAGCCTCGCGCAACCTCACCACGACGAACTCGGCCTCGTCGGGGGTGCGCAGTTCGCCGACCATGTCCCTGGTGATGCTCAGCAGCGAGCGCGCGTTGTCGAGCATGCGGGATTCGGCGTCGTCCGCCGCCCGGTTCAGAGCCGCGCCACCGATGACGTACGCGGGTTTCCCGCCGTCCTCCAGCCACGGCAGGCGGCGGGGGTGTCGACAGGCTGGTCCATTTCGGTCACGCTCCGTTCGTGTCCGGCCACAGCCCCGGGTCGCGACAGCGACGCCGGAGCCCTTCGCCGTCCAGAGTAGCCGCAGCTATCCACGGTTATCTACGGATGCACGGTGATCCGTGGTCACCCACGCTGTGCGCATGGACCTCGACAGGACGCGCCCCGTCTGGAAGCAGATCGCCGCCGAGATCATCCGGCGCATCGAAGACGGCGAGTACGTGCCGGGGTCCCGCGTGCCTTCGGCACTGGAGCTGGCCCAAGAGTTCGGGGTGGTCAACGCCACGGCGGCGAAGGCGATGCGCGCCGTCCGCGAAGCCGGGTACACGCGCGGCGAGGTCGGCATGGGAACGTTCGTGGTGGACGACCCTCCCCGCTGAGCGCGCCTCCCCCGCCGAGCGCGGGCCCCACAGGTACGGTCAGTAGCGGACTGATCACATCTGTGAGGAGCGGTCGTGAGCGATGTGCTGGTTCTTGTCGCGCGTTCCCTGCACTACGCGCACGGAGGCACCCCGGCGCTCGCCGGCGTCTCCCTCGACGTCGCCCCGGGCGAGATCCTCGCCGTCACCGGCCCGCGCGGCAGCGGCAAGACGACGCTGCTGAAGTGCCTGTCCGGGCAGCTGCTGCCGCACCAGGGCGAGGTGTGGTTCAACGGCGGTCCCGTGCACACCCTGTCCGCCCGCGCCCGCGAGCGGCTGCGCCGGGACCGCTTCGGCTGGATCGGCACCCGCCCCGAGCTGGTCCCCGAGCTGACCGCCTGGGAGAACGCCGCGCTGCCGCTGCTGCTGGCCGGCGAGACGCACCGCGCGGCGCGGCGCACGGCGGTGGAGTGGCTGGAGCGCCTCGACGCCGGGGACGTCGCGCGGTGCCGGCCGGCGGCCCTGCCGCAGGAGCAGCGCCAGCGCGTCGCCATCGCCCGGGCGCTGGTGGCCGGCCCCGACGTGGTCTTCGCCGACGAGCCGACGGCGCCGCTGCGGCGCGCGGAGGGCGTGCAGGTGCTGCGAACGCTGGTGGCGGCGGCCCGCTCGCACGGGATGAGCGTCGTGCTCACCGGGCCGGAGGGCGACGCCGGCGTCACGGGGTCCGCGGACCGTACGTTCACGCTGCTCGACGGGCGCCGGGTGAACGAGGTGCGGTCGGGTGCGGCGGAGGTGCCGGGGTACCGGGACGGGGCCGGCGGGCCGGGCGCCGCGGGGCCGGCGGGTCCGGCGGAGGCGACCGGGGCCGCGGGGGGCGCCGGGGCCGGGGGACCGGAGGGGGCGGCGGAGAACTCGGAGGATTCGTGCTCAGTCTCCGCCTAGCCCGCGGCTCCCACCCCCTGGTCCTGCTGCGCCGGCTGCTCGTCGCCTGCGCCTCGGCCGGCGTCGGCTTCCTGCTCCTCGCCGCCCTGGGCCACGCCTCGCCGGAGCAGCTCGCCTGGTGCGCCGTGCCGCTGGCGGCCACCGTCCACTTCGCGGTCGCCGTGGCCCGTGCCGACCCGCACGCCAAGCCGTCGCCGGGGCTGTCCTCAGCCGGCTTCGGGCCGGCCGCGGCGCCGGTGGTCGCGGCGGCGACCACCGCCGTGTCGTGCCTACTGGGCAGCGCCGTGGCGCTGCTGTTCTTCCTGCACCTGCGCGGCGAGCTGTCGGGGCTGCCGTTCGACGGCGCCGCCGCCGCGCTGCTCGGTGCCGGCGGCCCCTTCCCCGTCGTCGGCGCGCTCACGCTGCTCGCCTGCGTGCCGGCGCTGGCCGCGGCGGCGAGCGCGGCGAGCCTGCGCCCGCGGCGTACGGCGGCGCAGGGCTCCGCCGCGGCGGCGGCACGGCTGCGGGCCCGGCGCGAGGCGGCGGACGCGGCCGGCACGGCCCCGGACGCACCGCCCCCGGCCGGCGCCGCCGGGGACGACCCGTCGATCCCCGCCGACCTGCCGTGGGGCACCGCGCTGGCGACGACGGGCCTGGCCCTCGGCGCGTACGCGGGCAGCTTCGCCGGCGCCGGCGACGGCGCCGCGCTGAAGCTGCCGCTGCCCGGCGGCTCCGGCGACGCGGCCCCCGCGGTCGTGGCGAGCTGGGCGCTGATCGCGGCCGGGCTGATCCTCGCCGGCCCGGGCGTCTTGCACCTGTGCGGCCGGCTGCTCTGCGCGCTGCGCCCGGGTGCGCTGCGGCTGCTCGCCGGGCGGGTGCTGCAGCAGGAGGCACGGCGCGTGGGCCGCCCGCTGGGCGCGCTGTGCGCGGTGGCGACGGGCGGGGTGCTGTGCACGCTGGTGTGGCCGGACGGCGACGATGCCCGGTCGCTGGGCCCGTTGACGGTGCTGGGTGCGGCGCTGGTGGTGGGCTGCGCGGTGGCGACGGTGTGGATGGCGGCGCTGGAGTCCCGGCGGGCCCGGGCCCAGACGACGACGGCCCTGCTGCGCCTGGGCGCCTCCCCCCGCCTGCTACGCCGCGCGGCCCTGGTGCGTACGACGGTGCTGCTGGCGGTCTTCGCCCCGCTGGCGGTGGCACTGGGCGAGCTGGCGTCCCTGCCGCTGCGCTAGGCGCGCGGACGCGCGGGCCGTACGACGGCGTCTGCGCGCCTTGCGGCTGCGCGAGGCGCCGGGATCGCACCGGCACGGCCGGCGATCGGCCGGTCACGAGGCGCCCGGGACCCCGCCCGCCGCCCGCTGCGCCCGGAACGGACGCGGGCCCGGTGCGATGCGACCGTGGCCGCGTACCGCCCGCCGCGCATGCGGCCGGGCCCGCCCGGGCCGGCGAGCGCGCCGCGCGCCTCCCGCCCTCTCGCCCGCCCCCGCCGCGGGCGGGCCCCCGGTCCCGCGCCGCCGGCCCTCCGCGAAGTCGCCGGGCCCGGCGACCGCGGGCGCACGCCTTCCGTTCCCCGGCCCGCTTCCGCCGGAGACCGGCGCCCCGCCGACCAGACCGCGCATGCGGCGCGGGCACCCCCCTCCCCCGCGCGAGGGACGCCCCCGTCCCCCGCCCGAGCGCGTGCGGTTCGCCCGGCCGCGTGACGACCCGCGGGCCGGCCGCTGCCTAGCCTCCCCGCATGACGACGTACGGAGACATCCCCGCCCGGCGCACCCTGGCCGCCCTTCTCGGGCTGCTGGTGCTCGCGACGCTGGCCGCGTGCGGGACAGACCGCGACCGGGACCGGGACCGGGACGGCGGCAACCCCGCCGGGGCGCGCACGCTGGGCCGTGCCGCCGGCCCGGCGGAGGACGACCCCGCGGCCCGCGCCGTGGAGAACTACCTCGACGAGGTCTGGCCCGAAGGCGCCCCCGGCACCGTCGTCGCCGCCCGCGGCGGCGACCTCGTCACCTGCTCCGGCCGGGGCCTCGCCGACATGGCGGACGGCCGCCGCGCCCGCTGCGGCACCGTCTACGACATCGCGTCGATGACCAAGCAGTTCACCGCCGCGGCGATCGTCAAGCTCCAGACCGAGGGCCGGCTGCGCACCACCGACCCCATCGGCCGGTACTTCGACCACGTCCCCGCCGACAAGCGCGGCATCACCCTGCACCACCTCCTCACCCACACCGCCGGCCTCCCCGAGGCCGTCGGCGACGACTACGACCCCCTCTCCCGCGACGAGTTGGTCGCCGCCGCCCTCGCCGCCCCCCTCGACTCCCCGCCCGGCGACACCTACGCCTACTCCAACACCGGCTACAGCCTCCTCGCCGCCGTCGTGGAGAAGGCGTCCGGCACCGACTACGAGGCGTACCTCGCCGACCGCCTCTTCCGCCCCGCCGGCATGACCGACACCGGCTACGTCCTGCCCGACTGGGACACCGGCCGCATCGCCACCGAGTACGACGACAGGGGCCGCCCGCAGGGCACCCCGCTGGACCACCCCTGGGCCGCCGACGGGCCGTACTGGAACCTCCGCGGCAACGGCGGCATGCTCTCCACCGCCCGCGACATGCTCCGCTGGCACAGCGCCCTGCTCGGCGACCGCGTCCTCGGCGACCACGCCAGGTCCCTGCTCTTCAAGCGGTACGTCTCCGAGGGCGAGGAGGGGGGCATCGAGTCGTTCTACGGCTACGGCTGGAGCATCCTCGACCTCGACGGTGGGCGCCTCGCCACCCACGACGGCGGCAACGACTGGTCCGGCGGCCGGGTCGCCCGCTACCTGGACGACGGCGTGCTGGTCTTCTGGATCAGCAACCACGTGGCGCGCGCCGGGCGGTGGGACGTCGCCGCCGAGGACCGGGAGCTGGTCACCGGAATCGCCGAACGGGTGCGCGCCCGCCCGTAGGGTGGGCGCATGCCGCACTCGCCGTTCGAGATCGAGTCCCTCGCCGAGTTCGACGCCGCCGTCGCCTCCGGCTCCATCAGCGGGTTCCGCGTGCAGTCCGTCGATCTGACGGACCGTACGCGCCTGCTGCTCACCGCCGACGTGCACGGCGCGGTGTTCCTCGGCTGCCCGATGGCCGAGGAGGCGGCGCGGCGCGTGCAGCGCGACGGCGCGCTGGTCTTCCCCGTCGTGCCGGATCTGCCGTTCGACCCGTACCGGGGCGCGCTGTACACCCCGGACGAGCTGTTCGCGGGCCTGGCGCGGGGGTACGAGCAGACGCCGGACGCCCGCTCGTACGCCTGGTTCCAGCGCACCCGCGCCGAGCACGACATCTTCGCCGCCGTGATACGGGGCATGCACGACGAGTCGATGTCCAACGCGCTGGACGAGCGGCTGCGCGCCGGCCGCCCGGTCGTCGGCGTCATGGGCGGGCACGCCCTGGAGCGCGGCGGCGACGGCTATGCGGGCGCGGCCCGGCTGGGCCGGGCGCTGGTGCGCGCCGGGTTCGACGTGGCCACCGGCGGCGGGCCGGGCGCGATGGAGGCGGCCAACCTGGGCGCGTACGGGGCGGAGTTCGACGACGCGACGCTGGAGGAGGCGGTGCGGATGCTGGGCAAGGCGCCGTCGTTCACTCCGTCGGTCGCGGAGTGGGCCCAGGCGGCGTTCGCGGTACGGGAGCGGTGGCCGGGCGGCGGCGACTCGATCGGCATCCCCACCTGGTTCTACGGGCACGAGCCGCCGAACGCCTTCGCGGGGCACATCGCGAAGTACTTCGCGAACGCGCTGCGCGAGGACGGGCTGCTGGCCCGCAGCACCGCGGGCGTGGTGTTCCTGCCGGGCGCGGCGGGCACGGTGCAGGAGGTCTTCGACGCGGCGACGCCCAACTACTACGAGTCGCGCGGCGAGCCGCGGCCGATGGTGCTGGTGGGCCGCGACCACTGGTCGGCGCGGCTGCCGGCGTGGCCGCTGCTGTCGGCGCTGGCGGCGGGGCGGTCGATGGCGCCGCGGATCGCGCTGGTCGACTCGGTGGCCGAGGCACCGGAGGCGCTGCTGCGGCTCGGTGCGGCGGGCTAGCCCGGCTCCGCCACGGGGGCGTGGCCCTCTGGGTTTCGGGAAGGGCGGGGTGGGGTCGGGGAACAGCCCGCACCCGGCGCCGGCCACCGCACCCTCTCACCCCTCCAGGACCACCACCTCCGACGGCTCGAACCCCACCCCCACCCGCTCCCCCACCTCCGGCGCACCCCGCAACGCCACCGGCGCCTCCAGCTCCGGCCCCCGCTCCGGCCGCAGCACCAGCACCACGTGCTCCCCCCGGAACGTCCGCCCCACCACCTCGCAGCCCAGCCCCGACCCCGCCGCCCCCACCCGCACCCCCGCGGGCCGCACCAGCAGCGACCGCTCCCCCGGCGCCGAAGCGGCAGCGACCCCCACCTTTCCCCACGGCGTGTCCGCCACCGACCCGCGCACCGTGCCCCGTACCACGTTCGCAAACCCCAGAAACCGCGCCACGAACTCGTCCGCCGGCCGCTCCCACACCTCCACCGGCGTACCGGTCTGCGCAACGCGCCCCTCGCGCATCACCACCACCCGGTCCGCCAGCGCGAACGCCTCCCCCTGGTCGTGCGTGACCGCCAGCACCGTCGTGCCCAGCCGCCCGAACAGCTGCCGCAGCTCCACCACCAGCCGCTCCCGCAGCGAGCGGTCCAGCTGCCCCAGCGGCTCGTCCAGCATCAGCAGCTGCGGCGACGGCGCCAGCGCCCGCGCCAGCGCCACCCGCTGCTGCTCCCCGCCGGACAGCGCGCCCACCGCCCGCCGCTCCGCTCCGGGCAGCCCGACGAGCGCCAGCAGTTCGGCGACCCGTTCCCGGGCCGCCGCCCGCGAGGCCCCGTGCATGCGCAGCCCGAAGGCCACGTTCCCGCCCACGTCCCGGTGCGGGAACAGCTGCTGGTCCTGGAACATCAGCCCCACCCCCCGCCGGTGCGCGGGCACCCCCGCGAGGTCCCGCCCGCCGAGCAGCACCCGCCCGGCGGCCAGGACGTCGGCGGGGGGCAGTCCGGCCACGGCCCGCAGCAGCGTGGACTTGCCGCTGCCGCTGGGCCCGAGCACGCTGACGATCTCGTGTTCGGCGACGTCGAGGTCGATCCCGTCGACCGCCGTGCGGTCGCCGTAGCGTACGGTCACGTCGTCGATGACGAGCATCAGAACTCTCCCGCCTGGTTCTTGCGGACGCGCTCCAGCAGCAGCAGCGCCGCCGCGCACACGGCCATGAGGATGGTGCTCAGCGCCATCGCCTGCCCGTAGTTGGTCTCGCCGGCGCGCCCCAGCAGCCGCGCCACGGCGACGGGCAGCGTGGGCCGGTCGGGCCCGGCGATGAAGACGGTCGCGCCGAACTCGCCGAGGGAGACGGCGAAGGCGAAGCCGGCGGCGACGAGCACGGCCCGCCACACCAGCGGCAGGTCGACCTCCCGCCAGGCCCGCAGCGGGGAGGCGCCGAGGACGGCGGCGGCCTCCCGCAGCCGGTCGTCGACGGCGCGGAGCACGGGCAGCATGGTCCGTACGACGAACGGCACGCCGACCAGCGCCTGCGCGAGCGGCACGAGGATCCAGGAGGATCTGAGGTCGAGCGGCGGGGTGTCGAGGGCGATGAGGAAGCCGAAGCCGACGGTGACGGCGGAGGTGCCGAGCGGCAGCATCAGCAGCGCGTCGAAGCCGCGGACGAAGGGCCCGGCGCGGCGGGTGACGGCGGCGGCGGCGAGGCCGCCGACGACGACGGCGATGACGGTGGCGACGGCGGCGTAGGCGAGGGAGTTGCCGACGGCTTCGAGCGGCGGGACGGCGAAGGTGCCGTCGCTTTCCTGCAGTGCGCGGTAGAAGCCGAGGCCGTGGCCGCCGGGGGTGGCGAAGGAACGGTCGACGAGGACGGCGAGGGGGGCGAGGAGCAGCACGGCGACGACGGCGAGGACGCCGCCGAGGAGGGCGCGTTCGCCGGCGCCGCGGGGGCGGCGGGCGGTGGTCTCGGGGGCGACGAGGCGCAGCGCGGTCTCCTGGCGGCGTACGGTCCACGCGTGCAGGGCGAGGACGGCGGCGACGGCGGCGAGTTGCA
The DNA here is from genome assembly GCF_059570575.1 of Streptomyces sp. CNX435. Taxonomy (NCBI): domain Bacteria; kingdom Bacillati; phylum Actinomycetota; class Actinomycetes; order Kitasatosporales; family Streptomycetaceae; genus Streptomyces; species Streptomyces sp. CNX435. Next base: position 70,360 of record NZ_JCANTA010000019.1, on the reverse strand, counting down.
GGAGGGTGAGGACGGCGGCGGTGGGCAGGTCGAGGAAGTCCGCGGTCTGGCGGTAGATCTCCACTTCGAGGGTGGCGTAGTAGGGGCCGCCGAGGATCTGGATGATCCCGAAGGAGGTGAAGGTGAAGAGGAAGACCATGAGGGCCGCGGCGGCGACGGCGGGGCCGAGCGCGGGCAGGGTGACGTGCCGCCAGGCGGCGAGGCGGCCGGCGCCGAGGACGCGGGCGGCTTCCTCCTGGCGGGGGTCGAGCTGGGACCACAGGCCGCCCACGGTCCGTACGACGACGGCGAAGTTGAAGAAGACGTGGGCGAGGAGGATGGCCCAGACGGTGGTGTCGAGGCGTACGCCCCACCAGCCGTCGAGGACGCCGCCGCGGCCGAGGAGGGCGAGGAACGCGGAGCCGACGACGACGGTGGGCATCACGAACGGCACGGTGACCAGGGCGCGCAGGAGGTGTTTGCCGGGGAAGTCGAAGCGGGCGAAGACGTACGCGGCGGGCAGTGCGAGGACGAGGGTGAGGCCGGTGGAGGCGGCGGCCTGCCAGAGCGTGAACCACAGGACGCCGAGGATGTCGGGGTCGCCGAGGACGTCGGAGATGCGGCCGAGCTGCCAGCCGCCGTTCTCGCGCAGGCCGCGGGCGACGATGGCGCCGACGGGGTAGGCGAAGAACACCGCGAAGAAGGCGGCGGGGACGGCCATGAGCGCGAGCCGCCCGGCGGCCCCGCGGAGCCGGCGGCGGCGCGAGCCGCCCCCGGCTCCGGGTCCGCGGCCGTCTTCGCGGCCGTCTTTCGAGCCGCCATCGGGGCCGGCTTCGGGGCCGCGGCCCGCGGCGCGGGTTACTTCACGACCAGCGAGGTCCACGTCTTGATCCACTGCTCCCGGTTGTCGTCGATGTCCGCCGGGTCGAGGGTGTGCGGGTCGTCGATCTCCTCGCCGTAGCGGGTGAACACCTCGGGCAGCTCGGTGTTCTCGCGCGCGGGGTGGACGAACATCTGCAGCGGCATGTCCTTCTGGAACCGCTCGCCGATGAGGAAGTCGATGAGGGCCTTGCCGCCTTCGGTGTTGCCGGCGTTGGTCAGCAGCCCGGCGAACTCGATCTGGCGGAAGCAGGTGCCGGTGGCCACGCCGGTGGTGGCTTCCTTCGGCTTGGACTCCATGTCGAGGACGGGCGGGCTGGAGGCGTACGAGACGACGAGCGGCTTGTCGCCCTTGCCGGCGCCGGAGAAGCGCTCGTAGTAGGCCTGCTCCCAGCCGTCGACGACCTCGACGCCGTTGTCGCGCAGCTCGCTCCAGTAGTCCTCCCATCCCTCGTCGCCGTACTCGTCGGCGGTGGCGAGGAGGAAGGCCAGGCCCGGGGAGGAGGTGGCGGCGTTCTCGGTGACGAGGAGGTCCTCGTAGCGGGGGTCGGTGAGGTCGTCGAGGGTCTCGGGCGGGTCGAGGTTCTTCTCCTCGAAGTACGCGCGGTCGTAGTTGACGCACACGTCGCCGTAGTCGACGGGGGTGACGCGGTGCTCGCCGGCGTCGAGCTGCAGTTCCTTCGGGATGCGGTCGAGGCCCTTCGCCTCGTACGGGGTGAAGATCCCGTTGTCGAGGCCGCGGGAGAGCAGGGTGTTGTCGATGCCGAAGAAGACGTCGCCCTGGGGGTTGTCCTTGGACAGGACGGCCTGGTTGACGGCGGAGCCGGCGTCCTTGCCCCTGAGGACGTCGACCTTGTACCCGGACTGCCTCTCGAACGCCTTCAGCACGTCGTCGGAGGCGGCGAAGGAGTCGTGGGTGACGAGGGTGACGCTCTTGTCGTCCGACCCGGACCCGGATCCGTCGCCGGAGTCCGAGCCGCAGGCGGCCAGGCCGAGGGCGAGGGACGCGGCCAGGGCGGTGGTGACGATGCGCTTCATCGGGCTGCTTTCGTGGCGGCGGGCAGCCCGGGCAGCAGCGGAGTGTCGACCGAACTTCCTACCCAGAATGACCTGGGCGAGGTTCGAGGGTCTGCGGCCTGGACGGTGCCGCACTCTCAGCGCTGCGAGCGCTCCCCTGTCGGTGTGTACACCTGAACGGTATCAGGCGGGGGTCTCGGCCGCGGATGCCGCGAGCTGCCCGCAGGCGCCCTCGATCTCCTGGCCGCGGGTGTCCCGCACGGTCACGGGCACGCCGTGGGACTCCAGCGCGGCGACGAACGCCCGCTCGTCCTCGGGCCGGGAGGCGGTCCACTTGGAACCGGGAGTGGGGTTGAGGGGGATGAGGTTGACGTGTGCGCGGCGGCCCTTGAGGAGGCGGCCGAGGAGGTCGGCGCGCCAGGCCTGGTCGTTGATGTCCCTGATCAGCGCGTACTCGATGGAGACGCGGCGGCCGGAGCGGGCGGCGTACTCCCATGCGGCGTCGAGGACCTCGCGGACCTGCCAGCGGGTGTTGACGGGCACGAGGGTGTCGCGCAGCTCGTCGTCGGGCGCGTGCAGGGAGACGGCGAGGCGGCACTTCAGGCCCTCGTCGGCGAAACGGTGCATGGCGGGGACGAGGCCGACGGTGGAGACGGTGATGCCGCGCTGGGAGAGGCCGAGGCCGTCGGGCTCGGGGTCGGTGAGGCGGCGTACGGCGGCCAGGACGCGGTTGTAGTTCGCCAGCGGCTCGCCCATGCCCATGAAGACGATGTTGGACAGCCGCGCCGGCCCGCCGGGGACCTCGCCGTCGCGCAGCGCGCGCATGCCGTCGACGATCTGGTGGACGATCTCGGCGGTGGACAGGTTGCGGGTGAGCCCGGCCTGGCCGGTGGCGCAGAAGGGGCAGTTCATGCCGCAGCCGGCCTGGGAGGAGATGCACATGGTGACGCGGTCGGGGTAGCGCATGAGCACCGACTCGACGAGCGTGCCGTCGAAGAGCCGCCAGAGGGTCTTGCGGGTGGTGTCGCCGTCGCAGCTCAGGTGCCGTACGACGGTCATCAGCTCGGGCAGCAGGCCCTCGGCGAGCTTGGCGCGGGACCCGGCCGGCACGTCGGTCCAGCCGGCCGGGTCGGTGGCGTAGCGCGCGAAGTAGTGCCGCGACAGCTGCGCGGCCCGGAACGGCTTCTCGCCCAGCTCCGCTACGGCCTCGCGGCGCTCGGCGGGGGTGAGGTCGGCGAGGTGCCGCGGCGGCTTCTCGGCACCACGGGGGACGGCGAAGGTGAGCTCTCCTGGCTTGGGCATAGCCGTACCAGTGTCGCAGACGGATCCCCGTGACCTGCACCCGCAGGCTCGCATCACGGTCGTCCGCCGTCGTTGCTGATCGTCGCCGCGCGCGCTATGTCATGCCTGCGTCAGGCACAGCTTTCAGAGTCGCGCTTATTCGGTTGTCCAGCCGAGGTGTCAGGCGAGAGGGTCATCGAGTGCCTGTTGATCCCGACCTGCTCGCCGTGTTCACGGTGACCACCATCGTCGCCCTGGTCACGCCGGGGCCGGACATGCTGTTCGTGCTCGGATGCGGCATGCGAGGCGGGGCCCGCGCCGGACTGCTGGCCACCCTGGGTGTGATCACGGGGGATGCGCTGTACATCGTCGCGGCTGCCGCCGGTCTCGCCGTCCTGCTGACGACGTTCCCGATCGTGTTCACGGTGCTACGGTTCGCCGGGGCCGCCTACCTGATCTATCTCGGCGTCCAGATGATCCGCCAACGCAAGAACGGACAGGCCGACGATACGCCCGCCGGTGGAATGCCGGGACGGCGCGCCTTCCTCAACGGCGTGGTGTCCTCGGCCGCCAACCCGCAGACGTTCACGTTCATGGTCGCCTTCCTGCCCCAGTTCATCGACCCGGCGGCGGGCCCGGTCTGGATGCAGTTCGTCGTCCTCGGCGGCGTCCTGATCGTCTTGGAGTTCCTCGCCGACGGGACGGTCGGCGTCCTGGCCGGACGGATCGGTGACCGGCTGCGCGAACGGCAGGCAGCGCGGCGCCGGATCGACGCCGCGACCGGGACCGTGTTCATCGGTCTGGGTGTCCGGCTGGCGGCCGAACGCTGACAGGGCTGACAGGACAGTCACGGTCCGGGGGTTTCGAAGACCGCCGGGTCGCCGAAACTGACCGGCACGCCGGGGTTCAGGCGGCGGGGCGTAACCGGTCGTCGTCGGGGGACGGCTCCGTCCGTGGACCGGCAGGAGCGCGGAAAAGTGTTATCGCGGGCTTGCTCCCTGCGTCACCAGTAACGGGTGCGCCGCTGGGCGCGCTCCCCCCTCCCCCACGCACAGGAGCCGTACATGGGTCACCGCAACGCACACCGCATAAGCCGCCGCAGCGTCCTGCAGATCGCCGGAGGGGTTGCCGCGGCCGGGGCCGTGGGCGGCGGAGCCGCCGCCTTGAGCGGCGGCTCCGCCGGCGCCGCGACCGAGGCCGGGGCCAAGCCGCTCGCCTTCACCCACCCGGGCGCGCTGCACGCCCAGGAGGCGTTTGACCGGATGGCGGAGCGGGTGGCCGCGGGCGACGAGCCGTGGCTGTCGGGCTGGAACCGGCTCACCGCCAACACGCACTCCGCGGCGGGCTGGGTGCCCAACCCGCAGGAGATGATCATCCGCGGCTCCGGTGGCGTAGGGCCGGAGAACTACCCGATCCTCTACAACGACATCCACGCCGCGTACCAGAACGCGCTGCGCTGGAAGATCACCGGAGACACCGCCCACGGCGACACCGCGCGGGACATCTGCAACGCGTGGTCGGAGACGATGACGTCCATCGACGCCACTCCCTCCGACTCGCGCCTCGCCTCGGGCATCTACGGGTACCAGTTCGCCAACGTCGGCGAGATCATCCGCGACTACGAGGGCTTCGACCTGGTCCGGTTCCAGGACCTGATGCAGAACGTCTTCTACCCGCTGAACTCCGACTTCCTGGTCCGGCACAACGGCACCTGCGACTCCCATTACTGGGCCAACTGGGACCTGTGCAACATGGCCTCGATCATGGCGATCGGGATACTGCGCGACGACCAGGCCCAGTTCGACGAGGCGGTGGACTACTTCCACAACGGCGCGGGCAACGGCGCGCTCGCGAACGCGATCCCCTTCGTCTACGACTCCGTCGACGGCCACGCCCTCGCCCAGTGGCAGGAGACCGGGCGCGACCAGGGGCACAGCATCATGGGCATCGGTCTGATGGGCACCCTATGCGAGATGGCCTACAGTCAGGGCGTCGACCTCTACGCTGCGGACGACTTCAGGTTCCGCAAGGCGTGCGAGTACGTGGCCCGCTACAACCTCGGCCATGACGACGTCCCGTACACCACCTACAACAACTGCGACAACGTGAACCAGACCGTCCCCGGCTCCGGTGGCCGCGGCCAAGCCCGCCCGGTCTGGGAGCGGGTCTTCCATCACTACTGGGGCCGGCTGGAGCAGGACTGCCCGAACATGCTGGAGACGGTCCACGCCAACTCCCCGGAGGGCGGCGGCGGCGACTACGGCGGCAACAGCGGCGGCTTCGACGAGCTGGGCCATGGCACGCTCGCGTACGTCGACCGCCTGACGGGCGGATGACACCAGCCCCGCCGCGGCTGCGGCGGGTCCGGTAACGCGAGGAGTGACGGTGGAGGCCCGTGAGTGGCGCGCGGTCATCACGGCCGCGCAGGCCGGGGACCGAGAGGCGATGGAACGGCTGGTGGCCGGCTGGCTGCCGCTGGTCTACAACATCGTCGGACGGGCGCTGGGCGGCCATGCCGACGTCGACGACGTCGTCCAGGAGACGATGCTCCGCGCCGTCGACCAGCTCCCCGCGCTGCGCGACCCGGACAGCTTCCGCTCCTGGCTGGTCGCGATCGCGATGCGGCAGATACGCGACCGGGCACGACGCCGGGAGCGGCAGGCCGGCGCGGCCCGCGCGACGGCTGCCCTCCCGGCCGAGGCCGTCGACTTCGCCGAGGCCACCGTGCTGCAGCTGCAGTTGGAGGGCCAGCGGCGCGAGGTCGCCGAGGCGGCCCGCTGGCTGGATGAGGACGACCGGCAGCTGCTCTCCCTGTGGTGGCTGGAGGTGGCCGGCGAGCTGAGCCGACGCGACCTCGCCTCGGCGCTCGGCGTCAGCCGGGCGCACGCCGGCGTGCGCGTGCAGCGGATGAAGGAGCGGCTGGAGACGGTGCGCGGCATCGTCCGCGTGCTGGCCGAGGCGAACGATCCGCACCGCGCCGACTGCGACGGCCTGCGTGCCCTGCTCGATCGCTGGGACGGACGGCCCGGCTCCGTCTGGCGCAAGCGGCTGGCCCGGCACATCCGCGGCTGTGCCCGGTGCGCCGCACCGCGCGCGGAGATCGTGCCGGCGGAGCGGCTGCTGGTGGGCCTGGCCCTGGTGCCGCTCCCGGCGGGGTTCGCGATATCCCTGGCGCTGGGCGGCAAGACCACGGCCGCCGCGGCGGGTGTCGGCTGGTCGGCCAAGGCGCTCGCGGCACTCGGCAAGCCCGCGGCGGCGGTCACGGCCGGGGTGACGCTCGCCGCGGGCGGCACGGCACTGTACGTCTACGAGCGGCCCGCGGACCCCCCGCCCCGGGCCACCGCCCCCTCGGCCCCGGCCTCGCCTACGTCCCGGCCGGCCATCCCGCCGCCGACGAGCGCGCCCCCGTCCGCCTCGCCGTCCGCCCGGCCGAGCACCACGACCCCGACGGCCACTCCCGCCGCCCGCTACGGCAGCGTGGTCGACGCCGTCGACGCCGCACCCGATCCCGACCAGCCGCCCGGCCCGCTGCCCCGTCGGCCGGAACGGGAGGTGACCAGCACCGTCGCACCTGACTTCACCCTCACCCACCGCGGGGAGAGCGCGACCCTGCGCGGCACGGGCTATCTTCTGGTCCGCTGGCAGATCGTGACCGCCGAACCCGGCGGCCACCTGACCATGCCCACCTGGATCGGCCTGGAGGGCAGGCTCTTCCACGTGGCCTCAGGCGGCGGCCGGCGCATGGACGACGCCGTGCCGGGCGGAGCCGGCGAGACCTGGATGGAGTCACCCGAGATCGGCAGCACGGCGCTGCCCGAGGGCACACAGCAGATGTGGCAGAACGAGTTCTTCTGGCTCGACGGCGAGGTCACCTTCCACCAGAACGAGAACGGCGAGGACTACAACGTCTTCGTCCAGCCGACGGACCGCGACTCCATCGTGCGCGACCTCCGCACCGCGCCGGACCCGGCGACGGGCATCGTCCGCTACGGCCTCGTCCGCGACACCGGCGACAACCGCACCCCTGTGCCGCAGTACCTCACCCGCGCCCGCCCCGCCGACCCGGCCGCCGTCCCGCGGCACTCCCGCGTCGCGTAGCGGGACATCGGGACGGCAGGGCAGGCGACAACGATGAAGAGGAGCACGGCTGTGGCACCCGCGACACCGGTGAAGGACCCGACGGGACGGGGGCACGCGCTCCGCGGCCGGGCGGCGGCGCTGCTCGCCGTCCTGGGGGTGCTGGTCTCGCCGGCGCTGCCGTGGCACAGCGCGCACGCTGCGGGCGGCAGCGGTGACATCACCGCCGAGGTCCTGGCGGGCCGCGACGTCACGCTGACCGGCGACGCCGTGGTGAACGTCCCGGCCGGGACCACCACCTACGAGGGCGTCATCAGGGGCGAGGGCACGCTGCGGATCAGCGGCACCGGCACCCTGATCCTCACCAGGGACAGCGACTTCACCCTGCCGGAGGCGCGGCAGCGGCAGTCCGTGCAGGTCCGGGGCGGCAACCACCCGTATGTAACGGTCAGCAACCCCGACCCGCCCGCCGTCATCGTCGACCGGGGCGCCACACTCCAGTACGGGAACGGCGGCGGCAGCGGGCTGATCGGCAGCTTCCCGTACGACACCCCCGGCTTCGCGCTCAACCGGAACAACATCCGCGTCGACGGCACCCTGCGGCTGTCGCTGGTGCGCACCTTCAACGTCGGCACCCTCAGCGGCTCCGGCCTTGTCACCCAGCCCCGCTTCCTGTGGGGGAAGCTCCAGCTGGCCGGGACCCATCCGTTCTCCGGTGTGATCGACAACGGCACGCAGATGGACGCCGGGGCGCCGGAGTTCCCGGCGTCGCTGCCGAACGCCCGCGCCGTCCTCAACCAGGGCACCTGGACCGTCGACACCCCACTGGGCCAGACGGTCACGCTGCGGCAGAACTTCTACCAGCGCGAGTACGGCAGCGACATCAACGTCCAGTCCCGGCCGGGCAGCAAGGTGGTACTGACCGGCCAGTACAGCCACACCGACCAGGGCGGCGACACCGACCCCACGCTCAGCGACCCGGGAATCAACTGGCGCCCGCTGGCGAAGAACGTCAACAAACGCGGCACCAACATCAAAGGCGCGAACGTCCAGTGGGGCGACGGCACCACCCACGAGATCTTCATGCCCGGCACCGCCGAGACCGTCTACATCAACCTGCTGGCGGCCAGGTCCCGTTCCACGCTCACCTTCGCCTACGACGGTCCGGTGACGCTGGGCGCACCGATCGGCGGCGGCGTGTTCCACGACACGCTGTCCGCCCCGGGCCAGGGCGACATCGTCGTCAAGGGCGTCGACGGCAACGATGTCACCTTCGCCGCCGACCAGTACTACGACGGCTCCACGACCATCGAGAAGGGCGCCACGCTCCGGCTCGGCAGCGGGCAGCCCGGCGGGGACGGCAGCCTGCTGACCGACGCCGGGCTGTACCAGGTCGTCAACGACGGCTCGCTGACGGTGCAGAACACCGACGCACCGGTCTCACTGTCGAAGATCAGCGGCAGCGGCTCCCTCACCCAGGCCGGCGCGGCCACCACGCGCCTGACCGGGGCACTGTCCTACACGGGCCCGACGAAGGTCACCCGGGGCACCCTCGCCCTCATCGGGGGCAGCCTGAAGTCGAGCCGCGCGGTGTCGCTCACCGAGGAGGGCACCGAGCTGGACCTGACCGGGACCGGTGACCAGACGCTGCGGAACGTCAGCCTGGTGAAAGGCGCCACGGTCCGCTACGGAGACGACGCGACGCTGACCGTCTCCGACACCCGCCCCCGCACCACGGGCAGCGGCCTGTCCGGCACCTTCCAGGGCGGGACCCTGCGGGCCACCGGGAGCATGACCGGGGCGATCACCGTCAAGGGCGACTACTCCCAGACCCGGGACGCACACCTCACCACCCGGGCCGACGGCAAGCCGCTGCACGTCACCGGCATGGTGACGCTCGCCGGAGAGCTGAAGATCGACCCGAAGGCAAAGCCGCCCGCGGGAGGCAGAGAGACGGTGCTGATCTCCAACTCCGGCTCCGACAAGGTCTCCGGCATCTTCGCCGGTCGCAGGGAGGGCGTAAAGGTGAAGGTGGCCGGCGACGCATACGCCCTCACCTACCGGGGCGGCGACGGCAACGACGTCGCGCTGGTCCGCACGGACCCCCCGGAGACGGACGCTGCCACCGGTGATCGGCCGGCGGCGGCACCGTCGAGCACGACCGCCGACTCGTCCGGCGGCTTCCTCTCGCCCTGGCGCACCGTCGCCCTCGCCGCCGCGACCCTGGCCGCCGCGGCGTTCGCCCTGCGGCTCTTCCGCAGCCCGCGCCGCGGCAGGCACCGCGTCCACTGACGACTCTGCCCCGGAGATCACGCTCGACGGCGCCGGCCACGCCGGCCCACCAAGCCGCCGCCACGTCATATGGCGGAACCAGCACACTTACCAGCTCGCCCCTCGCCGACACTCCGGGAGCCGACGGTGGTCAGCCAGCGCCCACGAAGATCACCATCAGCAGCCACACCACGGGCGCCGTCGGCAGCAGCGAGTCGAGCCGGTCCATGATGCCGCCGTGGCCGGGGAGCAGCGTGCCCATGTCCTTGATGCCGAGGTCTCGTTTGATCATCGACTCGGCCAGGTCGCCGAGGGTGGCGCTGGCGGCTGCCGCGGCGCCGAGCAGGAGGCCCTGCCACCAGCGGCCGTCGTCGACGAGGAACTCCATGCACAGCGCGCCCGCCGCCATCGCGAAGGCCAGCGCGCCGGCCAGGCCCTCGCGGGTCTTGCCGGGGCTGATGCGCGGGGCGAGCTTGTGGCGGCCGAACTTGTAGCCGACGGCGTACGCGCCGGTGTCGCTGATCACCGTGAGGATGAGGAACGTCAGCACCCGCTGCGGGCCGTCGTCGTCCGCGGCGAGCATCAGCGCGACGAAGGTGGCGAGGAAGGGCACGTAGAACGCGGCGAAGACGCCGGCGGTGATGTCGCGGAGGTAGTCCTCCGCGGGGCCCTTCAGCCGCCAGACGGGGACGGCCAGCGCGGTGAGCGCCAGCGCCGCCCCGGCGCCGTCGGCGCCGCGCGCGTACCCGGCGACGACCGTGGCCACGCCGCCGAGCACCAGCGGCACCAGCGGCGTACGGATCCCGCGGCACTCCGCCAGCCGCGACGTCAGCTCCCACAGCCCGACCGCGACGGCGGCGGCGATGACTCCGACGAACAGCACTTTCACGACGAACAGCGTGGCCAGCACGACCGCGCCGAGACCGAGCCCGACGCCTATGGCGGCACCGAGGTCCCGGCCGCCGCGGCGCCGTCGGGGGGCGGGCGGCGGCGCGGAAGAGGCGCCGTCCGGGACGTGCGGCTCCCCTGAGGGACCTGGGGAGGGGTCGTCGGCAGGGGCGTCGTCGCCGGGCACGGTGGGCATGCGCGGAGTCTGCGCCCTTTCACCCCCGCCGTACACGGGACCCGCCGGGGCCCCCCTGGAGGAGTCGTTCATCAGACCTCGAGCAGCTCTGCTTCCTTGTGCTTGAGCAGCTCGTCGACCTGAGCCACGTACTTGTGGGTGGTGTCGTCGAGCTCCTTCTCGCCGCGGCGGCCCTCGTCCTCGCCGACCTCGCCGTCCTTGATGGCCTTGTCGATGGTCTCCTTCGCCTTGCGGCGCACGGAGCGGATGGCGATCCGCGCGTCCTCGCCCTTGGCCTTGGCGACCTTGATGAACTCCTTGCGGCGCTCCTCGGTGAGCTGCGGGAAGACCACCCGGATGATGTTGCCGTCGTTGGAGGGGTTGACGCCGAGGTCGGAGTCGCGGATCGCCTGCTCGATGTTGCGCAGGGCGCTCTTGTCGAACGGTGTCACCACCGCCATCCGCGGCTCCGGCACCGAGAACGACGCCAGCTGGTTGATGGGGGTCTGCGCCCCGTAGTAATCCGCCGTGATCTTGTTGAACATCGCCGGATGGGCCCGCCCGGTGCGGATCGCGGCGAAGTCGTCCTTGGCGACCACGACGGCCTTCTCCATCTTCTCCTCGGCTTCGAGGAGGGTCTCTTCGATCACCACTGGCTCCTGGTCTCTTCTGTGAGCGGACGGGGGTTGCGCCCCGCCGCCCGTACCATGCCTGCACGGTGTCCGACCGGCAGGCCGTTGTCCATCCCTCAGACCCGGCTGCCGTGCGCGCTCACGAGCGTACCGATCTTCTCACCCCGCACCGCCCGGGCGATGTTGCCCTCCTTCAGCAGCTCGAAGACGAGGATCGGCAGCTCGTTGTCGCGGCACAGGGTGACGGCCGTGGCGTCGGCGACCTTGAGGTCGCGGGTGATGACCTCGCCGTATTCGAGGGCGTCGAACTTCACCGCGTCCGGATTCTTCTTGGGGTCGGCGTCGTAGACCCCGTCGACGCCGTTCTTGCCCATGAGCAGGGCCTCGGCGTGGATCTCCAGGGCGCGCTGCGCGGCCGTGGTGTCCGTCGAGAAGTAGGGCATGCCCATGCCGGCGCCGAAGATGACGACGCGGCCCTTCTGCATGTGCCGGATGGCGCGCAGCGGAATGTACGGCTCGGCGACCTGGCCCATGGTGATCGCGGTCTGCACGCGGGAGTCGATGCCTTCCTTCTCCAGGAAGTCCTGCAGGGCGAGGCAGTTCATCACCGTGCCGAGCATGCCCATGTAGTCGGAGCGGGCCCGGTCCATGCCGCGCTGCTGCAGTTCGGCGCCGCGGAAGAAGTTGCCGCCGCCGATCACCACCGCGATCTCGTATCCGTCGCGTACGACGGCGGCGACCTCGCGGGCGATCGCGTGCACGACGTCCGGGTCGACGCCGAGATCACCGCCGCCGGAGAACGCCTCGCCGGACAGCTTCAGCAGGAAGCGTGCGCTGTCCTTCTTCGTGTGGTGGCCGTGGTCCGCCTTCTCGTGGTGGCCGTGGTCCGCGTCGGCGTCCTCGTTCATGATGTCTCCTCGTGCGCATGCGAAGGAGGCCATCGCCGTGGGGTTCTCATCCACCCGTTCCCGGCCATGGCCTCCTCGTCACTTCCGCGGCCCGGCGGCGGTCCCCCGCACCGGCCCGCTACAACTCAACCCGCTCAGGCGCCGACGCGGATGCGCGCGAAGCGGGTCACCTGCACGCCCGCCTCACCGAGCACCTTCTGCACCGACTTCTTGTTGTCCTTGGCGAACGGCTGGTCCAGCAGCACGTTCTCCTTGAAGAAGCCGTTCACGCGGCCCTCGACGATCTTCGGCAGGGCGGCTTCCGGCTTGCCCTCCTCGCGTGAGGTGGCCTCGGCGACGCGGCGCTCGCTCTCCACCGTGTCGGCCGGGACGTCGTCGCGGGACAGCCAGCGCGGCGCGAAGGCGGCGATGTGCTGCGCCGCCTCCTTGGCCGTCTGCGGGTCGGCCTTGTCCAGCTCGACGAGCACACCGACCTGCGGCGGCAGGTCCGGCATGGTGCGGTGCATGTACGTGCCGACGTAGGCGCCCTCGAAGCGCGCGAAGCGGTCGAGGACGATCTTCTCGCCGAGGGAGGCGTTGGCCTCGTCCACGTACGTCTGGACGGTCCTGCCGTCGATCTCGGAGGCGAGCAGCGCCTCCAGGTCGGCGGGCTTGGTGGCCGCGACGTGTTCCGCGAGCGCGTTGGCGACGGCGAGGAACTTGTCGCCCTTGGCGACGAAGTCGGTCTCGCACTTCAGCTCCAGCAGGACGCCGGAGGAGTTGTCGTCGGCGATCAGGGAGACGACGGCGCCGTTCTCGGCGGAGCGGCTCTCGCGCTTGGCAACGCCCTTCTGGCCCTTGACGCGGAGCAGCTCCACGGCCTTGTCGACGTCGCCCTCGGCCTCTTCCAGCGCCTTCTTGCAGTCCATCATGCCGGCGCCGGTGAGCTCCCGGAGCTTCTTGACGTCGGCGGCGGTGAAGTTCGCCATGATTCGGTGGTTTTCTCTTCTCGACGGGGGACTGGGTTCGGGCGGATCAGGACTGCGGAGCGTCGCCGGACGGCTGCGCGCCTTCGGCGGCGGCCGGCTCGGTGGCCTCGGTGGCTTCGGCGGCCTCTACGACCTCTGCGGCCTCCGGGGTCGCCTCGGCGGCCGGGGCGGCGGCCTCGTCGGCCTGCTCGGCGGCCACGGCTCCGTCGTTCACGGCAGCATCCGCGGCGGAGGTCTGCACCTCGGCCTCGGCGGCCTTCTCGTCCTTCTTCTCGACCGCGGTGTCCTTCGCGGCCTGGGCGTCCTTCTCCGCCTTCTCGCCGGCGAGAAGGTCGCGCTCCCACTCGGCGAGCGGCTCGGCGTCGGTCTTGACGGCCTTCTCGTCACCGGCGGCGGCACCGGAGCGGGCGATCAGACCCTCGGCGACGGCGTCGGCGATGACGCGGGTCAGCAGCGTGACGGAGCGGATCGCGTCGTCGTTGCCCGGGATCTTGTAGTCGACCTCGTCGGGGTCGCAGTTGGTGTCGAGGATCGCGACGACCGGGATGCGCAGCTTGCGCGCCTCGCCGACGGCGATGTGCTCCTTCTTCGTGTCCACGATCCAGACGGCGCTCGGCACCTTCTGCATGTCGCGGATGCCGCCGAGGGTCTTCTCCAGCTTGGCCTTCTCGCGGGAGAGGACGAGCAGCTCCTTCTTGGTCAGGCCGGAGGCGGCCACGTCCTCGAAGTCGATGGCCTCCAGCTCCTTGAGGCGCTGCAGCCGCTTGTGGACCGTGGAGAAGTTGGTGAGCATGCCACCCAGCCAGCGCTGGTTCACGTACGGCATGCCGACCCGGGTGGCCTGCTCGGCGATGGCCTCCTGGGCCTGCTTCTTCGTGCCCACGAACATGATGGTGCCGCCGTGCGCGACGGTCTCCTTCACGAACTCGTAGGCGCGGTCGATGTACGACAGCGACTGCAGGAGGTCGATGATGTAGATGCCGTTGCGCTCGGTGAAGATGAAGCGCTTCATCTTCGGGTTCCAACGGCGGGTCTGGTGCCCGAAGTGGACGCCGCTCTCCAGCAGCTCCCGCATCGTGACGACGGCCATGGCCGTCCTCCTCGTGTGTCTCGGTTGTGCGCGGCAGCCGGCCGGCCACCGCTCCTGACGCCCCTGCGCGTCGCGCCTCCGGCGGGGAGCCGGGGGACCGAGTGACGCGGCCACCTTCAGGCAGGTGGCGGGGCGTGCGAAGTCGACCCGGACAGCCGGGTCGCCACTAGAAGTGTACGGGACGGCGTCACCTGCCTGCGCCACGGAGCCCACTCACGGGGCGAGGTACACGGGTTTGCGGAGCGGGCCGCCGGAGTCCGGAGCGCCGGTTGTCCACAACCGGCCGGTAATCCACAGATACCGTCCGTGATCCCCAACCTCCCCGCCACCCCGGCCAAGCTGTCCCCATGAACGGACGACGCGACCGCCACGCGGCCGGCACAGCAGGCCGGGCTGCCGCCGGCCCGGGGCGGACGGGAGCCGTGCCGGCCCGGAAGCCCGGCCCGATGGGGCCGGCCCAGGCGTCGGCCGGGGCGTCGGCCGGGGCGTCGGCCGGGGCGGGGCGGGTGCTGCGGTGGCTGCTCGCCGTGGCCCTCGCCGCGGCCTTGGCGACGGGCGCCTGGCAGACGCCCCCGTTCACGACGACCGGCACGGAGGCGGGTGGGGAGGGGGAGGGGGCGGGGGCGGGGCGGGGGGAACGGGGGATGCGGGCTGCAGCGGAGCCCGGGGTTCGGTCGACGGGCGCGGGGGCAGCGGAGAGCGATCCGCCGGGCGGGGTGGTGGAGAGCGGGGTGGCCGGGGTGGGGGACGTGGCGTGGCCGGTGGACGGGAGTGCGCGGGGCCGGCCGGTGGTGGAGCGGGGCTTCGAGCCACCCCGTTCGCCGTACGGGCCGGGGCATCGCGGGGTCGATCTGCGCACCGGGGCGGGGCAGCCGGTGCGGGCGGCTGCCGCGGGCCGGGTGTCGTTCGCGGGCCGGGTGGCGGGGCGCGGGGTGCTGGCCGTCGATCACCCGGGTACGGGCCGTCCGCCGCTGCGTACGACGTACGAGCCGGTGCTGCCCACGGTGCGGAAGGGGGCGAGGGTCGAGGCGGGGCAGATCGTGGGGCATGTGCAGGGCGGCCCGTACCACTGCGCGGCGGCCTGTCTCCACTGGGGACTGCGCCGCGGCGTGTCGTACCTTGACCCGCTGTCGCTGCTGCCGCCCCGGCTGCTCACGGCCGGGCATCCCCGGCTGCTGCCGGTGTTCGGCCGGCCGCCGCCGGCGGGCGACGGCTGACGGCGACCGACGGGGCAGGGGCCCCGGCGGCCGGGGTCAGCGGGCGGCGCCGTGGAGAGCTACGGCGACGGCCGTGTCGGCGACGGTTTCCGGGGCGTCCGCGCCGAGTTCGATGCGGCGGACGGCCGCGTCGACGACGCCCTGGAGCAGCGTGGCGGCGAGGCGGGACTCGTCGTGGCCGAGAGCCGCGAGGGCCTCGACCACCATCGTGATCAGCCCGCCGTGCGCGGCGCGGATCTTCTCGCGGGCGCCGGCGTCCAGCTCGCCCGCGGAGATCGCGACGACGGCCCGGTGGCGGCGGTCGCCGACGAGCGCGAGCTGCGTTCGCACATATGCCTCGACCTTCGCCTCGGGGGTGTCGGCGCGGTCCATGGCCGCTTCCACGTCCGCGGCCCAGCGCGGGAAGTCGACGGCGCAAAGCTCCTCGACCACGGCGGCCCGGCTGCGGAAGTACTCGTATACCGACGAGCGTGCGAGGCCGGTGCGCTCGGCGAGCGCGGCGAAGGTCAGCGCTTCGGTGCCGCCTTCGCCGAGGAGTTCGCGCGCGGCGTCGAGCAGCGCGCGGTGCTGCATGGTCCGGTGCTCGGCCACGGAGGCCGCTCGAATCTTCGGCACAGTCCAACTTTAGACCGCGGCGGCGCTTCAGCCGCTGGAGTCGGCCAGCTTTACCCGCAGTTGCAGGACGGACTTGGTGTGGATCTGGCTCACCCTGCTCTCGGTGACGCCGAGCACCTGGCCGATCTCGGCGAGCGTGAGGCCCTCGTAGTAGTAGAGGGTGACCACGGTTTTCTCCCGGTCGGGCAGGGTGTTCACGGCCCGCGCGAGAAGCCTGCGCAGTTCGCGGTCCTCGGCGACCTCGACGGGGTTGTCGGCGGCGGTGTCCTCGAGGGTGTCCATGAGGCTGAGGCGGTCGCCGTTGTCGGAGCTGACGTGCAGCAGTTCTTCGAGGGCGACGACGTTGGCGAGGGAAAGCTGGCTGAAAACGCCGTGGAGTTCCTCCAGCCGAATGCCCATCTCCGCGGCCACCTCGGCTTCCGAGGGGGTGCGGCGGAGGGCCGCTTCGAGGGTGGCGTAGGCGCGTTCGACGGCCCTGGCCTTCTGTCGTACGGAACGCGGGATCCAGTCCAGCGCCCGCAGCTCGTCGATCATCGCGCCGCGGATGCGGGTGATGGCGTACGTCTCGAACTTGATGGCGCGCTCGGGGTCGAACTTCTCGATGGCGTCGATGAGTCCGAAGACTCCGGAGGAGACGAAGTCGGCCTGTTCGACGTTGGGCGGCAGGCCGACGCTGACGCGCCCGGCCACGTACTTCACGAGGGGGGAGTAGTGCAGGATCAGCTGCTCGCGAAGCCGGCCGTCACGCGTCTCCTTGTACGACCGCCACAACTCGTCCACCGAGGATGGTGCTGTGCGTGGTGCGGCACGGTCGGACCCGGAGATGTGCTGGGGCATGCGTCGTCGCCTTGAACCGTTCTGGTGGGGGACGGGGTTCGGTGGGGCTGAGGGGGAGCCAGGGGGTGGGGGAGGGAGCGGAGCGGGGAGGGTGAGGCGTTGGGGAGTGAGGGAACGTTCCGCGAGCGTAGCGTGACCGTACGGTCGCATTCTGCGACTGACGGCTCTTCATGAGTACGCAGATTCGTTCCGCGCACCGCACCTGCGGGTTATCGGGAGGTCACGGCGGGGGGACGGCCGCCGCGGCGCCGGGTGGGGGTGGGTTTGCATCTCCCCCACCCTTTCACCCGAACGTCCCAGGTCAAGGAACGGCTCGTCACCTGATGGGGTGCTCGGTGGAGCGCCGGGCCAGGCGCCAGCCGGTGCCGTCGCGGGCGACGAAGCCGAGGGACTGCAGCTCATGAAGCCTGCCCAAGGCTTCGTCGCGCTCCGTGCCCGCCTCTTGTGCGATCTGCTCGGGCCCGACGGCCCCTCTTCCGGGGACGGCTTCGAGCACGCGTGCGGTGGCGGCCGGGAGCAGATCGCGTGGCACCACAGGCCCGCACCGGGCCGGCGCGAGGTCGGCGCCGATGCGGCCGACGAGTTCGACGATCTCGGCGGCCTCGGTGACCAGTTCCGCCTCGCCGCGCAGCAGCTCGTGCACTCCTGCGCTGAGTCCCGACGTGACCGGGCCGGGTACACCTATCGTCGCGCGGCCCAGACGCTGTGCCCAGCGGGCGGTGACCAGGGAGCCGCTGCGGCGCTCGGCTTCGACGACGACGGTGCCGCGGGTGAGGGCGGCCATGACGCGGTTGCGCAGGAGGAACCGCGAGCGGGTGGGGTGGTCGCCGGGGGCGAGTTCGGCGACGACCAGCCCTTGTTCGGCGACGCGGCCGAGGAGTTCGGTGTGGCCGGGCGGGTAGACGCGGTCGACGCCGCAGGCCAGGACGCCGACGGTGGCTCCGGTGGCGGCGAGCGCGCCGCGGTGCGCGGCGGCGTCGATGCCGTAGGCGGCGCCGGAGACGACGGCCCAGCCGGAGTGCGCGAGGCCGGCGGCGAGCGTGGCGGCGACGTGTGCGCCGTATTCGGTGCAGGCGCGGGCGCCGACGACGGCGACGGATCGCAGTGCCCACAGCCGCAGGTCGACGCGGCCGCGGACCCACAGGCCGAGGGGGCGGGCGGCGGCGAGGTCGTCGAGCTGGCGGGGCCATTCGGTGTCGCCGGGGCAGACGAACCGCGCTCCGACGGCCTCGGCGGCGGCGAGGTCCTGCCGGGCGTCGGGCCCGCCGAGCCGGCGCCGGTACCGGGCGAGTCGGGGTTCGGCCTCCGGCGTGGGCGGCGGGGCGTCGCCGGTGACCCAGCGCAGGAGGGCCACGGCCCCGTGCGTACGCAGCCAGCGGCCGGCGACCTCGTCGCCGGGCTCCACCAGCCGTGTCAGCGTCACCCGCGCCAACCGCTCCGCCTCGCGGTCCCCGGTGGGGGCGGAGGGGAGCGTCTCCGGGGCGGGTGCGCTCCCCTGGCCGGTACGGGTCTCCGGCCGGGGGCCGGAGGCGCTGCCGCGCCCCGGCCATCCCGACGGTTCCCGCACAGGGCCCGGCGCCGGGCCTGCGGCCGGACACGCGCACGGCTCGATCGGCATCCCGGCCGACGGGCCCGTCGCCCGCCTGCTCGCCGTCCCGCTCGTCGGCACGTGTGCCGTCCCGTTCGGCGAATCGTCCGCCATGCCGCTCGGTGGCACGCTCGGCAGGCCGCTCCGCGGCTTCCATGCGGTCTTCCGGTTCGTGTTCATTCCGCGGGCTCCAGCGTTGCCGGGATACGGGCGCCACGGGGCACCCCCGTGCGGAGTTCCAGCGCCGCGGCCACGTCCTCCGGCCCAGGTCGGTCGTGTCCTGCGAGGTCGGCGATGGTCCAGGCGACGCGGAGGACGCGGTCGAGGCCGCGGGCGGTGAGCAGGCCACGTTCCAGGTCGCGTTCGGCCGGGGCGAGGACGCCGGGGGCGGGGTGCCAGCGGCGGCGCAGCTCGTGGCCGGGGACTTCGCCGTTGGTGCGCCAGGCGGTACCGGCGTAGCGGGCGGCGGCGCGGGCGCGGGCGGCCCGTACCCGGGAGGCCGCGCCGGCGGTGGGTTCGGCGCGTTCGCCGGCGGCCGAGAGCTCCGCGCGGCTGACGGCATCGACGGCGACGCGGAGGTCGACGCGGTCGAGGAGAGGGCCGGTGAGCCTGCCCTGGTAGCGCCGGATGGCCGTGGGCGCGCACTCGCAGCCGCCTTCCTGGCGGGTGAAGCGGCCGCAGGGGCAGGGGTTGGCCGCGAGGACCATGAGGAAGCGGGCGGGGAACTGCACGACGCCCGCGCTCCGGGCCACCACGACGTGCCCGGATTCCAGCGGCTGTCTGAGTGCGTCGAGGATCCGCCCGCTGAATTCTGGCGCTTCGTCCAGAAAAAGCACCCCTCGGTGAGCCAGGGAGACCGCTCCTGGTTTCGGCAGGGCGTTGCCGCCGCCGATAAGGGCGGGCAGCGTCGCGGAGTGGTGCGGGGCCGCGTAGGGGGCTTCGCCGACGAGTGGCTGGCCGGCGGGCAGGGTGCCGGCCACCGAGTGGATCGCGGTCACTTCGAGCGACTCGGTCTCCGTCAGGGGCGGCAGCAGCCCGGGCAGCCGTTCGGCGAGCATCGTCTTGCCTGCTCCCGGCGGGCCCTTCAGGTAAAGGTGGTGGCCGCCGGCGGCGGCGACCTCGAGGGCGAAGCGGGCCCGGTGCTGCCCGGCGACATCGGCGAGGTCGGGCCGGTACGCGCCGGGGCCGGTGGCCGCGGGGGTGCACCAGCCGGCTCCGGGCACGGCGAGGCGGACCGCGGGGGCCGCGGGGGTGGTGTCGGGGTCGACGGGTTCGTCGGGGGGCGGCTCGTCGTTGAGGATGGCGATGAGCTGCCGCAGGCTGCGTACGCCGAGGACGGAGACGTCGGGCACCAGAGTGGCCTCGCCGACGGCGGCTTCGGGTACGACGACCTGGCGGCAACCGGCGTCGGCCGCCGCGAGCACGGCGGACAGGACGCCGGGCACGGGCCGGACGCGGCCGTCGAGGCTCAGCTCGCCGACCATGACGAGCCCGTCGAGCGCGTCGGGGGCGATGCGCCCGGCGGCGCCGAGGGTGGCGCAGGCGATGCCCAGATCGAAGCCGCTGCCGGATTTGGGTACGGCGGCGGGGCTGAGGCCGACGGTGAGCTTCTTCTGCGGCCAGTCGACGCCGGAGTTGACGACGGCGGCGCGCACCCGGTCGCGGCTTTCGGTGAGGCTCTTGTCGGGAAGTCCCACCAGCGTGAACGTGGCGACGCCGGGCTCCAGGCCGGCTTGGACCTCGACGACGACGCCCTCCACGCCCACGAGCGCGACCGAGCACGTACGGGCGAATCCCATCAGGCGGCCCCCCGCACGTGCTCGACGACGGGGGCGCCGCGCTCCGGCACCACGACGCCGACCACGTCGATCCGGACGCCGCCCGGCGGGGCGCCGCCGTGCCGCAGCACCCACGCTTCGGCGAGCCGGCGCAGCCGGTCGGCCTTGGCCGGCGGCACGCCGGCCATCGGGTGCTCCCAGCCGCCTTCCCGTCTGGTCTTGACCTCGCAGACGACGAGGGCTTCGCCGTCGAGCGCGACGATGTCGATCTCGCCGTCACTGCATCGCCAGTTCCGCGCCAGGACGGTCATTCCCGCCTCGGCGAGGCGCCGCTCCGCGACCCGTTCCCCGTACTGTCCGAGCGCCTGCCGCTGCTTCGGCATCCGGCACCACCTCCCGCGTCCGACTGTGCCGGGCCGCGGGAACACTTGTGGATCTTGGTGGATAACCGACGGGTTGTGGACAACTCCCTCACCCGTCAGGGTGAGGGGTGGGCGGGTTCAGCCGAGGTCGTCGGAGGGAAGCTCCAGGTCGGACTTGCTCAGCTCCTCGATGTTCACATCCTTGAACGTGAGCACCCGCACTTGCTTGACGAAGCGGGCCGGCCGGTACATGTCCCAGACCCAGGCGTCCGCCATGGACACCTCGAAGAAGACCTCACCCTGCACCGAGTGGACCTGCATCTCGTAGTCGTTGGTGAGGTAGAAGCGCCGCTCGGTCTCGATCACGTATTTGAACAAGCCGACGACGTCGCGGTACTCCCGGTAGAGCTTCAGCTCCATCTCGGTCTCGTACTTCTCGAGGTCCTCGGCGCTCATGGCACGTTCCCCTTCCGCCTTTGCGTGACCCCATTGTGCGTCGCCCGGGCGCGACGGGCCCGGGCATAGCCGGAAACCGGCCCGTAGGCCGCGCCGCCCAGGATCAGCGCCACCCCGGCGACGATCGCGAACAGCAGCATCCGCAGCGGCCCGGGCTCGGAGATCCCGCCGGGAAGCGCCGCGAAGCCGTCCGGGCGGTCGAGCATGCCCGCGCCGCCGAGCGGCCACGCCGTCGCGTCGACCCGGCCCTTGACGGCGTCGCGGGGTATGGCGCCGCCGCCGGATTCGGCGAGGTGGTTACGGGAGTCGACGGAGTCGCCGCGGTGGTCGCCGAGCAGGAAGATCTTCCCCTCCGGCACGGTGGTCGCGGGAAAGTCCTCCTGCGCCGCGCGCTCACTGTCCGTGACGTACGGCTCCGCCACCGGCGTGCCGTCGACCGTCAGCCGCCCCTGTCCGTCACAGCAGCCGACCGTGTCGCCGCCGACCCCGACGACCCTCTTGACCATGGGCAGGTCGCCCCACGTCGCGTCCTCGAAGACCACGACGTCGCCGCGGCGCACCTCGTCGCCCGAGATCCGCTCGGCCAGCACCCGGTCGCCGGAGGCGACGGTGGGCGCCATCGAGGGGGTCGGCACGGTGTACGGCTGGTACACCACGGCGCCCCACGCGAAGCCGCCGAGGAACAGCACGCACCCGACGGCCACGGCCAAGCCCGACAGCACGTTCCCCCGGCGACCGGCTCCGCTGCTGCTCATGGCCGCACACTACCCAGAGGTTCGGCGGCCAGTCAGCCCGCCCGGTGAACCGCCTCGATCAGCGACGCCCGCTTCCGCGGCCGTCGCCGCCCGGGCCGGTGAAGCCGCAGGCCAGGCCGATCCCGTACGCGGGAGGGGCAGCGCCGCCCCCGTGGCAGCGTCACCCGGACGGCCCCGTAGCACCGCAAGCCCGGCAGCCGCACGCCGCACGCCGGACGCCACGGCGCCCCGAGCACCGGCCGGGGCCCCGCAGCGGGGCCGCCCGAGCCGGCCTGCAGGCACGCCTCCCCGCCGGCGTCAGCCGTTCAGGTCCGCCCTGCGGATCAGCCGGCGCCGCCGCCACAGCACCAGCGGCACCGCCCCCACCAGCCCCAGCGCGGCCGGCGCCGCGCCGGCGGCGGCGTTCAGCCCGGGCTGGTCGAAGGTGCCCGGCACGGGCAGCGTGCCCCAGCGGTCGATCGGCCAGGCCCGGGCGATGGCCCGCCCGACGACCAGGTCCTCGTCCACGAAGCCCTCGTCCGGCGACTTCTCGTGGTACCGGGAGTCGAGCGAGTCCTGCCGGTGGTCGCCCATCACCCACAGCTTGCCCTCCGGCACCGTCACCGGCCCGAAGTCGTTGTCCTCGCAGGGGGTGTCGCCGGGGAAGATGTACGAAGTCTCGTCCAGCGCCTTGCCGTTGACCTTCACGGGGCCGACGCCCTTGCACTCCACGGTGTCGCCGCCGACCGCGATGACGCGCTTGATGAGGTCCTGCTCCTCCGCCGAGGGCATCAGGCCGATGAAGCTCAGGCCCTCCTGGATGCCTTCGAGTACGGGGCCGGAGTCCGACGGCGGCGCCTCGTTCAGCCAGCCGCCCGGGTCGTGGAAGACGACGACCTCGCCGCGCTCCGGCTCGGCGCCGAACCACGGCGTGAGCTTGTCCACCAGCACCCGGTCGCCGACCTGGAGCGTGTTCTGCATGGAGTTGGAGGGGATGGAGAACGCCTGGACCAGGAAGGTCTTGATGATCAGCGCCAGCACCAGCGCGACGAGGATGAGGATCGGCAGCTCTTTCCAGAAGGAGCGCTGCTTCTTCCCGCCGGCGTCGGCCGTGCCGGCGCCGGACGCCCTGTCACCGCCGTCCGACCCGTCAGTACCGCCGGACCCGCCATCGCTCATCGATCCCGCTTCCGTCGCCGCAGGACCGCCGGGAGCACCGGACGCGGCAACCGGCGGGACGTCGCCCCTGGCGAGGGAGGTGCGGTAGGCGTCGTCCCCGGGGGCGTCCGCCGGTCCGCCGGCCGCCTGCCCCGGAGGGCCGCCAGGAGGACGGTCGGCCGACTCCTGCGCACGCTCCTGACCGGGCCTGTCTTCGGGGCCCTCGTGACCGGACCGGGCGCTGACTGCCACGTCCCCCACATCCACTCCTCACCTTGCCGCTGCCTGCCCCGGGTCAGGTGCAGGCCCACCACTCCCATAACGAGCGAAAGTTCCGCAGGAGTCGGGAGGGGGTCCATTCGGCGCACTTCTTTCGAGGACACCTTATTCGCCTGCTCGTCGGATTCCGGAACCGAGGCATAGGTATCCGGTGAGTCGAACTTGTCCCAGTGGCCGAGCGGCCAGGCGATGGCCATGGCTCTGCCGACGACGTCCTCCTCCGCGATGGTGCCGTGGTACGGACCGTCCAGGTGGTAGCGCGAGTCGGCGGAGTTGGAGCGGTGGTCGCCCATGACGAAGATCCGGCCGTCCGGCACGGTCACGTCGAAGGTACGTTGCGACGGCCTGTCACCCGGATGCAGGTACGGCTCCACCAGCGCGGTGCCGTTGACCGTGACCCGCCCCGAGTCGTCGCAGCAGACCACCCGGTCGCCGCCGACGGCCACGACCCGCTTGATGAGGTCCTGCTCGTGCTCCGAGGGCAGCAGCCCGATGAACGTCAGCACGTCCTTGGCCTGCGCGATGCCCACCGGGTCGTCGAGCCGGTCCTCCTCCCGGTTGCTGAGCCAGCCGCCCGGGTCCTTGAAGACCACGATGTCACCGCGCTCCGGCTTCGCACCGAACCAGGGCGTGAGCTTGTCCACGACGACCCGGTCGCCGATCCGGATCGTCTGCTCCATCGATCCGGAGGGGATGACGAACGCCTGCAGCAGGAAGGTCTTGACGCCCAGCGCGATCAGCAGGGCCGCGCCGATGATGAGCGGGATCTCCTTTATCCGCGAGCGCGTTCTGCGCCGCCGCGCCCGCTTGGCCGCCTTGCGGCGCTCCGCCCGGCCGCCGATCCGCGGTCCCGGCCCGCCGCCCTGGCTTTCTGCGCGGCTCCGGCCGCGCGCACCGTCCTGTCCGTGCCTCTCATCCGGTCCGTACGTGCCGCCGTTCCCGTCCGCACCTCCGGGCGGGTACGGGTCATGCGGCCTGCCTCCGCCGCCGGGACCGTACGGATCACGCGGACCGCCACCGCCATCGGGACCGTACGGATCACGGGGCCTGCCTCCCCCGCCGGGACCGTACGGATCACGCGGCCTGCCCCCGCCACCGGGACCATACGGATCACGCGGACCGCCCCCGCCGCCGGCACCGTACGGATCACGCGGACCGCGCCCACCACCGGCACCACGCCCCTCGCCCGCACCACGGCCGCCGCCGCGCCCCCTGCCCGCACCGCGCCCGTCCCCCGGACCGCGGCCAGCGTGACGCGCGTGGCTACCCCCCATATGCCGGCCGCCCCAGTGAACCGACCCGGTCCGGCGGCCAGCCACGCCAGTCCGCCCTGCCGACGACCTTGTCCACCGACACCGTGCCGCCGCCCGGCGACCCGAGGTGGTCACGGGAGTCGCGGGAGTCGCTCCGGTGGTCGCCCATGACCCACAGCCGGTCCGGCGGCACGATCACGTCGAACTCGACCAGCGACGGGGCGTCGCCCGGATACAGGTACTCCCGCTCGTCGAGCGGCTTTCCGTTCACCGTCACCCTCCCCCGTGCGTCGCAGCAGGCCACCCGGTCACCGCCGACACCGATCACGCGCTTGACGTAGTCGGTGCCGTCGGCCTCGGCAAGGCCGGTGGCCGCTCCGGCCTTGCGCAGCAGGCCCGGCACCGGTCCGCCGCCGCCAGCGGCGGCGGCGAAGGTTCCGGTGCCGTCGAAGACCACAACGTCTCCGCGCTTCGGTTCGTCCCCGAACGCGTAAGCGAGCTTGTTGACCAATACCCGGTCGCCGGGCTGGAGAATCGGCTCCATGGAACTGCTCGGCACCAGGAACGGCTGGACGACGAAGGCGCTGACGAGCAACCCGATGACGGTGCAGCCGGCCGCGAGCGCAAGGGCCCAGCGCAGCGGACGTACAAAAGAGGAGCGCGATGTCTCCTCCCGCCCGGACTCCGGGGAGGAGGAGCCGTCGCGCTCCTCGGGCCGCAGCTCAGTGTCCATCGCAGCGAAGCCTAATATGGCCGTTCGCCCGCGTGGACCGGCTGCGTCAGCTCTCGCGCTTCTCCTTGATCTTCGCGGCCTTGCCGCGGAGGTCGCGCAGGTAGTACAGCTTGGCGCGGCGGACCTGGCCGCGGGTCACGAGCTCGATCTTCTCGACGACCGGGGTGTGCACCGGGAAGGTGCGCTCGACGCCGACGCCGAAGCTCACCTTGCGGACGGTGAAGGACTCGCGGACCCCGGCGCCCTGCCGGCGGATGACGACACCCTTGAACTGCTGGACACGGGAGCGGTTGCCCTCGATGACGCGCACGTGGACGTTGACCGTGTCGCCGGGCCGGAAGGCCGGGATGTCGCTGCGCAGGGAGGCTGCGTCGACGCTTTCGAGAAGGTTCATGACCGTCTGCTTTCTTCGCCGATGCCACAGGTCATCGACAAGAGTCCGAAGTGGGACAGAGGATGCTGCAGCGTCGTACGGGCGTCGTGTCCCCCTGTGGCAGGGGCGCCGCGTCGGACGGCAGGCAACAGCCGCCTATTCTTCCACGTCGGCGCCCGTACGCCAAAATCGTCCGTCGCTCCCCTCGGCCCAGCCGAGTTCGGCGAGCAGCGCGCGGTCGTCCTCGTCGTACGCCCCGGGGCCGGCCCGTTCGATCAGGTCGGGGCGGATCTCGGCGGTGCGGCGCAGCGCCTGGTCGCGGCGCCAGCGGGCGATGCGGCCGTGGTCGCCGCTGAGCAGGATGTCGGGTACGGGCCGGCCGCGCCAGTCGGGGGGCTTGGTGTAGGCGGGGCCCTCCAGGAGGTCGGCCATGGCGCCGGGGGCGAAGGAGTCGTCCCGGTGGGAGGCGACGTTGCCGAGGACGCCGGGCAGCAGCCGTACGACGGCTTCGGCGATGACGAGTACGGGGGCCTCGCCGCCGGCGAGGACGTAGTCGCCGATGGACACCTCGTGCAGGCGGTAGCGGTCGCCGTACTCCTCGATCAGGCGGCGGTCGATGCCCTCGTACCGGGCCGGGGCGAAGACCAGCCAGGGCTCGGCGGCCAGCTCCACGGCCAGTTCCTGGGTGAACGGCCGGCCGCTGGGGGTGGGGACGACGAGCACCGGGTCGCCGGGGCCGGAGCCGGCGACGGCGTCCAGGGCGGCGCCCCACGGCTCGGGCTTCATGACCATGCCGGGGCCGCCGCCGTACGGGGTGTCGTCCACGGTGTTGTGCCGGTCGAAGGCCCACTGACGCAGGTCGTGGACGCGTACGTCGAGCAGGCCGCGCTCGACGGCCTTGCCGAGGAGCGAGAGCTTCAGCGGCTCCAGGTACGCGGGGAAGATCGAGACGACGTCGATCCTCACGGGGAACCCGCTCCCCCGCCGCCGGCCGCGTCAAGCAGCCCGGGCGGCGGCTCGACGACGACGCGCCGCGCGCCGAGGTCGATCTCGGGCACGATCTCGGTGACGAACGGGATCAGCACCTCGCCGCCGTCCGGTCGTTCGACGACCAGCAGGTCCTGGTACGGCAGGTGCGCCACCTGCGCGACGCGCCCCACCGGAGTGCCGTCGCGGAGCACGACGTCGAGGTCGGCGAGCTGGTGGTCGTAGAACTCATCGGGGTCGTCCGGGACCTGGTCGGGGTCCACGTCGGCGATGAGGAGGGTGTTGCGCAGGGCTTCGGCGGCGGTGCGGTCGGCGACGCCCTCGAAGCGCAGCAGCAGCCGCCCGCTGTGCTCCCGCCCGGCGGTGATGGTCAGCGGCCCGGCGGACGCCGGGTCGGTGGTCAGGACGGCGCCGGGGCCGAGCCGCCGTTCGGGCTCGTCGGTGCGTACCTCGACGGTGACCTCGCCCTTGATCCCGTGGGCGCGGCCGATCCGCGCGACTACCAGCTGCACGGGTGCCTTCCTCTTCGTACGACATGGGCCGCCGGCCGGTACGCCGCGGGCGTACGGGACGGGGACGGCCGGGTGTTCGCGTACGGCGACGGGCCGGGGCGCCTGCCGGCCTCCCCGGCCCGTGCCGGTGACGACTGTTCCGCTGCGCCGCCGCCGTGCGGCGGCGGGTTAGCGGACCTGGTCCACGTCGACGAGGTCGACGCGGATGCCCCGGCCGCCGAGCGCGCCGACGACGGTGCGCAGGGAGCGGGCCGTACGGCCGTTGCGGCCGATGACCTTGCCGAGGTCCTCGGGGTGCACCCGGACCTCCAGCACCCGCCCGCGGCGCAGGTTGCGCTCGCTGACCTCGACCTCGTCGGGGTTGTCGACGATGCCCTTCACCAGGTGCTCAAGGGCTTCTTCGAGCATCGTCAGGCCCCGGCGGGCTCGGCGTCGGCCTTCTTCTCGGCCTTGTCAGCCTTGTCAGCCTTCTCGGCCTTGTCGGTCTTCTCAGCCTTCTCGGCCTTTTCAGCCTTGTCGGCCTTTTCAGCCTTGTCGGCCTTTTCAGCCTTCTTCGCCTTGGGAGTCACCGCGTCGCCCTTGGGCTCGTCGGCGGCGTCCTTGGCCGCGGCCTCGAAGAGGGCACGCTTGTCGGCCTTCGGCTCCGGGACCTTCATCGGCTCGGGCGCCGGCAGGCCCTTGAACTTCTGCCAGTCGCCGGTGACCTTGAGGATGGCGAGCACCGGTTCGGTCGGCTGCGCGCCGACACCCAGCCAGTACTGCGCCCGCTCCGAGTCGACCTCGATGCGCGAGGGGTTCTGGACCGGGTGGTACAGCCCGATCTCCTCGATGGCCCGGCCGTCACGGCGGGTGCGCGAGTCGGCGACGACGATGCGGTAGTGCGGCGACCGGATCTTGCCCAGCCGCTTCAGCTTGATCTTGACTGCCACGGGAGTGGTGTCTCCTGAAGTTGACGTGATTGGGCGGTCCGAGGTGCTGCGTGGGGTTGCAGTGCCCTGGCGCCCGATGGACGCGCCAGCCGGAGGAGAGAGGGTTCCTGTGCGGCTGTCGAGTTCAGCTGACCATTGTGCCACACGGTCCCGACGCCCCGCCCGCCCCGCCCGCGCCGTCGCACGCCTCGTACCGCCCGCCGGTGCCCGCGAGGGCGCCGCCCGGTCGGGCGGTTGCGCGACGTCCCCGTACGGGGCGGCCCACGCCGCTTCAGGTGGCCGCCCCGGCGATCCGGCCGGCGGTCCGCCGGCGCGCGTACGGGATCGGATCGCGGATCAGGGGGAGGGATTCGGCGAGCGGGTTCGACGATCGGGAGCGCGGGCGGGGGTCAGGCCGCCGCGGCGGTCTCCGGGATGCGGAACGGCTTGCCGCAGCCGCCGCACACGATCGGGGCCTGGGCCAGGACCGACGGCACGACGCGGACGTTCCGTCCGCAGTCGCATACGGCCTTCACCCGCACACCACCGCCCGACGACCCGTGCCGGGCCGCGGGACCGCGGAAGCTGCGCGGGCTGTCGGCGGCGGTGGCCGCGTCGTGCGCCCGCAGCGCCTTGCGGAGGCGCTCGCCAGCCGCGCGGTACCGCTTCTTGGCGGCCGGGGTGAGGGTGACCAGGGAAAACCCGCTGCTGGGGTGGGGCTCGTCGGGGTGGTCGAGGCCCAGCTCCTCCGCGATGGCGAGGAAACGTCTGTTGTGGTAGCGGCCGGCCCGGGAGGTGTCCCTGACCCCGCGGGCTGCGGCAATGCCGTGAACGGCTTCGTGCAGGAGTCTCTCGAAGGACAGCTCCGCCCCGCAGGCGGACGAGGACTCCCCGATCAGTGATTCCGGCGCGGCGAGGTCCGGCAGCTCGGGGTGGTGCCGCTGAATCTCGGCCCACGCGGCTGCCAGCTCCGCGGCAAGTACAAGTGGTGTCGTGCTCACGTCGGGACTAACGAGCGGGACGCCTTCGGTGTTCCGATTCCCGGCATCCCAAATAATTTGCATCTACCCGTCAGTTCACGATGATGCGGTTGGGAGGGGGCGCTTGCACAGATCTGTGAAGGTTCGCCGCATAAACGATCAGGTCACAACAAAGTTGTACGTGACCGCTTGTGCACCGTCATGCACCCTTCGCGCCCTGCGTTCCGGCCGCGTCCTCCGGCGGCCCGAAACCCGCGGCGGTCAGTACGCCCGGGCGACGACCGCGAGCGTACCGGGCTCGTCGTCAGCCCCCGGCACCGCCCCATCCGCCGTGACCAGACAGCGCACCGACACGGCCTGCTCCGCCAGCTTCGCCTCGCCCTCGGGGCCGAGGTCCGCCCACGGGATACGGGCCCAGCCGCCGGACACCGCCGCCTCGGCCGCCTCGGCGACCGTACGCACGTCCGTCGTCCGCTCCTCACGCATTCGACGTGACTCGCGCAGCAACCGTTCCTGATCCTCTTCAAGAATTTTCGGCAGCAGCCCCGCGCGCTCGTCGAGCAGGGCGTCGAGCGCCACCGGCTCCTTGGTGCCGGGCACGCGCCGGACCAGCGTCGCCGTGCCGGCGGCCAGGTCGCGCGGGCCGATCTCGACGCGTACGGGCACGCCCTTCAGCTCCCAGTCCACCGCCCGCCGGCCGAAGGGGACGTCGACGCGGTCGTCCACGTGGACCCGTACGCCGGCGGCGACCAGCCGGTCGCCGGCCTCGCGCACCTTGGCGAGCACGTCCCCGTCGCCCTTCACGGCCAGCACGACGGCCTGCACGGGCGCGAGCCGCGGCGGGACGCGCAGTCCGTCGTCGTCGCCGTGCACCATGATCATGCCGCCGACCATGCGGGTCGTGGAGCCCCAGGAGGTCTGCCACACGTGCTCGCGGGTG
Source organism: Streptomyces sp. CNX435 (assembly GCF_059570575.1). Classification (NCBI taxonomy): domain Bacteria; kingdom Bacillati; phylum Actinomycetota; class Actinomycetes; order Kitasatosporales; family Streptomycetaceae; genus Streptomyces; species Streptomyces sp. CNX435. Next base: position 40,485 of record NZ_JCANTA010000019.1, on the reverse strand, counting down.
CCGTCCGCGGTGAGGTACCGCGTGCCGAAGGCCCTGGCGAAGTTCTGGCCCAGCTCGTGGCTGGTGCCCATCTGCAGCGCTTTGCCATCGCGCATCATCGCTTCGAGGGTCAGGGTGTTGAGTGCGCCGGCGAACCGCTCGGCGGCGGTCTTGCGGCCCGGGAGCACGTCGACCGCGAGCACGTTCACCATGAAGTCGGCGTACACGTCGCGCTGGATACGGGCCGCGTAGTCGCGCGCTTCCTCGTACGTCGCGTGGGCGGTGTGCCCTTCCTGCCAGAGGAACTCCGTCGTGCGCAGGAACATGCGCGGCCGCAGCTCCCAGCGCACCACGTTGGCCCACTGGTTGATCAGCAGCGGCAGGTCGCGGTAGCTCTGCACCCACTTGGCGAAGTAGTCGTTGACGATCGTCTCGGAGGTGGGCCGGACCACGACCGGCTCCTCCAGCTCCTTGCCGCCGGCGTGGGTGACGACGGCCAGCTCGGGCGCGAAGCCCTCGACGTGCTCGGCCTCCCTGGCCAGGTAGGACTGCGGGATGAAGAGCGGGAAGTACGCGTTCTGCGCGCCCGCCGCCTTGATCCGGTCGTCCATCTCCCGCTGCGTCCGCTCCCACAGCCCGTACCCGTACGGTCGGATGACCATCGTGCCGCGCACCGGACCGTTGTCGGCCAGCTCGGCCTTGGTGATCAGGTCCTGATACCAGCGCGGGAAGTCGTCCGCCTGGGGGGTGAGTACGGGTGCCTTTGCCATGGCGGAGATCGTAGGGGCTGGCCGCGGGCCGCAGATACTCGTTTACGACGGACGCCGGCGGCCCGCGCGGCCAGAGCCGTCAGAGCCGTCAGAGCCGTCAGAGCCGTCAGAGCAGCTTCTTGAACTCCTCCGGCAGCTCGAAGTCCTGCGGAGCCTGATCCGCGCCGCCGCCGAACGGGCTGCCCGCGGCGGCGGCCCGGCGCTCGGCCGCGGCCTGCTCGTCGGCCTTGCGCTTCATCGGATTGCCGCTGCGCTGGCGCCCCTTGGCCTTCTTCTGCTGCTTGCCCTTGCGCTTGCCGCCGACCGCGCCCGGCATACCGGGCATGCCCGGCACCCCCGGCATGCCGCCGCCCTGGGCCATCTTCGACATCATCTTGCGCGCCTCGAAGAACCGCTCCACCAGGCCCTTCACCGCGCTCACCTCGACACCGGAACCGCGCGCGATACGGGCCCGGCGCGAGCCGTTGATGATCATCGGGTCGTGGCGCTCGCCCGGCGTCATCGACTTGATGATCGCGGCGGTACGGTCCACGTCCCGCTCGTCGAGGTTGTTGATCTGCTCCTTCATCTGGCCCATGCCGGGCATCATGCCGAGCAGCTTGGAGATGGAGCCCATCTTGCGGACCTGCTCCATCTGCGCCAGGAAGTCGTCGAGCGTGAACTCCTTCGGCCCCTTCGCCAGCTTGGCCGCCAGCTTCTCGGCCTCTTGCTGGGTGAAGGTCTGCTCCGCCTTCTCGATCAGCGACAGCATGTCGCCCATGCCGAGGATGCGGGACGCCATGCGGTCCGGGTGGAACGCGTCGAAGTCGTCCAGCTTCTCGCCGTTGGAGGCGAACATGATCTGCTTGCCGGTGACCTGCGCGATCGACAGCGCGGCGCCGCCGCGGGCGTCGCCGTCGAGCTTGGAGAGCACGACGCCGTCGAAGCCGACGCCGTCGCGGAACGCCTCCGCGGTGCTGACGGCGTCCTGGCCGATCATCGCGTCGACGACGAAGAGGATCTCGTCGGGGCCGACCGCGTCCCGGATGTCGGCGGCCTGCTGCATCATCTCGGCGTCGACGCCGAGGCGGCCCGCGGTGTCGACGATGACGACGTCGTACTGCTTGTCGCGGGCGTGCGTGAGGGAGTCCTTCGCGACCCGGACCGGGTCGCCGACGCCGTTGCCCGGCTCGGGGGCGAAGACGGCGACGGACGCGCGCTCGCCGACGACCTGCAACTGGTTGACGGCGTTGGGGCGCTGGAGGTCGGCGGCGACGAGCATGGGCGTGTGGCCCTGGCCCGCCAGCCACTTGCCGAGCTTGCCGGCGAGGGTCGTCTTGCCCGCGCCCTGCAGGCCCGCGAGCATGATCACGGTCGGCGGGGTCTTGGCGAACCGGAGCCTACGGGTCTCGCCGCCGAGGATGCCGACGAGCTCCTCGTTGACGATCTTGATGACCTGCTGGGCGGGGTTGAGCGCCTGGGAGACCTCCGCGCCGAGCGCGCGGTCCTTGACCTGCTTGATGAAGGCCCGTACGACGGGCAGCGCGACATCCGCCTCCAGGAGGGCGACGCGGATCTCCCGCGCGGTCGCGTCGATGTCCGCCTCGGAGAGCCGGCCTTTCCCGCGGAGGGTCTTGAACGTACTCGCCAGGCGGTCGGAAAGAGTGTCGAACACGGCGCTCGTCGGTCCTCAGGTCGGGGGTGGAGGCAATCGCGCTCTCTAGGGTATCCGGCGCGCGAAACAAACACCCTCGCCAGGGGCAAGCCCGGGCGAGGGCGGCATCCCCGCGGCACACCACCGCGTCGGCGGAGAGCGCATCGGGCGGCAGCGCACCCTGCGGATCGCCGCCGCCGGGCAGGCCGTAGAAGTCACGCTCGGCTCAACTCAGCGCCGCCTCCACCGCAAGCGCCAGCTCTCCGGCCTCCGGATCGGCGAGCGGGCGGCTGGCGGCGTCGGTGACGTAGAAGGCGTCGACGGCGTTGGCGCCGAGGGTGCTGACGTACGCGCCGCGCACCTGCACGCCGGCCGCCTCCAGCGCGCGGCCGATGCGGTGCAGCAGGCCGGGGGCGTCCTGGGCGCGGACCTCGATGACGGTGGCGACCTGGGAGCTGCCCGGTGCGACGGTCACGCGGGGCGGCGGGGCCGGGGTGCCGCGGCGGCGGGGGCGGTACGCCTTCTCCCTCTCGGCGAGCCGGGCGGGGACGTCGAGGGTGCCGTCGAGGACGCGCACGAGGTCGGCGCGGAGGCGGTCGGCGGCGGGGAGGGAGCCGTACTCGGCGGCGACGCGCCAGTTGAGGAGGAGGACGTGCGGGGCGGCGCCGGGGTCGGCGGGGGTGGAGCCGGCGGCGTCGGGGCCGGCCGGGGCGGTGGTGGGTGCCGGGGCCCGCGGCGCGGGCGAGTCGTCGGCGACGCCCGGGGGCAGCCGCAGGGGGCGCAGCTCGGCGGTGCGTACGGTCAGCCGGTGCAGCGCCAGCACGCCCGCGAGCGCCGGCAGCACGCCCGGCCGGTCGGGGACGGCCACGAGCAGCTCCACGCCCAGCGGCAGGGTGCCGGCGTCTTCCGTACCGCCCGCGTCCACGCCTGCGCCCGCGTCCACGCCTGCGCCCGAGTCCGCTTGCACGGCTGTGCCCGCGCCCGGCTCCGCCGCCGGCGGCGGCTCCTCGGTCCTGGCGCGCACCGTCAGCGCCGGTCCGCGCGTACGCCACGCCTCGACCGCCAGCCGCTCCTCCTCCGCGCCCGGCGCCCGGTCGGCCCGCTCCCCCGCCGCCGCGCCGACCGGCTCGCCGGCCAGCGCACCGCCGACCCGTCCGGCCAGGTCGGCGACCAGCGAGGCCCGCCAGGCGCTCCACGCCGCCGGCCCGGTGGCCAGCGCGTCGGCCTCGGTGAGCGCGTGCAGCAGCTCCAGCGTGCCGCGCCCGCCGACGGCGTCGGCCACGAGCCGTACGGTCGCGGGGTCGTCCAGGTCGCGCCGGGTGGCGGTCTCCACGAGCAGCAGGTGGTGACGGACGAGGGCGGCGACGACGTCGACGTCGGCGGCGGGGAAGCCGATGCGCCGGGCCATGTCCCGGGCGATGGTCTCGCCGGTGACGCTGTGCCCGCCCGGGCCGCCGGGCCAGCCCTTGCCGATGTCGTGCAGCAGCGCGGCGACCAGCAGTAGATCCGGCCGGCCGACGCGGCGGGTGAGCGCCGCGGCCCGTACCGCCGTCTCGACGAGATGGCGGTCGACGGTCCAGCGGTGCACGGGGTTGCGCTGCGGGCGGCAGCGCACCCGCTCCCAGTCGGGCAGCAGCCGGGTGATGAACCCCTCCGCCTCCAGGCTCTCCCACACCGGCACCGTGGCCTCGCCGGCCCCGAGCAGCGTCACCAGCTGCTCGCGCGCCTCGTCCGGCCACGGTACGGGCAGCGGCGGCGCCTGCGCCGCCAGCAGCCGTACGGCGTGCAGCGACAGCGGCAGCCCCGCCTGCGCGGCGGCGGCAGCGGCACGCAGCGGCAGCACGGGGTCGCGGGCGGGACGCGCGGTACGAGCGAGGACGACCTCGCCGTCCTGTTCGACGACGCCCTCGGCGAGCGGGGTGCGCTCCGCGGGGTCGCGCTGCGCGGAGCGGGGGGAGGCGCCGAGGAGACTCCGCAGGCGGGCGGTGCCGCGCCGGCCGCCGCGGGCGCGCAGCACGCGGTCGACCTCGCGCCAGGTGACGTCGGTGGCGTACGCGATGGTGCGCGCGGCCTCGTAGACCTCGCGCAGCAGGGTGTCGGAGTCGAGCAGGCCGAGGGCGCCGGCGACCTGGTCCTGCTCCTGCAGCGCGAGGCGGTCGGTGGCGCGGCCGGTGGTCAGGTGCAGCGCGTCGCGGGTGTCGAGGAGCCGGGCGCGGGCGCGGTCCAGGCCCGCGCGGGGGGCGTCGGCGAGCCAGGAGGCGGCGACGGCGCGCAGGGTGGTGGCGTCACGGAGGCCGCCGCGGGCCTCCTTCAGGTCCGGCTCCAGCAGGAACTGCAGCTCACCGTGGCGCTCGGCGCGCTCCCGGCCCAGCTCGCGCAGCTCGGGGAGCCGGCGGGCGGCGCGGTTGCGCCAGTCGGCGAAGACGGCGGTGCGCAGCGCGGCGGTGAGCGCGGCGTCGCCGGCGACGTGGCGGGCGTCGAGCAGGCCGAGGGTGACCTTGAGGTCCTCGCCGGCGGTCTTGAGCGCCTCGGCGGGGGTGCGGACGGAGTGATCGAGGGCGAGGCCCATGTCCCAGACGGGGTACCAGAGGCGGTCGGCGAGTGCGGCGAGTGCGCCGGGGCGGAGGGAGCCGTCGTGGAGGAGCAGCAGGTCGAGGTCGCTGCGCGGGGACAGCTCACCGCGCCCGTAGCCGCCGACGGCGACGAGGGCCACGCCACGCGGGCCGCGGGCGCCGCCGGTTCCGCGGACGGCACCGGGTCCGTGGGGGCCGCGGTCGGCACGGGTTCCGCGGGCGTCGTCGGGCGCGGGGGTGCCGCCGGCGTCACCGGGCATGCGCAACTCGGGTGCACCGGTGGGCCGGTGGGGTCCGCGGGCATCGCCGGCCTCGCCGAACCCGCCGGTGTCACCGGGCTCGTGAGGTTCGCGGGCCCCGCCCGATCCGCCGGGCCCCTCGCCGCCGGTCGCCCCGTGGAGCAGGCCGGCGAGCCACCGGTCGGTGGCCCGGGCCAGCGCGGCACGCCGCTCCGTGCCGCCCTCGGCGCGGAGCAGCCGCACCCGCGTCGCGGCGTACGTCTCCTCGGCCTGCGGCGCCCCGGATTCGCCGGATTCACCGGATTCCGGTACGAAGGACGCCACGCCGCCCGCCGGTTGCACTCCGTCCGCTCCGGCCGACGGTACGAGCCCGGCCACGGGTGCGTCACCGGGACCGCGCCGCGCACTCGCCTGCACACCGGCCGCGCGCTTGCCCGGCCCGGTACCGGCGGGCGCCGAGCCGGCCACGCTCCGCTCCGCCGAAGTCTCGGCCGCGGGCCCTCCCACCGCGTCCCGCCGGTCCGCCCCGCCGGGCACCGTCAGCGCCGCGGGCGCGAGCGCATCTCTGCGGCGCTCACGCGGTGGTGCCCCGGCGACCGTCTCGGCCGACGCCGACGCCGTCGCCGACGCCCCGCCGGCGAGGCCGTCCGACTGCGCGGCCTCCGCGGTCGGCGTCTGCGCCCGCGCCACGGGCGCAGGCGCCGACGCGCCCCGCGAGGACCCCCCGGCACCCGCCGCGGTCCCGGACTCCCCCGGTTCCCCGCCCGCGGGCGCGGGCTCCCCCTGCTGTCCGCCCGGCTGCTGTCGCCCGGTGTCCGTCACCCACGTACTCCCGCCAGTTGGTCCGCCCGCGGCCGGCCCGCCGCGTCGCGGGGCCGGCCGCGGGCGGGGGTCGCCGACCGCGAGGTCAGAGCGCGTCGGGGCCGCGCTCGCCCGTCCGTACCCGTACCGCCGTGTCGACCGGTACGCTCCACACCTTGCCGTCGCCGATCTTGCCGGTCCGCGCGGCCTTCACCACGACATCCACCAGCTCCTCGGCGTCGTCGTCCGACACCAGCACCTCGATCCGCACCTTCGGTACGAGGTCGACGGTGTACTCCGCGCCCCGGTATACCTCGGTGTGGCCGCGCTGCCTGCCGTAGCCGCTGGCCTCCGTGACCGTCAGCCCCTGCACCCCGAAGGCCTGCAGGGCCTCCTTGACCTCGTCCAGCCGGTGCGGCTTGATCACTGCCGTGATGAGCTTCACGCGTCCACCTTCTTCTCCGCGGCCGTAGCCGCCCTCTCCGTGCCCGTCGCCTGACCGCCCACCGCCGCCGGCGCCGCGGCCACCGACGCGGCCGAGCCGACGCCGCTGAAGTCGTACGCGCTCTCCGCGTGCTGCGACTGGTCGACGCCCGCGAGCTCCTCGTCCTCTCCGACCCGGAAGCCCACCAGCCGGTCGATGCCCTTGGCAAGCAGCCAGGTGACGACGAACGTGTACACGAGCACCACGCCCGCGCCGGCCGCCTGCCGGCCGAGCTGCTCCAGCCCGCCGCCGTAGAACAGGCCGATGTCGTCGATGGCGAAGAAGCCGACCGCCAGCGTGCCGACGATCCCGCCGACGAGGTGGACGCCGACGACGTCGAGCGAGTCGTCGTAGCCCAGCTTGTACTTCAGGCCCACGGCCCAGGCGCAGACGACGCCGGCGATGATCCCGATGGCCAGGGCGCCCATGGCGTTCACGGACGCGCCGGAGGGAGTGATCGCCACCAGGCCGGCGATGGCGCCGGAGGCCGCGCCGAGCATGGTGATGGAGCCGTGGCGCACTTTCTCGTAGATCAGCCAGCCGACGACCGCGGCGCCCGTGGCGACCTGTGTGTTGAGGAGCATCGTCGCGGCGATGCCGTCGGCGGCCAGCTCGGAGCCGGCGTTGAAGCCGAACCAGCCGAACCACAGCAGCCCGGCGCCCAGCAGCACGAAGGGCAGGTTGTGCGGCCGCATCGGGTCCTTCTTGAAGCCGATGCGCTTTCCTACGACCAGGACGGCGGCCAGCGCCGCGACCCCGGCGTTGATGTGCACGGCGGTGCCGCCGGCGAAGTCGATGGCCTTGATGTCGCCGTTGAGGCCGATGAAGCCCTCGGGGCCCCAGACCCAGTGGGCGACGGGGAAGTAGACGACCGTGACCCACAGGGCGACGAACAGGGCCCAGGCGGTGAACTTCACCCGGTCCGCGAGGGCGCCGCTGATCAGGGCCGGGGTGATGATGGCGAACATCAGCTGGAACGCCGCGAACGCCAGCACCGGGATGCCCTCGTCACCTCCCGTCAGCGTGTCGGGGGTGATCTCCGCCAGCCCGGCGTGGTCGAGGTTGCCGAGGACGCCTCCGCCGATGTCGTCGCCGAAGGTGAGGCTGTAGCCGTAGAGGACCCACAGGATGCTGACGATGCCCAGCGAGATGAAGCTCATCATCAGCATGTTCAGGGTGCTTTTGACCCGCACCATGCCCCCGTAGAAGAAGGCAAGACCGGGCGTCATCAACATGACCAGCGCCGCGCTGATCAGGACGAATGCGGTATCAGCGCCATTCAACGTCGCGTCTCCTCTGCGTGCGGCCCATGCGGTATGAGGTGTGCGGGCCGGAATGCGCAAGAGGCTGGCGCAGCGGGGTTTCCGCCACCGCCCCCCGGTGTTTCGAGGGTGTGACGAAGGCCGCGGGGGTGTTACGGGGCTGTGAACTCCCCGCGGGCCCGCGGCGGCGCGGTTACTCTCGGCCGCACCACGGGGGCGGCCCGTCCGGGGGACGGGCCGGGTGGCCTGGAAGCCGCGGGCCCGGACTCAGCCGGCGGCTTCCAGGTTCTCCGGCAGCTCGCGGGCGAGCCGGTCGGCGAGGTCGGCGACCTCGCCGACCTCGCCGTAGCGGCGCACGGCGGTGTCGACGGTCTTGCGCAGCCGGGTGTTGACCCGCTCAGAGCGCACCTGGCGGGCCACCGTGAGGGCCTCGCCGGCGCTCAGGGCGCACCGCTCGGGCTGCTCCTCCAGCAGGTGGACGGTGGCCAGGCCGACGAGGTTCAGCGCGTACGAGCGGCGGTGCTCGGCGTCGGCGGCGAACAGCTCGACGGCGCGCGCCATGACGGGCCGGGCGAGGGCGGCGTATGTGGGGCTGCGGCCGGCGACGTACGCGAGGTCGCGGTAGGAATGGGCGTTCTCACTGTTCAGCTCGGCCTCGGAGAAGAAGCGGATCCAGTCGGGCTCGGGCCGGCCGGGGTCGATCTCGGTGAAGCAGTCCTCGGCCATGCGGACGGCGCGGTGGCAGCGGTCGGGGCGGCCGAGGTTGGCGTACGCGCGGGCCTCCATCGCATACAGCATCGACTGGGTACGGGCCGTGGCGCTGTCGCGGCTGCCGTACTGCGCGAGGTGGATCAGCTCCAGGGCGTCGTCGGCGCGGCCGAGGTGGATCATCTGGGGGGCCATGCTGGACAGGACGTACGCGCCGAGGGGCCGGTCGCCGGCCTCCTTGGCGGCGTGCAGGGCGAGGACGAAGTACTTCTGGGCGGTGGGCTGGAGGCCCACGTCGTAGCTCATCCAGCCGGCGAGCTGGGAGAGTTCGGCGGTGATACGGAACAGCCGCCCGGCGACGGCGGGCGGGTGCGGCTCCTGCAGCAGGTCCGTGATCTCGTGCAGCTGGCCGACGACGGCCTTGCGGCGCAGGCCGCCGCCGCACTGGGCGTCCCACTGGCGGAACTTGGCGGTGGTGGTCTCCAGCAGGTCCAGCTCGGGGCCGGAGAGGGCGACGGGGCCGGGCGGGGCGCCGCCGGGCGCGGCGGAGGCGGCAGCGGCAGGGGCGGGGGCCGCGGGGCCGGTGGGGGGCTGCGCCAGCCAGCGCTGCATGGGCTCGACGAGGACGGGGCCCGCGGCGACGTTCAGCGAGGTGCCGAGGAAGCCGCGGCGGGCGAGCATGAGGTCGCTGCGGGAGAACTCGCTGATCTGCTCGACGGTCTCCTCGGCCGTCCAGGGCAGGTCGATGCCGGAGACCGCGGGGCGAGGGCGGGCGGCGTGCAGACCGAGCTGGTCGACGCCCACGACACAGCCGAAGCGCTCGGAGAACAGCTCGGAGAGGATCCGCGGGATCGGCTCGCGCGGCTGCTCGCCGTCGAGCCAGCGGCGGACGCGGGAGGTGTCGGTGCTGATGTGGTGCGCGCCGAGCCGGCGGGCCCGGCGGTTGACCTGGCGGGCCAGCTCGCCCTTGGACCAGCCACTGCGCATGAACCAGGAAGTCAGCTCCTCGTTGGGGCTCTTGCCCGCGCCGGTGGCGCCGGTACGGCTGCCGCCCGTGCCGTCCAACTCCAACGCCCCCATCCCGCCTCGGCCGTCGTGGTGCCCCCGGATTATCCCCGGAACCGGAGCCCCCGAAGCCCGGGGGCAATTCCTGCCGTTGGCATATCCACATGTCGCATGCCGCCGCCGCTTGCACCGAAAGTAATCCTACGATCACCGTTTCGCGAGCGCGATCCCGGAAACGCCACCATTCGCCACCCCTACGAGTGAACGCCGCGTCTCGGACACGCGGTTGACTTGACGAGGGGCGACACCGCAACAGGCGGAGTGGTGTTCGGCCGGGCGCGCGCCGCGGGCCACGCTACCCCCTGGCGCGCCAGCACACCCCGGATGCACCTCCCCGACAACACAGTGTTACCAGCAAACTGCTGTGAGTGAGACAGGTGCGGTGACCAACCGCACCGGCGAGCAGTTGGAGGGGGCATGGGCTTCACGATCGGCGGCATCCGCGGCCGACGCGACATCGGCCGGCGCGACTTCGGATCCGTCCGGCGCGCCCGTACGTCCGCCGGACACGCGGCGACGGCCGTGGCGGAGTACACCGGGCTCTGGGGCTGGGACGTGCTGCCCGGCGCGCCCCTCGTGCGCGCCCCCGGCGGCGGGCGCGTCTGCTCCTGCGCGGCGGGCGCCGCCTGCCCCGCCCCCGGCGAGCATCCGCTGCCCGACGCCCGTCCCGTCCCCGCCGGCACCCCGCTGGACGAGGTGACCGACGCCTGGGCGGACACGCCCGCGGCCGCGGTGCTGCTCCCGGTGGGCCGGGCGTTCGACGCCCTGGAAGTCAGCGCCGTCGCCGGCCGGCGGGCGCTGCCCCGGCTGGAGCGCATGGGGCTGCCGCTCGGCCCGGTCAGCGCCACCCCGGACGGTCGGGCGCACTTCTTCGTCGCCCCCGGCGCCGCCGCCGAGCTGCCCCGGCTGCTGTACCGCATGGGCTGGGACGGCGCCCGGCTCGACCTGCGCTGCCTGGGCCGCGGCGACCATCTGCTCGCCCCGCCCTGCGACCTGCGCGGCCTCGGACCCGTGCGCTGGCTGCGCCCGCCCACGCTGGACACGGCGGGCGGCCCGCCGCCGGCGCGGCTCCTGCTGGGCACGCTGGCGTACGCACAGAGCTGCTGGCTGCGCTCCGGCTGACGCCGGCGCCGCGCTTCGTCGCCGGCCGCCGAGGCGTGCCGTGCCCGTGCCGTGCGGTGCCCCGCCGAGCCCTGCCCGCCGACCCCTGCCCCGCCAAGCCCTGCCGTGCCGCGACCGGGCCAGCGCTCGGCTCAGTCGCCGACCAGCGCGTCCACGAACGCCTCGGGCTCGAACGGCGCCAGGTCGTCCGCGCCCTCGCCCAGGCCCACCAGCTTGACCGGCACGCCCAGCTCCCGCTGCACCGCGATCACGATCCCGCCCTTGGCCGTCCCGTCCAGCTTCGTCAACACCAGCCCGGTGATGTCCACGACCTCCGCGAAGACCCGCGCCTGCACCAGCCCGTTCTGCCCGGTGGTGGCGTCCAGTACGAGCAGCACCTCGCCGACCGGCCCGTGCTTCTCCACCACCCGCTTGACCTTGCCCAGCTCGTCCATGAGCCCGGTCTTGGTGTGCAGCCGCCCGGCGGTGTCGATGAGCGCCACGTCGGCGCCCTCGGCGACGGCCTCCTTCACCGCGTCGTACGCGACGGACGCCGGGTCCCCGCCCTCCGGCCCGCGTACGGTACGGGCGCCGACCCGCTCGCCCCACGTCTGCAGCTGGTCGGCGGCGGCGGCCCGGAAGGTGTCGGCGGCGCCGAGCACCACGGACTTGCCGTCGGCGACGAGCACCCGGGCGAGCTTGCCGGTGGTGGTGGTCTTGCCGGTGCCGTTCACGCCGACGACCAGCACGATGCCCGGCACCTCGGCGCCCTCGGGGCCGACGGACTCGGCGGTGTGCACCGTCCGGTCGGCGTCCGTGCCGACCAGCGCCAGCAGCTCCTCGCGCAGCAGCGTGCGCAGCTCCTCCGGCGTGCGCGTACCGAGCACCCTGACGCGCTCGCGTAGCCGCTCCACCAGCTCCTGCGTCGGCTGTACGCCGACGTCGGCGGTGAGCAGCGTGTCCTCGATCTCCTCCCAGGTGTCCTCGTCGAGGTGTTCGCGGGAGAGGAGGCCGAGCAGTCCCTTGCCGAGGGAGTTCTGCGAGCGGGCCAGCCGGGCGCGCAGCCGTACGAGCCGGCCCGCCGACGGCGCGGGGACCTCCGGCTCGGGCGGCGCCTCGACCGCGGGCGGCTCGGCGACGGCGGTGCCGACGGCGGCCGGGCCCTCGCCGGGCAGGCCCACCTCCTCGATGGTCCTGCGCTGCTCGTCGCCGGGCTCCCCCGCCTCGTCGCCGACCTGCGGCTCGGCGGGGGTCCGGGCGCCGGGCGACGGCGGCGGCGCGGGCAGCTGCTTCCGGCGGCGGGAGCCGACGACCAGGCCGCCCGCGGCGAGGACTGCGACGACGGCGATGGCGATGACGATGGCGATGATGTCCACGACCCCATCATCGCAGCCCTGCCGGGTGCTGTTCTGGCCGCCTTCCCAGGAAGCGGTCAGGGCTTGACCGTCACGAAGCTGCTCCGGCGGCAGAGTGAGAAGCCCTCTGCGGGCGGAGTCACAGCGCCTCCAGTATCGCGCGCGTGCGTGGGCGTAGATCCCCGGCCCTGGGCCGGGGCAGCCACGTCAATCGGTCAGCTGAGCCGCTGGCTGATCACCTTGGAGACCCCGTCGCCCTGCATCGAGACGCCGTACAGGACGTCCGCGACCTCCATCGTGCGCTTCTGGTGCGTGATCACGATGAGCTGCGAGGTCCGCTGCAGCTCCTGCATCAGCCGCACCAGGCGCTGCAGGTTGGTGTCGTCGAGCGCCGCCTCGACCTCGTCCATCACGTAGAACGGGCTCGGCCGGGCCATGAAGATCGCCACCAGCATCGCCACCGCCGTCAGCGACCGCTCGCCGCCGGACAGCAGCGACAGCCGCTTGACCTTCTTGCCCGGCGGGCGCGCCTCCACCTCCACGCCGGTGTTGAGCATGTCGTCCGGGTCGGTGAGGATCAGCCGGCCCTCGCCGCCGGGGAAGAGGCGGGAGAAGACGCCCTCGAACTCGCGGGCGGTGTCGTGGAAGGCGTCGGTGAAGACCTGCTCGACGCGCTCGTCGACCTCCTTGACCACCTGCAGCAGGTCGGCGCGGGTGCGCTTGAGGTCGTCGAGCTGCTCGGTGAGGAACTTGTGCCGCTCCTCCAGCGCCGCGAACTCCTCCAGCGCCAGCGGGTTGACCTTGCCGAGCCTGGTGTACGCGCGCTCCGCGGCCTTCAGCCGCTTCTCCTGCTCGGCCCGCGCGTACGGCCGCGGCCGGTTACGCGGGTGTTCGGGGTCCTCGGGCAGTTCCTCGCCCTCCGCCGGCAGCGACGGCGGCACGAGCTGGTCCGGCCCGTACTCCGCCACCAGGTCGGCCGGCTCGACGCCCAGCTCCTCCAGCGCCCGCCCCTCCAGCTGCTCGATGCGCAGCCGCTTCTCCGCGCCCAGCACCTCGCCGCGGTGGACGGAGTCCGTCAGCTTGTCCAGTTCGTCGGCCAGCTCGCGGGAGAGCCGGCGCTGCCGGCCGAGGTCCTGCTCGCGCTCGGCGCGCGCCCGCTCGGCGGCGGCGCGCTCCTCCTCGGCGCGGGCGAGGGAGACCTCGACGTGCGCGAGGAGCTGCCGGGCGCCGGCGGCGACCGCCGTGGCGACGGCCGCCTCGTGCCGCAGCCGGGCGCGGCGGCGCTCGGCGCGGGTGCGCGCCTCGCGCTCGGCGCGGGCGGCGCGGTCGAGTCCGTCGGCGCGGCCGGCGAGGCCCTTGACGCGCTCCTCGTGGGTACGGACCTGGAGCCTGGCCTCCATCTCGGTCTGCCGGGCGTTGGCACCGTCGGCGGCGAGCCGGTCCCGTACGGACGTATCGGAACCGTCGTCCCCGTCGTCGTCGGCGCCAGCCTCCTCCTCGGCGGTCTCCAGCTGCGCCGCCAGCTCCTCCGCCTCGGCGACGGCGCGGGCCAGGGCCTCCTCGGCGCGGGCCGCCGCGGCGGCGCTGCGCTCGGCCTCGCCGGCGGCGGCACGCGCCTGCCCGGCGAGCCGGCCCAGCTCGCCGGCGACGCGGGACTTCTCCCGGTCCGCGGTGCTGCGCCGGCCGCCCAGCTCCTCGACGAGCGCGGCGCACCCGGCGCGCCGGGCGACGGCGGTCTCCTGCCGCTCGCGCAGCTCCGCGCAGCGGGCGTCCAGCTCCGTCAGCTCCGCCGCCGCCTCGTCGACGGACGCCTGCACCTCCAGCAGGCTGGGGGCGCCGGCGGAGCCGCCGTGGGCGAAGTGGCCGCCGAAGACGTCGCCGTCGGCGGTGACGGCGGTCAGCTCGGGCCGGGCGGCGACGAGGTCCTCGGCGTCCTCCAGGGTGGCGACGTACACGGTACGGGCCAGCAGCCGGCGCACGGCGGGCAGCAGTTGGTCGGGGCCGGAGACGAGGGCGGCGAGGTGGCGGGCGCCGGGCGGGAGTGCGCCGTCGGGCTGCGGCTCGTACGGGGCGTCGCCGAGGAGCAGCGCGGCGCGACCGGCGTCGTGCTTGCGCAGCAGCCGCAGCGCGTCCGCCGCGGCGGCCGGGCCGGAGACGGCGAGGGCGTCGGCGGCGGCGCCGAGGGCGGCGGCGACGGCGACCTCGTACCCCGGGGCGACGGTGAGCAGTTCGGCGGCCGGGCCGAGCACGCCGGTCAGCTTGTCGCGCGCCTGCAGCAGGGTGCCGGTGCCATCCTTGCGGCGCAGCCCGAGGGCGAGCGCGTCGCGGCGGGCGGTGGTGGCGGCGCGGGCGCGCTCGGCCTCGGCGGCGGCGTCGCGGGCGGCGCCCAGCTCCGCCTCGGCGGCCTTCAAGGCGCTCTTCGCCGCCTCCTGCTCGGCGGCCAGTTCGCCGTCGTCCGCCGCCAGCCCGTCGACCTCGGCCTGCAGCGTCTCGTACGCCTCCTGCGCGCCGGCGGCCCGCTCCCGGGCCTCGTCGCGCGCGGTGGCGAGCCGGTCGATCTCGGCCTGCGCGGAGGCGGCACGACCGCGGGCGGCGGTGACCTTGCCGCTGAGCCGGGCGAGCCGCTCCCGGCGGTCGGCGACGGCGCGGGCGGCGTCCTTCAGCCGGCGCTCCTCGGCGGCGAGTTCCCGCTCCAACTCGGCGCGGTGGGCGACGGTGTCCTCCAGCGCCCGCTCCGCGGCCTCCAGGGCGGCTTCGAGTTCGGCCTCCTGCTGCCGGATGCGTTCGGCCTCGCGCTCCAGGTCCTCCGGGTCGCGCCCGCGGCGCTCTTCCTCGGGCGTGGCGGTGGCGTGCTTGGCGCGGGCGTCGGCGAGGCTGACGGTGCCGCGGACCCGCTCGGCGAGCTGGCCGAGTTCGTGCCAGGCGCCCTGCGCCTCGGTGAGCCGCGGGGTGAGGGCCCGCACCTGCTCCTCCAGGGCGGCCTCGCGGGTGCGGGCGGCGGCCAACTGGGCCTCGGCGGCCTCCTTGCGCTCCTTCAGCGCCGCCTCGTCGGCGATCTCGGCGGCGAGCGCCGCGCGCAGGGTGACGAGGTCGTCGGCGAGCAGCCGGAGCCGGGCGTCGCGCAGGTCGGCCTGGATGACGGCGGCGCGGCGGGCGACGGCGGCCTGCCGGCCGAGCGGCTTGAGCTGGCGGCGCAGTTCGTCGCTGAGGTCCTGGACGCGGGCGAGGTTGGCCTGCATCGCGTCCAGCTTGCGCAGCGCCTTCTCCTTGCGTTTGCGGTGCTTGAGGACGCCGGCTGCCTCCTCGATGAAGGCGCGGCGGCCGGAGGGGTCGGCGTGCAGGACGGAGTCGAGCTGGCCCTGGCCGACGATGACGTGCATCTCGCGGCCGATGCCGGAGTCGGAGAGCAGCTCCTGGATGTCGAGGAGGCGGCAGGTGTCGCCGTTGAGCTGGTATTCGCTGCCGCCGCTGCGGAACATCGTCCGGGTGATGGTCACTTCGGAGTAGTCGATGGGCAGCGCGCCGTCGGAGTTGTCGATCGTGAGCGAGACCTCGGCGCGGCCGAGCGGCGGCCGGCCGGTGGTCCCGGCGAAGATGACGTCCTCCATCTTGCCGCCCCGCAGGGACTTCGCCCCCTGCTCCCCCATCACCCAGGACAGCGCGTCCACCACATTGGACTTTCCCGAGCCGTTCGGACCGACGACACAGGTGATACCCGGCCCGAAGCGGAGGGTGGTGGCGGAGGCGAAGGATTTGAACCCCCGGAGCGTGAGGCCCTTCAAGTGCACTGGCGAACTCTCCTCCGCCGACGAAACATGTGCCCGAGACTCTATCGCGCAAGCCGGTTTCACTGGGTAACCGCCGGGGCACATCAATTACTGAGCATCACCCCGGTGCGCCGGCTTCGGGGGCGGGTTCCGTGCTCGGGGATCCGTAAGACCGTGGAGAAACGACGAAGGGACGCCGCTAAGCGTCCCTTGACAGTTATCTCAAGCGGTTGAGGTGCAGACCTGACGGAAGTTGCGGGAATGTCAGGTGAGCGCAGGCTCCGCCTGGGATACGTCGAGCAGTGACTCGCTGTTGTGAGCAGCGGCGGCGGCGAGCATATCGTTCTCGGCCTGGACGCGGACGAGCTCCGACTCCAGGTCCTGGACACGCTGCTGCAGCCGTCGCATCTCGGCGAGGAGTCGCGGGTCAGTGCCGCCGACGTAACCGAGAAGCGCCTTTGCCATGATTGAAGGTCCTCCACACTGAGTGACCGACCGAGCGGTGTGGGTCGTGAGGGATTCGCACCCGCGTGTCTGCCCATGGCACAAACAGCTAGGGTGCGCGGGGCTTCAAGCGTCTCACCAAATAGTTTGACGGTCAACACGATCACACCCCGCATCGGGCGCAGCCCCGGGAAATGCAGGCCGCGGGGGGCGGCGGGACCCGTCTGGTGTGAGAGCTTTGCACGCCCGGAAGCCCTTGGCAACCCGCTGGTCATCCCTGTTGGACCAGCCCTTATGGCGGAGCGTGCTCAGCGGATCGCGAATGAGTGATATCCGCCGCGCGGCTCGTCCCAGATCTCCGTCACACCCGCGACACGGCCCGGCGTGTCGTCGGACCGCAGCCACTCCAGCAACTCCTGGCACTGCTCCCGCGGGCCCTCGGCGACGATCTGCACGCGGCCGTCCGCGAGGTTGGCGGCGAAGCCGCCGAGGCCGCCGATCTCCAGCGCCCGCGCGCGGGCGAACCAGCGGAAGCCGACCCCCTGGACCGTGCCGCGCACCCATGCCGTCATGCGTACGTCTGCACTCATGTAACGCACGCTATCCGGACGATCGGCCCACGGGCACGTACGGGACGGGGGGCATGGCGTACAGTCTCCCGACAGTAATTCGCCCGTGTGGGTGATGTGAACGTGTGAAACAGTTGTCGTCGGACGTGAGGTGTCAGCCGGATGGGCCGCCACAGACGCTCGGAGCCCCAGCCCTCTTCCGTACGCCGCCGGGGCACGCCCGGTGCGTACGACGCCTACGGCGGCCACGAGGTGTACGGCTCCGGCCGGCCGCGGGGGCAGCACCGCAAGCAGAGCCCGGCCAGGGCCGGGATGCTCGGTACGTCGGCGGCGCTGGCGGTGGGCGCGGTGGCGATGGCCTCCGGGGTCCTCGGCAACGGGTTCGACCTCGACCGCGACGACGGCGGCCCGGCCGGCCACGTAGAGGCCGGCGACCCGCCGGCGCCGAGTACGCAGGGCTCCTCGGAGCTGCCGCCGCGGGAGGCGTCGCCGACCGCGGGCCGCGGCTCGGACCGGCCGGAGAGCGGGACGCCGGACGCGAAGAAGGACGGCGCGGACGACACGAAGGCCGCGGACGGCCGGGAGTCGAAGAGCGCCTCGCCGTCCACGACGGCCCCCGAGCGCGAGCCCTCGGACTCGGCGGAGCCGTCGTCCGAGTCCCCGACCCCGTCCCGTACGACGTCGAAGGCCCCGTCCCCGACGAAGACCGAGACCGAGACCTCCGAGCCCACCCGCAGCGCGAAGCCGACCGCCACGGCCGACGCGGCCACCGTCGCGGAGGCGGAGGTCCTGCGGCTGGTCAACCAGGAGCGCGCGCAGGCGGGCTGCCGCCCGCTGACGAGGGACCCGGAGCTGGCGAAGCTGGCCGGCGACTACAGCGAGGACATGGCCGAGCGCGGCTTCTTCGACCACACCGACCCCGACGGGGACGACCCGTGGGACCGCGCGCAGGAGTACGGCATAACGGACCTCGGCGGCGAGAACATAGCCCGCGGCCAGGCGAACGCGCAGTCGGTGATGGACGCCTGGATGAACAGCGAGGGCCACCGCGCCAACATCCTGAACTGCGACTTCCGCACCCTGGGCGTCGGCGCGCACTTCGCCGACGGCGGCCCCTGGTGGACGCAGAACTTCGGCTTCTGAAGGCGCCTTCCGAGGCGGCCCTCCGCTGTTCCGCCGCCCGCGTCAGCGGCGCGGGGGGCGCTGGCAGCGGGGGCAGAAGTAGCTGGAGCGGTTCATCCACGGGCGGCGGCGGATCGGGGTGCCGCAGCGACGGCAGGGTTCGTCCTCGCGGCCGTACGCGTCGAGCGAGCGGGCGAAGTAGCCCGACTCGCCGTTGACGTTCACGTAGAGGCTGTCGAAGCTCGTGCCGCCGACGTCGAGCGCGGCGCTCAGCACCGCCCGTACGTGCCCGAGCAGTTCCGCGGTACGGGGCCGGGTGAAGCCGGCGGTGGGGCGCTCGTAGTGGATGCGGGAGCGCCACAGGGCCTCGTCCGCGTAGATGTTGCCGACGCCGCTGATCAGCGACTGGTTCAGCAGGGCCCGCTTGATGGTGGTGCGGCTGCCGCGCAGCGCCGTGTGGAACGCCGCGTCGTCGAACGCCGGGTCCATCGGGTCCCGGGCGATGTGCGCGATGACGTCGGGCAGCCCCTCGGCCGCGTTCGGGTGCAGCGACAGGCCGCCGAACGTCCGCTGGTCGACGAAGCGCAGCTCCGTGCCCGTCGCGTCCGCGAAGCGGACCCGGATCCGCAGGTGCTTCTCGTCCGCCGCCGCCTCCGGCTGGACCAGCAGCTGGCCGCTCATGCCGAGGTGCGCGAGCACCGAATCCGGGCCGTCCGCCAGCGGCAGCCACAGGTACTTGCCGCGGCGCCGCGGCTCCCCCAGCGGGTGCCCCACCAGCCGGGCGGCGAAGTCGCCCGCGCCCGCCGGGTGCCGGCGTACGGACCGGGGGTGCAGCACGTCGACGGACGCCACCGTCCGGCCCGCAACCCACTTCGCCAGGCCGCGGCGCACCACCTCGACCTCCGGCAGCTCCGGCATCGGCGCGCTACCGGTCGGCGGACTGCGGTTCCCCGGCGGAGCCCGCGGCGGCGTCCCCGTCCGCGGAGTCCTGCGGCGCGGGGCCCGGCTCGTCCGCCGACGCCGCGGAGCCGTTGCTCCCCGCCGCGCCCTTGCCCGCTTCGCCGCCGCCGGCCGCCCCCGCGGCGCTGATCGCGCGCCACGCGGTGTCCGCCGCCTGCTGCTCCGCTTCCTTCTTGCTGCGGCCGGTGCCGGTGCCGTACGTGACACCACCGACGCGGGCGGCAGCCGTGAAGGTCTTCTCGTGGTCCGGGCCGGTCTCGCTGACCAGGTACTCCGGCACGCCCAGTCCCCTGGCGGCCGTCAGCTCCTGCAGCGACGTCTTCCAGTCAAGACCCGCCCCGAGGTTCGAGGACTTCTCGATCAGCGGGTCGAACAGCCGGTGCACCAGCTCCGACGCCGCGTCGAGTCCCTTGTCCAGATAGACCGCGCCGATGACGGCCTCCAGCGTGTCCGCGAGGATCGACGCCTTGTCCCGGCCGCCCGTGCCCTCTTCGCCCCGGCCGAGCCGGATGAACGCGCCGAGGTCGAGCCCGCGGCTCACCTCGGCGAGCGCACGCGAGTTGACCACCGCGGCCCGCAGCTTGGCCAGCTGACCCTCGGGCAGGTCGGGGTGGCCCCGGAACAGCGTGTCGGTGACCACCAGGCCGAGCACCGAGTCCCCGAGGAACTCCAGCCGCTCGTTGGTGGGCAGACCGCCGTTCTCGTACGCGAACGAGCGGTGGGTCAGGGCGCGTACCAGAAGGGCGGGCTCGAGTTCGTACCCGAGCCGCCCTTCCAGGATCTTGGGGGACGAGGCCGTATCCGGATGTCCAGCCGGCGCCTTCCGCGGCGTAGTGGCATCTGACATGAGCCTTCTCCCCGTCGCTCAGACCTCGAGGACCTGGCGGCGGTTGTACGTGCCGCAGTTCGGGCAGGCGATGTGCTGCTGCTTCGGCTCGTGGCAGCGCTCGCATGCCACCAGGTGCGGGACCGCAGCCTTCCACTGCGACCGGCGGTGGCGCGTGTTGCTGCGTGACATCTTCCGCTTCGGAACGGCCACGGCTACTTCTCCTGCTTCTCGCCGGCGCCGTCGTCAGCGCCGCTCGTATCGTCCTTCTCGCCGTCCGAGACGGTCTCGGCGAGTCCCTGCAACGCCGCCCACCTGGGGTCGACGGCGTCGTGGCGGTGGTCCGGGTCGTCCGCGAGCCGCGCCCCGCAGTCGGGGCACAGGCCCGGGCAGTCCTCCCGGCACACCGGCTGCAGCGGCAGCGTGAGCACCACCGCGTCGCGCAGCTCCGGTTCGAGGTCGAACAGGTCGTCCTCGAGGTACAGCGTCTCCTCCTCCGCGTCCGCCTCCTCGGCGTCCGCGCCGGAGCCGCCGCCGCGGGCCACGCGGCCCCTGGCGTCCGTCTCCGGGTAGGAGTACATCTCCTGGAAATCCACTCGAAGCTCCTGCCCGAGCGGCTCCAGACACCTTACGCACTCGCCCGTCGCCCGTGCCCGGGCGGTGCCCGTGACGAGCACGCCCTCCATCACGGACTCCAGCCGCAGCTCAAGCTCGACGGGGTCGCCCTCCGGCACGCCCACCACCTCGTTGCCGAGGTCCTTGGGCGCCGGCACGGTGCGGGTCAGCCGCTTGAGCGTACCGGGACGCCGGCCCAGGTCCCGTGTGTCGAACACGAGAGGGGCGCGGTGGTCCGGATGGGCTTTCAGGGCTTTCCTGCTTTCGTGCACCCTGCGCGTGACGGGCAGGGACGGGCTGCGGTGCGATAGGGCGAGGATCCAGAATACTTGAGACCCCGCCCAGGACCCAATCCGGGCGCCGGTCAGCGGACGGGCCCCCGGCGGCGCCCCCGCGGGCGCCCCACCGGCGGCTCAGCGGCCGCGGTCGTCGTACTGCCGGAGCTGCTCCATGTCGATCATGCTGGTGTCGAAGAGGCTCGTCTCGTCGAGCGCGGCCGGCGTCGGGGTGTAGCCGCCCTGCTGCGGCAGGTGCGGCTCGCCCTGGCCGTACGGCGCCTGCTGGGCGGCGTCGGCGTACGAACCGGGCTGGGCCGGCTCCTGCTGCCCGGCCTGCTGCGGCCAGCCGTAGCCGGGGTCGGGCTGCTCGTAGCCCTGCTGGTAGCCCTGGCCGTAGTTCTGGCCGTAGTCCTGCGGGTAGTCCGGCTGGTCCGGCTGCGGGTAGCCGGGCTGGGCGTAGCCCTGCGCGGCGGTGCCGTCGTAGTACGCCGCGGCGGCGGGCTGCGGGACGGCGTGCGGCGCGGCGGGGTGCGGCGGGGCCGCGGGCTCCGGGGCGCCGGCCCGCTGGTGCGCCGGGCCCGGCGCCGGGCCGTCGGCGAGCTCGGCCAGCTCCGCCAGGTAGCTCTCGTCCGTGCCCGTGTGCCCCACGCCGGCCTGCCCGAAGGTCTCGCCGAGCTGGTCCGTGGGCCGCGCGCCCTGCAGCTTCTGCCGGCCGCGGCCGACCGCCTCCAGGGTCTTGGCCAGCACCGACTGGAAGGCCTGGAACTGCGCGTCTACGTAGTCGTCGGCGCGCCTGCGCTGCTCCTGCGGGTCGGCGCTGCGCTCCGGCGCCGCGTCGAGTCCCTCGCCCTGGCCGGCCGCGTCGAAGACCTGCGGGTCGTCGTACCCGGGGGCGCGGCCCAGCAGCTTGTCCCGGCCGCGGTCGACCGAGCCGATGGTCTTGGTGAGGACGACCTCGAAGTTGGCGAGCTTGCTGTCGACGTAGTCGTCGGCCTCGACGCTGATCTGCTCGGCCTCCTGGCGGGCCTCGCCGAGGATCCGGTCGGCCTCGGCCTGGGCGCGCCGGGCCACCTCCGTGTCCGAGATCAGCGCGCCGCGCCGGCTCTGCGCCTCTTCGAGGATCTGCTCGGCCTCGCGGCGCGCCTCCTCGACCAGTTGCTCACGCCCGCCGAGCAGCTGCTGCGCCTGGGCCAGCGACCCGGGCAGGGCCTCGCGCACCTCGTTCAGCATGCCGAGCAGCTCGGCGCGGTTGACCACGCACGACGCCGACATGGGCATGGACCGCGCGCCCTGGAGGGCCTCCGCGATCTCGTCGAGCTTCCTCTGCACGTCCATGGTTGAAGACTCTACGGCGCCCGGCTAGGAGTTGGTGAGGCGTTCGCCAAGTGCCCGGTTGACAACCGGGGGTACGAGGTGGGATACGTCGCCGCCCCAGGTGGCGACCTCCTTGACCAGGCTGGAGGAGAGGAAGCTGTAGGTCGGGTTGGTGGGGACGAAGAGCGTCTCCACGCCCGAGAGGCCGTTGTTCATCTGGGCCATCTGCAGCTCGTAGTCGAAGTCGCTGACGGCGCGCAGGCCCTTGACGATGGCGGGGATGTCGCGCTCTTTGCAGTAGTCGACGAGCAGCCCGTGGAAGCTCTCGACCTCCACGTTGCCGTACTCCCTCGTGCACTGGCGGATGAGGTCCATCCGCTCCTCGACGGTGAACAGGCCCTTCTTCGACTTGTTGATCATCACGGCGACGTGCACGACGTCGTAGAGCTTCGAGGCTCGGGCGATGATGTCGAGATGTCCGTTGGTGATGGGGTCGAAGGACCCCGGACAGACGGCGCGGCGCAACGGAGGTTCCTCGCTCTCGGATCCGGTCGTGAGGGTCATGGGGTTTCGGCAGACGAGGTGGGGGCGGGGACAGAGGTCGGGGGCGGGACGGCGGTCATGGGGCGGGTGAGGCGGGTGAGGCGGGTGAGGCGGGTGAGGCGGCGCGACCGTACCAGAGCGTGCCTTCGCCGTAGCGCCTGGCCCGCAGCCCCTCGAACCCGTCGGGCCAGGGGAATTCGCCGCCTCGCGTGCTCCGCTCCACGGTGGCGAGCGCGCCCGGGGACAGCCAGTCGTGGGTACGGAGTGTGACGAGTATCTCGGCCACCGCGGCGTCGCCGACCTCGTACGGCGGGTCGAGGAAGACCACGTCGTACGGGTCCGGGGGCGGCCCGGCGACGACTTGCTCCGCGCGGGCGGCGCGCACCTCGGCGCCGCGCAGGCCGAGGGCGCGGACGTTCTGCCGGATGACGCGGGCGGCGCGGGCGTCGGCCTCGACGAGCAGTGCGTGCCCGGCGCCGCGGGACAGCGCCTCCAGGCCGACGGCGCCGGAGCCGCCGTACAGGTCGAGGACGCGCAGGTCGTCGAGTGGGCCGAGCAGGGTCTGCCAGGTGGAGAAGAGACCCTCGCGGGCTCGGTCGGACGTGGGCCGGGTGCCGGTGCCGGGCGGCACGGCCAGGCGCCGCCCGCCGGCGGTGCCGGCGATCACGCGGGTCATGGTGCTGGGTGTCCTTGTCCTCACGGGCGCGGTACGTCCCACGATATGCCTCCGGGGTGACGGCCGCGGTGCCGCCCGGTGACGGGCGGGTGCCGGGGCCGTCACGGCCTGCGCCGCGGCCCCTTCCCCGGTGCGCGCCCCGGCGCCTTGCCGCAGCCTGTGCCGCGGCCCTTGCCCCAGCCTTGCCGCAGCCTTGCCGCAGCCCTGGCTGAGCCCTCGCCGCAGCCTCGCCGCAGCCCTGGCTCAGCCCTTGTCGAGGAACTGCTCCCGCTCGTCGTCCAGCAGGCTCGCCAGCGCGCCGCGCAGCTCCGGGTACGCGGCCAGCTCCGGGTCCTCCGCCACGATCGCCGCCGCGGCGTCCCGGGCCTCGGCGATCACGTCCTCGTCGTCGATGACCGCCAGCATCTTCAGGCTGGAGCGGGCGCCGGACTGCGCCTGCCCCAGCACGTCGCCCTCGCGGCGCTGCTCCAGGTCGATACGGGAGAGCCGGAAGCCGTCCTGCGTGGCGGCCACCGCGTCCAGCCGGATCCTGGCCGGGGTGCCCTCCGGCATCTCGGTGACCAGCAGGCACAGCCCCGCGGCCGACCCGCGGCCGACCCGGCCGCGCAGCTGGTGGAGCTGGGAGACGCCGAAGCGGTCGGCGTCCATGATGACCATGACGGTGGCGTTGGGGACGTCGACGCCGACCTCGATGACGGTCGTGGCGACCAGCACGTCCACCTCGCCGGCGGCGAAGCGGCGCATCACGTCGTCCTTGGCGTCCGGCTGCAGCCGCCCGTGCAGCACCTCGACCTTCAGCCCCGCCAGCGGCGCCCCGGACGCGGCGGAGAGCTGCGCGGCGATGTCCAGCACCGCCAGCGGCGGCCTCTTCTCCGCCTCGTCCTCCGGCGACGGCGCCTGCTTCGCGCCCCTCGCCCCCTTCTCGCCCTTGCCGCCCGCCGCCTTCCCGCCCTCGGCCTCCGTCTCCTCCGCGGAGTCGCCGATGCGCGGGCACACGACGTACGCCTGGTGGCCGCCCTCGACCTCCTCGCGCACCCGCTCCCAGGCTCGGGAGAGGAAGTGCGGCTTGTCGGCGGCCGGCACGACGTGGCTGGCGATCGGCGAGCGCCCGGCCGGGAGCTGGTCGAGCACGGAGGTCTCCAGGTCGCCGAAGACCGTCATCGCGACCGTGCGCGGGATGGGCGTGGCGGTCATGACCAGCAGGTGCGGGGTGCGCTTGGTGTCCCCGCGGTTGCCCTTCGCGCGCAGCGCGTCGCGCTGCTCGACGCCGAAGCGGTGCTGCTCGTCGACGACGACCAGCCCCAGGTCGTGGAACTGCACCTGGTCCTCGATCAGCGCATGCGTCCCGACGACGATCCCGGCCTCGCCGGTGGCCAGGTCGAGCAGCGTCCTGCGGCGCGCCGCCGCGCCCGCGGAGCCGGTGAGCAGCACGACCTTCGTACCGTGCTCGGCGCCGCCGAGGAGACCGGCCTCGGCCAGCTCGCCCATCATCCCGGTGATCGACCGGTGGTGCTGCTGCGCCAGCACCTCGGTCGGGGCGAGCAGCGCCGCCTGCCCGCCCGCGTCCACGACGGCGAGCATCGCGCGCAGCGCCACGAGCGTCTTGCCGGAGCCCACCTCGCCCTGCAGCAGCCGGTGCATGGGGTGGTCGGTGGCCAGATCGGCGAAGACGTCGGCGGAGACCGCCCGTTGCCCCTCGGTGAGGGTGAACGGCAGCCGGGCGTCGAAGTCCGCGAGCAGCCCCTCGGCGGGCGCCACCCGCGGCACGGCGGGCAGCTGCCCGTCCGCGTGCCGCCGCCGGGCCAGCGCGACCTGGAGGACGAACGCCTCGTCCCACTTCAGCCGCTCCCGCGCCGCCCACAGGTCGGCCCTGGTCCGCGGCCGGTGCACCTTCACCACCGCCTCGCGCAGCGGTACGAGCCCGCGCTCGGCGCGCAGCGCGGCGGGCAGCGGGTCGGCGACGCCCTCCCAGCCGGTGGCCTCAAGGCCGTCCAGCACGGTGTCGACGGCCTGCTGCAGCTGCCAGGAGGCGAGCTGCCGGCACGCCGGGTACAGCGGCAGGAGCTTGTTCGCCCACTCGTCGGCCGCGGCGTCCTCGCCGTCACCGGACCGGCCCGCCAGGGGTTTGTAGTCGGGGTGGGCGAGCTGCCGCTTGCGGTTGAAGACGGTCACCTTGCCGGCGAAGAGGGCGCGGCGGCCGGGCAGCAGCTCCTTCTGCGGGTGGTACGCGCCGCGTCCGAAGAAGACGAGCGTCAGCCGGCCGCTGCCGTCGGTGATGACCGCTTCGAGGCGGCGCCCCCGGCCCGTACCGAGCATGCCGGCCTTCTCCACCTGCGCGACGACGGTGACGTGCTCGTCGACCTCCAGGTCGGCCAGCCGGGTCAGCTCGCCGCGCTCGGCGTACCGCCGCGGATAGTGGTGCAGCAGGTCGCCGACGGTGCGCAGCCCGAGGTGCTCCGCCATCGCTTTGGCGGTCCGGTCGCCGACGGACTTCTTCAGGGGCTCTTCCAGCACGGACACGCGTCCATTGCACACCATCGGGCCGACAGAGCGCGGGAACCCCTGGTAACCGGAGCCGCCCGGGCCGCGGCTGCGGGCTCCGCCACCGGCGAACCGGCGTCGCGCCCCCGCTACTCCACCCCGATCAGCAGCGGCGCCGACTGGCTCCCCCCGTCGTACACCACCGTGTCGACCGCCAGATGCCCCCCGCGCACATGCGCCTCCAACCGCCCGCCGAAGCCCGGCGGCAGGTCCGGACCCAGCACCAGCGTGACCAACTCGCCGCCGCCCGCCAGCATCCGGTCCAGCACCGCCGCCGCGGTCTCCGCGAGGTCGCCGCCGACCACCGCCACGTCGCCCTCCACCACCCCGAGCACGTCGCCCGGGCGGCAGATCCCCACCGTCGTCCACGCCTCCTGCTCCGCGACCGCCAACTCCGCGTGCCGCGTCGCCCCGGCCGCCGCCGTCATGGAGACCACGTCCTCGTCGAACCGGCGCCCCGGGTCGTGCACGGCCAGCGCCGCCAGCCCCTGCACCGCCGCGCGCGTGGGGATGAGGGCCGCCCGTACGCCGGACGCCCGCGCCTCCGCCACGGCCACCGCGGCGGTGTGCCGCAACTCCGCGTCGTTCGGGAGCAGGACGACCTCCCGCGCACCGGTACGGCGCATCGCCTCCGCCAGCTCCCCGCTCGCGGGCGGCTCCCCCTCCCGTACGGTCACGACCCCCGCACCCGCTTCCGCACACAGCGCCGCCAGCCCGTCGCCCGGCACGACGGCGACGACCGCCCGGCCCGCGCGCTCGCCGGCGCCGCGGGCGGGGGTGCCGGGCCGGGGGGCGTCGGCGGATGCGTCGGTCCGGAGGTGGGTGATCCGGATGCGGTACGGGCGGCCGGCCTCGACGCCGGCCTCGACGGCGGCGCCGGCGTCGTCGACGTGCACGTGCACCCGCCACAGCCCGTCGCCGCCGACGACGACGAGTGAGTCGCCGAGCGCGTCGAGCCGCGGCCGGAGCCGGGCGACGGCGTCGTCGCCGGCCTCCAGCAGGTAGATCACCTCGAACGCGGGCCCGTCCCCGGCCGCCACGGCCGCCCCGGGCACCGCACAGGCCTCGTCGTCGTGCCGGGCGGCGGCCCCGCGGCTCCCCGTGCCGCTGCCCGCCTGGCCGGAGAGGGCCGGCTCCGTGGGTCGGGCGGCGCCGCTCAGGGCGTCGGCGAGCGTGCCCAGCACCGCCACCAGACCCAGCCCGCCGGCGTCCACGACGCCCGCCCGGCGCAGCACGTCCAGCTGCCCGGTCGTCGCGGCCAGCGCCGACCGGGCGCCGTCGTACGCGCCGCGCGCCACCCGCGCCACCGGCGCCGGACCGTCCGCGGCCGGCCGCTCCGCCGCCACGGCGGCGGCGTCGGCGGCCCCGTCGGCGACCGTCAGCATCGTGCCCTCGACCGGGTGCTCCACCGCCGCCCGCGCGGCGTCCGCGCCGCGCCGCAGCGCTCCGGCCAGCAGCCGCCCGGCACCGTCCCCGGCACCAGCACCAGCACCAGCCCCAGCACCGGCGTCCACCACCGCGCCCGTCAGCCCGCGCAGCAGCTCCGCCAAGATCGTCCCCGAGTTGCCGCGCGCACCGATCAGCGCGCCGTGCGCCATCGCCCGCAGCACGTCCGCCACCGCCGGCTCCGCGTCGCCGCCGTCGCCCGCGCCGTCGCCCCCGCCCTCCCCCGCGAACGCCCCGTAGACCGCGTCCACCGCCTGCGCCGCCGACTCCACCGTCAGATACAGGTTCGTCCCCGTGTCGCCGTCGGCGACCGGGAAGACGTTGACGGCGTCGATCTCCTCCCGGCCGCGGCCCAGCGCCTCCAGGGCCAGGGCGCACCAGGCCCGCACGGCAGCGGCGTCGAGCACCTGCGGAACCCCCTCGGAACGGACGACGGCAGGGCCGAGTACGGTGTAGCCGCAGCGTAGCCGCTGGACCGGCGATTTCCTCCGCCGGGAAGCGCCGTAGTATGCTGCTCAGGTTGCCCGGTCCCGTACCGGGCCTTCCTTCCCCGGCACAGCCGACCTGCTCCTTCCGAGGAGAAGGGCGCGCTGCCGGGATCCGACCGTACGTGCATCAGAAGCTTGGAGTAACCCGTGGCTGCCAACTGCGACGTCTGCGGCAAGGGGCCGGGCTTCGGCAACAGCATCTCCCACTCGCACCGCCGCACCCGCCGCCGCTGGAACCCCAACATCCAGCGGGTGCGCGCCGTCGTCGGGGGAACGCCGAAGCGCCTCAACGCCTGCACCTCGTGCATCAAGGCGGGCAAGGTCTCGCGCTGACGTAGCGCGGCCGCCCCGGCACGCACAGCGAGCCGGTCCACCGGAGGGTGGGCCGGCTCTCTCGCGTTCGCAGGCCCGCCAGTTCAGGGCGGGCGGTTCCCAGCGCAGCGTCCAGAGCGGGAAGTTCGGGCGGCAGTTCCCTACGGCACGGAGGCTCAGGCCCTACGGGCCTCCTCCCCCGCGTCCGCCCGCCACCGCCACCCGTGGTCCACCGGCCCGGTCCCCGCCCCCAGCGGGAACCCGCCCGCGATCGCCCCCGTGACGTACTCCTTCGCCGCCGCCACCGCCTCCGGCACCGCCCGCCCCCGCGCCAGATACGCCGCGACGGCGCTCGCCAGCGTGCAGCCCGTGCCGTGGGTGTGCCGGACGGGGAGCCGGGGCGCGCGCAGCCAGTGCTCCCGGGTGCCGTCGGTCAGCAGGTCGACGGCGGCGCCGGCCGCCGGCAGGTGGCCCCCCTTCACCAGTACCCACCGCGGCCCGTACGCCAGCAGCGCCGCCGCCGCCCGCGGCATGTCCGCCTCGCCCGCCACCGGGATCCCGGTCAGCCACGCCGCCTCGGCCAGGTTCGGAGTCACCACCGCCGCGGCCGGCAGCAGCCGCGTCCGCACCACGTCCAGCGCCTCGGCCGCCAGCAGCCGGTCGCCGTGGGAAGAGGCGCCCACCGGGTCGACGACGACCGGCGCGGCCGTCCCGGCCAGCAGCTCCGCGACCGCCGCCACGGTCTCGGCACCGGCCAGCATGCCGGTCTTCACGGCCTGCACCCCGATGTCGTCGACGACGCTGCGGAACTGCCCGCGCACCGCCGCCACCGGCAGCTCCCAGCTGCCCTGCACCCCGCGGGAGTTCTGCGCGGTCACGGCCGTGACGACGCTCATACCGTGCACCCCGAGCGCCAGCATCGTCTTCAGGTCGGCCTGGATGCCCGCGCCGCCGCCGGAGTCGGAGCCGGCGACCGTCAGCACCCGCGGCGGCGCCTGCCCGGACCCCGCCGGCTCACCCACCGAAGTGGTCCCAGCCCGCCGCGCCCCGCCACGGCTCGCCGTCCACGGTCACCTGCGCCGCCGCCGACGGCGCCTGCACCTCGCCCACGACCCGCCACCGCGCCGGCAGCTTCACCTGCGGCGGGAACGTCGCCACGATCGCGTGGTCCTCACCGCCCGTGAGCACCCACCGCAGCGGGTCCACGCCCACCGCCTTGCCGATGTCCGCCATCTGCCCGGGCACGTCGAGGGCGGCGGTGCGGACGTCGATACGGACCTTCCCCGCCGCCGCGACGTGCCCGAGGTCGGCCAGCAGTCCGTCGCTGACGTCCGTCATCGACGTCGCGCCGAGCCCCGCGGCGGCCGGGCCCGCCTGGTACGGCGGCTCCGGGCGGCGGTGGGCCTCGACGAAGGCGCGGGGCGAGCGGAAGCCGCGGGCCAGGACGGCGTGACCGGCCGCGGACCAGCCGAGCCAGCCCGTCACCGCCACCACGTCGCCGGGCCGGGCGCCGGCGCGGGTGACCGGCTCGTGGCCCTGCATGTCGCCGAGCGCGGTGATGGCGAGGGTGATGGCGTCGCCACGTACGACGTCGCCGCCGACGACGGCGGCGCCGGCGACCTGGCACTCGTCGCGCAGGCCGTCCATCATCTCCGCGGGCCAGGTGACGAGCAGGTCGGCGGGGACGACGAGGCCGAGGAGGAGGGCGGTGGGGACGGCGCCCATGGCGGCGATGTCGGCGAGGTTCTGCGCGGCGGACTTGCGGCCCACGTCGTACGCCGTGGACCAGTCGCGGCGGAAGTGCCGCCCCTCGATCAGCACGTCCGTGCTGGCCACCACCCGGCGGTCGGGGGCGCTGAGCACCGCCGCGTCGTCGCCGGGCCCGACCCGCACCGCCGGCGTCGTGGTCAGCCGGGAGGTCAGCTCCCGGATGAGCCCGAACTCACCCAGCTCCCCCACGGTGCCCTGCCCGTGGCCCTTCATCGGATCGCTCCTTCCGTCAACCCGGCGCCCGCGGTCTCGCCCGTCGTGGCCGCTCCCGACTCTCCCGCGCCGGCCGGACTACGCGATACGGTTGCGTCTCTCCCCACATGATCCTCGAAGCCGCCCCTGGAGGTTCCGTGGTACAGGCTTACATCCTGATCCAGACCGAGGTCGGCAAGGCCTCGGCCGTGGCCGAAGTCATCGCCAAGATCCCCGGAGTGATCCAGGCCGAGGACGTCACCGGGCCGTACGACGTGATCGTGCGCGCCCAGGCGGACACCGTCGACGAACTCGGCCGTCTCGTGGTCGCCAGAGTCCAGCAGGTGTCGGGTATCACCCGCACACTGACCTGCCCGGTCGTTCATCTCTGAGCCCCCCGTATGCTCGGCGCGTGACCACGCTGAGCACACCGCCCCGGCCCGTCCGGCCCGACCGCACCATCCTGCACTTCCGCCCCACCCGGCCATACCGCTCCGCTCTCCGCCTGCCCGCCGCGCTCCTGCTGCTCGCCGCCCCGCTCGCCTGTTCCGGGGGCGACGGCGGCGCGCCGCAGGTGGCCGTGCCGACCCCGCAGGGGAAGGCCGTGGACCACTGCCGCAAGCTCGCCGAACGGATGCCCGGCACCGTCGACGGCCAGGAGCGTCGCGGGACCGATCCGGTCTCGCGGCTGACCGCCGGGTGGGGTGACCCGGCCGTCGAGCTGCGCTGCGGCGTGCCCCGGCCGGAGGTGCTCACGCCCGGGAGTGAACACTACAACCCCGGCACCGAGGGGGTGACGGTCAACGGGGTGGACTGGCTGTACGAGGAGCTCGACGGCGGCGTCCGCTTCACGACCACGCAGCGCCGGGCGTTCGTGGAGGTCACGGTGCCGGACGCGTACGCGCCGGAGGTGAACGCGCTGACGGACCTGGCGGAAGCGGTCGACACGTCCGTCCCGGGCACGCTCTGACGCCCTCGGCGGCGGCACACCAAGCGGCGGTACGAAACGGCGGCGTACGGAAGCGGCGGTACGAAAACGGGGCCGGCCCGTGGACCGCTAGCGCAGCCCCGTCGAGCGGCGCAGCGCCGCCTGGATGAGCCGGTCGACCAGCTCCGGATAGCTCACGCCGCTCTCCTGCCACATCCGCGGGTACATCGAGATGGGCGTGAAGCCGGGCATCGTGTTGATCTCGTTGATCACGAACCGGCCGTCGTCGGTGCGGAAGAAGTCCGCCCGCACCAGCCCCTCGCAGGAGCACGCCTCGAAGGCCGCGACCGCGAGCCGTTGCACCTCGGCGGTCTCCTCCGCGGTGAGCGGCGCCGGCACGATGCCGTCGGCGGAGTCGATGTACTTGGCTTCGAAGTCATAGAAGTCGTGGCTGGTGGTCGGCGGGATCTCGGCGGGCACACTGGCCCGCGGCCCGTCCTCGAACTCCAGCACGCCGCATTCGATCTCGCGCCCGCTGACCGCCGCCTCCACGAGGATCTTCGGGTCGTGCCGGCGCGCCTCGGCGATCGCTTCCTCCAGCGCGCCGAGTTCGGTGACCTTGGTGATGCCGATGGACGACCCCGCCCGCGCCGGCTTCACGAACACCGGCCAGCCGTGGTCGGCGGCGAAGTCCACGATCTTCTTGCGTGCCGCCGCCCCCTCCCGGCCCGGGGCGCCCTGCTCCCACTCGCGCGGCCGGACCACGGTGTACGGGCCGACCGGCAGCCCGTACGAGACGAAGACCCGCTTCATGTACTCCTTGTCCATGCCGACCGCGGACGCCAGCACCCCGGAGCCCACGT
This sequence comes from Streptomyces sp. CNX435, assembly GCF_059570575.1. Taxonomy (NCBI): domain Bacteria; kingdom Bacillati; phylum Actinomycetota; class Actinomycetes; order Kitasatosporales; family Streptomycetaceae; genus Streptomyces; species Streptomyces sp. CNX435. The sequence continues at coordinate 8,861 of NZ_JCANTA010000019.1, read as the reverse complement.
AGGGCACGCCGGCCAGGTCGAGCATGCCCTGCAGCGTGCCGTCCTCGCCGTACGCGCCGTGCAGCATCGGGAAGACGACGTCGACCTCGCCGAGCGCCTTGGGCACCTGCCCCGGCTCGGTGTAGACGACCTCGCGGCTGCCCGGGTCGGCGGAGAGCACGACGGCGCCCTCCTCCGCCTCCGCGTCGACCAGCTCCTCCACGCGCGGCACCCGGCGGTCGGCGATGGCCATCCGCTCGGGGTCGTCCGCGGTGAGCGCCCAGCGGCCGTCCGCGGTGATGCCGATGGGCAGTACCTCGTACTTCTCGCGGTCGATGGCTCGCATCACGGCACCCGCGGTGACCACGGAGATGCCGTGCTCGGAACTGCGCCCGCCGAAAACGACGGCGACGCGCGGCTTGCGGCCCTGGTTTTCGTAGGAGTGCTCGCTGCTCATCGCTCGCACCCTACCCGCTGCACCCGGGAACGTCAGTGTGACTCCGCCTTGGCGCTGCGCGACATCAGCTCCTTCAGCGCCACGAGCGGCGGCTTCCCCTCGTGCACGGCGGGCCGCCCGGGGGGCGGAAACGGTCTGGGTAGACGCACCCGGGAACGTCAGTTTCCCTCCGCCTTGGCGCTGCGCGACATCAGCTCCTTCAGCGCCACGAGCGGCGGCTTCCCGTCGTGCACGATGCTCACCACGGTCTCGGTGATCGGCATGTCGACCGCGTGCCTGCGGGCCAGATCGAGCACGGACTCACAGGACTTGACGCCCTCGGCGGTCTGCTTGGTGGCGGCGATGGTCTCGGCGAGGGTCATGCCGCGGCCGAGGTTGGTGCCGAAGGTGTGGTTGCGGGACAGCGGCGAGGAGCAGGTGGCCACGAGGTCGCCCATGCCGGCGAGGCCCGCGAAGGTGCGCGGGTCGGCGCCGAGCACGCCGCCGAGGCGGGCGGTCTCGGCGAGGCCGCGGGTGATGAGCGACGCCTTGGCGTTGTCGCCGAGGCCCATGCCGTCGGCGATGCCGACGGCCAGCCCGATGACGTTCTTGACGGCGCCGCCGAGTTCGCAGCCGACGACGTCGGTGTTGGTGTACGGGCGGAAGTACGGGGTGTGGCAGGCGGTCTGCAGCCGCCGGGCGACCGCCTCGTCGGCGCAGGCGACCACCGCGGCGGCGGGCTGCCGGGCGGCGATCTCGCGGGCCAGGTTGGGTCCGGTGAGCACGGCGACCCGGCCGCGCACGCCGTCGGCGCCGTCGCCACCGCCGGCCCGTACGGCGCCGTCGGCGTCCTTGGCGGCGCCCTTGACGACGACCTCCTCGGTGACCTCGCTCATGCGCTTGGCGGTGCCCAGCTCGACGCCCTTCATCAGGCTGACGAGCACGGTGCCGTCGGCGAGCAGCGGCGCCCAGCGCTCCAGGTTGCCGCGGAGCGTCTGCGCCGGTACGGCGAGGATCGTGAACTCGGCGTCCCGGGCGGCCTGTGCGGGGTCGGCGGTCGCGGTGACGGCGTCGGGCAGGCGCACGCCCGGGAGGTAGTCGGGGTTCTCGCGGGTGGCGTTGAGGGTGTCGACGAGCGCGGCTCTGCGGCCCCACATCGTCACCCGGCAGCCGGCGTCGGCCAGCACCAGCGAGAAGGCCGTGCCCCACGAGCCGGTGCCGAAGACGGCGCAGCGCGTCACGAGTTCTCCTTACGGTCCGCGGAGCGGCGGCGCTGTTCGGCGCGTACGGCCTTCGGGTCGAACCGCTCGGCGGGCGCCTGTTCGCCGCGCAGCTCCTCCAGCAGGCGGGTGACGGCGTCCATGATGACCTCGGTGGCCGCCGCGAGCACCTGCGGGGTGGGCTCCTTGCCGTAGAACTCCGACAGGTCCACCGGCGGCCCGGCGAGCAAGTGGAAGGTCTTGCGCGGCAGGAGCCTGGGCCTGCTGTACGGCGGCAGCACCTCGTTGGCGCCCCAGTGGGCGACGGGGATGACGGGCGCCCTGGTGACGAGCGCGACCCGGGCGACGCCGGTCTTGCCCTTCATCGGCCACAGCCGCGGGTCGCGGGTGAGCGTCCCCTCGGGGTAGAACGCCACGCACTCGCCGTCCTCGACGGCTTTGACCGCGGCCCGGAATGCGCTGGAGGCGTCGGTCGACTCGCGGTAGACGGGAATCTGACCGGTGCCGCGCATCACCGTGCCGACGATGCCCTTCTTGAACAGTCCGTCCTTCGCCAGGAACCGCGGCACACGGCCGGTGTTGTACTGGAAGTGGGCATAGAAGAACGGGTCGAGATAGGAGTTGTGGTTGACGGCGGTGAGGAATCCGCCGCCGGCCGGTATGTGTTCCGCACCACGCCAGTCCCGCTTGACGAGCACCCGCAGCGGCGGCTTGCAGATGGCCGCGACCAGCCGGTACCAGAAGCCGATCTTCCGCCGTGACACGGTCCTTTTCACCTTCCCGGATTTCCTCGGTGCACGTTTCGTGGCCGAAACAGTCTCGCCCCGGGTCTCACGTCTGTCGAGAACACCGTACGCCCATGTGACCGGCCCACCCCGCGGGGCGGAGCACGGGCAGGCGACAATGGGGCGGAACGACGATGGCGAAACACATGGCACCTGCGCAGACGGAAGTCCCCGGCCGGCCGGACCGGCGGCTCTGGCATGTCGTAGTGCCGCTGAAACCGCTGGCGCTGGCGAAGTCCCGGCTGGGCCCGGCGGCGGGCGAGCCGGGCCGGGGCCGGCTGGCCCTGGCGTTCGCGCTCGACACGGTGGGCGCGGCGCTCGACTGCCCGGCGGTGGGCTCCGTGACGGTCGTCACGGACGACGCCGAGGCGGCGGGCCGGCTGACGGCGGCGGGGGCGCGGGTCGTACCGGACGCCCCGCGGGCGGGCCTGAACGCCGCGCTGGCGCACGGGGAGCAGCGGGTACGGGCCGAGCGCCCCGGCGCCGCCGTCGCGGCGCTGAACGCGGACCTGCCGGCGCTGCGCCCGGCGGAGCTGGCCCGGGTGCTGGACGGGGCCGCGGGGGCAGCGGGCGCGGCCGGGGCGGGCGGCGGGCGGGCGTTCCTGGCCGACGCCCCGGGCGTGGGCACGACGCTGCTCGCGGCGGGTGCGGGGGTGGCGCTGGCGCCGGGGTTCGGGGTCGCGTCGCGGGCGCGGCACCTGGCGTCCGGGGCGCGGGAGATCGTGTTCGCCGGGGTGGACTCCGTACGCCAGGACGTCGATACGGGCGCGGACCTGCGGGCGGCCCTGGCGCTGGGGGTGGGGCCGCACACGGCGGCGGCGCTAGCCAGGCTGGCGGCGTGCGGCGGACCCGTGGCGGGCGCCGCCGGTGCGGACGGCGTGTGCCGGTGAGCGCGGGCCGGTAGCCTGCCGCGCATGCAGGCCACAGCGTTCACGTACGACCCGCAGACCCGCAGCGGCAGCGTGCTCCTCGACGACGGCACGCCGCTGCCCTTCGACGGGGTCGCGTTCGCCGCGGGGGGGCTACGGCTGCTCAGGCCGGGACAGCGGGTGCGGATCGAGACGGAGGGCGAGGGCGAGGGGCGCAGGATCGTCCTCGTGACGCTGCAGACGCTCTGACGCTACGGGCACTGCGCCCCGGCGCCGTCCGGACCAGCGAGGCGCCGTCCCGTACGGCGGGGCCCCGTACCGCCCGGTCCCCTGCGGCGGCGCCCGGCCGGCTCCGGACATGCCGCGGGCCGGCCTCCCCGAGGGGAGCCGGCCCCGCTTGCGGACCCTGCGCCGGATCCGTCACCGCTTCCTGGCAGTGGTCTTCTTGGCCGTGGTCCGGCGGCCGGCGGCCTTGCGGGCCGGTGCCTTCTTGGCCGTGCCCTTCTTCGCCGGCGCCTTCTTGGCCGACTTCTTGGCGGTCGTCTTCTTGGCGGTGGCCTTCTTCGCCGCGGACTTCTTGGCCGTGGTCTTCTTGGCCGTGGTCTTCTTGGCCGTGGTCTTCTTCGCCGGCGCCTTCTTGGCGGTGGTCTTCTTCGCCGGCGCCTTCTTGGCGGTCGTCTTCTTCGCCGTGGTCTTCTTCGCCGCGCCCTTCTTGGCGGCCTTCTTGGCAGCGGCCTTGGCGGTGGTCTTGGTGCCGCCGGTCAGGCTGCCCTTCGGAGCCTTCTTCACGGCCGTGTCGTGCTTCGGCAGCCGCTTGGAACCCGAGACGAGGTCCTTGAAGCCCTGGCCCGCACGGAAGCGCGGCACGGAGGTCTTCTTGACCCGGACGCGCTCGCCGGTCTGCGGGTTGCGGGCGTAGCGCGCGGGCCGCTCCACCTTCTCGAAAGACCCGAAGCCGGTGACCGACACGCGCTCGCCGGAGACGACCGCACGAATGATCGCGTCGAGGACGGCGTCCACGGCGTCGGCGGCCTGCTGCCGGCCACCCATCTTGTCGGTAATAGCTTCAACGAGCTGTGCCTTGTTCACGTCTTCCCCTTCGGAGGCATTGATTGCCGAACGAAATGTTCAAGCCTTTTCGCACGTTAGGCAGATATATACCGCAAATCAAAGGCAAAACGTCTCTCATCACCCTTGTGTCGCAACGGACTCCCGCTACGACCGTGCGTCCAGCTCCCGCCGCAGGCGCTCCAGTCGCCTTGCGGCTCCGGCGAGATCGTGCTTTGCGGCACCCGTGATGGCGAGCAGGCGCCTTGTCAGCTCGGCCCGTTCGGCGTCCGTGGCGGCCACCTCCCGCACCTTGCGGTGGGCTTCCTTGAGCCCGGCGGCGACGGCCTCGTAGAGCGCGAGTTGGCCGTCGGGATCCATGCGCCGATTGTGTCATCTGCGGTGAGTTGTCGCTCGGCGGCATGCCAACGCGGCGACACGCAAAACCCCGTGCCCGCCACCGGTCGGTGGCGGGCACGGGGCGGGTGCGCAGCGGAAAACCGCCGGTCAGCTCGGTACGGTCTGCGGCTTGAACACCGGCCGGGCCGCCTCGAAGGCGGCGATGTCGGCTTCGTACCGAAGGGTGATGCTGATGTCGTCGAGACCGTTCAGCAGCCGCCAGCGGGCGTTCTCGTCCAGCTCGAACGGCGCGGTGAACGCGGGCGCGCCGGGCGTACCGCCGGCGCGTACCTCCAGACCTTCGAGGTCGACGGTCACCTCGGTCTGCGCGTCGGCCTCGACCAGCTCCCACAGCCGCTCGACGTCCGCCTGCGGCAGCACCACGGTCAGCAGGCCGTTCTTGAGCGAGTTGCCGCGGAAGATGTCGGCGAAGCGGGACGAGACGACCGCCTTGAAGCCGTAGTTCTGCAGCGCCCACACGGCGTGCTCGCGGGACGAGCCGGTGCCGAAGTCCGGGCCGGCCAGCAGGACGCTCGCGCCCCGGTACGCATCGCTGTTCAGCACGAACTCCGGGTCCTTGCGCCACGCCTCGAAGAGGCCGTCCTCGAAGCCGTCCCGGGTGACCTTCTTCAGCCAGTGGGCCGGGATGATCTGGTCGGTGTCGACGTTGCCGCGGCGCAGCGGCACGCCGCGCCCGGTGTGGGTGGTGAAGGCTTCCATGGATCAGACCTCCGCGGTGATCAGGTCGGCCGGGGAGGACAGCCGGCCGGTCACGGCGGTGGCCGCGGCGACCTGCGGGGAGACCAGGTGCGTACGGCCGCCCTTGCCCTGCCTGCCCTCGAAGTTGCGGTTGGAGGTGGACGCCGAGCGCTCGCCGGGGGCGAGCTGGTCGGGGTTCATGCCCAGGCACATCGAGCACCCAGCGTGCCGCCACTCGGCGCCGGCGGCCGTGAACACCTTGTCGAGCCCCTCCTCGACGGCCTGCAGCGCGACCCGTACGGACCCGGGCACCACCAGCATCCGTACGCCGTCGGCGACGTGCCGCCCGCTGACCACCCCGGCGGCGGAGCGCAGGTCCTCGATCCGGCCGTTGGTGCAGGAGCCGACGAACACGGTGTCGACCGCGATCTCACGCAGCGGCTGCCCCGCGGTCAGGCCCATGTACTCCAGCGCCTTCTGTGCCGCGAGCCGCTCGCTGGCGTCGGTGAACGACGCCGGGTCGGGCACCTGCTCCGACAGCGGCGCGCCCTGCCCGGGGTTGGTGCCCCAGGTGACGAACGGGGCCAGCTCGGCGGCCTCGATGACGACCTCCCGGTCGAAGACCGCGTCGTCGTCGGTGCGCAGCGTCCGCCAGTACGCGACGGCCGCGTCCCAGCCGGAGCCCTCCGGGGCGTGCGCGCGGCCCTTCAGGTACGCGAACGTCGTCTCGTCCGGCGCGACCATCCCGGCGCGCGCGCCGGCCTCGATGGACATGTTGCAGATCGTCATCCGCGCCTCCATCGAGAGCTTCTCGACGGCCTCGCCGCGGTACTCGATGACGTAGCCCTGGCCGCCGCCGGTGCCGATGCGGGCGATGATCGCGAGGATCAGGTCCTTGGCGGTGACGCCGTCGGGCAGCTCGCCGTTGACGGTCACGGCCATGGTCTTGAACGGGGCCATGGGCAGCGTCTGGGTGGCGAGCACGTGCTCGACCTGGCTGGTGCCGATGCCGAACGCCAGTGCGCCGAACGCGCCGTGCGTGGAGGTGTGGCTGTCGCCGCAGACCACGGTGGTGCCCGGCTGGGTGAGCCCGAGCTGCGGGCCGACGACGTGCACGACGCCCTGCTCGACGTCGCCGAGCGAGTGCAGCCGTACGCCGAAGTCGGCGCAGTTCTTGCGCAGGGTCTCCAGCTGCGTACGCGAGACCGGGTCGGCGATCGGCTTGTCGATGTCGAGGGTGGGGGTGTTGTGGTCCTCGGTGGCGATGGTCAGGTCGGTCCTGCGCACCGGACGGCCCGCCTTGCGCAGGCCGTCGAAGGCCTGCGGGCTGGTGACCTCGTGCAGCAGGTGGAGATCGATGAAGAGAAGATCGGGCTCGCCCTCCGCACGCCTGACGACGTGGTCGTCCCAGACCTTCTCCGCGAGTGTCCTTCCCATCGCATTCCCATCGTCGTTGATCGCGAACTGCGTGTGTGCGTACGCCCGTGTGTCGTGCCGGTGCCCGCCGGCACCGTCCGCTCCCCTCGCGCCGGACGGGGACCGGTCCCTCCAGGGTGACGCGTGCGCCGGATATTTGAACTTGCGTTTCACAGTGTGAGACGCGAGTATCGTTGCATGGACAACTCTAGCGGCGTCGGCGTACTCGACAAGGCGGCTGTGGTACTGAGCGCGCTGGAGTCCGGTCCGGCCACCCTCGCCGGGCTGGTCTCCGCGACCGGTCTCGCCCGCCCCACGGCCCACCGGCTCGCGGTGGCCCTGGAACACCACCGCATGGTGGCGCGGGACATGCAGGGCAGGTTCATCCTCGGCCCCCGGCTCGGCGAGCTGGCGGCGGCGGCGGGCGAGGACCGGCTGCTGGCCGCGGCCGGGCCGGTGCTCACGCATCTGCGGGACGTCACCGGCGAGAGCGCCCAGCTCTATCGCCGCCAGGGCGACATGCGCATCTGCGTGGCGGCGGCCGAGCGGCTCTCGGGTCTGCGTGACACCGTCCCGGTGGGCTCCACGCTGCCCATGAAGGCGGGCTCGGCGGCCCAGGTGCTGCTCGCCTGGGAGGAGCCCGAGCGGCTGCACCGAGGGCTGCAGGGCGCCCGGTTCACGGCCACGGCGCTGTCGGGCGTACGGCGCCGGGCGTGGGCCCAGTCCGTCGGGGAGCGGGAGCCGGGCGTCGCGTCCGTCTCCGCGCCCGTGCGCGGCCCGTCGAACCGCGTGGTGGCCGCCGTCTCGGTCTCCGGGCCGATCGAGCGGCTGACCCGGCACCCGGGGCGGATGCACGCCCAGGCGGTCGTGGACGCCGCCGCGCGGCTCACGGACGCGCTGCGCAGGACGGGATGACGGACGCGTCGAGGTCCGGGTAGTGGCACGGGGGCGGCACGGCAAAGGGAAAGGGCCTCCCGCGCCGCGGGAGGCCCTCAGAGATCCTGACCGGTACCCCCGACCGGATTCGAACCGGCGCTACCGCCTTGAGAGGGCGGCGTGCTAGGCCGCTACACAACGGGGGCCTTGGACGATCCCCTCCTCGCGATGGAGAGGACCTGTACCCCCGACCGGATTCGAACCGGCGCTACTGCCTTGAGAGGGCAGCGTGCTAGGCCGCTACACAACGGGGGCGAGCACATCAGCAACTTCGTTGCGCTGGGGTACCAGGACTCGAACCTAGACTAACGGAACCAGAATCCGTCGTGCTGCCAATTACACCATACCCCACCAAAACACAACCCCCGTCCCGGGGGCTCTGGTCAGGTGGCCGCCGTTCCCGGCGACGGACAGAACATTACCCGATCGCGGACCGCACTCCAAAACGGGTTAGCGCAGCCTGGCCATGAGGGCGTGCTCGACAAGGGTGATCAGCGTGGACTTCGACTCCGACCGCTGCCGCGCATCCGTCGTCAGGATCGGCGTCTCCGGCCCGATCTGCAACGCCTCACGCACCTCGTCCGGCGAGTACGGCTGATGACCATCGAACCCGTTCAACGCGATCACAAACGGCAACCCCGAGTTCTCGAAGTAATCCACCGCCGGGAAACAATCCGCCAACCGCCGCGTATCCACCAACACCACCGCACCGATGGCACCACGCACCAGATCGTCCCACATGAACCAAAAACGATCCTGACCAGGCGTCCCAAACAGATACAGGATCAAATCCTGATCCAGCGTGATCCGACCAAAGTCCATCGCCACCGTCGTCGTGGTCTTCCCCGACACCTGCGACAGATCATCGATCCCCGCAGACGCCGACGTCATCACCGCCTCGGTACGCAACGGATTGATCTCCGACACCGAACCGACGAACGTGGTCTTCCCCACCCCGAAACCACCCGCCACCACGATCTTCGCCGACGTGGTCGCACGAGCCGGAGGAGAACCGGCCACACCACTAGAGCTTGCGAAGTCCACTGAGCACCCTTTCGAGCAAAGTCACATCGGG
>NZ_JCANTA010000018.1:0-160034 GCF_059570575.1 Streptomyces sp. CNX435 | reverse complement strand
CAATACCGGTAACTTACGGCTTTGGTGTGCGTCTGACCCGTTTGGGTTTGGTGGCGTCGATGATGGTGACGGCCGGCACACGTGGGCGGTCTGCGACGCGGTGGGCAGCGCGTTTGAGGGGCCAGTTGGCGACTTTGCGTTTGATGACGCGGGGGTTGCTCCGGCGGCGTCGTGGTGGCAGGAGGCGTTCGAGGAGTTCAGCGTGGGTGGCTTTGACCGCGTGGGCGAGGCGGCCGGGGGGAAAACGCCGCCTGGTCTGTGACCTGGCGGCGCACGACGCGCAGTGAGCGGGTGAAGGAGATCCGGTCGGGGTCCCGGTCGGCTTGTCGTGCGGCCTGGTGCATCAGGTGCCGGATGGCGTGGTGGACGAGCAGGAAGCCGTAGAGTTCCTGCTCGGCCCCGTCAGGGTGCTGCGAACGCAGTACCAGGTGCGATCCGCCCAGGTGGGTTTTGATCTCGTCGAGGGTGGATTCGAACTCCCACCGCTGGGCGTAGAGGGCGGCCAGTTCCGCGGCAGGGGCTTTGTCCGGGTCGAGGATCGTGGTGATGAGCCGGTAGGTGCCCTCACGGCCGGCGATGGTGTATTCCACCGCGCGTACCGGTACCCCGCGACGGGTGTGGTGGATGTCGGTGCGGTCGAAGATCTCAGTGAGATACGAGCCGTCCGGCAGTTGCTCGACCACCGGCAGTACGAGGTCTTTGCGGACTCGCCACAGCAGGTCCGCCCCCCTGGCCGCGGCCTTGCGCCACAGGTCCACGCTGTAGAAGCCGCGGTCGGCCAGCAGCAGCATCCCCGGCCGCAGGGACCCCAGGACCGCCCGGGCCAGAGTCTGCTCTCCGGTGCGAAGAGCTGCGAGCGCGGCGTCGAAGACGGCGTGAGTGCCGCACTCCACCAGACCGACCATGCGCAACTGCGGGTAACCGACGTCCTTTTCACCGCGCCCGGAGCGGGGCGGACGGCCGAACGCCTCCACGTTCGCTTTCGTGTCGGGCAGGTCGAAAGTGGTGCCGTCGATCGCGGTCAGCCGCCAGTCGCGGTAGAAGGCGCCCTGAGTGTCCGGTGTGGCAACCGGACGACACACCCGCGCGAACAACTGCCGCAACGGCGCTACCCCCAGCCGGGACCTGGCCTTCCAGATCGCCGCCGTACTCGGCACCACCCACGATGTACGCCAACGCCGCGCACCCTGCAAACCCGCGGTCAGCAGCCGGGCGACCTCCTCATAGCTCTGCCCGGAAAACAGGCACATCGCCAACACGAAGTAGACCACCAACCGGGCCGGCAACAGCCGGTTCCGCTGCTGCACCCGACCCGTCTCCGCCAACACCTCGTCCACAAGAGACTGAGGAAACGCCTGGGTCAGCACCCCGACCGCGACTCGGTCGGACAACCGCTCACCAGATGACTTCAGTTGACCAGCTCTCGGCACACCACCAACAACGACTGAACCCCCCCAAAGTTACCGGTATTGGGCCTAGGGCCGGAGTACCCGCCCGGGGCGAGGGGCGTCTCCGGCGAGGGCCGGGCTTGTCGGAGGGGCGGCCTACCCTGGGGTGGGTGTGCGGGGCAGTACGGGGAGTACTGGGGAGTGCGGGCAGTACGGGACGGCTCGACCGTGCGGCCTCGGCTCGACCGTACGGCCTCGGCTCAGCGGCCGTCGCGCGCGATGGGCGCCACCACCGCACCCGTCAGCTCCGCCAGCACCGCCGGCGACAGCTCCACCTCCAGCCCGCGCCGGCCCGCGGAGACGCAGACCGTCGGCCGCCCCGCGGCCGAGGAGTCCAGCACCGTCGGCAGCCGCCTGCGCTGGCCCAGCGGGGAGATGCCGCCGCGGACGTAGCCCGTGGTGCGCTCGGCGTGCGCCGGGTCCGCCATCACGGCCTTCTTGCCGCCGGCCGCCGCGGCCAGCGCCTTGAGGTCCAGGGAGCCGGAGACCGGCACGATGGCGACCGTCAGCGCGCCGTCGACCTCGGCGAGAAGGGTCTTGAAGACCTGGCCCGGATCGACGCCGAGGGCCTCGGCCGCCTCCTCGCCGTACGACGCGGCGGCCGGGTCGTGGGCGTAGGCGTGCACGGTGAACTCGGCGCCGGCCTTCGTCAGCGCCACGGTGGCCGGGGTGGACCCGGTCTGCTTCTTCTTGGCCATGTCGACAGGGGCGGGGCTCAGTTGGGACTCGTCGGGGTCCGGGTCAGGTCGACCGCGGGCAGCGACGGGAGCTTACCGAGCACCGCGATCTCGCGCCGCAGGATTTTCAGCTCCGCCGACAGCCGCGCCGCCGTGTCCCGCGCCTGCAGGAGCTGCTGCTTCGACGGGGTGTCCAGCACCGCGGCGGCGGCGACGAGATACGACAGCACCGACGGCTCGTCCGGCAGCTCCGTGGCGGCGCCCAGCGACCGCTCGCGGGCGCCGGCCAGCCTCTTCTGGTACGTCCTGAAGGCCCGTACGACCGCCGCGGACAGTACGCCCGCGCCCTCGCCCGAACGCTCCGGCAGCGCCTCGACCTCACCGGTCAGGTACTCGCCGGAGGCGTCCACCGACAGCAGCCGGAACCGGCGGGTGCCGGTGACCAGCACCTCGTACCCGCCGTTGTCCTTCTCCCGGATCGTCGCCGCGTCCGCGACGCAGCCGACGCCGTGGAACGCCTGCATCGGGTCGGCGCCGAAGCCGGCCGCCGGGCCCCGCTCGGGCCGCGCGGTCTGGTCCGGCAGGCCGGGGCCGGTGGGCGCGACCTCGCGGCCGTCCCGGATCGCCACCACACCGAACCGCCGCTCCGACTCGGGCAGCTTGCGCAGGTCGCGCATCATCGCCCGGTACCGCTCCTCGAACACGTTCAAGGGCATGACGAGGCCCGGGAACAGCACCGCGTTCAGCGGGAAGAGAGGCAGGCGTGCGGTGGTCACAGGCGGATCCTAACGGTCCCGGCCGGTACCTCACTGGCGGCGCAGCGCACGGGAGACGCCGGCCGCCACCGTGGTGGCGAGCACCCAGCCGGCGAGCACGAGCACCGTGGCCGTCCACTGGTAATGCCCCGACTGATGCCAGGCGTTGTCCTGGCCCAGGTCGATGACGGGCAGCAGCAGATCGAGTACGTAGATCGGGGGGTTCCACTCGGGCCCCTCGCCGGGGCGCAGCGCGCGCGGCTCCTGCCGCGCGAAATACAGCGAGCCCACCGCCCACAGCACCGCCATCCACACCACGGCGCGGGTGGGGCGGTAGCCGTACGCCACCGTCCAGTCCTGCACGAGGCCCCACGCCTTGCCGGTCAGCGACAGCGTCTCGCGCTGCCGGCGGTGCTTGGCGAGCATGACCTCGCGGGCGTCGTGGTCCTCGCCGGTGTTGCGCAGGACGGCGGCCAGCAGCTCGTACGGCTCCGGGGAGAACTCCGGGGTGGCGGCCTCCACCCACTCCAGGCGGTGCACCAACGGGAAGGCGCCGACCGGTATGAGGTGTTCGTAGGAGAAGCCGGCCATCGCCAGCCGGCCGGGGCCGGGCCAGCTCGTGTACTTGTCGCGGAGGTTGACGACCCGGGCGCCGGAGAGCACGACCTTGCCGCCCTCCGGCTCGCGCCCCATGAACCGCAGCTCCGGCGTCTGGATCCGGCGCATGGACATCTCCTGCTCCGGGTCCATGACGAAGCGCGCGCCGTCGAGGTCGACGGAGTCGCCGAACCGGCCGTCGTCCAGCCGCAGGCCGCCGTGGCACTCGAACCGCTGCATCCGCGTGCCGCGCGGCGGGGTGTGGCCGCTGATGCCGTACGGGGGCGTGCCCCCGCCCGTTGCGGCCTCGGGCACCGCTGCCGGGCCCATGTGCAGCGAGCGTTCGACGGTGAGCTGCGGCGCGTTGAGCGCCCGCTTGCCGTACGGATTGCGCAGGACGCTGCCGCTCATGTTCAGCGAGACGCCGACGGTGGCGCCGCGCAGCCGCACCTCGCCGTGCGCCTGCAGCAGGTCGGCCTGCAGGTCCTGGCCGACGCCGAGGCCGTCGGCGGCGATGGCCACGCCGCGCCGGTCACGGCCGACGGTGAGCTGGCTGAGCAGCAGGTCCGTGCCTATGTGCGCGTCGGTCAGGCGGATGCCGCCGTCCACGGTGCAGCGCGGCATGTGCATATCGCCGCTGGTGGTCAGGCGCGCCGCCTCCAGCCGCGGGATGGAGCACTCCACCAGGCGCAGCGTGGTGAAGCCGCACTCGGGCAGCAGCACCTCGTTCTCGAAGCGGCAGTTGCGCAGCTCCACGTACGGATCGACCCGGCCGCCGGCGAGGTCGAGCGTGCCGGTGACGTACGCGCCGGCCAGCTTCAGCGACGACACCCGGCCGGGACGGGCCGGCGGGCCGTGCAGCAGGAGACGGGCGAGAAGGGAGGCGCGCACGCTGCGCTCCGGTCCCCAGACGTGCAGCCCCGCCGGGTCGTTCTGCCCGGGGTCGCGTGAGCGCAGATCGTATGTCGCTCCTTCCTGGAAGGCTTCCCACAGCCCCCGCTCCGTCGCTGAAAGGTCCTCGGGCAGCTCCGCCCGGTCCTGCTGTACAGCGGTCAACTACACGCTCCCCTGGTCAGCCCGCGTCCGTCCCGTACGGCTCTGATTCCCCTCGGGACGGCATACTGAACGCTAGTACCACGTACTGACAGTGACGAATTCGCGGTCCAGCCTGTGGACAACCGGGCCGGAGGCCCCGGCCGTCTGAGAGACTTGAGCCGTGATCTCCCGAATCGATCTGCGCGGCTCCGCCGCCACCGTCGACGCAGGCGGCGGCATCGACCGCGACCTGCTGCCCCGTGCCGAGTTCGATGTCGCGACCGCCCTGGAGAAGGTGCGGCCCCTCTGCGAGGACGTCCGGCATAGGGGCACGGCGGCGGTGATCGAGATCACAGAGCGTTTCGACGGCGTGACCCTGGAGCGGCTGCGGGTGCCCGCGGAGGCGCTGGAGCGCGCGCTGGCCGAGCTGGACCCGAAGGTGCGCGCCGCGCTGGAGGAGTCGATCCGCCGCGCCCGCCTCGTCCACCGCGAGCAGCGCAGGAGCGACACCGCCGTGCGGGTCGTCCCGGGCGGGACGGTCACGGAGCGCTGGCTGCCGGTCGCCCGCGTCGGGCTGTATGTGCCCGGTGGCCAGGCGGTGTATCCGTCGTCCGTGGTGATGAACGTGGTGCCGGCGCAGGAGGCGGGCGTGCCGTCGCTGGCCGTCTCCTCGCCGCCGCAGAAGGACGTGCCGAACTCGTGGGGCGCCGGCCTGCCGCACCCGACGATCCTCGCCGCCTGCGCGCTGCTCGGCGTGGACGAGGTGTATGCCGTGGGCGGTGCGCAGGCCGTCGCCATGTTCGCGTACGGCACGGAGGAATGCGCCCCCGTCGACCTCGTCACCGGCCCTGGGAACGTGTACGTGGCCGCCGCCAAGCGCCTTCTGAAGGGCCGCATCGGCACCGACGCCGAGGCCGGCCCCACCGAGATCGCCGTCCTCGCCGACGACACCGCCGACGCCGTGCACGTCGCCGCCGACCTCATCAGCCAGGCCGAGCACGACGAGCTGGCCGCCGCCGTCCTCGTCACGCCCTCCGAGCGGCTCGCCGAGGCCGTCGAGGCGGAGCTGAAGACGCAGGTGGCCGCCACCCGCCATGTGGAGCGGATCACGGCCGCGCTCGGCGGCCGGCAGTCCGGCATCGTGCTCGTGGACGACCTGGAGGCCGGCCTGCGCGTGCTCGACGCCTACGCCGCCGAGCACGTGGAGATCCAGACCGCCGACGCCGCCGCGCTCGCCGCCCGGGTGCGCAACGCCGGCGCGGTCTTCGTCGGCCCGTACACCCCCGTCTCCCTTGGGGACTACTGCGCCGGCTCCAACCACGTGCTGCCCACCGGCGGCTGCGCCTGCCACTCCTCGGGCCTGTCCGTGCAGTCCTTCCTCAAGGGCATCCACGTCGTGGACTACACGCGCGACGCCCTCGCCGAGGTCACGGCGCACGTCGTCAACCTCGCGGAGGCCGAGGACCTGCCCGCCCACGGGGCCGCGCTGAAGGCAAGGTTCGAGTGGAAGGTGCCGCAGCCGTGACCCGCCGGCCGACCACGGATCCGCCCCCGGCCACCGCGCCGGCCGCGATCGACGAACTGCCGGTCCGCGCCGAGCTGCGCGGCAAGTCCCCGTACGGTGCACCGCAGCTCGACGTGCCCGTCCGGCTGAACACCAACGAAAACCCCTACCCGCTGCCCGAGCCCCTGGTCCGGCGCATCGCCGAGCGCGTCACCGAGGCCGCCCGCCACCTCAACCGCTACCCCGACCGGGACGCGACCGAGCTGCGCGCCGAGTTGGCGCGGTACCTGTCGCGCACCGCCGGACACGCGGTGGGCACCGCGAACGTGTGGGCGGCCAACGGCTCCAACGAGGTCATCCAGCAACTGCTGCAGACCTTCGGCGGCCCCGGCCGCACGGCCATCGGCTTCGAACCGTCGTACTCGATGCACGGCCTCATCTCCCGCGGCACGGGCACTGGTTGGCTCTCCGGCCCGCGGCGCGAGGACTTCACCATCGACGTCGACGCCGCCGAGCGCGCCATCGCCGAGCACCGCCCCGACGTGGTGTTCGTCTGCTCACCGAACAACCCCACCGGCACCGCCGTCGAGCGCGCGACCGTCCTCAGGCTGTACGAGGCCGCGCAGGCGGCGAAGCCGTCCATGCTCGTCGTGGACGAGGCGTACGGCGAGTTCAGCCACCGCCCGTCGCTGCTGCCGCTGATCGAGGGCCGCCCGCGGCTCGTCCTCACCCGCACGATGTCCAAGGCGTTCGGCGCCGCCGGCCTGCGGCTGGGCTATCTCGCCGCCGACCCCGCCGTGGTCGACGCGGTCCAGCTCGTCCGGCTGCCGTACCACCTGTCCGCCGTCACCCAGGCCACCGCGCTCGCCGCCCTGGAGCACACCGATACGCTGCTCCAGTACGTCGAACAGCTCAAGCAGGAGCGGGACCGGCTGGTGTCGGAGCTGACCGCGCTCGGCTGCGAGGTCACCGAGTCCGACGCCAACTTCGTCCAGTTCGGCCGCTTCCCGGACGCGCACGCCGCGTGGGAGCGGCTGCTGGCGGCGGGCGTGCTGGTCCGGGACCTCGGCGTGCCCGGTTTCCTGCGCGTCAGCGCAGGCATCCCGGCGGAGAACGACGCGTTCCTGGATGCGGTGCGCGCGCTGAAGAAGGAGAGCAACTCATGACCCGCGTGGGCCGCGTCGAGCGCACCACGAAGGAGACCTCGGTCGTCGTCGAGCTGGACCTCGACGGCCGGGGCGACGTCTCCGTGTCGACCGGTGTCGGCTTCTTCGACCACATGCTCGACCAACTGGGCCGCCACGGCCTCTTCGACCTCACCGTCAAGACCGACGGCGACCTGCACATCGACAGCCACCACACCATGGAGGACACCGCGCTGGCCCTGGGCGCCGCCTTCCGGCAGGCCCTCGGCGACAAGCGCGGCATCGTACGGTTCGCCGACGCCTCCGTGCCGCTGGACGAGTCGCTGGCCCAGGTCACCGTGGACCTCTCCGGCCGCCCGTACCTGGTGCACACCGAGCCCGCGGGCATGGCCCCGATGATCGGCGCGGACTACGACACGACGATGACCCGGCACATCCTGGAGTCGTTCGTCGCCCAGGCGCAGATCGCCCTGCACGTCCACGTCCCGTACGGGCGCAACGCGCACCACATCGTGGAGTGCCAGTTCAAGGCCCTCGCCCGCGCCCTGCGCTACGCCTCGGAGATCGACCCGCGGCAGACCGGTATCCCGTCGACCAAGGGCGCCCTGTCATGAACGGCCTGTCGATACTGCTGATCTTCGTGGGGCTCTTCCTGCTGGGCGGGGTCATCTCCTTCGTCAAGCAGGGCCAGTCGAAGAACGTGATCGCCGTGCTCGCCATCGGCTCCGCGATGGCGCTCGGCGCCGGCATCCTGCGGCTGGGGGTGTGGGGTTGAGCGACCGCGCCGCGTCCACCGCCTCCGCAGCGTCCGGGGCCGCACCGTCCGGAGCCGCCGCGGCGACGGCCGCCGTGCCCGCCGCCCGCCGCGGCGAGGAGCGGGGCGGGCGCAAGAGCGTCGTCGTCTTCGACTACGGCTTCGGCAACGTCCGCTCCGCCGAGCGCGCCGTCGCCCGCGCCGGCGCCGAGGTGGAGATCACCGGCGACTACGACCGGGCCATGGCCGCCGACGGCCTGCTGGTGCCCGGCGTCGGCGCCTTCGCCGCCTGCATGGGCGGGCTGAAGGAGGCCCGGGGCGACTGGGTCGTCGAGCGCCGGCTCGCCGGCGGCCGGCCCGTGCTGGGCATCTGCGTCGGCATGCAGATCCTCTTCGAGCGCGGCGTCGAGCACGGCGTACGGACCGACGGCATGGGCGAGTGGCCCGGCACGGTCGAGGCGCTCAAGGCCGACGTCGTGCCGCACATGGGCTGGAACACCGTCGAGATCGCGGCCGGCTCCCGGATGTTCGCGGGCATCGACGCCGGTGAGCGCTTCTACTTCGTCCACTCCTACGCCGCCCGGCGCTGGGAGCTTGAGGTGCACAACCCGCGTATCGCCCCGCCCGCCGTCACCTGGAGCACCCACGGTGAGCCGTTCGTCGCCGCCGTCGAGAACGGTCCGCTGTGGGCCGCCCAGTTCCACCCCGAGAAGTCCGGTGACGCCGGCGCCCAGCTGCTGAAGAACTGGATCGAGACCCTCTGATGACGCCCCGCGAGACCCCCGCCGCCCTGGAGCTGCTGCCCGCCGTCGACGTCCGCGACGGCCAGGCCGTACGCCTGGTGCACGGCGAGTCCGGCACCGAGACCGGCTACGGCGACCCGCTGGACGCCGCGCTCACCTGGCAGCGCGCCGGCGCCGAGTGGCTGCACCTCGTCGACCTCGACGCCGCCTTCGGCACCGGCGACAACCGCGCCCGGATCGGCGAGGTCGTCCGGTCCATGGACATCAAGGTCGAGCTGTCCGGCGGCATCCGCGACGACGACTCCCTCGCCGCCGCCCTCGCCACCGGCTGCACCCGCGTCAACCTCGGCACCGCCGCCCTGGAGTCCCCGGAGTGGGTCGCCAAGATCATCGCCGAGCACGGCGACCGCGTCGCCGTCGGCCTCGACGTCCGCGGCACCACGCTGCGCGGCCGGGGCTGGACCCGCGACGGCGGCGACCTCTTCGAGACGCTGGCGCGCCTCGACGCCGAGGGCTGCGCGCGCTACGTGGTCACCGACATCAACAAGGACGGCACCCTGAAGGGCCCCAACCTGCAGCTGCTGCGCGACGTCTGCGCCGCCACCGACCGGCCGGTCGTCGCCTCCGGCGGCGTCTCCTCCCTTGACGACCTGCGGGCGATCGCCACGCTGGTCCCCGAGGGTGTCGAGGGCGCGATCGTGGGCAAGGCCCTCTACGCGAAGGCGTTCACCATGGAAGAGGCGTTGGAGGCGGTGTCCTGATGGCCGGTGGCGGCGGCGGTGGCGTACGTCGTATCTCGTCTGGTGCCCCCTGGGAGGAGGAGTTCGGCTACTCGCGCGCGGTGGAGCTGCCGAACGGCCTCGTGCTGGTGGCCGGCTGCACCTCCGTCGTCAACGGAGTGATCTCCGAGGGTGATCCGCATTCCCAGGCCATGAACTCCTTCGCGGTCGCCTTCGAGGCGCTGAAGCAGGTCGGCCTGGAGCGCGAGGACGTGGTGCGCACCCGGATGTTCCTCACCCACGCCCGCGACGTGGAAGCGGTCGGCGCGGCGCACAAGGAGCTGTTCGACGCCATCCGCCCCGCCGCGTCGATGATCATCGTCTCCGGCTTCGTCGACCCCCGGCTGGTCGTCGAGGTCGAGGTCGAGGCGTACCGCCCCGGCGGCCCGCGGGAAGCGGTCGGCGCATGACCCTGGCGGTACGGGTCATCCCCTGTCTGGACGTGGACGGCGGCCGGGTCGTCAAGGGCGTCAACTTCCGCAGTCTGCGCGACGCCGGCGACCCGGTCGAGATGGCCGGGGTGTACGACGCGGAGGGCGCCGACGAGCTGACGTTCCTCGACATCACCGCGTCCTCCGGCGACCGCGAGACGACGTACGAGATGGTGCGCCGCACGGCGGAGCAGGTCTTCATCCCGCTCACGGTCGGCGGCGGCGTGCGCACGGTGGCGGACGTGGACCGGCTGCTGCGCGCGGGCGCCGACAAGGTCGGCGTGAACACCGCGGCGATCGCCCGGCCGGAGCTGGTCCGCGAGATCGCCGAGCGCTTCGGCCGCCAGGTGCTGGTGCTCTCCGTGGACGCGCGGCGCCGCGGCGACGGCGCGGCGACGCCCTCGGGCTTCGAGGTCACCACGCACGGCGGGCGGCGCGGCACGGGCATCGACGCCGTCGAGTGGGCACAGCAGGCCGCGGAGCTGGGCGCGGGCGAAATCCTGCTCAACTCGATGGACGCCGACGGCACCAGGGACGGCTACGACACGGAGATGATCGCCGCCGTGCGCAAGCACGTGACGGTCCCCGTCATCGCCAGCGGCGGCGCGGGCCGGCTGGACCACTTCCCGCCGGCGGTCGACGCGGGCGCGGACGCGGTGCTGGCGGCGTCGGTGTTCCACTTCGGAGATCTGCGGATCGGCGAGGTGAAGGAGACGCTGCGCGCGGCGGGTTGTGCCGTACGGGCGACGCCCGCGAAGGGCTGAGCGGGCCCGGCTGAGCGGGGCCGGCCCGCAGCGGGCTCAGCCGGTGTGCAGGACCCGGAAGCGGCCGGGGTCCGCCGGATGCCGGTCGACGACCTGGACCGGCGGCCAGGCCCACTGCCACACGCCGATCCCCGGCACCCGCGAGAACCGGATCCGCCCGCGCGTTCCGTCGACCGCGACGTCCGCCCACGCGGCGGTACGGGCTACGACAGGGTCGCCATCCCCGCGCCGCAGCACGTCGGCGAGGACGGCCACCGTGTCGTAGCCCTCGAAGGCGACGAAGGAGGGCGCTGCGCCCAGCCGGGCGCGCAGGGCGGTCCCGACGCGTACGCCGAGGGGCGTGAGGCGCTCGGGCAGGTAGCGCAGGAACGGTATCGCCGCGCCCTCGTCGCCCAGCAGCGTTGCCCACTCGGCGAACTCCGGCTGTCCGGCCGGGGCGCCGACGAGGATCCCGGCGAGGCGCGGGTCGCGGCGTACGGACGTGACGAGTTGGACCGCCGGCTCCGGGTGGCCGACCAGCAGCAGCAGGGCGGTCGCCCCGCTTTCGGCGAGCGCGTCGCACAGCGTCTCGGGGGTGAGGGCGCCCGCGTCGAGTTCGGTGACCGTGCCGCCGCGCGGGGCGAGGCGGTCGCGCAGGATGCCGGTCCCGGACGACCAGTACACGCTGGGTTGGGTCGCCACGGCGATGCGGCTGTGGCCGGCGCCGAGGAGGAAGTCCGCGTAGAGCCGCCAGCCGTGGGACTGCGCCGGGGCGAGCCGCGCGACGCCGTCCGCCGGCCGCTCGGTGAGCGCGTCGAGGACCGCCGACGAGCACAGGTACGGCACGCCCAGGGCGTCGGCCCGGGTCGCGGCGGTGCGGGCGACGACGCTGTGGTATTCGCCGGCCAGCGCGGCGACGCCCAGACCGGCCAGCTCGTCCACCGCCGCCGCGGCCCGCCGCGGATCGGCGGCGGTGTCGCGTACGACCAGCTCAAGAGGGACTCCGGCGATCCCGCCGGCGTCGTTGACCTCGGCTACCGCCAGGTCGAGCCCGGCGACCAGGTGCCGGCCCGCCCCGGTCCAGCCGGGCGGGGTGAGCGGGGCGAGGGCGCCGATGCGTACGGGCTCGTCTCGCCCGTGCGGGCGCGCCTGGGTGACCATGCCGGTCATTGCATCGGCCGGCGCGGCCCGCGGCAACCGGATATCGGCCTACGCACCCGGAGCGCCGGCCCGTGCGGCGTGCGCCTGGGCCAGCGCCCCCACCAGCCCGTCCACCTGCCGCAGCGACGCCGCCAGCACCGCGTCCGGGTCCCGCGCGTGGACGACCGCCATGGCGCACTCGCACAGCGCCCCGAAGACCACCGACGCCATCGCGTCCAACTCCACCGCGGATACGGCGCTTTCGCCGTCGGCCCCGCCCGCGCCGACAGCCCCGCCCGCGCCGACAGCCCCGCCCGCGCCGTCAGCCCCGCCCGCGCCGACGGCCTGCGCCAGCCCGCGCCGCGTCATCGCCCGGCAGTCCGCCTGCACCTCGCGCATCACCGCCCAGCCCAGCGCCC
Organism: Streptomyces sp. CNX435; assembly: GCF_059570575.1. Lineage (NCBI taxonomy): Bacteria > Bacillati > Actinomycetota > Actinomycetes > Kitasatosporales > Streptomycetaceae > Streptomyces > Streptomyces sp. CNX435. Next base: position 147,864 of record NZ_JCANTA010000018.1, on the reverse strand, counting down.
CCGGAGCGTCGAGGAGCGTGATCCGCTGGGTGCCCGGCTCGATGGAGCCGGTGAGGAACGCGCGCTGGCCCGCGCGCAGGCCGTCCCACGGGTCCGCGCAGGCGCGGAAGGCGTCGGCGATGGCGTCGCGCAGCCGGTGCTGTTCGGCCTCGTAGACGGCGCGGAAGAGGGTCTGCTTGTTGCGGAAGTGGTGGTACAGCGCGCCCTTCGTGATGCCCGCCTGAGCGCAGATCGCGTCGAGCGAAGCGGTGGCGTAGCCGTCCCGGGCGAAGTGCACGCGGGCGGCGCCGACCAGGCCCTTCGTCGTCGTCGCCGTGCGCTCCTGCTGCGTTCTGCGGGTCTTCATGCGCGCATTGTAGGCGGGTTACCCTGTACGTACGTACTCCCGGTATGTAACTCTGCCAGTAGCCGGCCATGACGAGAACCGTGACGAGCTCAGCGAGAGAGGGGCGTACCGCCCATGACCACCACCGCAGTCGTCGTCGACGCCGTCCGCGCGGCCTCCGGCAAGGGCAAGCCCGGCGGCGCGCTGTCCGGCGTCCACTCCGTCGACCTGCTGGCCGAGGTGCTGCGCGCGCTCGTCGACCGCAGTGGCCTCGACCCCGAGCTGATCGACGACGTGATCGCCGGCTGCGTCACCCAGGCCGCCGACCAGTCGTTCAACGTCGCCCGCAACGCCGTGCTCGCCGCCGGCCTCCCCGAGTCCGTGCCCGCCACCACCGTCGACCGGCAGTGCGGCTCCTCGCAGCAGGCCGCCCACTTCGCGGCTCAGGGGGTCATGGCGGGGGCGTACGACATCGCCGTGGCCGCCGGCGTCGAGTCGATGAGCCGGGTGCCGATGGGGACGGCCGCCGTGGGCCGGGACCCGTTCGGCGACCGCCTCGCCGCCCGCTACCCCGGCGGGCTGATCGCCCAGGGCCACTCCGCGGAGCTGATCGCGGCGCGGTGGGGGCTGGGGCGTACGGAGCTGGACGCGTTCTCGGAGCGCTCGCACCGGCTGGCGGTACGGGCCTGGGAGCAGGGCGTCTTCGACGCGGACGTCGTGCCCGTGGGGGAGCACCGCAGGGACGAGACCGTACGGCCGTCGACCTCCCTCGACGGGCTGGCCGCGCTCAAGCCGTCCTTCTACGACCCGGCCATGGCCGAGCGCTTCCCCGAGATCGGCTGGCACATCACGCCCGGCAACTCCTCGCCGCTCACGGACGGCGCCTCCGCCGTGCTGATCATGAGCGAGGAGCGGGCGGCGGAGCTGGGCCTCGCGCCGCGGGCCCGGTTCCACTCCTTCGCCGTGACGGGCGACGACCCGGTGCTGATGCTGATGGGCGTCGTACCGGCGACGCGGAAGGTGCTGGCGAAGGCGGGGCTCACGGTGGCCGACATCGACGCCTTCGAGGTGAACGAGGCGTTCGCGCCGGTGCCGTTGGCGTGGCAGCGCGACGTGGGCGCCGACCCCGAGCGGGTCAACGTCCACGGCGGTGCGATCGCGCTGGGCCACGCGCTGGGCGCGTCGGGGACGCGGCTGCTGGGGACGCTGCTCGGCGCGCTGGACGCGGTGGACGGGCGCTTCGGGTTGCAGGTGATGTGCGAGGCGGGCGGCCTGGCGAACGCGACGATAGTGGAGCGCCTGCGGTAGCCGCTGCGCGGGGCGCGGCGGTGCCGCGGGGCGCGGTGGGGCGGTGGAGTAGCGGGCCGGATGCGACGCGGTGCTGCCGGGTGCGGCGGTGAGTGGCCGCGCGGACCGTCACGCCGCAGACGCCCGGCCGCGTGGGGCGCCTGCGACGCCCGGCGGAGCCCTCGCAGGCGGACCCGCGACCGGCCGGTACGCAAAACGTCCGGCTGCGGCGGCGGGCCGGCCGCGTCGCGGTCCCGCCGTGCCGTCGGGCGCCGGCCTGTCCGACAGGCAGGCGCCCGAAGGCCGCGCGCCGGCGTTCTCGGTGCGTCGCCGCCCGGCGGCCGGGCCGCCCGGCCGCCGGGCGGGTTTCACCGTGCGGCGAATCCCACGCCACGCGTGCCCGGTCACGGTACCGGCCCGGCGCAATGCCGTCCGGTGCCCGCCGCTAGGCGCCCAGTGCCGCCGCCGTGCGCAGCGCCCCCGCGGCCTCCTCGTCGCGGCCCTGGCGCTGGAGCGTTCGGCCCAGCATCAGGTGGGCGTAGTGCTCGACCGGGTCGCGGTCGAGCACCGCGCGCAGCTCCGTCTCGGCGCGGCGCAGCTGCGCGGAGTGGTAGTACGCGCGGGCCAGCAGCAGCCGCGGCGCGACCTGCTCGGGGTACTCCTCGACCACCGTGGCCAGCACCTTTGCCGCCCCGGCGTAGTCCTTCGCGGCGAAGAGCACGCCCGCCCGCTCCCAGCGGGACGTCGCGTCCGTCCCCTCCGGCGCCGAGAAGATGGTCAGCGCGTCGCTCCAGCGGCTCGCGGCCGGCTCGCCGTGCGGACCGTAGGCGTTGAAGCCCCGGAACTCCCCGGTCATGTCACTCCTTCCGGTTCTCCGGCCGCAGCGCGGCCAGTTGCTGCTCGAACGGGACGACCTGCTCCGGCCCGCCGCCCGCCGGGCGCGGCTGCCGGCCGTGCATCAGCTCGGCCAGTTCGCCCGCCGCCCGGGCGATGCGGGTGGGCAGGGTGTCGGTCAGCGGGTCGCCGCTGCCGCCCCAGTCCTCGGCCGCCGCGTACACCGCCGTCGGCGCGACGACGGACCGCAGGTAGGCGAAGAGCGGGCGCAGCGCGTGGTCCAGCACGAGCGAGTGCCGCGCGGTACCGCCGGTCGCCGCGACCAGCACCGGCTTCCCGGTCAGCGCCCCGTCGTCCGCCGCGCCGATCACGTCGAAGAATGACTTGAACAGTCCGCTGTACGAACCGGAGAAGACCGGCGTCACGGCGATCAGCCCGTCGGCGCCCGCCACCGCGTCGATCGCCTTGGCGAGGGTCGCGGACGGGAAGCCGGTGACCAGGTTGTGGGCGATGTCGGCCGCCAGGTCACGCAGCTCGACCACCTCGACCTCGACCTGCCGGCCGTCGTCGGCCGGCTGCCGCCGTACCGCCTCTGCCAGTCGGTCGGCGAGCAGCCGGGTGGACGAGGGCACGCTCAGCCCGGCCGAGACCACGGTCAGCTTCAGCGCGTTCACTTCGCCACCCCTTCCAGCGCCGCCTGCTCGCTCTCCTCGGCGGCGGCCACCGCCACGCGGGCCGCGTGCGTCGGGGCCTCCGGCACCTCGGCCGGGCGGCCCTTCGCGAACTCCTCGCGCAGCACCGGCACGACCTCCTCGCCGAGCAGGTCCAGCTGCTCCAGCACGGTCTTCAGCGGCAGGCCCGCGTGGTCGAGGACGAACAGCTGCCGCTGGTAGTCCCCGAAGGACTCGCGGAACGTCAGCGTCTTCTCCACGACCTCCTGCGGGCTGCCCACGGTCAGCGGCGTCCGCTCGGTGAACTCCTCCATCGACGGCCCGTGCCCGTACACCGGCGCGTTGTCGAAGTACGGCCGGAACTCGGCCACCGCGTCCTGCGAGTTCTTCCGCATGAAGACCTGACCGCCGAGGCCGACGACCGCCTGCTCGGGGGTGCCGTGCCCGTAGTGGCCGTAGCGCGTGCGGTACAGCTCGATCAGCCGCTGGAAGTGCTCCTTCGGCCAGAAGATGTTGTTGGCGAAGAAGCCGTCACCGTAGTACGCGGCCTGCTCGGCGATCTCCGGCGAGCGGATGGAGCCGTGCCAGACGAACGGCGGCACGCCGTCCAGCGGGCGCGGGGTGGAGGTGAAGCCCTGCAGCGGGGTGCGGAAGCGGCCTTCCCAGTCGACGACGTCCTCGCGCCACAGCCGGTGCAGCAGCGCGTAGTTCTCGACGGCCAGCGGGATGCCCTGCCGGATGTCCTGGCCGAACCAGGGGTAGACCGGCCCCGTGTTGCCCCGGCCCAGCATCACGTCCACCCGGCCGTCGGCCAGGTGCTGCAGCATCGCGAAGTCCTCGGCGATCTTCACCGGGTCGTTGGTGGTGATGAGCGTGGTGGCGGTGGACAGGATCAGCCGCTCCGTACGCGCCGCGATCCAGCCCAGCATGGTGGTGGGGGACGAGGGGACGAACGGCGGGTTGTGGTGTTCGCCGGTGGCGAAGACGTCGAGACCGACCTCCTCGGCCTTGAGCGCGACCGCGGTCATCGACTTGATCCGCTCGTGCTCGCTCGGCACCCGGCCCGTGGTGGGGTCCTGGGTGACGTCGCCGACACTGAAGATCCCGAACTGCACCGGTCTCACCCTCTCCGTTGTTGAAAGCTCAATCACACCGGAGAACGTGTGTCCGTGCAACCCTATTCCCAGGCCGTGTCCCCGCAGGTCGGAGCCCCGGTACGGGTCCGCACAGGGGCCAGAGACAGGCGGACCCGCACCGGGGAGTCGAACGCCGGCCGGACCCGGCCTCCCGCACCGGGCCCGGCCGGCGTCGGGGCCGCTCGCCCGCCGGACGCGGGCGAGCGGCCCGGGGGAGCCGGGCCGGGGCCCGCGGGACGGGCTCCGGCCGGCTCCGGGTCAGGCGGAGGGGAAGAGCTCGGCGTACACCGCGAAGGCGATCGCCAGCCCCGCCTGGGCCCAGAAGCGGTGGTACGTGAACTCCGGCGCCGGCCCGCCGTCCAGGTGGGCCTGCACCTTCTCCCACTGCGGGTCGTCGCGGTACCACGAGCGCAGCTCGATGAACGTCACGCCAGGCTCGACGGTCTCGCCGCCCGGCATCGTGCCGGACCAGCCGTCCGGGACGTACACCTCGTCGGTGAAGCGCGAGTAGTCGGCGCGCGTCTCGGGCACCGCGATGCCCAGGTCGTCGGTGTTCGCGGCCAGCGAGTCCAGCAGCTGCTTGGCCAGCTCGGCCGTCGCGGTGTCGCCGGACTTGGCCGCGTAGTACGTGAGCGTCTTGGCGAGCGCCGAGGCGACGCCCACGTCCGAGCCGTACTCCGCGACCGACACGTGCAGCCCGGCGTTGTCCCCGGGGCTGTCCGGGTCCCAGGTGTCCGGGGCGCCGTCCCAGGACAGCGTCGCCGGGATCTGGAACGTGCCGTCGGCCTCCGCGGTGATCTCCGGCGTGACCCAGGCGACCCACTTCTCCAGCAGTTCCTGCGCCGTCGCGTTGTCCGAGGCGTAGTACAGCTCCGCGACCCGCTCCATGCCCCAGCACTGCATGCCGAACCAGTTGTTGCTGGGCGGGTCGTGGTAGACGGGCTGCCAGTCGTAGGCCATGCCGTAGAAGGTGGGTGTGCCCGCGGGCGGGGCGCCGTACTGGCCCTCCCAGCTGTTGGTGCAGCCGCCGGCGATCCCGCCCTCGGCGGACTGCAGCCAGCGCAGGAACTCCATCTGCATGCTCAGGCTCGTCGACCAGTCGTCCTTCGCGGTGGGGGACTTGGGGGTCAGCTCGGGGACGGTGGACAGCGCCCAGGCGGCGAAGGGGTTCTGGTAGCCCTGGTGGGAGGCGCCGTCGCCGATACGCCACGCCCAGCCGCCGCTGCCCGCGGCCCCGCCCCAGGCGTAGTACCAGGACAGCAGGTAGTGCTGGGAGTCGCGGCCGCTGCCCGCGGCGCAGCCCGTGGGGCTGGTGCAGTCGCCGATCTTCTTGAAGTACTTGTCGAACATGGCGTAGCGAAGGTAGTCGCCCATCTTCGCGGCCCGCTCCACCGACGCGGAGATCTGGCCCTCGTTGCCCTGCTCCGTGGCCCACGTCAGCGCCCAGTACGCGGCCTGCACGGCGCGCGCGTCGGCGTCGGGGGCGTTGGTGTACTTCCACTGCTGGGCGTAGGAGGCGTCGCCGACGAAGAGGTCGAGGTAGCCGTTCGGGCCACCGAACTCGAAGAGGTCGGTCGTCGGCTGGGGAATGGTCTCCCAGACCGACTCCTGGGAGCCGCGCTGGTAGCTGTTGATGTACGAAGGGCCGGCGCCGGGGCCGTTCTGGCCGCCGGTGCCGGGGGTGTTGCCGTAGCCGTACGTGTTGTCGACATCCATCAGCCAGTGCATGCCGTAGATGTCCATCGTCCCGTGGGCGGAGGCCAGTTCGGCGGCGAGCGGGTCCTGGCCGACGGAGACGGACGGGTCGAGCTGGGAGGGGTAGTCCGACGGGTCCGGATGCTCGGGCGCATAGGTGGCGGGCGAGCTGGGGTTGTACGAGTCGTTGGCGGGCTGGTCGGCCTGGGTCGGGATGATGTACTGCTCGGCCGCCTCCCAGGCGGTGTTGAACGGGCCCCACTCGCCGGTGACCCTGCCGTACGCGGCCTCCAGCCACATCCAGTAGCTGAACGCCTCGGACGTCGTCTCGTGCCCGTGGTCGGGCGCCTCGACGATCAGTGTCTCGACGCTGTGGTACGGAATGCCGTCGGGGCTGAAGTACCCGTTGGCCGGGTCCTTGATCTTCTCGTACTGGGCGAGAAAGAGGTCGTCGTACGGACCCTGCGGGGCCGCCGGCGCCGCTGCCTCGGGGGCCGTGCCGGCCCGGGCGGCTGCGTGCGCTCCGACGGCCGTCGCGACGGCGGCGCCGCCGGCCGCGGCGGCGAACCGCCGACGGGACAGTGACTTGGACATGGTGGGGTCTCCTCGGGGAGCCCGCGGGCGCGCGGCCCGGCGGGAGAGGGTGGAGGGTGGGGGTGCGCGGCTGCGGGGGGTGACTGCGGGGCGCGGGCCGGTGGATCCGGGAACCCCGGCGGACCGCAATGAACCGTGCGGGTCCGGTGGATGCCCGGTGGCGGCCGTCCCGGGGGCCGCCACCGGGCCGCTCCGCCGCCGGGATCCGGCGGCCGGCGGCGGAGGGTGGGGGGAACTCGCCGTGCGCTAGCTCACCGGCGGGTTGGCGTTGGCCAGCAGCTCCTCGAACTGGGCCTGGAACCAGTGACCGGAGATCGGCGCGCCGTCGAGGGCGCCCGACATGTTGTACTGGTTGCGCGCGTTGCCCTCATAGGTCGGGTCGCACATCCGGTCGAAGCCCTTGTCGTCGTCCGGGATCTCCTCGCTGGCGCCGTCCGACTCACCCGGGGGCTTGACCCAGGTGTAGGCGTGGATGTTGGGCGCGGGCGAGGCGGTCGGCCGCTCACCGATGCCGGCACCGGACTGGTTGCACCAGTTGCCGAGGTGGATCCGGCGGTCGGTGCGGCTGGCGTTGACGTAGTCCTCACTGGGGCCGGAGATGTCGCCGGGACCGGACGGCCGGTCCGCGCCGCCCCAGCCGTTGCGCGAGGTGTCGATGATCGCGCCCATGCCGGACGGGAACCCGGCGGCCGGGACCGCCTCGGTCACGAAGGCCTGCGCGAAGGACTGCTCGTCGACGTAGCGGTTCCAGTCCACCCACGAGCTGTGCCCCTCGCGGATGGGCCCGTCGCCGGCCACGTCGTCGATGGAGAAGTACGGCTCCTCGGTGGCGCCGTAGTTCGCGGTGTTGGCGGCGAAGCCGGTGACGTCATCGGGCGAGGCGCCCTCGGCGTTGGCGGCCTCGTAGAGCAGGTCGGCGGTCGGCTGGAAGTTGTCGTCCCAGCCGATCCAGCCGTGGTGGCCGATGTCGATGTAGTTGTAGACGTTGCCGTTGTCGCCGGTCGTGGCCAGGTTGTAGCCCACGCCCTTGACGTAGTTGCCGTTCGCCAGCATCACGTCGCACTCGGGCGTGGCGGTCTCCCGGCTGCCCACGTTGGTGATGAGGTTGGGCAGCGAGTCGATCTCGACGATGTTGATGATCTTGAGGCTCTCGTACGCCGGGTCGTCGATGATCGCGTCGATCGGGTCGATGAACTCGGTCTTGTACCGGTCGATCTCCTCCGGGCCCAGCTCGCCTCGGGAGGCGAGCGCGGCGCAGTCGCGGCCGGGCAGGTTGTACGTGACGATCTGGATGGCGTCGGCGCCCTGCGCCAGCGCCTCGTCCATGTGCTCCTTCAGGCCCATGGTGTTGGAACCCGCGGAGCCGCCCGTGATCGCCTCGATGCTGTCGAGCCACACGGCGGTGGGGGTGTCGGCGATGGCCGCGCCGCCGCCCTCGGTGGCCGCGGCCTTCCAGTCGGGGTTCACGTACAGCTGGCTGCCCTCGTACGGATTATCGCCGGGGGCCGCGACCTCTGCCGAGGCTGGGGGTGCGGACAGCGAGTAGGTCAGCAGGGTGCCGGTCGCGGCCAGCGCCGCCGCGCTGACGCCGACGACACGTAGACGTGACTTTCTCATCGGCTCTCCTTCCACGCCCGTCAGCGGGGCGCTGGATGTGGGGGGGTGCGGGGGGTGTGCGTGGGGGCGGATGCCGGAGCGCACGGGAGGTTACTGACGAGTACATGTCAATACTTGACCTTCCTTCCGCGCGTCCCGAGCGATGGTGCGTGAATGTCACCGGCCCCCGCCGGCGTCCCGTCCGGCGGCGGCTGTGCGTTGAAGGTCGCGATCGTGGGAGCGCTCCCACATCGCGCTGCGAGGCTAACAGCTCAAAGAAGTGTTGTGAAGGGTCCGCCCACGAGGACAGTCTTCTTCACTGTTCGTAGGCGTGGAACGGGCAGGTGGGAAAGGGTACTTCGGCGCGGCGGCCTCGCCGTGCGCCACGTGCCCGCCGGGTGCCGGGGGATTCACCGGGCGTACGCGCCCGCCGGGTGCCGGTGGTTCGTCGGGCGTACCAGCTCGGTGTGTGCCCGGGGTTCACCGGGGCTACGCGTCCGCCCGCGCCCCGATCTCCGCGACCAGCCGCTCCGCCACCGGCACCGCGATGCCGTGCGCCCGCGCGCCGCGCAGCAGGGCGCCGCCGATGGCGTCGAGTTCGAGGGGGCGGCCCGCCTCGGCGTCGCGGAGCATGGACGACTTCGTACGGGCCGGGAACGTGTCGTACATCGACGCGACCGCCGCCGCGTCCACCCGCGCCCCGCATGCGCCCGCGACCGCGGCGGTCTCCGCCAGCAGCGCCAGCATCTCGTCCCGGTGCTCGCCGCGCACGCCGCCGACGGGCAGGCCGTGGCGGGTGGTGAGCAGCGCCATGGGTGCGAGGAAGGCCATCTTCGTCCACAGGACACTCGCCTCGTCGCCGAGCACCTGCGCCTCCACGCCGGCGTCTGCCAGCGCCCGTGCCGCCCACTCCAGCCGCTCGCGCGGCGCCGTGGCGGAGGCGAGCGAGAGCTTGGTGAACGGGCTGCCGTGCTCGATGAGCCCGGGCGCGACCCGGGTGGACTCCACGGTGATCGTGCCGGCGGCGACCTGCTCCGGCCGGTAGCGGGCGCGCAGCGCGGCCATGTGGTCGACGCCGTTGAGCAGCGGCACCACGAGCCCGCCGCCGAGCGCCGCGGGCGGCACCCGCTCCAGCGCGGCGGCGAAGGCGGTGGCCTTGACGGCGACGACGCACAGGTCCACGGGCTCGCGCAGCTCGGTGTCGCCGGCCACGTTCGTGGCGAAGTCCCCGAACTGCCTGCTGTTGACGGTGATCCCGCCCGCCTGCAGGGCGCTCGCGGTCTCGGCGCCGGCCAGCGCGGTCACCCGGTGCCCGGCCCGGGCCAGCAGCCCGGCGACCAGCCCGCCGACCCCGCCGGGGCCGAGTACAGCAGCGTTCAACGTGTCCATGTCGAGCAGTAAAGGCCACGTGAGCGATGTCGTCCACCCGCTCGCGGCTACGACCGCGGCGCCTCCGCGAAGGGGGAGGGGACCGGGGCCAGTACTCCGGGGCCGGGGCTTACCAGGGCAGGGGTCCCTCGGCGTCGAAGTAGCCCCCGGTGGGGCCGTCGGGGGCCGCCTGGGCCATGCGGACGATGATCTCGGCGCCCTGTTCGACGGTCTGGACGCCGGTGTTCCCGTTGAGATCCGTCTTGGTGTAACCGGGCTCCACCGCGTTGATCCGCATGTTCGGGAACGCCTTCGCGTACTGCACGGTGATCATGTTGATCGCGGTCTTCGACGCCGGATACGCGATGCCGGGGTAGGCGTGGATCGGGGTGCCGGCGGTGGTGACCCGGGTGAGGGAGGCCAGGCCGCTGCTGAGGTTGACCACGACCGGGGAAGCCGACCGCTGGAGCAGCGGCAGGAACGCGTGGGTGACCCGCACCGTGCCGAAGACGTTGGTCTCGAACACCTGCCGCATCATCCCGGCGGTGACGTCCGCGGCGCCGATCACGCTGTTGTCCTCGGCTCTTCCTTCGATGCCGGCGTTGTTGACCAGCACGTCCAGTCCGCCGTCGGCCTCGACGGTCTTGGCCGCGGCCACGACGGAGGCGTCGTCGGTGACATCGAGCTGTACGGTCCGCGCACCCAGCTGCCGGGCGGCCCGGCGGCCTCGCTCGGGGTCCCGGCTGCCGATGTAAACGGTGTGGCCTGCGGCGACGAGGCGGCGGGCGGTCTCGAAGCCGAGACCCTTGTTCGCTCCGGTGATCAGTGTGGTCGTCATGTCTCCACGGTGCGCCGGGACCGTTCGGTCAGCCAGGCGTCCGGTCTTCCTGGGACCGGCCGTACCAGGCGGACCAGACGGTGGGCGGTGCACACTGGCAGATATGGCGACGACGGAATTCGGGCAGGCGGTACGTCGCTGGCGCGACCGGACCCCGCCCGAGGCGGCCGGGCTGTCCGCCGGCGCGGTTCGGCGCACGGCCGGGCTGCGCCGCGAGGAACTGGCCATGCTCGCCGGGATCTCCGTCGACTACGTCACCCGGCTCGAACAGGGCCGCGCGACCCGTCCCTCGTCTCAGATCGTCGAGGCACTGGCCAGGGCCCTGCGGCTGTCGGGGGACGAGCGCGCCCACCTGTTCCGGCTGGCCGGGCTCGCGCCGCCGGGTCCGCAGACCGTTCCGTCGTACATCACCCCGAGTGTCCAGCGGCTGCTCGACAGAATGACCGGGACACCCGTGGCGGTCTATGACGCGTCCTGGACCCTCCTCATCGCCAATGCGCCGTACGCGGCCCTGATGGGGGATCCGTCCGGCTGGCGTGGCAACGAGCGCAACGCTGTCTGGCGCCACTTCCTCGGACCGGGCACCCGGGCCCGCCACACGCCACAATCCCTGCGCGACTTCGAGACCGCGCTGGTCGCCGACCTGCGCGAGGCGGCCGGCCGCTACCCGGCCGACCGGCGACTGCGGCGGCTGATTGCGGAACTGCGCGCGAACAGCGACCGGTTCGCCGCCCTGTGGGACGCCGGCACCGTCGGCCACCACGAGGCCGCACGCAAGACCATCGACCACCCGCATGCGGGACCGCTGACATTGGACTGCGACGTACTCACCGTGGCGGGCAGCGACCTCCGGATCATGGTCTACACGGCCGAACCCGGCACCGAGGACGCCGAACGCCTCGCCCTGCTGACCGTGCTCGGCACCCAGACACTCGCCGATCCCGCGGACGCACAGGCTCAGGATCTGCCCCGGTCTTCACGTCGGCGATGAACGCCGCCCATACGTCGGCCGTGAAGGTGAGGGCGGGCCCGTCCGGGTCCTTGGAGCCCGGACGGAGACTCGTCGGGCTCGTACGGTTACAAAAAGTAGCCCCCCGGGGGGGGGATCGACGGAGGTGCGGCCGGGCCGCGGAGATGTCACAGGTGGCTTGTAGCGTTGCCGGAACCGCGGCCGTGGTGACGTGAATTCCCCTGGTGAACGGGATCTGTACGCATGTCCATCTCTCTCTACAGCGCTCGCGTCCTTCAGCTGGACACCGCCGAGCGACGCGTGAGGTTCCGGGTCTTCCTCGCCCGGTACGACCGGTCATGGGGCCGTGAGGACTTGGTGCCGGACGACGCGGGTTTCTTCCTCCGCGTGCTCTGGGACGCCGCCGACGGTATGGCGAACAGGCGTCACGGCCCACTCCACGACCTCGTGGGCATCGAGGAGTGCATCGACCCGGAGTGGGTTGATGCCCACAGTCACCGTTTCGTACGGGCGGCGGAGCGGCTGGCCACCCGCAACACCCCCGTCGACGACGCGCATGCGGACCGTCTCGCCGTCTTCTACACGGACCACTTCGACAGCCTCGACGCCCACTACCACGAGTGGGACAGCCGCTGGACACACGAAGACGACCTCGTCCAGGCCGACTACGACGTGTGGGTCACCGACCCCCGCTGGCTGGCACCCCTCCGCCACGGGCAGGGCTTCGTCACCTCGGCGTACCAGAGCCGGCCCGACCCCGCCGGGCTGTCGGCGGCGGCGACGGGGAGTGCCTACGCACGCCTGGGCTGGCTCCGCGCAGAGCGGGGTGACCTCGACGGCGCGGCGGCTTGTTACCGGCGGGCGGCCGACCTGGGCGACGTACACACGACGGTGGAGGCACTGCTGTACCTTGACGAACTGCACGCTGGCCGCGAGGTGGCCGGGTTCGCCAATGAGGTGAGGCGGCATGCACGGGCCGCTCTGGAACTCTGCGTCCGGCTGCGGTCGGACGGGCGGCAGGACGAAGCGCGGGCGGCGTACCTGATCGCCCTTGAGGCCAGAGACCCCGCCCTTCTCGCGGAGGCCCGGCAGCGAGCCGGCATGGAGACGCCCGCCGAACGCGGTTACCGCCTCGTGCGGGAAGGCAACCGTGCTGCTGCGGCGGCGGAGTTGCGGCGGGTCTACGAACCCTCTTCCCTCGTGGTCGAATTCGGCCTGGCACTGTTCACCGGGGACTTCGGCGCCGCGGAATCGGCCCTGCGGCGGATCGGCGGCGACCTCGAAGAAACGTGGCTCGGCGAGGTGGCCGTCGACCTGGCCTTCGTACACGCCCGCGAGGGAGACGACGCGGCGACGGAAGCCGTGATGGAGCTGCTGACCCGGAACGAGTTCGCCGCCTGGGCATGGCACTATGCCCTGGGCAACGGCTCTGCGCACCCCCTTGAGGCCGTCGTCGCCATCGGGCGGAGGCTGACCGCGGCGCTTCCCCCATCCGACTACGAGGTGTACGGCACCCGGCCGTACACCCGGTGCCACGAGGCGTACTGGATATGCGTCGGCGAGCTGGGCGGCACCGAGGCGGCGGACGCGGCCGTCCTCAGGCTCGGCCGCCTGCTCCACGAGATCGGCGACACCGGGGCGGCGCGCGCGGCGTACGTGTGCGTCCGCGAGCTGGGTCGTGCCGGGGCGGAGAGCCGGGCCACCGTGGGGCTGGCCCGGCTGCTCGACGAGACCGGTGCGGACGAGGAGGCCGCCGAGGCGTACGAAGCGGTGGCCGACCACGTCGGGGCGGCGCACGAGGCGGGCGGGGGAGCGGCCGGCCGCACCGACGCCCGCGTGACCTCCGCCCTCTCGCGGATCCGCGACGAGGAAGGGACGTCTGCCGAACTCGACGTCCTCGAAGGCGAGCTGGTGCGGCTGCACGGCCCCCGGCCCGACGGGGACTCCCGTGCCGCGTCCCTGTACGCGCAGTGGCTGGCGGCCACGGGAGACGAACAGCGGGCACGGGCCCTGATGCTGAAGATCAGCGAGCAGGGAGCGTAGCCGGCGGAAGGCGCCGTGGCCGGTGCCGTCCACACCGCGGCTCACCCATCAGCTCGGGACCTTCGGAGACGGCGCCGGGCTGTTGCTGCAGACCATGATGGACGAGCATCGGATAAGCCAGGGCTGCTGGTTGATCGACACGGCCTCCGCCGTCCACTCCTACACCGCGTACGAGCGGTGAAGGCGCACTATCTAGGCCGCTGCGTCGATGGTGACGACGCCCGCGGACTCCGGCCCGATCAGGAGGAGTACGCCGCGGGGGCCGTAGTCGTCGTCTGACACCTCGAACGGGATGCCGACGCCGTACGCGTGCGGGGCGGCGGCCGCGTTGCCGGCCGTCACCGCCGCCGCGACGGTGGCGAACAGGTCGCGCCCGAGCAGCCTCGCCAGGCGTTCCCAGTCGTGCTCGCACTGCGGGTCGTCGTCGGAGACTTCGTCGTCGTCAATGTCGCCGTAGACCCATGCCGTGGACCTGGCCATGCGCACGGTGTCGTTCTCGAAGTCGGCAAGGAACCCGGCGAAGGCCGCGGCGTCGAGACGATGCGGCGCGGGGTCCTCCGTGTTCCACCATTCTTCGTCCTCAAGCTCGTCGCTGTGGACGAAGGACTCCCACCACCGGCGGACCGCGGCGTCGACCGCGTCCGACTCCGCGGAGAGGTCCAGGCCGTGGGTCTCGACGTAGACGTTGATCTGCGTCGGGTCGTTGTTGGTCACCATCGCGAGGTCGCCGAGCAACTCCCCGGCGTCCCGTGCGCGGGTGAGCAGGCGCAGCCCGCGGTCGGACGGAACGCGCGCCGACTCGCCGCACCCGTCGGCCAGGCTCGCCTCCAGCGCGGTGATGAGTTCGCGGGTGGGATCCCCGAGCGCGCCGGGACCCGGATCCGCCGGCCCGCATGCCTGGAGGAGGCGTGTCGCAGTGACCGGATTCAGCGGGTGGCGCACCAGAGTCCCTAAGCGTTGGGGTTGGTAGCTGCTCGCGGGTGTGTGTACACGAGGTCGAGTTAGCTCGATCGTGTGATGGTCGGCCCGTGGGCTTGCGGCGCTGTGGGCCGACCGGGTTAGCGTGATCGTGCGATCTGGGACGCCGGGTACGGCGCCAGTGTGCGGGGCCCCCGCTCCACCGGAGAGATGGTCCGGGGCCTCCCCGTCGCCTCTGGCCGTACCCACATGGCCAGGTCGCGCAGGGAACCGGACTCCCGGGCACGGACCACGCACAGGATGCGTGTCGCCGCCCCGGGGTCGAGCACGCCGGGGACCAGCTCGCCCAAGACCGTTCGGGGCGCGCGGCTGAACGGGACCCACTCCTGCTCAGTCCTCAGGAACGGTAGGCGCCGGTCTTCACGTCGGCGATGAATGCGGCCCAGGCGTCGGTCGAGAAGGTGAGGGCGGGCCCGTCCGGGTTCTTGGAGTCCCGGACGGGCACGACGCCGGACGCGGCGAAGCCGGGTGCCCACTCGACGCAGTCCCCGCCGTTGCTGTTGCTGTAGCTGGACTTGGCCCAGTGGGCGTGGGACAGGTCAGGGGTGATGCTCATCGGGAAGTTCCTCCATAACGGACCGAATGAACTCCGCAGTCTCGGCAGGCGATCGTGCGTAGGCCCGTAGTACATCGCATGCTTGGGTGCACCTGCGAATGGTTTCGGGATCTTCGATCAAGCGGCCGGTCGTGATGCTCTCTTCGTACGCCACCGCGGTGCCGTTGTCCAGGTTCCACAGCGCCAGTGTGCCGCCCATCAGCGGGTGTGCACCGTGCGAGTGCGGAAGAACCTGGAGGAGACTCGTCGGGCTCTCGACCCACTGGAGCAGCGACCGAAGTTGCTCGTGCATCACCTCTGGACCGCCGATGGTTCGCGTGATCGCGGACTCTTCGAGGATCACGGAGAGCCAAGCAGGCCTCTCCCTCTTGAGGATGGCCTGACGGCTGAGGCGGGCAGTCACGAGGTCGTCGACCGACTCGGTGGGCGCCAGCGGGTTACCCACACTGAAGATCGCCCGGGCGTAGCGCTTGGTCTGCAGGAGGCCGGGGATCACGAACGGTGCGTACTGGATGATGCCGATCGCCTGCGCCTCCAGCTCCATCCGGCGCCGGTACTGGTCCGGATGGATCTCCCGCTTGGCGAGGGCGTACAGGCGCCCGAAGTGCCCGTCCGTGCCGAAGCAGGCGTCCAGCTTCTCGCTCAGGTCCGGCGGCGGGATCGCCTCCGCCGTCTCGATCCGCGCCAGGTGGGCCCTGCTGTAATTCACGATGTCGGAGAGGGCTTCCAGCGACATCCCGGCGTTCTTCCGGTACCGGCGGACCTCTGCTTCGTACAGATCGCGGGCGGAACGGTCCGGCTTCAACTCGCGCTCTTTTGCGACCATGTGCGCACACCCCCATGGGACGCCAACGTGATCCCGAGTGTAGCGTCAGACCGTCATCGAGTGGTCACAAAAAGTGACTACGTCCTCTGCTGGTTCCACGTACCCAGCACTTCCTGGACGGCTTCAGAGGTCTTGTGCTGTCCCGTGGCGTCGGCCCATTTGTAGTCATCATGCTCGGTGAGCCGTACCTCGGAGCCCGTGGTTGCGGCGGCGAAGTTGAACTGGCGGGTGGGTCGACCGGAGCCGGAGGTGTAGTCGAAATGCCCCAGGTAGCAGCGGATGTCGGTGATGGTCAGGCCGGTCTCCTCGGTCACTTCCCGGTGCACCGCGCCGATGAGGGTTTCACCGGGTTCGACGCCGCCCGAGGGTAGCTCCCACAGGTCGCCCAGGAAGTCGGCGGCGGGCCGGTGCAGGAGCAGGATCCGGCCGGTGTCGTCAGTAATGACGGCGCCGACGACGTGCTTGGTGATGCCGTCGGCGTCGGCGGCGATGGTGAGCGCCTGGAGCAGGGCGTGGTCGACGGGTGCGGCTGGTGCGTTCACAGCAGATCCTCGTGGTGGCGGGTGACCTTGGCCAGGGCCGCGGCGTAGGCGTCGGCGAGGGCGGAGTGTTCGGGGACGTGCCAGACCGGCAGCTTGAGCGTACCGGTACGTCACCCTCATCGGGAGCGGCGGCACGGCCGGGCCGAGATCGAATGGAAGGACGGCACGCAAGATGGCTGACTGGACGGACCTCACTTACGCGGTCGTAGACGTTGAAGGCAACGGGCAGCACCCGCCCGACCTGGTGGAGCTGGCGGCCGTCCCGATCGTGGGCGGGGTCGTCGGGGAGCCGTCAAGCTGGCTCGTCCACCCGGCACGGCCCATCAAGCCCTTCGCCACCCGGATTCACGGCCTGACCAACAATGACGTGGTCGCCGCGCCGAAGATGGCGTACATCAAGGACACGGTGACGGCAACCTTGCAGGGTGCCGCCATCGTCGCCCACAACGCGCACGTGGACATCGACGTTCTTCGGCGTGAGTTGGGCGACTGGTCTGTCCCCGAGGTGTTCGACACCCTCAAGCTCTCGCGCCGTCTCTGCCCGGACCAGACGACCCACCGCCTGAGCGCGTTGGTCGAGGCGTTCAAGCTGGCTGAGGGGGTGCCCGATGGTCTCGTGCCGCACCGCGCCACTTATGACGCGTTGGTGACGGCCCGCTTGTTCGTGCGACTTGCCACCAAGGCGGGGTCGCTGGAAGAACTGCGCGGCACACCACCGGGAGGGGGCGAGGATGAAGCTCCGGCCCTTTTCTAGCCGCAAGCGTGGAGTGTTCATCAGTGTGGATGGCCCGAGCGGCGCAGGGAAATCCACCATCGTTCACCACCTCGCGCAGTTGCTCGTAGCAGCCGGTGAAGAGGTGCACGTTACGGCCGAGCCGTCCAGCGGTTCTATCGGGAAGCTCTGCCGCGAGTTGACTGAGACGGTCACCGGTCACGCGCTGGCCTGCTTGTACGCGGCCGACCGCTACCACCACGTCGAGACCGAGATCCGCCAAGCCACCGGAGCCGGGCAGACGGTCATCACCGACCGCTACATCCCGTCGGGGCTGGTCATGCAGCGATTCGACGGCATTTATCCGTCGTTCCTCTGGCAGCTCAACGCCGAGGTTGAACGGCCGGATCTCGCGGTGATTCTCGAAGCTGACCCCGAGGTCATCTCGGAACGACTGCACGAGCGCGGAGCGCATAACCGCTTCCAGCTCTCGCCAGGCAGCAGTCACGCCGAAGTTCATTTCTACCGGCAGGCCACCGACCGCTTGATACAAAGAGGTTTCGACGTCCTGCGCGTGGACTGCAACCAGGGACTACCCGAGAAGTCCGCAGCCTTCATCCGCGACCGGCTTATGAGCTTCTTCTCCCCCTGCCAGGAGTGAACGGCACGGTCGAGCTGAGCACGACCTCGCGCTTCAAGCGTACTTCCGAACTGGTCAAATCGGCCCTACGCCGACTTCCGGGCCGCGCGCAGGAACTCGCGGTTCAGGGACGAGATCGCCTGCAGCGGGATGCCCTTCGGGCAGGCCACCGCGCACTCGCCGGTGTTCGTGCAGCCGCCGAAGCCCTCGTCGTCCATCCGGCCGACCATGTCCAGCACCCGCGACTCCCGCTCCGGCGCGCCCTGCGGCAGGGTGTTCAGGTGGACGACCTTCGCCGCCGTGAACAGCATCGCCGAGCCGTTCGGGCAGGCCGCCACGCAGGCGCCGCAGCCGATGCACTCCGCGTGCTCGAAGGCGGTCTCCGCCGCCGGCTTGGGGACCGGGGTGGCGTGGGCGTCGGGGGCGCTGCCGGTGGGGGCGGTGATGTAGCCGCCGGCGCCGATGATGCGGTCGAAGGCCGAGCGGTCCACGACCAGGTCCTTCACCACCGGGAACGCCGCCGCCCGCCACGGCTCCACGTCGATGACGTCGCCGTCCGCGAACGACCGCATGTGCAGCTGGCAGGCCGTCGTACGCTCCGGCCCGTGCGCCCGGCCGTTGATGACCACGCCGCACGCGCCGCAGATGCCCTCGCGGCAGTCGTGGTCGAAGGCGACGGGCTCGTCGCCGGCGAGGATCAGCCGCTCGTTGAGGGTGTCCAGCACCTCCAGGAACGACATCTGCGGCATGACGTCCGCTACCTCGTACGAGACCATCTCGCCGGCCGCGTCGGGGCCCGGCTGCCGCCAGACCCGCAGGGTCAGGTTCATTGGTAGCTCCGTTGGGTGGGAATGACGTACTCGAACTCCAGGTCCTCGCGGTGGAGGACCGGTGCGGCCCCGGTGCCGGCGAACTCCCAGGCCGCCGCGTACGAGAAGTGCTCGTCGTCGCGCGCCGCCTCGCCGTCCGGGGTCTGGCTCTCCTCCCGGAAGTGGCCGCCGCACGACTCGGCGCGGTGCAGCGCGTCGAGGCACATCAGCTCGGCCAGCTCCAGGTAGTCCGCGATGCGGTTGGCCTTCTCCAGCGACTGGTTCAGCTCCGCCCCGCTGCCCGGCACCTTGATGCGGCGCCAGAACTCCTCGCGCAGCGCCGGAATCCGCTCCAGCGCCTTGCGCAGCCCTGCCTCCGTACGGGCCATGCCGCACTCGTCCCACAGCAGCCGGCCCAGCTCGCGGTGGAAGGAGTCGGGGGTGCGGTCGCCGTCGACGGCGAGGAGCAGGTTCAGCCGGTCCTCGGTGTCCGCGACGGCCTCGGCGACGGCCGGGTGGTCGGGGGAGACCTGCTCCGGGCGGTGGCGGGCGAGGAAGTCGCCGAGGGTGGCGGGGAGGATGAAGTAGCCGTCGGCCAGGCCCTGCATGAGCGCGGAGGCGCCGAGGCGGTTGGCGCCGTGGTCGGAGAAGTTGGCCTCGCCGATCGCGAAGAGGCCGGGGACGGTGGTCTGCAGGTCGTAGTCGACCCACAGTCCGCCCATCGTGTAGTGGATCGCCGGGTAGATGCGCATGGGCACCTCGTACGGATCCTCCGCCGTGATCCGCTCGTACATCTCGAAGAGGTTGCCGTAGCGCTCCTCGACCGCGGCGCGCCCCAGCCGCCGGACGGCGTCGGCGAAGTCGAGGTACACGCCCTGCCCGCCGGGGCCGACGCCGCGGCCCTCGTCGCAGACGTTCTTCGCGGCCCGCGAGGCGATGTCGCGGGGGACGAGGTTGCCGAAGGAGGGGTAGAGGCGCTCCAGGTAGTAGTCCCGCTCGTCCTCCGGGATCGCGTTCGGCGGGCGGGTGTCGCCGTGCGCCTTGGGCACCCAGATGCGGCCGTCGTTGCGCAGCGACTCGCTCATCAGCGTCAGCTTCGACTGGTGGTCGCCGGAGCGCGGGATGCAGGTGGGGTGGATCTGGGTGAAGCAGGGGTTGGCGAAGTACGCGCCGCGGCGGTGGGCCCGCCAGATGGCGGTGGCGTTGGAGTTCTTGGCGTTGGTGGAGAGGTAGAAGACGTTGCCGTAGCCGCCGGTGGCGAGCACGACGGCGTCGGCGAGGTGGGTCTCGATCCGGCCGGTGACCAGGTCGCGGGCGACGATGCCGCGGGCCCGGCCGTCGATCACGATCAGGTCGAGCATCTCGGTGCGGGCGTGCATCTCGACGTTGCCGGCTTCGATCTGCCGGGACAGCGCCTGGTACGCGCCGAGGAGGAGCTGCTGGCCGGTCTGCCCGCGGGCGTAGAAGGTGCGCGAGACCTGAACGCCGCCGAAGGAGCGGGTGTCGAGCAGGCCGCCGTACTCACGGGCGAACGGCACGCCCTGCGCGACGCACTGGTCGATGATCTCGACCGAGACCTGCGCGAGGCGGCGCACGTTGGACTCGCGGGCGCGGAAGTCGCCGCCCTTGACGGTGTCGTAGAAGAGCCGGTGCACGGAGTCGCCGTCGTTGCGGTAGTTCTTGGCGGCGTTGATGCCGCCCTGGGCGGCGATGGAGTGGGCGCGGCGCGGGGAGTCCTGGTAGCAGAACTGGGCGACGTGGTAGCCCTGTTCGGCGAGCGTGGCGCCGGCCGCGCCGCCGGCGAGGCCGGTGCCCACGACGATGACGGTGTAGCGGCGGCGGTTGGCGGGGTTCACCAGCCGGGCGGTGAAGCGGCGGCGGTCCCAGCGTTCGGCGATGTCGCCGGGCGGGGCGGCGGCGTCGGCGACGGGCTCGCCCTCGGTGTAGTGCGGGTATGTCGTCGGAGGCATCGTCAGTTCACGACTCCCGTCATGACGGCCACGGGGACGGAGATGAAGCCGCAGGTCAGCACCAGCGCAAGGGTGTTGGTGACGGCCTTGAGGGCCCGCTCGCGGGCCGGGCTCGCGGCGCCGAGGGTCTGCACGGCGCTCCAGAGGCCGTGCCGCAGGTGCAGGCCCAGGGCGAGCATCGCGGTGATGTAGATGACGTTGCCGTACCAGGTGGAGAAGGTGGCGACGGTGTTCTCGTACGGGCGGCCGGTCTGGGCGTTCTCGTTCACGGTGAGCGTCGTGAGGTCGAGGATGTGCCAGACGACGAAGAGGCCGAGGATCACCCCGCCCCAGCGCATGGTGCGGGTGGCGTAGCTGGCGCGGCGGCGCTTGTGCACGTACGCGACCGGGCGGGCGGCGATGTCGCGGCGGCTGAGCTGGTACGCGGCCACGCCGTGCAGCACGACGGCGGCCACCAGCACGACGCGGATCATCCACAGGGCCCACTCGTAGTGGAGCACCGGGCCGCCGAGGGTGCGCAGCCAGTGGCCGTAGTCGTTGAACTCCTCCGCGCCGTAGAAGACCTTGAGGTTGCCGACCAGGTGGGCCACGAGGTAGCCGAGCATGATCAGGCCGGTGACGGCCAGCACCGTCTTCTTGCCGACGGTGGAGCGCCAGAGCAGTGCGAGGAGCGACGGCGGGTAGGGCGGCTTTCCGGCGGATGGCTTTCCGGCGGGTCGCTTTCCGGCGGGTGGCTTCGACGCCGACTTCGTGGTCAGGGCCATGACTGTGACGGTAGGGAGGTCAGTAGGCATCCGTCCAAGACATGAATTCGCTGCTTTCGATAGGTGATGGCTATCGTCGGGCCCTACGCTGACTCCATGCACCTGCAGCAGCTCCGCTACTTCGCCGCCGTCGCCGAGAACCGCCACTTCACCCGGGCCGCGGAGCGCGAGCACGTGGCCCAGCCGTCGCTGTCGCAGTCCGTAAGGGCGCTGGAGCGGGAGCTGGGCGCCGAGCTGTTCCACCGGGCCCGCGGGCACATCACCCTCACCGACGCCGGCGAAGCGCTGCTGCCGCTGGCGCGGCGCATCCTGGCCGACACCGAGACGGCGCGGCGGGAGGTCCAGGAGGTCGCGCAGCTGCGCCGGGGGCGGGTGCGGCTGGGGGCCACGCCGAGCCTGTGCGCGAGCCTGGTGCCGGACGCGCTGCGCGCGTTCCACGCCCGCTACCCGGGCATCGAGTTGCACGTACACGAGGACGGCTCGCAGGACCTGGTACGGACGCTGGCGGCCGGCGAGCTGGACCTCGCGCTGGTGATCACGCCGCTGGCGGGGCAGGCGCCGGCGCTGACGACGACGGAGCTGCTGCGGGAGGAGCTGGTCGTGGTCTCGTCGCCGGACGCGCCGCCGGTCACGGGAGCTGGGGCCGGGGCCGGAGCCGGAGCCGGCGGCCGGGGGATCCGGATCGGGGATCTGCGCGGGCGTCCGCTGGCGATGTTCCGGCACGGGTACGACCTGCGGGAGCTGACGGTCGCGGCGTGCCGGGAGGCGGGGTTCGAGCCGGAATTCGGGGTGGAGGGCGGGGAGATGGACGCGGTGCTGGGGTTCGTGCGCGCGGGGCTGGGGGTGGCGGTGGTGCCGAGCATGGTCGCGGAGCGCTCGGGGCTCGTGACGACGGCGTTCGCGGCGCCGGGGCTGCACCGGACGATCTCCGTGGCGCACCGGGGCGACGTGTCGCCGCCCCGGGCGGCGCGGGAGCTGCGCCGGCTGCTGATCAGCGCGGCGGGCGGCTGAGGGCCGCGGGCCTGCGGGGAGTGCCGCGGGCGTACGGGGACGGCTCTCCCGTACGCCCGCGGCGCCGTGCCGCATCAGCACGTCAGGCCGTGCCCCAGTGGGTACAGGTCCGAGCCCGTCGCCCCCGGCTCCTGGATCGCCACCGGCAGCCGCCCCGTCGGGCGCAGGCCGCCGTAGACCGCGTGCGGGCCCGCGCCGCGGTGGTCACCAGGAGATACCGGCCGCCACCGGCAGATGGTCGCTGTCCGTCGCCGGCAGCACCCACGAACTCCGCGGCTCCACACCCCGTACGAGGATCTGGTCGATCCGCGCCACCGGGAAGCTCGCCGGCCAGCTGAAGCCGAAGCCGTTCCCCGCCTCCTCCTGCACCGAGCGCACCTGCTCGGTGAGATCGTCGAACGCGCGGTCGTCCACGGTGCCGTTGAGGTCGCCGAGGACCACGACCCGCTCGTTCGGCTCGGCGGCGACCGCCGCGGCGAGCGCCCGCGCGCCCTGGTCGCGCTGGTGCGTGGACAGGCCGGCGCTGGGGTTCACGCGTACGGACCCCAGGTGGGCCACGTACACCGCCAGCGGCCCCCGGTCGGTGGCCACGGTGGTGCGCAGCCCGCGGGTCGGGTACATCGCGATGTCGACGGACCGGGTGCCCGACAGCGGCAGCTTGCTCCACAGCCCCACCGTGCCCCGCGTGACGTGGTACGGGTACGTGTCCGCCAGCGCTGCCTCGTACAGCGGCTTCGCCGCCGGGGTGATCTCCTGGAGCGCCAGCACGTCCGCACCGGAGCCGGCCAGGTCGCGGGCGGTGCCGGCCGGGTGGGGGTTGGCGGCGCCGACGTTGTGGCCGGCCACCGTGAGGTCGCTGCCCGGCCGGGACTTGTCGGTGAGCAGCCCGCCGAAGAGGCTCAGCCACACCGTGACCGGCAGCACCAGCGCGACCACCGCGGACGCGGAGCGGCGCCACAGCGCACCGGCGAACAGCGGGACGACGAACAGCCCGAACCACGGCAGGAAGGTCTCCACCAGGCTGCCCAGGTTCTTCGCCCCGCTCGGGATCTGCGCGTGCAGCGCCATGAGCAGACCGAGCAGCAGCGCCAGCGCCGCGAGCACCCGGCCGCGCCGCCAGGGCGCGGGGCGGCGCAGGGCGCGGGCAGCCAGGTGCAGGCCCGTGAGCCGGGTGCCGGGGTCCGCATTCCGGCGATCGTCCTTTCGGCGATCGTCTTCCCGGCGGTCGTCGTCGACCCGCCCGGTCTCCAGCGTGTCCTCCTGCGACTGCGCCACCTGCTCGCTCAACTCTGCATCCTCGGGTCCTCGGTGGGGTCGGCGTACATGGGCGGGCAGCGGCTGCCGATCGCCTCGGTGCGCAGCTCGTAGTGCCAGGGCTCGTTCCGGTACACCGGGCACAGCCCGTAGGCGGCGCCGTGCTCGAAGAGCCACATCTGCGCGTCGGATTCCCCGATGTCGACCGCGTCGCCCGACACGTGCGGAGAGGTCTCCGGAGTTGCCACCCACCGGGCGGCCTCTTCTTCCGACCCGTATTTCCCGACCGCCTCGCGGAGAAGCCGATCCTGGTACGCCGGAGAACGCCAGCCGCTATTGACCTGGAAATCGACTCCGTAGGCTGCGGCATCCTTCGCCGCCGCGCGCAGCGCCGTAAGTAAACCGGTGTCGAGTTCGGCAACCGCCGGAATCGTGTCGTCGAAAACCGTCGTGCCGTCGGGGACGACACCGTCGGCTTCGCCGACCGCACCGCCGCGCCCACGCTGTGCGGATTTCGACGGCGCGGGGGCCGAGATCCCCGGTGCGGCCGGGGACGCCGAGCCGGCCGGGGTGGCCGAGGCGGCGGAGTCGGACGGGGTCTGCATCGAGCGGTAGCCGAGAGGTGCGACCACCGCCACGACGAGGGCGATCGCGCCGATGCCCAGGAGCGTGCGAATCCGGTGGCCTGTTCTCCGCACCGATCGTCGGGTACGAGTCATTCCGCCAGTCAAGGCAACGGGGCGTTGCCGGCACGTATCCGGTTTTCCATACGCCGCCGATATACGTCCGCTCGTAACATCGGCACATGCGCGTGCTGATAGTCGAAGACGAGCCCTTTATGGCGGAGGCCATCCGCGACGGCCTCCGGCTGGAGGCGATCGCGTGCGACCTCGCGGGCGACGGGGACACCGCCCTGGAACTGCTGGGCGTCAACACGTACGACATCGCCGTCCTCGACCGCGACATCCCCGGCCCTTCCGGCGACGAGATCGCCCAGCGCATCGTCGACTCCGGCAGCGGCATGCCGATCCTCATGCTCACCGCGGCCGACCGGCTCGACGACAAGGCCACCGGCTTCGGCCTCGGCGCCGACGACTACCTCACCAAGCCCTTCGACATCCGCGAACTCGCGCTCCGGCTCCGCGCCCTCGACCGCCGGCGCGCCCACATCAGGCCCCCCGTGCGGGAGATCGCAGGGCTTCGGCTCGACCCGTTCCGCCGCGAGGTCTACCGGGACGGCCGCTACGTCGCGCTGACCCGGAAGCAGTTCGCGGTGCTCGACGTCCTCGTCGCCGCCGAAGGCGGCGTGATCAGCGCCGAAGAGCTGCTGGAACGCGCGTGGGACGCCAACGCCGACCCGTTCACCAACGCCGTACGCATCACCGTCTCGGCGCTCCGCAAGCGGCTCGGCCGACCCTGGCTGATCGCCACGGTGCCCGGCGTCGGCTACCGCATCGACACGGCGTCCGGCGCCGACGACGAAGGAAGCGGGGGAGCAGACCGTGCGTAGGCCGCCCGGACCCCGCGCCCTGGAGCCCGGGGATTGCGAAAGAAGTATTGCGCAATGATTCTTTTGTACCTACGGTGCCGGTATGAGGCGAGAACCTGAGCGGATCACCGAGCTGGAGCAGCTGAAGGCGTTCACCCACCCGCTGCGCATCGAGCTGTACCGGCTGCTCACCGCGGCCCGCAGCGCCACCGCCTCGCACCTCGCGGAGCAGGTCGACGCGGCGGTGTCGCTGGTCAGCTACCACCTGCGCAAGCTCGCCGAGCACGGCTTCATCGAGGAGGCGGCGGAGCAGGGCAGGGACGGGCGGGAGCGCTGGTGGCGGGTGTCCGCGGAGCGGTCCTTCTCCTTCCGGTCCGCGGACTTCGACGACACCCCCGAGGGCACGGCGGCGCTGACCGGCGTCACCCGTGAGCTGCTGGCGACCCGGACCCGTACCTACCTCAACTACCTGGACCAGCAGGCGGGGTGGGGGCAGGAGTGGACGCGTGCGGCGTTCAGCTCGGAGTACACCGTCCGGCTGACGGCGGACGAACTGCAGGAGCTGGCGGAGGAGATGGGCGCGTTCGTACGCAGGTGGCGGGAGCGGGCCGAGGAGGCGGAGGCCGCGGCCGCGGAGGACGGCGGTGACGCCCGCGCCGGGCGCGAGACCGTCGCCCTGCACCTCTACGGCTTCCCCTTCCGCCCCTGAGCCGGGGGCCCGCGCCCGTGCCCGCCCGCCGCGACGCCGGCGTCCTGCGGTGGCTCGTCGCGTACGCCGTCTCCGTGCTCGGCGACGGGGTCTGCTTCCTCGCCCTCGGCTGGGCCGCACAGCGGGTCGCGGGCCCCGCGGAGACCGGGGTGGTGATGGCGGCGGGCTCGGTGCCGCGCGCGGTGCTGCTGCTCGGCGGGGGAGTGGTCGCCGACCGCTTCGGGCCGCGCCGGGTCGTCATCGGCGCCGACGTGGCGCGCTGCGTCCTCGTCCTGGGCGCCGCCGCGGCCGTGGGGATCGCCGCGCCCGGGCTGTGGCTGCTGGTCGCGGTGGCGCTGGCGTTCGGCGTGGTCGACGCGCTGTTCCTGCCCGCGGTCGGCGCGCTGCCGGCGCGGATCGCGCCGCCGGAGGAGCTGGCCCGTGTCGCCGGGCTGCGGGCGCTGGCCCTGCGCCTCGGCGGCGCCGCGGCTGCGCCGGTCGGGGGGTACGCCCTGGCGCTGGGCGGGCCGGGGGCGGCGTTCGCGGCGGCCGGGCTGCTGTTCGCCGTGTCGGTGCCGCTGCTGGTGACGCTGCGCGTACGACCTCTGCCCGCCGCGCGCGCCGCCCCCGCCGGGGAGGCGGCGGGGCAACCCGCGGGCGCCGGGCGGGAGTTGCGGGAAGGGCTGCGCTACGTGCGCGGGCACCGGCTCATCGGGCCGCTCGTCCTCTCCGGCGCCCTCTGCGAGTTCGGCCTGAACGGCCCGCTCAACGTCGGCGTCGTCCTCCTCGCCGCGGAGCGCGGCTGGGGCGCCGCCGGACTCGGCTGGCTGGTCGGCGCGTTCGGCCTCGGTGCCGGCGCCGGGGCGCTGCTCCTCGCCGTCGCGGGGCGGCTGCCGCGCCCCGGCCCCGTCCACGTCGCCACGCTCGTCGCCGCCGGCGCCGCGCTCGGCTGCGTCGCGCTCGCGCCCTCCCTCGGGCTCGCGGTCGCCGCCTGCGGGCTCGGCGGCCTCGCCGGCGGCGTCTGCGGCGGACTCGCGCAAGCGCTGATCCAGACCTCCGCCGCGCCCGCCTACCTCGGCCGGGTCACCGCCGCCACGAGCCTGACCGGCCTGGGGCTGGCGCCGCTGTGCTACCCGCTCGTCGGCGCGGCCATCGGGTTCTGGGGCAGCGCCCCGGTCTTCCTCGCCTGCGGCGCGTTCAGCTGCCTCGGCGCCGTCGTCTGCCTCGCCGCGCCCGCCGTACGCCGCGCCGAACTGCCCCGCGCCCGCAGCCTGCCGCGCCGGAACCGGTCCGCCGGTACGGGCCCGCTGCCGGACCCGCCGGCCGCCCCGGCTCCGTAGCGGATCAGGCGTGGCCCCGACCGGCTGGCGCCGCCCGGCGCAACTCGCCGCCGCGCGGCGTCAGATGCCGAGCTGCGCCGCCTGCGCCTGCGCCACGGCGTCCTCGTCGCCCGCCAGCTCCACCTTCGCCGCCTCCTGCCGCCCGGTGCCGAACAGCAGCAGCTCCGCCGGCTCCCCGGTCACCGTGACGACCGGCGCGCCCCGGTGGGCCACCGCCGTCTGCCCGTCCGGCCGGCGCAGCACCAGGCCCACGGGCGACTTGCGGCCCAGCACCCGGGCGCCGCGCTCCAGCCGCTGCCACAGCGCGTCGGAGAAGACCGGGTCCAGCTCGCGCGGCGCGTAGTCGGGCTGCGCGCGGCGGACGTCCTCGGCGTGGACGTAGAACTCCACGATGTTCGCCGCCTCGTCGACCTGCTTCAGCGCGAACGCCGAGAACCGCGGCGGCCCGCTGCGGATGAGCTGCACCAGTTCCTCGTACGGCTTCCGCCGGAACTCCGCCTGCACGCGCTCCAACCGGTTCTGCAGCGGCTTGAACAGGGTGCCGCTCCACGCGTCCTGCCGGCGCTCACGCACTACCACGTGCGCGGCCAGGTCGTACGCCGTCCAGCCCGCGCACAGCGTCGGCGCCTCGGGGCCGGCGCTCTCCAGCAGATCGGCGAGAAGCAGCCGTTCCCGCTTCGCATGGGTCGTCATGCGGCCACCCTACGGCGGCGTAAGGCGCCGGGGCACGCAAGGCCGCGCCGGGAGTCGCGTCCGCCTGGCGGCGCGTGCGTCAGCGGGAGTTCACGGGAGCGGCCCGGTCAGCTTCGGGCCGTCGGGCTCGGTGCTCAGCGTCAGCGCGCAGGAGACCTCGTCCTGGCTCTGGTACTCGTACGTCGTCAGCGTCGGGTAGAGGGCGTAGTAGAAGTAGTGCCGGCCGTCGGCGGGCATCGTGTCCAGCTTCTCCTCCGCGGCCCGCCGGCAGAGCCCCAGCGCCCGCTGGTCGAGCGCGTCGCCGTCGGCGAAGTCGCCGCTGAGCGTGCGGTTGCCGATGACCTCGCCGTCGTGCGGGTCGCCGCAGGAGCGCTTCTCGACCGACTCCACGCTGGTGTCCAGCGACGGGTGGTCGAAGCACTCGCCCGTCCGCAGCACCACGTACGGGATGTGCGACTCGCTCGGCTCCTGGCCCCCCGGCGTGGCCGCGGCGCCCGCCACCCCCGCGCCGGCGCTCGTCGTCTCCGCGGCGCCCCCCGCGCCGTCCTTCCCGTCCGCTGCCGCCGGCCGCTCCGCGCTGCCCTGCGGCAGCGGCCCGCCCGCCTGCCCTCCGCCGTCGTCGGCCCCGCGCAGGGCGAGGAAGGCGGCCACGGCCACGGCGACGAGCAGCGCCGTCGCCATCGCGACGGTGACGGCGGTATTCGGCCCGCGGGGTCTTGCGGGCGGTTCCGGAGGAACGTTGGTCATGGGCGAAGCATGCCCTATCGACACGTTCCGGTGTACGGGAAGGGGCATCCCCGGCCGCGCGCGTCGCACCGTCCGGCACCGTCGTGTGTCCGTCCGGGTTGGCACAATGGCCCCCATGACCGGCAACCGGCCCCCGCGCCCCTCCGACCTCGATCCCGCCGTCGCGGCGCGCCTGAAGCGGACCGCCGACGGCCTGCTGCCCGCGGTCGTGCAGCAGCACGACAGCGGCGAAGTGCTCATGCTGGCGTGGATGGACGACGAGGCGCTGCACCGCACGCTGACCACCGGCCGCGGCACGTACTACAGCCGCAGCCGAAAGGAGTACTGGGTCAAGGGGGACACGTCCGGGCACGTGCAGCACGTGAAGTCCGTCGCGCTCGACTGCGACGCCGACACCGTGCTCGTCCGGGTCGACCAGGTCGGCCCGGCCTGCCACACCGGCAGCCGCACCTGCTTCGACGGCCGTGAGCTGCCCCTGGGCGGTGCCGAGTGACCAGCCCCGATCCGGAGACGTTCCGCACGCTGGCCAAGGACCGCCGCGTCATCCCCGTCGTGCGCCGGCTGCTCGCCGACGGCGACACCCCGGTCGGGCTGTACCGCAAGCTCGCCGGCGAGCGCCCCGGCACGTTCCTGCTGGAGTCCGCGGAGAACGGCCGTACCTGGTCGCGGTACTCGTTCGTGGGCGTGCGCAGCGCCGCGACGCTCACCGAGCGCGACGGCCGGGCCCACTGGCTCGGCACCCCGCCCGTGGGCCTACCCACCGGGGGCGATCCGCTGGCCGCGCTGCGCGCCACCGTCGAGGCCCTGCACACCCCGCGCGACCTGCACGAGAGCACCGACGGCCGGGACGCGCTGCCGCCCTTCACCGGCGGCATGGTCGGCTACCTCGGCTACGACGCCGTGCGGCGGCTGGAGCGTATCGGCGACAGCGCTCGTGACGACCTGCGGCTGCCCGAGACGACCATGCTGCTCACCTCCGACCTCGCCGTCCTCGACCACTGGGACGGCAGCGTGCTGCTGATCGCCAACGCCATCAACCACAACGACCTCGACACGGGTGTCGACGAGGCGTACGCGGACGCCGTCGCCCGCCTCGACGCGATGACCGCCGACCTCGCCCGCCCCGCCGCCGCGAGCGCGGCGCCGCTGCCGCCGTCCGCGCTGCCGGAGTACGGGGAGCTGTGGGGCGGCGCGGAGTTCCGGGCGGCCGTCGAGGACATCAAGGAGCGGATCAGGGCGGGGGAGGCGTTCCAGGTCGTGCCCTCGCAGCGGTTCGAGACGCCGTGCGCCGCGA
This sequence comes from Streptomyces sp. CNX435, assembly GCF_059570575.1. Taxonomy (NCBI): domain Bacteria; kingdom Bacillati; phylum Actinomycetota; class Actinomycetes; order Kitasatosporales; family Streptomycetaceae; genus Streptomyces; species Streptomyces sp. CNX435. The sequence continues at coordinate 118,194 of NZ_JCANTA010000018.1, read as the reverse complement.
GCGCCCTCGACGTCTACCGGGTGCTGCGGGCCACCAACCCCAGCCCGTACATGTACCTGATCCGGCTGCCCGACACCGGCGCCGGCGAATTCGACATCGTCGGCTCCAGCCCCGAGGCGCTGGTCAAGGTCGAGGACGGGCGCGCCCTGCTGCACCCCATCGCGGGCACGCGCCCGCGCGGCGCCACGCCGCAGCAGGACGCGGCGCTGGCCGAGGAACTGCTCGCGGACGAGAAGGAGCGCGCCGAGCACCTGATGCTCGTCGACCTCGGGCGCAACGACCTCGGCCGGGTCTGCGAGCCCGGCAGCGTGGAGGTCGTGGACTTCATGTCGGTCGAGCGCTACAGCCACGTGATGCACATCGTCTCCACCGTCACCGGTCGGCTCGCCCCCGGCCGTACCGCGTTCGACGTGCTCACCGCCTGCTTCCCCGCCGGGACGCTGTCGGGGGCGCCCAAGCCCCGCGCGCTGCAGATCATCGAGGAGCTGGAGCCCACGCGGCGCGGGCTCTACGGCGGCTGCGTCGGGTATCTGGACTTCGCCGGCGACGCGGACACCGCGATCGCGATCCGCACCGCGCTGCTGCGCGACGGCACGGCGTACGTGCAGGCGGGCGCGGGCATCGTGGCGGACTCCGACCCGGCGGCGGAGGACGCGGAGTGCCGCAACAAGGCGGCGGCGGTGCTGCGGGCGGTGGCGGCGGCGGAGCACCTGTCGGACGCGGGGCGGGAGCGCGGGTAGGGGGAGCGCGGGGGCGCGCGCGGGGCGGGACGCGGCTGGTCAGCCGGGCGTACGGCGGCGGGCGCGCCCGCGGACCGGGGCTCCGGCGCGTACTCCCGGGCGCCCGCGCCCCCCTGCCGGTCCGGGGCGAAGCGGATGCGAGACACTTGCCGGGTGACAGCTCAGCCCGGCTCCCGCGCACCCCTCGCCGCCGCCCTGCTCTCCGGCGCGCTCGGAGCCGCTGTCGTCCTCGTCTCCGCCGGCCGCACCTGGGCCGAGGGCGAGGCCGCCACCCCCGTCGCGGACGCCGTGCTGCCCGTCACCGCCGGCGGCCGGGACGTCACCGGCCTGCCGGCCGCGCTGGCGATCGTCGGGCTCGCCGCGCTGGTCGCCGTCTTCGCCGTACGCCGCGCGGGCCGCACCGTCGTCGCCGCGCTGCTCACGCTCTGCGGCGCCGGCGTGGTCGCCGCCTCGGCGGCCGGCGCCTCCGACACCGACGCGCTCGACGACCGGGCCGCCGAGGCCGCCGGCCTCGCGGACGCCGCGGTGGGCGCGGTCAGCCACACCGCCTGGCCCTGGGTGAGCCTCGCCGGCGGCGTGCTGCTGCTGGTCGCCGGGCTGCTCGCGGTGCGCTACGGTCCCGGCTGGCCCGCGATGTCCGGGCGCTACGAGCGCGCCGGCAGGACCGCCGCCGCGCGCCCGCGGCGGGCCGCCCCCGCGGACCCGGAGCGGCCGGAGGAGCTGTGGAAGGCCCTCGACCGCGGCGAGGACCCCACCCGCGAGAGCTGACCGGCCCCCGGGCCGGCGGCCCGGACCGATCGGGGAGAATGGCGGCGTCTGGCGATATGACCGATAGCACGTTTTTTCGAGGAGTGCAGTGATGGCGGAAGGCCACGACCACGGACACACGCCGGCCGCATGGACCGCGGTGACCATAATCTTCATCGGGTTCTGCGTATCGGGCGCCCTCATGGTGATGGACCAGCCCCTGGCCTTCTGGCTGAGCCTGATCATCATTCCCGTCGGCGGCGTGGTCGGCGCGGTCATGCGCGGCATGGGCATGGGCAAGAGGCCGACGCCGCCGGTGCGCGTCGTCGGCGACTGACGCCGTACGGACCACGTCCGGCCTCCGGCCCGGAAGCCCGGGTCCGGCTGCGCGGTGCAGCGCCGGCAGGGGGAGTGGAGCCGCCCGCCCTGCCGCGCCCCCGTCCGTGCCGTGCCCTGGGCCTCCGGCCCGGAAGCCCGGGTCCGGCGGCGCGGCGAGGCGCGGCGCCGGCAGGCGAGTGGAGCCGCTCGCCCTGCCGTGCCCCCGTCCGTGCCCTGCACCTGCTCCTGCCCCGCCCCGGCTTCCCGTTGGTGCTCACCCCGCCACCGGATGCGCCGCCGCGCCGCCGCCGGGACAATCCGGGTGTGCCCGCCCGTATCGCCGCGGCCGTCCCCGTACGGCGCCTCGCGGCCCCGCTCGCCGCGCTGGCCTGCGCCGCCGCCGGCTTCGCGGCGGTCGGCGCCGTCGACCCGAACGAGCCCGGCCGCTACCCGCCGTGCCCCGTCCCGGCGTACACGGGGCTGGCCTGCCCGGGCTGCGGCAGCCTGCGGGCCGCGCACGCACTCGCCCACGGCGACGTGACCGCCGCGCTGGGCGACAACGCCCTCCTGGTCGCCGGCGCCGCCGTCCTCGCGGTGGCGCTGCTGCGCTGGGTGCTCGCGGCGTTCCGGCCCGGACCGCAGCGGGCTGCGCCCGGGGCTCGGCCCCGCCCGCCCCGCCCGCCGCGGCCGGCGCCCGCGCCGGGGGCGGAGCCCCGGCCCGCGGGCGCCGCGGGCCGGTCGCCCGGCCGCCGGCCCGCGGTCCGCGTGCCGCCGGGGCCGGCGCTGTTCGCCCTGGTCGCAGCGTTTACGCTGCTGCGGAACCTGCCGTTCGGCGCGGTCCTCATCCCGTAGCGGAACGGCGTCCGACGGGTGGGACGGAGAAGGTCCGGATTCGGGGCTTCCGCCGGGTGCCGGATACCATCGCAGATACCCGAACAGCCGCCCGTCGGCGCCCGGCGCACGGCGCCGGCGCCGGACCGGCGCCAGCAGAAAGGGGTCCGCTCGCGTGAGTGTGCTCGACGAGATCATTGACGGCGTGCGCGAGGACCTCGCCGAGCGGCAGGCCCGGGTCGGCCTCGACGAGCTGAAGGAACGCGCCGCCAGGGCCCCCGAGGCGCGGGACGGGGTGGCCGCGCTGCGCGGCGACAGCGTCACCGTCGTCTGCGAGGTCAAGCGCTCCAGCCCGTCCAAGGGCGCGCTCGCGGCCATCGCCGACCCGGCCGCGCTCGCCGCGGACTACGAGGCGGGCGGGGCCGCCGTCATCAGCGTGCTGACCGAGCAGCGCCGCTTCGGCGGCTCGCTGGCCGACCTGGAGGCCGTGCGGGCCAAGGTGGACCTGCCGGTGCTGCGCAAGGACTTCGTCGTCACGTCGTACCAGCTGTGGGAAGCGCGCGCGTACGGCGCCGACCTGGTGCTGCTCATCGTCGCCGCGCTGGACCAGGAGGCGCTGGTCTCGCTGGTGGAGCGGGCCGAGTCCATCGGGCTCACGCCGCTGGTCGAGGTGCACGACGAGGAGGAGACCGAGCGCGCGGTGGCCGCCGGGGCGAAGATCATCGGCGTGAACGCGCGCAACCTCAGGACACTTGAGGTGGACCGCGGCAACTTCGGCCGGGTGGCGCCGGAGATCCCCGACCACATCGTCAAGATCGCCGAGTCCGGCGTGCGCGGGCCGCACGACCTCATCGCGTATGCGAACGACGGCGCCGACGCCGTCCTCGTCGGCGAGTCCCTGGTCACCGGCAAGGAGCCGCGTGCGGCCGTCGCCGACCTCGTCGCCGCCGGCGCCCACCCCGCGCTGCGCCACGGGCGGGGCTGACGCCCGGTGACCGTGGAAGTGGACCCCCCGCCCCCCGCCCCGCGCGGAGGCGCGGTCGAGGGCGCGGCGCCCTCCGCCGGGCCCGGCGGCCTGGCCGCCGTGGCGGCGCGTGGGTGTCTGGTCCCGGCGGAGTCCGGCGCGGGCGAGACTTCCGCGGCTCGTACCGGCCCGCGCCCAGCGCATCCGGCCTCGGCGGCGCCCCTCGCCCGGCCCGGCGGCCTGGCCGCTGCGGCGGCGAGCGGGAGCCGGGTTCCAGTGCAGTGCCGCGCCGGCGGGATCTCCGCGGCTCGTACCGGCTCGCGCGCAGCGCATCGAGCCTCGGCAGCGCCGCCCGCCCGGCTCCACGGCTTCGCCGCCGCGGCGGCGCGTGGGTGTGCGGCCCTGGCGGGGGTCGTTGCGTGCGGGATTTCCGCAGCTCCTGCCGGCCCGTGTGCAGTGCATCCGGTCCCGGCGGCGCCGGACCGTCGGCTCCACGGCTTCGCGACCGCGCCTCCCGTCCACCCCGGCGGCTTCGCCGCCGCGGCGGGCGCCCGCCGCGCCGCGCACACCGGTGTCCCCCCAGCGGGAGGCGCCCTCGCGGGAGGCGCCCTCGCGGGAGGCGTCCTGGCCCCCGGGTGCCGGCCGCGCGGCTGCCGCGCGCCGGCGCGGCGCGTGCGGGGCCGGCGCGTGCGCTACCACATCGGGGCCGAGCCCGGCCAGATCAACGGCAGGCGATGGCAGACGGCGTGTCCCCACGCCGTCCACCATCCGTTCCGACCGAGGATCAGCCATGCCCACAGACTTCTTCATCCCTGACCCAGCCGGCCAGGTGCCGACCGCCGAGGGCTACTTCGGCGCGTACGGCGGCAAGTTCATCCCCGAGGCGCTGCGCGCCGCCGTCGACGAGGTCGCCGTCGCGTACGAGAAGGCCAAGGGCGACGACGCGTTCGTCGCCGAGCTGAACGACCTGCTGGTCAACTACACCGGCCGGCCCAGCCCGCTCACCGAGGTACCGCGCTTCGCCGAGCAGGCCGGCGGCGCCCGGGTCTTCCTCAAGCGGGAGGACCTCAACCACACCGGCTCGCACAAGATCAACAACGTGCTGGGTCAGGCCCTGCTCACCCGCCGCATGGGCAAGACCCGCATCATCGCCGAGACCGGCGCGGGCCAGCACGGCGTGGCCACCGCCACCGCCTGCGCCCTCCTCGGCCTCGACTGCACCGTCTACATGGGCGAGGTCGACACCGAGCGGCAGGCGCTCAACGTCGCCCGCATGCGGATGCTCGGCGCCGAGGTCATCCCGGTGAAGTCCGGCAGCCGTACGCTCAAGGACGCCATCAACGAGGCGTTCCGCGACTGGGTGGCCAACGTCGAGCACACCCACTACCTCTTCGGCACGGTCGCGGGCCCGCACCCCTTCCCCGCCCTCGTCCGCGACTTCCACCGGGTGATCGGCATCGAGGCCCGCCAGCAGGTCCTCGACCGTACGGGCCGGATGCCCGACGCGGCCGTCGCCTGCGTCGGCGGCGGCTCCAACGCCATCGGCCTGTTCCACGCCTTCCTGCCGCACCCCGCCGTGCGCCTCGTCGGCTGCGAGCCCGCCGGGCACGGCCTGACCAGCGGCGAGCACGCCGCCACCCTCAGCGTCGGCGACCCCGGCATCCTGCACGGCTCCCGGTCGTACGTGCTGCAGGACGAGGACGGCCAGATCACCGAGCCGTACTCGATCTCCGCCGGCCTCGACTACCCCGGCGTCGGCCCCGAGCACGCGTACCTCAAGGACGCCGGCCGCGCCGAGTACCGGGCCGTGACCGACGACGAGGCCATGCGGGCGATGCGGCTGCTGTCCCGGAGCGAGGGCATCATCCCCGCCATCGAGAGCGCCCACGCGCTCGCCGGCGCGCTTCAGGTCGGCCGTGAGCTGGGGCCCGACGGCCTGATCGTGGTCAACCTCTCCGGCCGCGGCGACAAGGACATGGACACCGCCGCCCGCTACTTCGGGCTCTACGACACCGAGGAGGCAGACCGGTGACGGGCAACCTCGCGCGGCTCGACGCCGTGTTCGCCGCCGCCCGGGCGGAGGGCCGGGCGGCCCTCGTCGGCTATCTGCCGGCCGGCTTCCCCGACGTCGACACGGGCGTACGGGCCATGACCGCCATGGTCGAAGGCGGCTGCGACGCCATCGAGGTGGGCCTGCCGCACAGCGACCCCGTGCTGGACGGCCCGGTGATCCAGACCGCCGACGACATCGCGCTGCGCGGCGGGCTGCGCATCAAGGACGTCATCCGCACGGTCGGCGAGGTGCAGTCCGCGACGGGCGCCCCGGTGCTCTGCATGACGTACTGGAATCCGGTCGACCGCTACGGCCCCGAGCGCTTCGCCGAGGACCTCGCCGCGGCGGGGGGTGCCGGCGGCATCCTGCCCGACCTGCCCGTCGAGGAGTCGGGCCCGTGGCGGCAGGCCGCCGACAAGCACGGCCTGGCCACGGTCTTCGTGGTCGCGCCCAGCAGCCGCGAGCAGCGTCTTGCGACCATCACGGCGGCCGGCAGCGGCTTCGTCTACGCCGCGTCGCTGATGGGCGTCACCGGCACCCGCGAATCCGTGGGCCGCGAGGCCCGGGACCTGGTCCGCCGCACCCGCGCGACCGAGGCGGCACGGGCCGGGCTGCCCGTCTGCGTCGGCCTCGGCGTCTCGACGGCCGGGCAGGCGGCCGAGGTCGCCGGGTTCGCCGACGGGGTGATCGTCGGCTCGGCCTTCGTCAAGCGGCTGCTGGACGCCGGGGACGACCGGGAGGCCGGCCTCGCGGGCGTGCGGGCGCTGGCCGGGGAGCTGGCCGACGGAGTACGCCGCCGGCCCTGACACCCCCCGCGGCCGTTGTCCACAGGGCCCTCCGCGGTGCGTACGGACGTGCGATCCTGGAAAGGAGCAGTCCGTGTCGCACAGGGGAGGGCCCGATGGCCGGCAAACAGCCCGGCGCCGATGACGAACCGCTTCTGCCCGACGACATATGGGAGCGGTTCCAGAAGGACTCCCTGGGCCGGATAGAAGACTCCGCGCCGAAGGAGCACTCCGCGCGGTGGTACGAGGTCACGGAGCGGCTCGCCGCCGACGACGCCCGGCGCGCGGCCGCCCCCCGCCCGCGCCGGGCGCGCCGTCCCCGCCCCCGGATGCCGCAGGCGCCGGTGCCCCGCGCCTTCGCCGTGGGCCTCGTCCTCGTCTCAGTGGTGCTGCTGCTCTCCGCCGCCGCCGCATACCTGCAGTACGGGCGCGTGTTCTGATCCGTCACCGGGCGGCGGGTTCCTCGTTATAGCCGGGCGTGAGCCAGAACAGCCCCGAGAACCCCGAGAACCCCGAGAACCCCGAGAACCCCGAGAACCCCGAGAACACCCCTGAGGGAAAGCGCGCCGCCCGGGACCGGATGCGGGCCGAGCGTGAGCGGCAGAAGTCCAGGGACAGGCAGCGGCGCACGCTCATCGCGCTGGCCGCGGTGGTGGGGGTGCTCGCCGTGGTCACGGTGATCGGCCTCCTCATCGGCGGCCTCGGCGACGACGGGGACGACGACAAGGCCGTGGCGTACCCCAAGGGCGCCGTCGGCGAGGACCGCCTCGCGCTGCCCGCGGGGAAGGCGGACGCCCCGGCCGACCTCACCATCTACGAGGACTTCCGCTGCCCGGCCTGCGGCCAGTTCGAGGCCGGCTTCAGCAAGACCATCAACGAGCTGGAGGACGCCGGGAAGCTGCGCACCGAGTACCGGCTGGTCAAGCTCATCGACGGCAACGTCGGCGGCTCCGGCTCGCGGAACTCCGCCAACGCCGCCGCCTGCGCCCAGGACGCCGGCGAGTTCGTCCCGTACCACGACGTGCTCTTCGAGAACCAGCCGCCGGAGACCGACGACGCCTTCGCCGACAAGGCGCGGCTGAAGGAGCTGGCCGGCGAGGTCGACGGGCTGCGCGGCGGGGCCTTCGACTCCTGCGTCGACGACGGCACGTACGACGGCTGGGTCGACGCCTCCGACGACGCCTTCGGCGAGTCCGGCCACACCTCCACGCCCACCGTCCTGCTGGAGGGCGAGAACATCTACGGCCAGGGCTCGAACCTCACCCCGGAGCGGCTGAAGCAACTCGTCGGCGACGCCGCGGCGGGCTGAGGAGGTACGACCACGCCCGCGCTGACGCGGACGGGGTCGTTATGCAGGTGTTGCCGGACTGGTTAGCCTCACCCCGCAGGGCGCGGTACCGTCGGTCCTGCTGTGACTCCTCCCTCTTCGGCACGAGGCCGAGGGGCTTCCCCCTCTTGTGATTGAGGGGCGGCCAAGCCCTGACCGCTGCCCGAAGGCAGGCTCACGAGCATACAAGACGCAGGTCGGCAGCGCGCGCTAGGAGACGGATGGATCTCGCATACATCCCCAGTCCCTCCGACGGGGTCTGGGACCTCGGACCGGTTCCGCTGCGCGGTTACGCCCTCGCCATCTTGCTCGGCATCTTCGTCGCCATCTGGCTCGGCGGCCGACGCTGGATCGAGCGCGGCGGCCGGGTGGGGACCGTCGCGGACATCGCCATCTGGGCCGTGCCCTTCGGCCTCGTCGGCGGCCGGCTCTACCACGTCGTCACGACCCCCGAGCCGTATTTCGGCGAGGGCGGTGACTGGGTCAAGGCCTTCGAGATCTGGGAGGGCGGCCTCGGTATCTGGGGCGCCATCGCGATGGGTGCGCTGGGCGTGTGGATCGGCTGCCGGCGCCGCGGCATCGCGATGCCGCCCTACGCCGACGCCGTCGCCCCCGGCATCGCGCTCGCGCAGGCCCTGGGCCGCTGGGGCAACTGGTTCAACCAGGAGCTGTACGGCGACCACACCGACGTGCCCTGGGCCGTGGAGATCGACAGCGACCACAACGTCGTGGACACTCCGCCCGTGGATGCGACCTTCCACCCGACGTTCCTCTACGAGTCGCTGTGGTGCATCGGCGTCGCCCTGCTGGTGATCTGGGCCGACCGCCGCTTCCGCCTCGGCCACGGCCGGGCCTTCGCGCTCTACGTCGCGGGGTACACCGCGGGCCGCGGCTGGATCGAGTACATGCGCGTGGACGACGCGCACGAGATCCTCGGCCTGCGGCTCAACGTCTGGACGTCGATCCTCGTCTTCGCCGCCGCGGTGGTCTACATCGTGGTGTCGGCGAAGAAGCGGCCGGGCCGCGAGGAGGTCGTGGAGCCGGCCGCGGCGGGCGACGGGCCCGGCGACGGTGCCGGGACCGCGGACGACCCCCTGGAGAAGGACGACGCCCTGAAGAAGGCCGACGCCGCGGACGCGGACCGTACGGACGGCGCGGACGGCGCGGACGGCGGCGAGGCCGACGGGAGCGGCACCGGCACCGGCGCCGGCGAACCCGAGCCCGCCGGCGCGACCGAGGCCAAGACCGCCGGGGACGCCCCCGCCGGAGAGCGCGGCCGGCACACGTAGCCGGCCGGCACACCCCACGTCACGGCAGGGCCGTCACCGCACCCGCGGCGACGGCCCCGCCCGTGTCCGGCCCGGTGTCCCGGCCGGATCGTCCCCTGGAGTCTGTCCGCCGAGCCCGGCGGCGGAACCTGTGCGCGAGGGCCGCGGGACTACGCGGCCGACGGCACCGGACGCCGCGGCCACGAGCTGCTCTGCCGGACAGGCTTCCGCGGTGCCCGGCCGCCGGGTGAGTACGGCCAGCCTTGCTGGCGGGCCTCCGGGACCCCGCGTATCGTCGAACTGAAGATCGACGAGGGGAGCGCGATCGATGTCCGCGCAGCTGCAGACGGGCCGGCCGGCCGAGCGGCACGGCCACGTCCATCGCGACGTCACCGGCGGCTGGCTGCGGCCGGCCGTCTTCGGCGCGATGGACGGCCTGGTGTCGAACCTCGCGCTGATCACCGGCGTGGCCGGTGGCTCGGTCTCGTCCACGACCATCGTGCTGACCGGCCTCGCGGGGCTCGCCGCCGGCGCGTTCTCGATGGCCGCGGGGGAGTACACCTCCGTCGCCTCCCAGCGCGAGCTGGTCCTCGCCGAGCTGGACGTGGAGCGGCGCGAGCTGCGCCGGCACCCGCAGGACGAGCTGCGCGAGCTGAGCGAGCTGTACGCGTCCCGGGGGGTGGACCCGGAGCTGGCCGCCGAGGTGTCGAAGCAGCTGATGCGGGACCCGGAGCAGGCGCTGGAGATCCACGCCCGCGAGGAACTGGGCGTCGACCCGGGCGACCTGCCGTCGCCGGCGGTGGCGGCGCTGTCGTCGTTCGGCTCGTTCGCCGTGGGCGCCCTGCTGCCGGTGGTGCCGTATCTGCTGGGCGCCACGACGCTGTGGCCCGCGGTGCTGCTCGCCCTCGCCGGGCTTTTCGCCTGCGGGGCCGCGGTGGCCCGCGTCACGGCCCGGAGCTGGTGGTTCAGCGGGCTGCGGCAGCTGTTGCTCGGCGGTGCCGCGGCGGCGGTCACGTACGGCCTGGGCGCCCTCTTCGGGGCGGCCGTCGGCTGACTTCCCGGGCTGCGCGTCCGGCTGAATCCCGTATCCTCGAAAGCGACCGGCCCGTACTCCTGATCTATTACCGCCGCGTTTCGACCCGGACCTCCGTGGGCATGTGTCGAGCACCGCGGGCAGTGCCGCCCGTGCCTTCTGCTGCGCTAACCGTGCAGATCCCCCGCGCGGCGGGGCGTACCTCCCCGACCCGGGGTGTCCGGATACTGATACGGAGTATCCGCTTCCTGAGCTGCAGGTCATCATGTAACCTGCACGAAATTTCGGCCAGGGCCAACGTCGTCCCTCGGCACGCACATTGCCACGACGACGACGGGAGAGCCGATGCGGCACGCATCCCAGGCGGCCCGCCCTGCAGCGCAGGGGCTGTACGACCCCCGGTACGAGCACGACGCCTGCGGGGTCGGCTTCGTCGCCACGCTGAGCGGGGAGGCCAGCCACGCACTCGTCCAGCAGGCGCTGACGGTGCTGCGCAACCTGGAGCACCGTGGCGCCACCGGCTCGGACCCGGACACCGGCGACGGCGCCGGCATCCTGCTGCAGGTCCCGGACGCCTTCCTGCGCGACGTCGTGAACTTCCCGCTGCCGGCCGCCGGCTCGTACGCCGTCGGCATGGCCTTCCTGCCCGTGGCGGCGGACGAGGCCGCGGCGGTACGGGAGCGGGTCGAGGCCATCGCCGCCGAGGAGGGCCTGAACGTGCTCGGCTGGCGGGAGGTGCCCGTCGCGCCCGAGCTGCTCGGCAGCGGCGCCCGCGCGACGATGCCGTCGTTCGCCCAGCTCTTCGTGGAGAGCGCCGACGCCGCCGCCCGGAAGTCCGGCATCGAGCTGGACCGGTCCGCGTTCGTGCTGCGCAAGCGCGCCGAGCGCGAGACCGACGTGTACTTCCCGTCGCTGTCCTCCCGCACCCTCGTCTACAAGGGCATGCTGACCACCGGGCAGCTGGAGCCGTTCTTCCCCGACCTGTCGGACCGCCGGCTGACCACCGCGATCGGCGTCGTGCACTCCCGGTTCTCCACCAACACCTTCCCCAGCTGGCCGCTGGCGCACCCGTACCGCTACATCGCGCACAACGGCGAGATCAACACGGTCATGGGCAACCGCAACTGGATGCGCGCGCGCGAGTCCCAGCTGTACTCGGAGCTGTTCGGCGAGCACGCCCTGGAGCGGGTCTTCCCCGTCTGCACCCCGGACGCCTCCGACACCGCGTCCTTCGACGAGGTGCTGGAGCTGCTGCACCTGGGCGGGCGGTCACTGCCGCACGCGATGCTGATGATGATCCCGGAGGCGTGGGAGAATCACGAGTCCATGGACCCGGCCCGCCGGGCGTTCTACCAGTACCACTCCACCGTCATGGAGCCCTGGGACGGCCCGGCCGGCGTCAGCTTCACCGACGGAACGCTCGTCGGCGCCGTCCTGGACCGCAACGGCCTGCGCCCCGGCCGCTACTGGGTCACCGACGACGGCCTGGTCGTGCTGGCCTCCGAGGTCGGCGTGCTCGACTTCGACCCGGACCGCGTCGTCCGCAAGGGCCGGCTGCAGCCCGGCCGGATGTTCCTCGTCGACACCGCGCAGCACCGCATCGTCGAGGACGACGAGATCAAGGCGGAGCTGGCCGCCGAGTACCCGTACGAGGAGTGGCTGGACGCCGGCATCGTCGCGCTGCCGGAGCTGCCCGAGCGCGAGCACATCGTGCACACCCACGCCTCGGTCACCCGCCGCCAGCAGACCTTCGGTTACACCGAGGAGGAGCTGCGCGTCCTGCTCACGCCGATGGCGCGCACCGGCGCCGAGCCGATCGGCTCGATGGGCTCCGACACCCCGCTCGCGGGCATCTCCGACCGGCCGCGGCTGATCTTCGACTACTTCACCCAGCTCTTCGCGCAGGTCACCAACCCGCCGCTGGACGCGATCCGCGAGGAGCTGGTCACCTCGCTGCACTCCGCGGTGGGCCCGCAGGCCAACCTGCTGAAGCCCACGCCCGCGTCCTGTCGCACCGTCACGCTGCCCTTCCCGGTCCTGGACAACGACGAGCTGGCCAAGCTCATCCACGTCAACGCCGACGGCGACATGCCGGGCTTCAAGTCCGTGACGCTCTCCGGGCTCTACCGCGTGCACGGCGGCGGACCGGCACTGGCCGACCGGCTGGCGGAGGTCTGCGCCGAGGTGGACGCCGCGATCGAGTCCGGCGCCCGGCTGCTGGTCCTCTCCGACCGGCACTCCGACGCCGAGCACGCCCCGATCCCGTCGCTGCTGCTCACCTCCGCCGTCCACCACCACCTGATCCGCACCAAGCTGCGCACCCAGGTCGGCCTGCTGGTCGAGGCCGGCGACGTGCGCGAGGTGCACCACGTCGCGCTGCTCATCGGCTACGGGGCCGCCGCCGTCAACCCGTACCTGGCGATGGAGTCCGTCGAGGACCTCGTCCGCGCCGGTACGTACCTTGAGGCCGGCCCGGACGGTGACTCGCAGACCGCCATCCGCAACCTGATCAAGGCGCTGGGCAAGGGCGTGCTGAAGGTGATGTCCAAGATGGGCATCTCCACGGTCGCCTCCTACCGCGGCGCGCAGGTCTTCGAGGCCATCGGCCTGGACCAGGAGTTCGTGGACACGTACTTCCACGGCACCACCTCGAAGATCGGCGGCGCCGGCATCGACGTCGTCGCCGCGGAGGTCGCCGCCCGGCACGCCAAGGCGTACCCCGCCTCCGGTATCGCCCCGGCGCACCGCAACCTGGAGATCGGCGGCGAGTACCAGTGGCGCCGCGAGGGCGAGCCCCACCTGTTCGACCCCGACACGGTCTTCCGGCTGCAGCACTCGACGCGCACCCGCCGCTACGACGTCTTCAAGCAGTACACGCAGCGCGTGGACGAGCAGTCCGAGCGGCTGATGACGCTGCGCGGCCTGTTCCGGCTGAACTCCGGCCGCCCCGCGGTGCCGCTGGACGAGGTCGAGCCCGTCGCCGAGATCGTCAAGCGGTTCTCCACCGGCGCCATGTCGTACGGCTCCATCTCGCGCGAGGCGCACGAGACGCTGGCCGTCGCGATGAACCAGCTCGGCGGCAAGTCCAACACCGGCGAGGGCGGCGAGGACGCCGACCGGCTGTACGACCCGCGGCGGCGCTCGGCGATCAAGCAGGTCGCCTCCGGCCGCTTCGGCGTCACCAGCGAGTACCTGGTCAACGCCGACGACATCCAGATCAAGATGGCGCAGGGCGCCAAGCCCGGCGAGGGCGGCCAGCTGCCCGGCCACAAGGTGTACCCGTGGGTCGCCAGGACCCGGCACTCCACCCCCGGCGTCGGCCTCATCTCGCCGCCACCGCACCACGACATCTACTCCATCGAGGACCTGGCGCAGCTCATCCACGACCTGAAGAACGCCAACCCGCAGGCCCGCATCCACGTGAAGCTGGTCAGCGAGGTCGGCGTCGGCACGGTCGCGGCCGGGGTGTCCAAGGCGCACGCCGACGTGGTGCTGATCTCCGGCCACGACGGCGGCACCGGCGCCTCCCCGCTGACGTCGCTGAAGCACGCTGGCGGCCCCTGGGAGCTGGGCCTCGCCGAGACCCAGCAGACGCTGCTGCTCAACGGCCTGCGCGACCGCATCGTCGTGCAGACCGACGGGCAGCTGAAGACCGGCCGCGACGTGGTCGTCGCCGCGCTGCTCGGCGCCGAGGAGTTCGGCTTCGCCACCGCGCCGCTGGTGGTCTCCGGCTGCGTGATGATGCGCGTGTGCCACCTGGACACCTGCCCGGTCGGCATCGCCACCCAGAACCCGGTGCTGCGCGAGCGCTACGCCGGCAAGGCCGAGTTCGTCGTCAACTTCTTCGAGTTCATCGCCGAGGAGGTCCGCGAGCTGCTGGCCGAGCTGGGCTTCCGCAGCCTGGCCGAGGCGGTCGGCCACGCCGAGATGCTGGACGTCACCCGCGCCGTCGACCACTGGAAGGCGCAGGGTCTCGACCTGGCCCCGCTGCTGTACGTCCCGGAGCTGCCGGAAGGCGCCGCGCGCTACCAGGTCACCGGCCAGGACCACGGCCTGGAGAAGGCGCTCGACAACGAGCTGATCAAGCTCGCCGCGGACGCGCTCGCCGCGCCGTCTGCCGCGGAGGCCCAGCCCGTACGGGCCCGGGTCGCGATCCGCAACATCAACCGCACCGTCGGTACCATGCTCGGCCACGAGGTGACGAAGAAGTTCGGCGGCGCCGGCCTGCCCGACGACGCGATCGACATCACCTTCACCGGCTCCGCCGGCCAGTCGTTCGGCGCCTTCGTGCCGCGCGGCGTCACGCTGCGGCTGGAGGGCGACGCCAACGACTACGTCGGCAAGGGCCTGTCCGGCGGCCGGCTCGCCATCCGCCCCGACCGGGGCGCGGACCACCTCGCCGAGTACAGCGTCATCGCGGGCAACACCCTCGCGTACGGCGCCACCGGCGGCGAGATCTACCTGCGCGGCAAGGTCGGCGAGCGGTTCTGCGTCCGCAACTCCGGTGCACTCGTCGTCGCCGAGGGCGTCGGCGACCACGGCTGCGAGTACATGACCGGCGGCCACGCCGTCGTGCTGGGTGAGACCGGGCGCAACTTCGCGGCCGGCATGTCCGGCGGCGTCGCGTACGTCATCGACCTCGCCCCCGAGAACGTCAACGAGGGCAACCTCGCCGCCGTCGAGAAGCTTGACGACGACGACAGGCAGTGGCTGCACGACGTGGTGCGCCGCCACCACGAGGAGACCGGCTCGACGGTGGCGGAGAAGCTGCTCGCCGAGTGGGACGCCCCCGACGCCGGCGTCGCCCGGTTCAGCAAGGTCTACCCGTCCACGTACAAGGCAGTGCTCACCGCCAAGGACGCCGCTGAGCGGGCCGGCCTCACCGAGGCCCAGACGCACGAGAAGATGATGGAGGCTGCGCTCCATGGCTGACCCCAAGGGCTTCCTGACCACCGGCCGCGAGATCGCCGAGACCCGTCCCGTCGCCGAGCGGGTCAAGGACTGGAACGAGGTCTACGTCCCGGGCTCGCTGTTGCCCGTCATCAGCAAGCAGGCCGGCCGCTGCATGGACTGCGGCATCCCCTTTTGCCACAGCGGCTGTCCGCTCGGCAACCTCATCCCCGAGTGGAACGACTACGCCTACCGCGGGGACTGGACCGCGGCCAGCGAGCGGCTGCACGCGACCAACAACTTCCCGGAGTTCACCGGGCGACTGTGCCCGGCGCCGTGCGAGACGGCCTGCGTGCTGGGCATCAACCAGCCGGCGGTGACCATCAAGAACGTCGAGGTCACCATCATCGACAAGGCGTGGGAGGCCGGCGCCGTCACGCCGCAGCCGCCGGAGCGGCTGTCGGGCAAGACGGTCGCCGTCGTCGGCTCGGGACCGGCGGGGCTCGCCGCCGCCCAGCAGCTCACCCGGGCCGGGCACACGGTCGCGGTCTACGAGCGGGCCGACCGGATCGGCGGGCTGCTGCGGTACGGCATCCCCGAGTTCAAGATGGAGAAGCGGCACATCAACCGGCGCGTCGAGCAGATGCGGGCGGAGGGCACCAAGTTCCGTACCGGCGTGGAGATCGGCCGCGACATCGACGCCGCCAAGCTGCGCAAGCGGTACGACGCCGTCGTCATCGCCGCCGGCGCCACCACCGCGCGCGACCTGCCGGTGCCGGGCCGCGAACTGGCCGGCGTCTACCAGGCGATGGAGTACCTGCCGCTGGCCAACAAGGTCCAGGAGGGCGACTACGTCGCCCCGCCGGTCTCCGCCGAGGGCAAGCACGTCGTGGTCATCGGCGGCGGCGACACCGGCGCCGACTGCGTCGGCACCGCGCACCGGCAGGGCGCGGCCTCGGTCACCCAGCTGGAGATCATGCCGCGGCCGTCGGAGGAGCGCCCCGAGGGCCAGCCGTGGCCGACCTACCCGATGACGTACAAGGTCACCTCCGCCCACGAGGAGGGCGGGGAGCGCGTCTACTCGGTGTCGACCACGCACTTCGAGGGCACCGCCCCCGAAGAGGGACAGGCAGTCGGCAACGTGGCCTTCCTGCACCTGGTCGAGGTGGCGTTCGCGGACGGCGGGTTCAAGCCCGTGCCGGGCACCGAGAAGAAGATCCCGGCCGAGCTGGTCACCCTCGCGATGGGTTTCACCGGTGTGGACCGGGAGAACGGGCTGGTCGAGCAGCTGGGCCTGGAGCTGGACGCGCGCGGCAACGTCGCCCGCGACGCCGACTACGCCACCAGCGTCCCCGGCGTCTTCGTCGCCGGCGACGCGGGGCGCGGCCAGTCGCTGATCGTCTGGGCCATCGCCGAGGGCCGTTCGGCGGCGCGCGGCGTGGACCGTATGCTGACGGGTGCCAGCGAACTGCACGCGCCCATCCGGCCGACGGACCGGGCGCTCGCGGTCTGACGCCGGCTCACCCCGACACGTGGACGACTTCGGGATGTCCCGTACAACGAGGTACGGAACAGCAAGACCCGCGGCGCCTGCCTCTCCCCGACCGTTGAGGCGGGCGTCTCGGCGTGTCCGGTGGCTGCGGTGGGGCCGCCGGCGGGGCCGGTAGGCCCGGTAGGGCCGGTAGGGCCGGTGGGACTGGTGGGACTGGTGGGACGGATGCGGTCTGGTGCGGCGGGGGCGTAGCGGATACCTTCCGGGGAGGTGCGCGGTCATGCAACTCCCGTTCGTATCCCAGGAGCCCACATGCTCAGACGGCGCTGGACCGCACCGCTGTTCCTGATCCTGAGTCTCGCCCTGCTCGCCCCCCTGACTGCCCCTTTGACGGCAGCCGCCACCGAACCGACCGTCACCGGTTCGGGTCCGGCCGCCGAAGTCCCGCTGGCGGAGCTGGCGGTGACCACCACCCAGGTTGCCTCCGGGCTGCGCCGGCCCATCGACATCGCCGCGCCCGACGACGGCAGCGGCCGGCTCTTCATCGCCGAGAAGCGCGGCACCGTCCGCGCGTACCACCCCGACACCGGCCTGGCCCCGGACCCCGTCGCCGACCTCACCGACGTCGTCGACGAGTCGGGCAACGAGCGCGGGCTGCTCGCCATCCTCCCCGACCCCGCGTTCCCGGAGGTGCAGGACCTGTACGTCGTCTACAGCGCGCTGCCCGACGGCGCGATGACCCTCGCCCGCTACGGGCTCGACGACGGCGGTCTGGAGGTGCTGCTCTCCCAGGAGCACGCCGAGTACGGCAACCACAACGGCGGCGCGATCGCCTTCGGCCCCGACGGCTACATGTACTGGACGATCGGCGACGGCGGCGGCGCCGGCGACCCCTTCGACAGCGGCCAGCGCCTCGACACCCTGCTCGGCAAGCTGCTGCGCATCGACGTCAGCCGCACCTGCGGCGACCTGCCGTACTGCGTGCCCGACGACAACCCGTTCACCGGCGTCCCGGACGCCCGCCCGGAGATCTGGGCGTACGGGCTGCGCAACCCCTGGCGCTTCTCCTTCGACCCCGCGGACGGCTCGCTGTGGCTCGGCGACGTCGGCCAGGGCCGCTGGGAGGAGATCGACCACGTCACCCGGGCGGAGCAGCCCGGCGCGAACTTCGGCTGGTCCTGCCGCGAGGGCTTCCAGGTCTTCGACGAGGCCCAGTGCGCCGGCGACGCCACGTACACCGATCCGGTCTTCACCTACTCCCCGCAGACCGGCGGCTGCGCCGTCGTCGGCGGCCGGGTCTACCGCGGCGAGCAGTTCGCCGACCTGCTCGGCGGCACGTACATCGGCACCGACTACTGCTCCTCCGCCGTCTGGGCGCTGCGCGAGGACGGCGAGGGCGGCTACCGGCAGGCGGAGATCGGGCAGTTCCCCACCCAGGTCACCGACGTCGGCGAGACGGTCGACGGCGAGTTCTACGTCGTCAACGACCTGCCCGGCGGCCTGCACAAGGTCGCGTTCGAGCGGCAGCGGCCGACGTGCCGGCTCGACATCGCGTCGAGGACCTGGGGCGGCGGACTGACCGTGGACCTGACGGTCATCAACACGGGCAGCACGCCGATCGACGGCTGGACGCTGAAGTTCCCGCTCGCCATGGGGCAGACCGTGATCTCGGACTGGAACACCGACCTCTTCCAGGGCGGCGACATGGTCACGGCGGCCAACGCCCCGCACAACGCGGTGATCGCCCCGGGCGAGAGCGTCTCGTTGGGCTATCTGGCGAGCCACTCGGGTGATATTTCGCCGCCCAAGCGCGCCGTGCTCAACGGCGATGCCTGCGCCCTGAGCGTCGCCGGCACCCCGGCCGACTGACGGTTCGCAGGTAGCAGACGCTTCCACAGCCGCCCCCGGTCGTGCGCCGGGGGCGGGCGGCAGGAAAAAGGCGATGATAGTTTCGGCTGCGCAGCGCGCAACGCCAAAGGTCGGACAATTGTCGGGTGGACGCTTCGGCGACGGCCCAGACAACGGTTCGGCATCACCTCGAAGTCACCCTTGACCCTGGTTAAACCACTCCATACCGTCCTGCTGGTCTAGACAAGTTCAGGTTCGGCTCACAGGAGACCGGGAGCGGTTCATGCGGAAGTTCGTCATCGGCGCCGTGAGCGCCGCAATGGTGCTGGGGCTCGCCGCCTGTGGCAGCGACTCCGATGATGAAGACGGCGGCGGCGACGCTCTGGACGGCAAGGGCAAGACCCTCGACGTCTGGATCATGAAGGGGACCAACCCCGACGCCGAGCCGTTCTTCGACAAGCTGAACAAGGAGTTCGAGAAGAAGACCGGCGCCAAGGTCAACGTCGAGTACCAGCAGTGGGAGAGCGCCCAGCGCAAGTTCACCACCGCGATCGAGGGCGGCCCGGACCAGGTGCCGGACGTCGCCGAGGTCGGCACCACGTGGGTGCCGCAGTTCGCCGAGACCGGCGGACTGGTGGACGTCACCGACCAGGTGAAGGCGGCCGGGCTCGACCAGGACCTGGTCGAGGGACTGAAGGACGCGGGCACGCTGGAGGGTAAGCAGTACGGCATGCCCTGGTACGCCGGCGTGCGCGGCCTCGTCTACCGCAAGGACATCTTCGACAAGCACGGCCTGAAGGCGCCGACGAACTGGGAAGAGCTTCGCGACGTCGCGCTCACCCTGAAGAAGGAGGAGCCGGACATGATCTCGTTCCCCGTCGCCGGCGGGGCCGAGATGTTCGCGATGCCCTTCGTCTGGGGCGCGGGCGGCGAGCCCGCCGTGCAGGAGGGCGACACCTGGAAGTCCGCCATCAACTCGCCGGAGTCCGTCGCGGGCCTGCAGTTCTACACCGACCTGGCGACCAAGGACGGCCTCTCCCCGGCGAAGGTCACCACCTGGCGCGAGGACGAGGTGGCCCAGGAGTTCACCAAGGGGAACGTCGCCATGACGATCTCCGGCAACTGGACCCCCAAGACCTTCCTCGACGAGGCCCCCGAGCTGGAGGGCAAGCTCGCCGCCGCGCCGATCCCCGGCCAGGACGGCGGCATGAGCCCGTCGTTCCTCGGCGGCTCCTACCTGTCGACCTTCGACAGCGACAACAAGGAGCTGGCCTGGGAGTACGTCAAGATGGCCACGACGGGCAAGTACGCCGCCGAGTGGGCCAAGCAGACGAACTACTTCCCCGGCACCAACAGCGAGCTGGAGAAGATCGCCGGAGCGGGCGACCCGCTGGTCGAGCCGTTCGCCAAGCAGATGCTGGAGGCCGGCGCGACCGTCCCGAAGACCACCGCGTACGGCGAGATCCAGGCCAGCCAGGTGGTGCTGAAGCTGGTGCAGTCCGTCCTCAAGGGCGACCAGAGCGTCCAGGAGGCCGCGGACAAGGCCGCCGGCGAGATGGACGACATCTTCGCCAAGTCCGAGTAGACCCCGGCGTCGGACAAGGACACGGAAACACACCGTGAAGGAATCGCTTACCGCCGAGGCCGCGATGGTTCCCGCCAAGGAACCGTCGCGGCCCGGCCGCACCTCCGCTGACGCCGCACGCCGCCGCAAGCGGCTGGTGACGCTGACCCGGCCGTGGCTGCTGCTGGCACCCTCCCTCGTGGTGCTCGCCGGGCTGCTGCTGTGGCCGCTGATCGAGGTCGGCAAGCTGTCACTGCAGGAGTACGAGGTCAAGTTCGGCGGCGGCGTCGGCACCTGGACCGGCTTCGACAACTACGCCGACCTGCTCTCCAACGAGCTGCTGTGGCGCACGGTGCTGCCGAACACGGCGTTCTTCGCGTTCGCCTGCGTGGTCCTCACCGTGGCGTTCGGCACCCTCGTCGCCCTGCTGTTGAACCGGCTGGGCACCACGTGGCGGGTGATCTGCTCCACCGCGATCATGGCCGCGTGGGCGATGCCGGCGGTCACCGGCACGTACGTCTGGGTCTGGCTCTTCGCGCCGGAGGACGGGCTGATGAGCCGGATCGCCGGCGGGCTCGGCCTGATCGACCCGGAGACCACCAACTGGTTCACCGAGCGGCTCGGCTTCTACGCCATCGCCACCCTGAACGTCATCCACCACGGCTTCCCGTTCGTCGCCATCACGGTGCTCGCGGGCCTGATGACCGTGCCGAAGGAGCTGTACGAGGCCGGGATGATCGACGGCGCGAACGCCTGGCAGCGGTTCTGGCGCATCACCGTGCCGGCGCTGCGGCCGATCTTCCTGGTCGTGACCATCCTCTCCACCATCTGGGACTTCAAGGTCTTCACCCAGATCTTCCTGATGCCCGGCGGCAGCGGGAGCAACGAGGACGTCATGAACCTCGGCGTGTACTCGTACATCGAGGCGTTCGCCAAGAACGACTACGGGGCCGGCGCCGCCGCGGCCGTGATGCTCACGCTGCTGCTCATCGCCATCACCCTCGTCTACATCCGCACGCTCTTCCGGCAGGGGGAGGAGGACCTGTGAAGCACACCTCGATCGCCTCGCGCGTCGGCCTCCCGGCCGCCGTCGCGGGCCTGCTGATCTTCACCCTCTTCCCCGTCTACTGGATGATGAGCACCGCGCTCGACCCGCGGGCCTCCTCGCGGGGTTCGGACATCCTGCCGAGCGGCGTGTCGTTCGAGCACTTCAGCCGGGTGTGGAACGAGGGCGACTTCGACCGCTACCTGCTGAACTCGGCGATCGTCGGCCTCGGCACCATCCTGGCCGCCGCCGCCCTGTCGCTGTTCGCGGCGGTGGCCGTGGCGCGCTTCCGGTTCAGGTTCCGCACCTCCGTGCTGATCATGATCCTGATCGTGCAGATGGTGCCGCTGGAGGCGCTGGTCATCCCGCTCTTCCTGCAGATGCGCGACTACGAGATGCTCAACAGCCTGCTCGGGCTGACGATCGTCTACATCGCGCTGTCGCTGCCGTTCGCGATCTGGACGCTGCGCGGGTTCGTCGCCACGGTGCCGAAGGAGGTCGAGGAGGCGGCGTACATCGACGGCTGCAGCTGGCCGCGGATGTTCTGGTCGGTGCTGCTGCCGCTGGTGGCGCCCGGGCTGGTGGCCACCAGCGTGTTCGCGTTCATCACCGCCTGGAACGAGTTCGTCTTCGCGTACACGTTCATGAAGGACAGCGAGAAGTACACGGCGGCCGTCGGGATCTACCAGTTCTTCGGCGAGAACGACACCGCGTGGGGGCCGGTGATGGCCAGCTCCACGCTGATCACGCTGCCGGTGCTGATCTTCTTCGTGATCGTGCAGCGCCGGCTGGCGTCCGGGCTGGCGGCGGGCGCCATCAAGGGATAGGCCCCGGCTGGGCGCGGCACGTACCGCACGGCACTGCGCGGCGCGGCACGTAACCGGACTACGGGGTGCCGGTCACGTGTCGCATTCCAGCACCGTCTTGCACAGCCCGCAGCGCGCCCGTACGTGCCCCCGCACCGGCACCCGGATCCGCTGGTGGCAGACGGGGCAGGGGAACGACACCCGCAGCGGGGAGCCGTCCTCGAAGGCGTAGCCGTCGACGGGGGCGGCGGTCGTCGTGAGCCCGCCGCCGGCGGCCTGCGCGAACAGGTCCTGCGCCCGCCTGCGGTCTCTGGTGTACCGGCGCCGCCCGAACCGGCCGCTCTCCGACAGCGGCGGGCGCTGGGCGTCGCGGCGGGCCATGCGCATGCCGGCGGTGTACGCCTCGTACGCCTGCGGGCTGGTGAACCAGGTCTCGGGGTTCTCGCCGAAGGCGAGGGCGCGCTTGGCGACGACGTATCCGAACTCCTCGGGCGTGAGGTAGCCGAACCGCTGCGAGGCGCCACCGCCCTCCCGGAAGGCGTCGAGGAGCAGCCAGCCGGCGCCGAGGTAGGCGGTAGCGGTGTCGGTGAGGATCTCGTTGTCGGCGGTCCCGGGGAAGGACAGGCCGAGGCGGTCGAGGTAGACGTGCATGACCTCGTGCGCGAGCGCCCCGCCGACGTCCCGGTGGTGGTCGCGGAAGCGCGGGTTCAGCTCGACGAAGTACTCGGGTCCCGCGGCCAGCTCCACGGTCGCCGCCTCGGGCATGTCGCGGAAGCCGACGATCATGCGCGCGTCCGGCAGCTGCAGGTGCGTGACCAGGGCACGTGCCACCCGCTGGACGCCGAGGTGCAGATCCTCGCCGGCGGCCAGGGCCACGTCCGCGGCGGGCACGCTGACGGCGAAGTTGGCGTGCAGGAAGTCCGCGGTGATCCGCCGGTAGAGCGCCGTCAGGGCCGACCGCACGGTCCGCAGATGCGGAAAGCCGTGCTCGACCGCGCTCGCGCTGCCCACCGGCGACCCCCAGGGTGTCCGACTGCAGCCCACTGTACGGGCCCGCCCCCGCGGCCCCCGGGGACGTATCGTGACGTGCATGAGTCCGAACATCGCCACCAACACCCGGGTCGACCTCGCCGGGCTGCTGGATTTCGTACGGCCCAGGCACCGGGCCCTGCTGCTCACCCGGCGGGCCGACGGCGCGCCGCAGGCGTCGCCGCTGACCTGCGGGGTGGACGACGCGGGGCGGATCGTCGTGTCCACGTACCCGGAGCGGGCCAAGACGCGCAACGCGCGGCGCGACCCGCGGGTCGGGATCGTGGTGCTGTCCGAGGAGTGGAACGGGCCGTGGGTGCAGGTCGACGGCGCGGCGGAGGTGATCGACGCGACGGAGGACGTGGAGCCGTTCGTGGAGTACTTCCGCAACATCTCGGGGGAGCACCCGGACTGGGACGAGTACCGGGAGGCCATGGTGCGGCAGGGGAAGTCGCTGATCCGGATCACGCCGGAGCGGTGGGGTCCGGTGGCCACCGGGGGCTTCCCGGCGCGGCTGTCGGAGGGGTCGTAGGCGCCGGTCCGGCAACGATGAGCCACCACACCTGGATGCGCTACTTCACTCCCGGCCCGGTGCACCGCAAGCTCGGCCTGGTCTGCCTCGGCGTCGGCCTGCAGTACGGCGACCTGCCGGTCGTCGGGCCGCGCACGCTGGACCACCACGTCGCCGTCGTCATCAGCAGCGGGCGCGGCTGGTTCCGGGGCGGCGACGGGCCGGTGCTGGACGTCGTGGCGCCCGCGTTGCTGTGGCTCGTCCCCGGCGCCGTACACCACTACGGGCCCGACCCGGAGACCGGCTGGGACGAGGCTTTCGTCGACTTCACCGGCTCCGCCGTGGCCGCGTACACCGAGCTGGGCTACGTCCAGCCGGAGCGGCCCGTGGTGCCGCTCGGCGACGCCACCGGGCCGCGTACGGTCGTCACCCGCATCGCCCGCGCCGCCCGCCGCGGCAACCCGATGCTGGAGGTCGAGACGTCCGCCGCCGTGCACGACCTGCTCGTCGCGCTGCGCCGGTCGCGCGCGGACATGGCCCCGGACGGCGACCCGGTGCTGCCGGCGCTGGCCCGCGACGCCTTCCTGCCGCTGTCCGTCGCCGAGCACGCCGCGCGGCACGGGATGACGACCGCGGAGCTGCGCTCCGCTGTGCGGCGGGCGGCGGGGTGCAGCCCGAAGGACTACCTGCTGGGAATACGGCTTGGGCGGGCGAAGGAGCTGCTGGCCGCAACGGAGCTGCCGATCGCGGCGGTCGCCCGGCGGGTGGGGTACGACGACCCGGCGTACTTCTCGCGGCTGTTCACGCGCCGGGTGGGGGTGGCGCCGGTGCGCTTCCGCGACCAGCAGGGACGTACGGCGCCGGGCGGCTGGAGCGACCGGATCCCGGAGCCGGGGGAGCCGCCGGTGGCGGAGGGCGCACCGGGAGGGCCGGGCGGGGGACCGGCGTAGGGGGACGTGTCGCGGGGCCGGCGTGGGCGGCACGCGCCGCCGGGGCCGGTCAGCCGGGGCGTACCAGGCGGGTGTCGTACGCGAAGATCACCGCCTGTACGCGGTCGCGGGCGCCGGTCTTGCCGAGGATCCGGCCGACGTGCGTCTTGACCGTCGACTCGGCGAGGTGCATCCGCTCGGCGATCTCGCCGTTCGTCCAGCCCAGCGCGACGGCTTGCAGCACCTCGCGCTCCCGCTCGGTGAGCACGGCCAGCCGCGGGTCCGGGCCCGCGGGTGCGGGCTCGCCGTCGGCGGGGAGCAGGTGCGCGTAGCGCTCGATGAGCCGACGGGTCAGCGCCGGGGCGACGACCGCCTCGCCGGAGGACACCGCCCGGATCCCGGCCAGCAGTTCGTCCGGCATCGCGTCCTTGACGAGGAACCCGCTGGCGCCGGCGCGCAGCCCGGCGAAGGCGTACTCGTCGAGGTCGAACGTCGTCAGGATCAGCACCCGGGTACGGCCGCCGGAGGCGGCGATGCGGCGGGTGGCCTCGATGCCGTCGAGGCCGGGCATGCGGACGTCCATGAGCACGACATCCGGCCGCAACTCGGCGGTCAGCCGCACCGCTTCGGCTCCGCCGCCGGCCTCGCCGGCGACGGCCATGTCGTCCTGGCTTTCGAGCAGCATCCGGAACCCGAGCCGCTGGAGGGCGTGATCGTCGGCGATCAGCACGCTGGTCACGGGGGCGTCTCCGACGGGGAACCGGGCACGGAGGGCCGGCCGGCGGGGGAGTCCCGCGGGGGGCCGGGGTGGGGGCGCGCGTCCGCGGGGGGCGGTTCCGCCGCCGGCACGGGCGGCAGCACGCCGTACACACGCCAGCCGCCGCCGGGGGCGGGGCCCGCGTCGAGGGTGCCGCCGTAGACCGCGGCGCGCTCGCGCATGCCCGCGATGCCCCGGCCGCCCGCGGCGTCACCGCCGTACGGGGACGCAAACGCGCCCGTGGGCCCGCCGTCGCTCGGAGAGATGCCTCCGCCGCCGCCACCCGCTCCGGCCCGCGGCCGGCGCCCGCTCGGCGCGTGGCCGCTCCGGCCGCCGCCCAGGGCCGGGTCCGCGGCGCCCCGGCCGGCGCGACCGTCCGTCGATTCGGCGCCGTACGGGGACGTCTCCCAGCCCGCGGATCCGCCGCCAACGGTCATGGCCTCGGGCTCCCGCCCGCTCCCGGGTCGCGCTTCCCGCCGGACGCGTCCGCCCCCGTGCCTGCCCTGGTCTCCGCCGCCCCGCCCGGAGGGCGGCCCCGTGTCCGTCACCTCGATCTCCACCCCGCCCGCCGCGCAGTCGAGCCGCACCGCCGCCGTCGTGCCCTCGCCCCCGTGCTTCAGCGTGTTCGTCAGCGCCTCCTGCACGATCCGGTAGACCGTCAACTGCCGCCCCTCCGACAGCGTTCCCGAGTCCCCGCGCACCGTACAGCGCACCGGCAGCCCCGCCTCCCGCACGCGCTGCAGCAGCGGCTCCAGCTCGGCCAGCCCCGGCTGCGGCGCGAGGTGCGCGGGTCCGGGGCCCTGCTCGTGCAGGACGCCCAGCAGCCGGCGCAGCTCGCCCAGGGCCTCCCGGCCGGTGGCGGAGATCGCGTCCAGCGCCTGTGCGGGGCGCTCCGCGGACGGGTCGGCGGGCCGGAGGGCGGAACCGTCCGCGGCGCCGGGCGAGGGCCGGCCGCCGCTGCGGGCCGCGTACGCGCCGCCGTCCGCGAGGCCGACGATCACCGAGAGGTTGTGCGCCACGATGTCGTGCATCTCGCGCGCGATCCGCGCGCGTTCGGCCGCGGCGGCGAGCCGCGCCCGCTGGTCGCGCTCGACCTCCAGCCGGTCGGCCCGGTCCAGCAGGGAGGCGACGTACTCGCGTCTGGTACGTGCGGTGATGCCGCCCATCACGATCGTCGCGGCGATGGCGACCACTGGCACGTACGCGCGGGCGAGGTTCTCCGGCGGGTCGCGCAGCACCTCCGCGCCTATCTCCACCGTGATGATCGCGGCGACCCACAGCAGTCGCGACAGCGGCAGCCGCAGCGCCACGTTGTACAGGGCCACGCCCATGACCATGACGGACGCGAGCGCCAGGTGGTACGCGTCGTGGACGAAGGTCAGTGCCGCGACGCCGCAGAACATCGAGAACGGGTACCGCCGGCGCCACGGCAACGCCAGCACCATGCCGGCCTGGAGGAGCCACGGCACCGCCACCGGTACCGACGCCAGCTCGGCGGGGTCCGCGCCGGGCTGGTCCCGGGAGTCCTCGCGCCAGTCGCCGGCGGTGAGCTGCACGAGGCCGGGGAGCGCGACGAGGACGGCCAGCCCCGCGTCCCACACGGCCGGGTGGCGGGTGTCGAAGGCCCGTACGCGCTGCGCGGCGGCGTGGATGCGGTGCGTGGGCGGCGGCACCGGCACCGTCCCCGCGCCGCCGCCCGAGTCCCCGCCCGCGGCCGTCTTCTCCGCCGTCCGCGCCCTCGCCGCCCGCGCTGTTCCCGCCGTCTCCGCCGTCACCGCCGCCCCCACCATCCGTACCGCCTCTCATTCCGGACCGCGCCGTCGCCCGCCCGGCGCCTGCCGAACCCCCAGCCGAACCCCCCAGCCGGGGCCGCGCGCCTCCGCGCGTCCCCCGGCCCATGGTTGCCCGGCGGGCTCTCAGACGTCACTACGCAGGAGCCGCAGCGCCGCGGCGACCAGCCCGGCCGCCGCCCAGACGACCATGCTGACGAGCGCCGTGCCGACCGTCGGCAGGTCCGGGTCCGGGTGGGCGGCCGCCAGCGGCTCCATGGCGGCCAGCGGCGTGTACGCCACGGCGTCCTCGACCCACCCGTACGGCAGCAGCGGCGCCACGTTCGGCACCACCATCAGCACCGCCACGAAGGCCCCGATCGACGCCGGGATGCTGCGCAGCAGCGCCCCGACCGCCACCCCGAGCACGGCGATGAGCGCCGCCCCCGCGGCCGTGGTGAGCAGCGCCCGCGCCACCCCGGGGTCGCCGAGGCCGGCGGCGACGGGGGTGCCGGCGAGGAACGCCTGCGCCGCCGGGAACGTCACCAGCGCCGTCGCCAGCGTCAGGACGAAGCTCACCGCGCCGAAGACGGCCGCCTTGGCCCACAGCACGGGCAGCCGACGCGGCACGGCCGCCATCGTGGCCCGCACCATGCCCGTCGACCACTCGCCGGCGGTGGTGAGGATGCCCAGCACGGGCAGGATCAGCAGGCCGAAGTTCAGGCCCAGCAGGGTGGCCTCGACGGCGTCCCCCGGGCCGTCGTCGCCGCCGTCGGTGTACGTGGCGCCGACGGCGAGCCCGATGCCGAGGGTCAGCACGACGACGGCGGCCAGTGCGTACCAGGTCGAGCGCAGCGACCACAGCTTCGACCACTCCGAGCGCAGCACGCGCGGGTACGTCACGCGGTAGCCCGCGCCGCCGCGGGCCCCGGCGCCCGCGCCGCCGGGGCCGGGCGCGATCAGGGACGGGGTGCTCATGCGGCGACTCCTTCTTTCCGTTCCCCACGTCCCGGCCGTTCCTTCCGCCCCGCGACGTGGCCGTGGTACTCGACGGCGTCCCGGGTCAGCTCCATGAACGCTTCTTCCAGCGACACCCGGTGCGGTGTCAGCTCGAACAGCGGCACGCCGTGCGCGGCGGCCGTCAGCCCGATGTCCTCCGCGCCGACCCCGCTGACCCGCAGCTCGCCCGGCGCGTCCGAGGCGACCTCGACGCCGGGGCCGGCCAGCAGCTCCCGCAGCCGGCCCGCCTGCGGCGACTTCAGCGACACCTCGTCGCGCCCGGCGGACCGTACGAACTCCGCCACCGTCGTGTCCGCGAGCAGCCGCCCGCGGCCGACGATGACCAGGTGCTCGGCGGTCAGCGCCATCTCGCTCATCAGGTGCGACGAGACGAACACCGTGCGGCCCTGCGCCGCCAGCTCCTTGAGCATGGTGCGGATCCACAGCACGCCCTCGGGGTCGAGGCCGTTGACCGGCTCGTCGAGCACGACGGTCGCCGGGTCGGCGAGCAGCGCGGCGGCGATGCCGAGCCGCTGCCCCATGCCCAGCGAGAACCCGCCGGCGCGCTTGCGCGCCGCGCCGGCCAGCCCCACCGCCTCGATCACCTCCTCCACCCGGGCGCGCGGGATGCCGTGGGTCAGGGCGAGCGCGAGCAGGTGCTTGTACGCGCTGCGCCCGGTGTGCACGGACCGCGCCTCCAGCAGCGCCCCGATCTCGGCGAGGGGCGCCGGATGCGTCGCGTAGCGGCGTCCGTTCACGGTGGCGGAGCCGCGGGTCGGCGCGTCCAGGCCCACGATGAGGCGCATCGTGGTGGACTTGCCGGCGCCGTTGGGCCCGAGGAAGCCGGTCACGGTTCCCGGGCGCACGGTGAAGGTCAGGTCGTCGACGGCGGTCTTCTCGCCGTACCTCTTGGTGAGCCCGCGTACTTCGATCGTCATACCGGCGACGCTAGGCCGCGCGACCACGCCGATCGTCCGACCACGGCCCGCATCTGCGCGCGGTCGTAGTACCACGGGAGGATCCGCGCTACGTCCCGGGCACACCCCGGCCACTCAGCAGGGCTCCTCCTCCCGCGCCGGCTCGCCGGGCTCCCGCACCGCACCGCCCGCGGCGACGACACCCCGGCCGCGACCTGCGCCCCGCCGCCGCGAAACAGCCACCCCCGCCAGGCACAGCACACCGCCCACCAGCGTCAGCGCCTCCGGCACCTCGCCCAGCGCCGCCCAGGACATCAGCACCACCAGCGCCGGCACCGCATACGTCGTGGCGCCCATCTTCCCCGCCGTGGTCCGCGCCAGCGCGTACGCCCACGTCGTGAACGCCAGCGCCGTCGGGAAGACGCCGAGATACAGCACGTTGGCCGTCGCCGACAGCGGCGCGTCGCCCACCTGCCCCGCCAGCTGCCCCGCGAACGGCAGGCACAGCACCGCGCCCGTCATGCAACCGTAGGCCGTGGCCTGCAGCGGCGAGGCGTGCGCGAGGGCCGGCTTCTGGCTGACGACACCGCTCGCGTACGTGGCCGCCGCGAGCAGGCACAGCAGCACTCCGCCCAGCGAGGATGTGCCGCCGTCGGACATGGATATCCCGACCACCACGGCGCCCGCGAAAGCCACGGCCAGGCCCGCCAGCAGCATCGGCGGAAAGCCCTCCTTGAGCAGCCAGCCGCCGAGCAGCGCTATGAGCATCGGCCCGACGTTCACGACCATGGCGGCCGTGCCCGCGTCGACCAGCTGCTCGCCCCAGTTGAGCGCCACCATGTAGACCCCGAACCAGAGCGTGCCCGAGACGGCGATGCCCGGCCACGCCGCCCGCGGCGGCAACCCCTCGCGGCGCACGACGAGGATCAGCGCCAGCGCGGCCGAGCCCGCCAGCAGCCGCCCGAGCGCCAGCGCGCCGGGGCTGAAGTGCTCCCCCGCGTCCCGGATCGAGACGAACGCCGACGCCCACAGCACCACCGTCACCGCCGCCGCGGCCACCGCCCGCCGGTCCGCCCCCGCCTGCACGTTTCCCTCCATGGCAGGAACGTAACAGCCGGCACTGACAACGTCCCCGCCCCTGTTACGGTGGCGGGATGACCGACCACTCCACGTCCCCGTCGGCCATGGACGGCCTCTCCGACTCCGCCGTACGAGCCGAGCTCGACCGGCTCCGCGACAGCATCGACAACATCGACGCGGCCGTCGTGCACATGCTCGCCGAACGCTTCAAATGCACCCAGCAGGTCGGCCGCCTCAAGGCCACCCACCACCTGCCCCCCGCCGACCCCGCCCGCGAGGCCCGCCAGATCACCCGCCTGCGCGAGCTGGCGGAGAGCGCCAAGCTCGATCCCGCCTTCGCGGAGAAGCTGCTGAACTTCATCATCGCCGAGGTCATCCGCCACCACGAGACGATCGCCAACTCCTCCGCCCCGGAGCCGTCGTCGTCGACGGACTGACCGTTCGCGATCGTTCGTAGCCGTTCGCGACCGTTCGCGACCGTTCGTGGCTGTTCGTGGCTGTTCGTGGGAGAGGCGGCGTCAACCGTTGTTGGAGCGTCCCACGTAGATGTTGCGGGCGCGGTAGTACGTGTCCCCGGACGGCCCCGACGACCCGGACGACCCTTCCATCTGCAGGTTGAGGATGAGGTGCATCGGGGCCCCGACGAAGTTCGAGCCGCGGTGCTGCCCGACCCACTGGTCGTCGAGGTAGTAGTGGATGTCGACGTCGGTCGCGTTCACCTTGGCGATCCAGGCGCGGTAGCCGTGCCAGGAACCGGGGTTGGAGACCGGGACGATGGTGTTCTCCCAGCCGCCGTCGTAGGTGTTGAACCAGTTGCGGGCGTCGCCCTTGTACTCCAGGATGTCGCTCTCCGGCGGCCAGCTGTTGGCGCCGGTCAGCCAGAACGCGGGCCAGGTGCCGCGCGCGGACGGCGCCTGGAACTCGCCCTTGACCTCCCACTCCGGGTACTGGTCGGTCACCGTCAGCCGCATCTTGGAGTGGATCGTGCCGGAGTGGTAGTGGATCGGCAGGTAGGGGTCCTTGCTGCTGTTGCCCTCGTCCCAGTTGATGCGTGACGCCTTCAGTACGAGGACGCCGGACTCCAGGTAGACGTGGTTGTGGTCGGTGGCGCTGGCGTACATCCGAGCGGTGCCGTTGTGGTCGGAGCCCCACGGATAGAGGTAGTTCCAGGTGGACTCCAGCGCCCCGTAGTCGGCGAAGGTGCCGGTGCCGATCACGGTCTCCCACGCGAGCGGGGCGGCGGGCCGCGCCACGGCGGGGCCGGCGGCGGCGAGCCCGGCACCGCCGGCGAGGGCGGCGCCGGAGGAGAGCAGGAACGTGCGGCGGTCGAGCGGCATGGGGGTACCTCTCATCGCTCTTCGGGTTGCGGACACGTGCGCGGTGCGACGGTGCGGTGAGTGCGAGACGCCGGTCCCGGTACCGGTATGTTTACGTAAACGGCACCGAGTGTGCTCGCTGGTCGCGTACGCGTCAAGGTCTCCGCGGGCGAGGCCCGCACCGGACGCCCCCGTACTACGTCTGGCCCCTCGTCGCGTACGCCGCGAAGGCCGGCTCCGGCAGCAGCCAGCCCTCCTCGCGGAAGATCCGCGTCCCCGCCTTCCGCGCCGCCGCGTCGGCCGCCGCGCGGGCGACCCAGTGGCGGGGTGTCGGGCCGAGGAGGTCGTGCAGGCGGGGGGAGGCGGCGAGGAGGCGGGTCAGCAGGGCGGGTTGGTCCGGGATGTGGGGGAGCGGGCGGTGGTCGGGGCCGGAGAGGATGCCGCGGGCGTTGAAGTAGACGTACGTGCCCGGCAGTTGCTCGCCGGTGGGCAGCCGCGCCGGGAACTCCGCGGCCGGCAGCAGCGCGCGGCCGTAGTTCGGCATCTCCGTGCCGTCCACGGCGCGCAGTGCCTGCTCGTCCAGCCATGTGACCCACAGCCCCGACTCGGCCGCCTCGTCGGCGTACGGGGCCGCCGCGACGTACCCCGGGCGGCTGATGTGCCCCGAGACGCCCACGCCGAGGCCGCGGACGGCGGCCGGCGTGACCGGCACGACCGCGGGCAGGCCGAGGCGCGTCAGCTTGTGGCGCAGCTGCCCCGGGGCCGCGTTCGACCCCAGCGCCAGCACCGGGAACCGCTCCGCGGCAGGCGCCTGCCCCAGCGACGCCAGCACGTCGTCCAGCGCCTCGTCCAGCACGTCGTCCAGCGCCTCGTACGGCCCCGGGCCCTGCGCCCTGTCCAGCCCTGTGTCGAGCCCCGCGTCCAGCCCGGTGTGCGGCCCCCCGCCCGTACGGTCCCCGGCCACCCGCCACCGCCCCACCCCGCCCGGCGCGGGCCGCAGCGGCAGCAGCCGGTCGCCGGCGAGCAGCGAGGGACCGGGCACCGGCGGCCCCGGATACGTCAGCGGCTCCAGCAGCGGCACGGTCGCGAGGCCCAGCGCCTCCAGGGTTCTGCCCGGCATGTGCAGCAGCGTAGCCGCGCAGGCCCGGGGCGGCCGGTGCCCCGGACGCGGGTTCGAGGCTCTACGCCCCCGGGGTGTCGTCGTAGCCGCAGGTGGTGAGGCAGCATTGCCCCATGCCCGCACTCACCCGCGCCGAGGCGCAGCTCCGCGCCGACCTCCTCGACGTCCGCCACTATGCCGTCGACCTCGACCTGACGCGCGGTGCGGAGGTCTTCGGCAGCAGCACCGCCGTCACCTTCGCCGCTCGCGCGGCGGGAGAGACGTTCGTCGAGGTCAAGCCCGCCGAGCTGGTACGGGTCACGCTCGACGGCCGGGACCTGGACACCGGCGCGCTCGCGGACAACCGCATCCCGCTGCAACTCGACGAGGGCGAGCACGAACTGCGCGTCGAGGCCGTCATGCGCTACTCCCGCACCGGTGAGGGCATGCACCGCTTCACGGACCCCGCCGACGGCGAGACGTACGTCTACACCCAGCTCTTCCTGGACGACGTGCAGCGCGTCTTCGCCGCGTTCGACCAGCCCGACCTCAAGGCCGTCTTCGACGTCTCCGTCACCGCGCCCGCCGGTTGGACCGTCCTCGGCAACGGCATCGCCCGGACGGCGCCGGTGGGGGCGGAGAGGGCCGACAAGGACTCCGGCCCGGGCTCCGGCCCGGAGGCCGGCCCCGAGCCCGAGCCCGGTCCCGGCGCCGGCGTCCGCTGGCGGCTGACCACCACCCCGCCCATCGCCACCTACCTCGTCGCCGTAGCCGCCGGCCCCTGGCACTCCGTCCGTACCGACCACGCCGGGCTGCCCTTCGGCCTGCACTGCCGCCGCTCGCTCGCCGCCCATCTCGACGCCGACGCCGACGAGCTGTTCGACGTCACCCGCCGCTGCTTCGACCGCTACCACGAGCGGTTCGCCGAGCCGTACCCCTTCGACTCGTACGACCAGGCGTTCGTCCCGGAGTTCAACGCCAACGCGATGGAGAACCCGGGGCTGATCACCTTCCGCGACGAGTTCGTCTACCGCTCCGCCGTCACCGACACCGAGCGCCAGACCCGCGCCATGGTGATCGCGCACGAGATGGCGCACATGTGGTTCGGCGACCTGGTCACCCTGCGCTGGTGGGACGACATCTGGCTGAACGAGTCCTTCGCCGAGTACATGGGCTGCCAGATCCTCTCCGAGGCCACCCGCTTCACCGGCATCTGGACCGAGTTCGCCGTCGCCCGCAAGAGCTGGGGCTACGACGCCGACCAGCGGCCCTCCACCCACCCCGTCGCCCCGCCGCGCGTCGCGGACAGCGCCTCCGCGCTGCAGAACTTCGACGGCATCTCGTACGCCAAGGGTGCCAGCGCGCTCCGCCAACTCGTCGCCTGGATGGGCGAGAAGGACTTCTTCGCCGGGCTCGACGACTACTTCGCCCGGCACCGCTTCGGCAACACCACCCTCGCCGACTTCATCGAGTCCATGGCCCGCGCCTCCGGCCGCGACGTGCCCGAGTGGGCCGACGACTGGCTGCGTACCACCGGCGTCGACACCTTCCGGCCGGAGACCCGGGAGGGCGACGGCGACGTGTGGGTGCTGGAGGTCGAGCACGCCGGGCGCCGCCCGCACCGGCTGGACGTCGGCCTCTACGACGAGGTCCCCGACGAGCCCGGCCGCATGGTGCTGCGCGCGAGGCTGCCGCACGACTTCACCGCGGACCTCGGGCTGAAGTCCGTTTCCGCGGAGGGCCGGACGCCCGACCTCGTCCTCCTCAACGACGGCGATCTCACGTATGCCAAGATCCGTCTGGACGACCGGTCCTGGGAGACCGCCCTGCGCTGCCTGTCCGGCATCCCCGACCCGCTCAGCCGCGCCGTCCTCTGGAACGCCGCCCGCGACATGGTCCGCGACGCCGAACTCCCGCCCGCCGACTACCTCCGGGCCGCCGCCGCGCACCTGCCGGCCGAGGCCGACCTCGCCGTCGTCCAGGCCGTGCTGGCCTTCGCCCGCGGCCCGCTCGCCGACGCCTACGCACCCGGCCCCGACCGGCCCGCGGCCCGCGCGACCGTCGCCGCGATCTGCCGCGAACTGCTGCGCCGCACCGACAACAACGCCGACCCGGGGCTCCGGCTGGCGGCGCTCCGCGCCCTCATCGACTGCGCCGACGAGCCCGACGAGGTACGCGACTGGCTCGCCGCCGGCACCGTCCCCGGCGGCCCGGCCCTCGACCCCGACCTGCGCTGGCGCTGCCTCACCCGGCTCGCCGTCCTCGGCGCCGCCGGGCCGGACCGGATCGAGGCGGAGGTCGCCCGCGACCCCGGCGCCTCGGCCCAGGAGGGGGCGGCGCGGTGCCTGGCGGCGCTGCCGGACGCCGGGGCGAAGGCGGCGGCCTGGGCGGCGATGTACGGGGACGGCGGCGCGGCCGGCACCGGGGGAGAGCCCTCCAACTACCTGTTCACCGCCACCGCCCTGGGCTTCTGGCAGCCGGAGCACCGCGAGGTGCTGGCGCCGTACGTGCCGCGCTGGTTCGCCGAGACGCCGGCGCTCGCCGCGCGCCGCGGCCCGGCCATCGCCGTGGCGGCGGGGCGTGCGGGGTTCCCGCGGGGGTTCGTGGACGCGGAGACGCTGCGGCTCGGCAAGGAGTGCCTGGAGCGGGGCGAGCCGGTGCCGGCGCTGCGGCGGCGGCTGGCCGACCAGCTCGACGACCTCGGCCGGGCGCTGCGCGTACGGGAGGCGGCGGGAGCCCGGGTTCCGTAGCGGAGAGGCGAGCGGCGGGCGGCGACGGGCGCCCTGCGACCCGCGCCCTGTGACCCGCACCCCGCGACCCGCGAGCGGAGACCGGGGATCGGCCGGGCGCGGGCCGCCCCGACGGGCGGCGTGCCCGGCCGTAGCAGATCGGGCGACGCTTCCCCCCGCCTCTCCGCGTGTTCCCACGTACGGGCGAACTGCCGGGCAGAACGGCACGTTTCGGGGAAAAGCCGGAAGTAGGTTAGGCCCGCCTCACCTCACCACACCGGTTCTCCGAGACCGGCGCCCCCAGGAGCCAGCATGCCCGCTGCCGCCGAAGCCGCCCTCGCGGGCGGCCCCGCCGGCCCCCGCGCCCTCCGCCCGTACCTCGACACCGTCCTCGCCGCCCTCGCCGACGGCGCCGCCCGCCGCGGCGGCCCGCTGCCCGCCGGCGGCCCCGCGGCCGTCGCCGGACGGGTACGCGAGGCCGCCCGCCCCGTGCTGCCCGACACCGGCGTCGGGGCGGAGGCGGCGCTCGCCGGCCTCGTACGCCTTCTTGCGGAGGCCGCCGCCGACCCGGCCGACCCGCACTGTGCCGCCCACCTGCACGCCCCGCCGCTCGCCCTCGCCGCCGCCGCGGACCTCGCGGCCGGCGCGCTCAACCAGTCGCTGGACTCCTGGGACCAGGCCCCGGCCGCCGCCGAGCTGGAGGCCGAGGTGGCCGCCGCGGTCGCCGCCGAGGTGCACCCCGGCGCCGCCCGCCCCGACGCGCTGGTCACCACCGGCGGCACCGAGGCGAACCAGCTCGCGCTGCTGCTCGCCCGCGAACTCCTCGGTCCCGGCGTGCAGGTCGTCGCCGGCGCCAACGCCCACCACAGCGTCCACCGCGCAGCGTGGCTGCTCGGCATGCGCGCCCCGCACGTCGTCCCCACGCCGCGCGGCGTCCTCGGCCCCGCCGCCGTACGCGACGCCCTCGGCCTGCTCCGCGGCCGCGGCCCCGGCGGCGGGCCGGGGCCGGCGCTGGTCGTCGCCACCGCCGGCACCACCGACGCCGGCGCCGTCGACCCGCTGCCCGCACTCGCCGACGCCGCCGCGGCGCACGGCGCCCGGCTGCACGTGGACGCCGCGTACGGCGGGCTGCTCCTGCTCGCCCCGAGCCGCGCGCACCTCGTCGCCGGGCTCGACCGGGCCCACACCGTCGCGCTCGACCTGCACAAGCTGGGCTGGCAGCCGATCGCCGCCGGCTTCCTGGCCGTACGGGACGACGCCGACCTGGCGCCGCTCGCGTACAGCGCCGACTACCTCAGCGCCGCCGACGACACCGACGCCGGCCTGCCCGCCCTGCTGCACCGCTCGCTGCGCACCACGCGCCGCGCCGACGTGCTCAAGGTAGCCGTCACGCTGCGCGCGCTCGGGCGCGCCGGGGTCGCGGAGCTGGTGGAGGGGACGTTCGCCGCGGCGGCGCGGCTCGCGGAGTTCGTCGAGGAGGACCCGGAGCTGGAGCTGTACGCGCCGCCGCCGCTGACCACGGTCCTCTTCCGGCCCACCGGAGCCGACGACGCCGCGGTCGCGGCGCTGCGGCGGCGGCTGCTCGCCGACGGGCACGCGGTGCTCGGCCGCGCGGAGGCGGGCGGGCGGCGCTGGCTGAAGGCGACCCTGCTCAACCCGCACGTCCAGCCCGGCGACCTGCGCAGCCTGCTGAAGCTCGTCACCGAGGCCCACCGGACGGCACCGAAGGCACCGAAGCCACCGACGGCGGCGGCAGCAGCAGCGGCCGGAGACAGCGCCCGGGACCGCCCGGCCCGCCCAGCCTGCCATGACCTCCCGGCCCGTCCCGCCCGCGAGAACGGAACCGCCCCCGATGCCCGCTGAGCACGCCGGCCCCGGTCGCCCCCTCGACCTCGCCGGGATCGGCATCGGCCCGTTCAACCTCTCCCTCGCCGCCCTCGCCGCCCGCGTCCACGGCATCTCCACCGCCTTCTACGAGCGCCGCCCCGAGTTCCGCTGGCACCCCGGACTCCTCATCGAGGGCACCACCCTCCAAGTACCCTTCCTCGCCGACCTCGTCACGCTCGCCGACCCCACCAGCCCCTTCAGCTTCCTCAACTACCTACGCGTCCGCCAGCGGCTCTACCCCTTCTACTTCGCCGAGCGCTTCCACGCCCACCGCGCCGAGTACGACGCGTACTGCCGCTGGGTCAGCGGTCAGCTCCCCGGCCTGTACTTCCGCCACCAGGTCGAGAGCGTCCGCTGGAACGCCGAACGCGGCCTCTTCGAGGCCGACTTCACCCAGCTCGACGGCTCCGGCGAGGCCGCGGCGCTGGGCCGCGCCCACGCCCGCCACCTCGTCGTCGGCGTCGGCACCGAGCCGTACGTGCCGGAGGCGCTGCGTCCGCTCGCCGAGTCGCCCACCGCCGACGTCGTGCACGCCGCCGACTACCTCGTCCACCGGGCACGCCTCGCCGCCGCCGGGCACGTCACCGTCGTCGGCGCCGGGCAGTCCGGCGCGGAGGTCTTCCTCGACCTGCTGCGGGCCCGGCCGGCGGGCGCGGAGGGGCTGCACTGGCTGGCCCGTACCCCCGCGTTCGCGCCGATGGAGTACAGCAAGCTGGGCCTGGAGCAGTTCACGCCCGACTACGCGCGCTACTTCCACGGGCTGTCCGAGGAGGTGCGCGACGAACTGCTGCCCCGGCAGTGGCAGTTGTACAAGGGCATCGACGCCGAGACCATCGCAGCCGTCCACGAGGAGCTGTACCGCCGCACCCTCGGCGGCGGCTGGCCCGACGCCGTCCTCACTCCCGGCGTCACCGTGCGCACCGCCGGCCGCCTCGGCCCGCACCGCATCGAACTGCACCTGGAGCACGCCGCGCAGGGCGCCCGCGAGACCCTCCGTACGGACGCCGTCGTGCTCGCCACCGGCTACCGGGAACGCCCGCTCGACGGCCTCCTCGCCCCGCTGGAGCCGCTGCTGCGCCGCGACGCCGCGGGCCGCCCGGAGATCGACGAGGGCCACCGCCTCGTGCTCGACCCGGCCGTCACGGGCCGGATCTACGTCCAGAACGCCGAGCGCCACACGCACGGGGTCGGCGCCCCCGACCTGGGCCTCGCCGCCCACCGCAGCGCGGTCATCCTCAACGACGTCACCGGCACCGAGCCGTACCCGCTGCCGCACCGCACCGCCTTCACCACCTTCGGACTCCGGCGGTCCCGGCGCGAACGGCCCGACGAGCCGGCGCACGGGATCCCGCGCGCGCCGGACCCTGGCACAGTGAAGGCATGACGAACCCGCCCTCCGCGCCCTCGCCTGCCCCGTCCCCCTCCGGTCCCACTCCCTACGGCACCCCCGACGAGCCGCGCCTCGCCGTCCGCGGCGAAGCGCGCCTCGAAGTCGACCCGGAGATCGCCCGGATCGCCGTCACGGTCGCCGTCCGCGGC
The DNA here is from genome assembly GCF_059570575.1 of Streptomyces sp. CNX435. Classification (NCBI taxonomy): domain Bacteria; kingdom Bacillati; phylum Actinomycetota; class Actinomycetes; order Kitasatosporales; family Streptomycetaceae; genus Streptomyces; species Streptomyces sp. CNX435. The sequence continues at coordinate 79,922 of NZ_JCANTA010000018.1, read as the reverse complement.
ACCGACCGACGCGGCGCGCTGGCGGATCTGACCCGCCGCAACGCCGAGGCCCGGGAGCTGATCAGGTCCTACGGCGACGCGGTCGAGAAGCTGGAGACCGGGGCGCTGCTGGTGACGCCCGAACTGGGCCGGCACAGCCGCGGCGAACGGGTGCGGCGCTACCACGGCCGGGTCCGGCTGACCGCGACGTTCGGCGACTTCACCGCGCTCGGCGAGCTGACCACCCGGGCCGCCGACCTCGACCTGGCCACCGTCGAGGGCCCGTGGTGGGGGCTGCGCCCGGACTCGCCGGTGCACCGCGAGGCCCGGCAGCAGGCGGTACGGGAGGCGGTGACGCGTGCCCGCGAGTACGCGGCGGCGCTGGGCGCGGACCTGACGGCGGTCGTGGAGGTCGCCGACGAGGGCGCGGAGCACGCGGAGAGGTGGATGGCGCGGGAGGCGACCCGCGGCTTCGGCGGTGCCCCCTCGGGGGCCGAACCGGCGCCCGCGCTCGACCTCGAACCCCAGCGACAGACGGTTTACGCCCGGGTGAACGCAAGGTTCGTCATGACCCGTCCGCAACTGTGATTGCGCTCATAAGAGCAGAGGCGCGCACGTTTTATTAGTTGTCAGCTCGCTCTCAATAGACGTTCAATCAAATGTCGTTGGAGAGTGGCCAATACCCAGTTCCCTACCTGCCGGTAAGTCATAGAGTCGAATACATGCGCCGAGCGAAGATTGTTTGCACCCTGGGGCCAGCGACCGACACATACGACCAGATCAAGGGGCTGGTCGAAGCGGGAATGGACGTCGCCAGGTTCAACCTCAGCCACGGAACTTACGCTGAGCACGAGGAGCGTTACGCACGGGTGCGCAAGGCGGCGGACGAGACGGGGCGCAGCGTCGGCGTGCTCGCCGACCTTCAGGGCCCGAAGATCCGGCTGGGCACCTTCCACGAAGGTCCTGTATTTCTCGAACGGGGCGATGAATTCACCATCAGCGTCGACCCGGTCGAGGGCGACCGCAAGTGTTGCGGTACGACGTACGCCGGGCTGGCCGCCGACGTCGGGCGCGGCGAGCGGATCCTCGTCGACGACGGCCGCGTCACCCTGGAGGTGACCGCGGTGGACGGGCCCCGGGTCCGCACCATGGTCATCGAGGGCGGCATGGTCTCCGACAACAAGGGGCTGAACCTGCCCGGTGTCGCCGTCTCCGTGCCCGCGCTTTCCGGCAAGGACCGCGACGACCTGCGCTGGGCGCTGCGCACGGGCGCGGACGTCATCGCGCTGTCCTTCGTCCGCTCCGGGCAGGACGTCCGCGACGTGCACCGGATCATGGACGAGGAGGGCCGGCGGGTCCCGGTGATCGCCAAGGTGGAGAAGCCCCAGGCGGTCGAGAACCTGGAGGGCATCGTCGACGCCTTCGACGGGATCATGGTGGCCCGCGGCGACCTCGGCGTGGAGATGCCGCTGGAGCAGGTGCCCATGGTGCAGAAGCAGGCGGTGAAGCTCGCCAAGCGGAACGCCAAGCCGGTCATCGTCGCCACGCAGATGCTCGACTCGATGATCGAGGCGTCCCGGCCCACCCGCGCGGAGGCGTCCGACGTCGCCAACGCGGTGATGGACGGCACGGACGCCGTGATGCTCTCGGGCGAGACGAGCGTCGGCAAGTACCCGATCCAGACGGTGCGGACGATGGGCCGGATCGTCTCGGCGGCGGAGGAGGAGATGCTCGCCAAGGGGCTGCCGCCGCTGACCGAGCGCAACAAGCCGCGCACGCAGGGCGGCGCGGTGGCGCGCGCCGCGGCGGAGATCGGCGACTTCCTCGGGGCGCGCTACCTGGTGGCGTTCACGCAGTCCGGCGACACGGTACGGCGGCTCTCGCGCTACCGCTCGCCGATCCCGGTGCTGGCCTTCACGCCGGACCGGGCCACGCGCAGCCAGCTGAACCTGACGTGGGGCGTGGAGACCTTCCTCGGCCCCATGGTGCAGACGACCGACGAGATGGTGGCGCAGGTCGACGAGCAGCTGCTGAAGATCGGCCGCTGCCGCAAGGGCGACGTGGTCGTGATCACCGCAGGCAGCCCGCCCGGCATCTCCGGCTCGACCAACCTCGTCCGCGTCCACCACATCGGCGAGGACGACACCCGCGGCTGACCGGTCACGGGCCGCCGGGACACCCGGCGGCCCGCCGCGCGGCGGTCAGCGAGCCCGCCCAATGGCGGTCAGCGAGCCGCCGTGTGGCGGTGGCGGTCAATGGGCCGCCGAGTCCCAGTCCGGGCCCACGCCGACCGCCACATCCAGCGGCGCCCGCAGGGAGACCGCGCCCGCCATCTCGCGCCGCACCAGCTCCTCCACCCGCTCGCGCTCGCCCGGGGCCACCTCCAGCACGACCTCGTCGTGCACCTGCAGCAGCAGCCGGGTCTCCAGCGAAGCCGCCGCCAGCGCCCGGTCCACCCGCAGCATCGCGAGCTTCACGATGTCCGCCGCGGTGCCCTGGATCGGCGCGTTGAGCGCCATCCGCTCGGCCATCTCGCGCCGCTGGCGGTTGTCGCTGTTGAGGTCGGGGAGATACCGGCGGCGGCCGAACATCGTCTCCGTGTAGCCCGTGGCCCGGGCCTCGTCCACGACGCGGCGCAGATAGTCCCGTACGCCGCCGAAGCGCTCGAAATAGTTCTCCATCAGCTTGCGGGCCTCGGCGGCCTCGACGCCCAGCTGCTGGGAGAGGCCGAACGCGGACAGCCCGTAGGCCAGCCCGTACGACATGGCCTTGATCTTCCGCCGCATCTCGTGGTCGACCTTGGTGCGCGGCACCGAGAACACCTGCGAGGCGACGGTGTCGTGCAGGTCCTCGCCGGAGGTGAACGCCTCGATCAGGCCCTCGTCCTCCGACAGATGGGCCATGACGCGCAGTTCGATCTGGCTGTAGTCGGCGGTCAGCAGCGACTCGTACCCCGCGCCGACGACGAAGCCGCGGCGGATCGCCCGGCCCTCGTCCGTACGGATGGGCACGTTCTGCAGGTTCGGATCCGTGGAGGACAGCCGGCCGGTGGCGGCGACGGTCTGGCTGAACGTGGTGTGGATCCGGCCGTCCGCCGCGATGGTCTTGATCAGCCCCTCGACCGTGGAGCGCAGCCGGGCCTGCTCGCGGTGGCGCAGCATGATGACCGGCAGCTCGTGGTCGGTCTGGGTGGCGAGCCACGCGAGCGCGTCGGCGTCCGTCGTGTAGCCCGTTTTGGTCTTCTTCGTCTTCGGCAGGCCCAGCTCGCCGAAGAAGACCTCCTGCAGCTGCTTGGGCGAGCCGAGGTTGAACTCGTGCCCCACCGCGTCGTGCGCCTCCCGGACGGCCTGCTGCACCGCGCCGGCGAACTGCTCCTCCATGGCCTCCAGATGGGCCCGGTCGACGGCGACGCCCGCCCGCTCCATCCCCGCAAGCACCGCCGAGACCGGCAGCTCCATGTCGCGCAGCAGCTCCGCCGCGCCGACCTGCGCCAGCTTCTCCGAGAGCGCCTCGCCGAGGTCCAGGACCGTACGGGCCGTACGCATCAGCGCGTCCCGCTCCGCCGCCTCCTGGTCGCCCTCCGCACCGTCGAGGCCCAGCTCCAGCTGCCCGTCGGCGGCCGGCGGCTCCAGCTCACGGCCCAGATAGGCGATGGACAGCGCGTCGAGCGCGAACGTGCGCCGGCCGGGGGTGACCAGGTAGGCGGCGAGCGCCGTGTCCATCGCCACGCCCTCGACCGTCCAGCCGTGCTCGGCGAGGACGCGCATGGCCCGCTTCGCGTCGTGCACCGTCTTGGCGCTGCCGGGGTCCGCGAGCCAGCGCGCGAACGCCTGCTCGTCGCCGGCGTCCAGCCGGGCCGGGTCGAACCACGCGGCCGGCCCCGCCGCGGTGGCCAGCGCGACCTCGGTGACGCTGCCGACGCCGAGCTGCCAGGTGCCGACGGTGGCCAGGCCGAGCGGCCCCGAGCCGTGCTCGGCGAGCCACGGCGCCAGCTCGCCGGTCGCCAGCACCCGGCCGTCGACCTGCACCCCGGGCTCCGGCTCGGCCTGCTGCTCGCCGGCGCCCGGGTCCGCGTTGAACAGCCGCTCGCGGAAGTTGGGGTTGCGGAACTCCAGGGCGTCCATGATGACCTGCAGCGACGTCCGGTCGTACGGCCGGCGCTCCAGGCCCTCCGGGCCGGTGGGCAGCTCGACGCCCCGGTCCAGCTCGGTGAGGCGGCGGTTGAGCTTCACCGCGTCCAGGTGGTCGCGCAGGTTCTGCCCGGCCTTGCCCTTGACCTCCTCGGCGCGCTCGGCCAGCTCCGCGAACGAGCCGAACTGCTTGATCCACTTGGCCGCGGTCTTCTCGCCGACGCCCGGGATGCCCGGCAGGTTGTCGGAGGGGTCGCCGCGCAGGGCGGCGAAGTCCGGGTACTGCGCGGGCGTCAGCCCGTACCGCTCCTCGACCTTCGCCGGCGTGAAGCGGGTCAGCTCGGAGACGCCCTTCGTCGGATACAGCACCGTCACATGGTCGGAGACGAGCTGGAAGGAGTCCCGGTCGCCGGTGACGATCAGCACGTCGAACCCGGCGGCCTCCGCCTGCGTCGCCAGGGTGGCGATCACGTCGTCCGCCTCGAAGCCCTCGACGCCGAAACGCGGCACGTTCATCGCGTCCAGCAGCTCGCCGATCAGCTCGACCTGGCCCCGGAAGTCGTCGGGGGTCGAGGTGCGGTTCGCCTTGTACTCCGCGTACTCCGCGGAGCGCCAGGTCTTGCGGGACACGTCGAAGGCGACGGCCAGGTGTGTCGGCGCCTCGTCACGCAACGTGTTCGACAGCATCGACGTGAAGCCGTAGATCGCATTGGTGATCTGCCCGCTGGTGGTGGAGAAGTTCTCCGCGGGCAGCGCGAAGAACGCCCTGTACGCAAGGGAATGTCCGTCCAGGAGCATCAGGCGGGGGCGTTGGGTCTTCGATGCGTTCTCAGCCACGGATCCGATCCTGCCATGCCGCACCGACAACGGTCCCGTGACGGTGCGGCATGGCAGGATCGGTCCGTACGCCGTCCACGAGAACCCGCACCGGAAAGGGTGACCGCCATGGCCGGTAAACCGCCCGTCGGCGACCCCGTTCAGGACGCCCCCGAGGTCACCCCGCCCCAGCAGTCCGCCGTCGGCGCCGCCGCCATCGCGCACGCGCTGCGCACCGGCCAGGAGCAGATGGGCGTACGGCGTACGGCCCGGACCCTGCTGCGCGTCAACCAGCGCGACGGCTTCGACTGCCCCGGCTGCGCCTGGCCCGAGCCGGACCGCCCGCACACCTTCGAGTTCTGCGAGAACGGCGCCAAGGCCGTCGCCGAGGAGGCGACGCTGCGCCGCGTCACCCCCGGGTTCTTCGCCGCGCACCCGGTCGCCGACCTCGCCGGCCGCAGCGGCTACTGGCTGGGCCAGCAGGGCCGCCTCACCCACCCCGTGTACCTCGCCGAGGGCGCCGAGACGTACGAGCCGGTGTCCTGGGAGCGGGCCTTCGAGATCGTCGCCGAGGAGCTGACCGCCCTCGACTCGCCCGACGAGGCGGTCTTCTACACCTCCGGCCGCACCAGCAACGAGGCCGCCTTCCTCTACCAGCTCTTCGCCCGCGAGTTCGGCACCAACAACCTGCCCGACTGCTCGAACCTGTGCCACGAGTCGTCCGGCTCCGCGCTCACCGAGACCCTCGGCGTCGGCAAGGGCAGCGTCCTGCTCGACGACCTCTACCGGGCCGACCTGATCATCGTCGCCGGCCAGAACCCCGGCACCAACCACCCGCGGATGCTCAGCGCGCTGGAGCGCGCCAAGGACAACGGCGCCCGGATCGTCACCGTGAACCCGCTGCCCGAGCCCGGCATGGTCCGGTTCAAGAACCCGCAGACCGTACGCGGCCTCGCCCGCGGCGGGACCCCGCTGACCGACCTCTTCCTCCAGATCCGCGCCGGCGGCGACCAGGCGCTCTTCCGCGCCCTCGCCGGGCGCGTCCTCGCCGCGCACGACTCCGGCATGCGGGCCGTCGACGAGGAGTTCGTCGCCGACCACACCCACGGCTACGCGGAGTACGCCGCCGCCGCCCGCGCCTACGACGACGCCGAGGCGGAGCGCGCCACCGGGCTGACCGCCGCCGACATCGACCGCGCCGCCGAGCTGGTGCTCGGCGCCGACAAGATCGTCGTCTGCTGGGCGATGGGCCTCACCCAGCACAAGCACGCCGTGCCCACCATCAAGGAGATCGTCAACTTCCTGCTCCTCGGCGGCCACGTCGGCCGCCCCGGCGCCGGCGTCTGCCCGGTGCGCGGCCACAGCAACGTCCAGGGCGACCGCACCATGGGCATCTTCGAGCGCCCCGCGCCCGCCTTCCTGGACGCGCTTCAGAAGGAGTTCGGCTTCGCCCCGCCCCGCCGGCATGGCTACGACGTCGTACGCGCCATCCGCGCCCTGCGCGACGGCGACGCCAAGGTCTTCTTCGCCGTCGGCGGCAACTTCGTCTCGGCCTCGCCCGACACCGCGGTCACCGAGGCCGCGATGCGCCGCGCCCGGCTGACCGTGCACGTCTCCACCAAGCTCAACCGCAGCCACGTCGTCACCGGCGCCCGCGCGCTGATCCTGCCCACCCTCGGCCGCACCGAGCGCGACCGGCAGCCCGGTCCCGACGGCCGCGGCCACGAGCAGTTCGTCACCGTCGAGGACTCCATGGGCGTCGTGCACGCCTCCCGCGGCCGGCTCGCGCCCGCGAGCGACGCGCTGCTGTCGGAGGTCGCGATCGTCTGCCGGCTCGCCCGCGCGGTGCTGGGGGAGGACAGCGCCACGCCCTGGGAGGAGTTCAGCAGTAACTACACGCGTATCCGCGACCGCATCGCGCGCGTGGTGCCCGGCTTCGAGGACTTCGACGCCCGCGTCCGCCGCCCCGGCGGCTTCACCCTCCCGCACGCCCCGCGCGACGAGCGGCGCTTCCCCACGAGCACCGGCAAGGCGAACTTCACCGCCGGCCCAGTGACGTACCCCGACGTGCCGGAGGGGCGGCTGCTGCTGCAGACACTGCGCAGCCACGACCAGTACAACACCACGATCTACGGCCTGGACGACCGCTACCGCGGCGTGCGCGGCGGCCGGCGCGTCGTCCTCGTCCACCCCGACGACGCCGCGGACCTCGGCCTCGCCGACGGGGCGTACGCGGACATCGTCGGCGAGTGGCACGACGGCGTCGAGCGCCGCGCGGACGGCTTCCGCGTCGTGCACTACCCGACCGCGCGGGGCTGCGCCGCCGCGTACTACCCGGAGACCAACGTGCTGGTGCCGCTCGACTCCACCGCCGACACGAGCAACACCCCCACGAGCAAGTCCCTGGTGGTCAGGCTGGAAGCGACCGCGTCTACGGTGGAGCCCGACACGACGGCGTAGAGGACGGAGCCGGGCGCCCATGGGCGAGCACACCACCACGAAGTTCCCCCAGGAGATCCTCGACGAGTTCGCCGGCATCGGCGTCGACCTGGAGAAGCTGTTCTCCGCCGGCGCCCTCGGGCAGCGCATGGGCCTGAAGGTGCTGGAGGCGGCGCCCGAGCGGGTCGTGGGCACGCTGCCGGTGGAGGGCAACACGCAGCCGTACGGGCTGCTGCACGGGGGCGCATCCGCGGTGCTCGCCGAGACCCTGGGCTCCGTCGGCGCGATGCTGCACGGCGGCCCCGCCAAGGTCGCGGTCGGCGTCGACCTGAACTGCACCCACCACCGCGGTCTGCGCGCGGGCGTGGTCACCGGCGTGGCCACGCCGGTGCACCGCGGCCGGTCCACCGCGACGTACGAGGTCGTCGTCAGCGACGAGGAGGGCCGCCGGGTGTGCACCGCGCGGCTCACCTGCCTGCTGCGCGACGCCTGACCCGCGGCGGACCGGCACCCGGCGGCGACCGGCGATCCGGCCGACCGCCGATCACCGACCGCCGCCCGGACTCAGCGGCGCGGCGCCCTCCCGAACTCCCGCCGCCCGCCCGCGTGTCCCGCCGCGGGACGGCGCCGGGACGTGAGGATGAGAAGCCCATGAGAATCACTCACCCGATACGCTCAGACCGGCCGCCCCCGGGGCCGTCCCCTCTCATCCCGCTCTCACGGTTCTCAGCCCCCCCTCACTCCCGGTGGCGCCGGCGCCCCGAGCGGAATTCACCCGTCCGGGCGGTGATCGGTGGTGCCCGAGGCGAGAGCCTCCAGGTCTGCGCGGGTCCGCGGAGGTAGCTGTGACCAGCGCCACTCTGCGTCAATCAAACTAGCTATGACCTGCACGTTTAGTGAACATGCCGCTCGGGTACGTTGCCCGTCTCACAAACGCCTTCTAGCCTCGGGGCGCATGAACCTCCTCCGGAAGCTGAATCACAAGCTCGGCGCAACCACGGGTTTCGAGATCCGTAAGGCCGGGCTGCCGTATGCCCCTGTCCCGAAAGCCGCCGGGACCGCCGGGACCAACGAGTCCGCGGAGCCGAAGCCGGCCGCTCAGGTCGCGTACCGGCCCCCGGAGGATCCCGGAGTCGACCGGCTGCTGCGGCGGCCGGTGTTCATCATGTCGCCGGTACGCTCCGGCTCCACCCTGCTCCGCCTGCTCCTCAACGCCCACTCCCGGCTGCACTCCGCGCACGAACTCCACTTCCGCCGGCTGGAGGTCAACGCGAGCACCAAGCTCGCGGAGCGCGCCATGGCCGAGCTGGGCCTGGAGCGCGGCGACCTGGAGCACCTCATCTGGGACCGGGTGCTCCACCGTGAGCTGGTGCGCTCCGGCAAGGACTTCCTGGTCGAGAAGACGCCCAGCAACACCTTCGCGTACAAGCGCATCGCCGCCTGCTGGCCCGACGCCCGGTTCATCTTCCTGCTCCGCCACCCCGCCTCCATCGCCCGCTCCTGGTACGAGGCCGACCCGGAGAAGCGCACCGAGGAGGAGGCGGCCCTCGACGCGCTGCGCTACATGCGCGCCACCGAGCGCGCCCGCCAGGGGCTGCCGGGGCACGTCGTGCGCTACGAGGAGCTGACCGACGACCCCGAGTCCGCCATGAAGGCCATCTGCTCCTACCTGGAGATCGACTTCGAGCCGGGCATGCTCGACTACGGCTCCCAGACCCAGGGGAGCTACAAGAAGGGCCTCGGTGACTGGAAGGACAAGATCCGCAGCGGCCAGGTGCAGGCCGGCCGGGCGCTGCCCGCCGCCGACGAGATCCCCGAGGCGCTGCGCGAGATCAGCGCCGCCTGGGGCTACGTCGAGGGCGAGGGCCTGGGCGGAGCCGCAGCCGCCCAGGAGCCGCATGCCGAGATCGCCGAGGTCTGGCCCCGGGACGGCGCCGTACGCCTCACCGGCAGCCTGCACGGCGTCGCCGACGCCGCCGGCAGCCGCCCGTGGTCGATGCTCCTCGTCCGGCGCGACCACGAGGACCAGCAACTGCGCTACCCGGCGGAGCTGGCGGACGGCGGGTTCGACGTCACGGTGCCCGTGACCGACCTGGCGCCCGACGGGCTGACCACTCCGGCCCAGTGGGACATCCACCTGGCCGCGGGCGAGGGCGACGCGGAGGTCCGGCTGCGCGCCGGCCGCCACCTCGACGGGATCACCGGCAAGAAGAACATCATGGTCTTCCCCGGCCAGCCCGCTCAGGTCGACGGCGCCGACGTCGAGGTCAAGCCGTACTACACCATCAAGGACAACCTCTCCGTCGAGGTACTGCCGGCCTCATGAAGATCCGCTATCTGTTGATGCACGCCTACGGCACCGGCGGGACCATCCGCACCGTCTTCAACCAGGCCGGATCCATGGCCGACGCCGGCCACGACGTCGAGATCGCCAGCATGCAGCGCGGTCGCGACGAGCCGCACTTCCCCCTCCACCCCAAGGTCACCGTCACCACGCTGGTCGACCACCGGCCCGGCGCCCGTGAGGCCGAGCTGGCCGCGGCCGGCCCCCGGGCGGCCGAGCGGCGGATCGAGCGGGAGGGACAGCCGCCCCGGCACATCCCCGCGGGTGAGTTCGCGTACGAGCGCTACAACCGCTACGTCGAGGACACGATCATCGGCTGGCTGGAGCGTCAGCGCGACGCCGTGATCGTCCCGACCCGCCCCGGGCTGAACTTCCTCACCGCCAGGTTCACGCCGCGCAGCTGCCGGAAGATCGCCCAAGAGCACATGAACCTGGGCACGCACCCGGCGGACATCCGCGCCGCCATCCAGCGCGAGTACCCGCGGTTCGACGCGGTCGCCGTGCTCACCCACGGTGACCGGGAGGACTATCAGGGGCTGCTGCCGGACACCCGCGTCGTACGCATCCCCAACGCCGTGCACACCGGTGAGAAGAAGCTCACCACCTACGCCGACCACGTCGCCGTCGCCGCCGGCAGGCTCTTCCCGCAGAAGGGCTTCGACATGCTGATCCCGGCGTGGGCGCAGCTGGTGGAGAAGTTCCCCGACTGGCAACTGCGGATCTTCGGCACCGGCGAGAAGAAGGCCGAGCTGCGCCGCCAGATCAACGAGCACCACCTCTACAACCACGTCTTTCTGATGGGCCACACGAACAAACTGGACGACGAACTTGCGAGAGCGTCCTTTTATGTGCTCAGCTCGCGGTTCGAGGGCCTGCCCATGGTGATGATCGAATCGATGACCCACGGTCTCCCCGTGGTCAGCTTCGACTGTCCGACGGGTCCCGCCGACGTGCTCACCCACGGGAAGGACGGCCTCCTGGTGCGCCGCAAGGACGTGGACGGGCTCGCCGAGGCCATGGGACAGCTGATGGACGACGAGGGCCTCAGGGCCGACATGGGAGCGGCGGCACTGCAGACGTCGCGCTCCTACACTCCCGAGGCGGTCCATCCGCAGTGGGAGGCACTGTTCGAGGAGATTCACGGGAGTGGGAGTGCCTGACAACGCACCCGGCGCCGGCGGCGTACACGCGCGCGGCGCCACGATCTGGCTCACCGGCCTGCCCAGCGCCGGAAAGACCACCCTGGCGCGCGCCTTCGGCGAGCGACTGCGGGACGCCGGCCACCGGGTGGAGGTGCTGGACGGCGACGAGATCCGGGAATTCCTCACCGCCGGCCTCGGTTTCTCCCGGGGGGACCGCGACACGAACGTGCAGCGCATCGGCTTCGTCGCCGAGCTGCTCGCCTCGCACGGCGTGAAGGTCCTCGTGCCGGTGATCGCCCCGTACGCGGACAGCCGCGAGGCCGTGCGCAAGCGCCACCAGACGGAGGGTACGACGTATGTGGAGGTGCACGTGGCCACGCCCGTCGACGTCTGCGCCGAGCGGGACGTGAAGGGCCTCTACGCCAAGCAGGCGGCCGGCGAGATCTCCGGCCTCACCGGCGTGGACGACCCGTACGAGCCCCCCGCGGCCCCCGATCTGCGCATCCCCACGCACGAGCAGAGTGTCGAAGAATCCGCGGCGATGATTCACGCCGCACTGGTGGAACGAGGTCTCGCATGAGCCAGTTCGAGCAGGCCGCCGCCCAGGACTTCCAGTTGCCGCACCTGGACGTGCTGGAGTCGGAGGCGGTGCACATCTTCCGCGAGGTGGCGGGGGAGTTCGAGCGTCCGGTGATCCTCTTCTCCGGCGGCAAGGACTCCATCGTGATGCTCCACCTGGCGCTGAAGGCGTTCGCGCCGGCACCGCCGCCGTTCGCGCTGCTGCACGTCGACACGGGGCACAACTTCCCCGAGGTGCTTCAGTACCGCGACCGCGTCGCCGCGCAGCACAACCTGCGGTTGCACGTCGCGTCCGTCCAGGACTTCATCGACAGCGGCGAGCTGAAGGAGCGTGCCGACGGCACCCGCAACCCGCTGCAGACCGTGCCGCTGCTGCGCGCCATCGAGGAGTCCCGCTATGACGCCGTCTTCGGCGGCGGCCGGCGGGACGAGGAGAAGGCCCGCGCCAAGGAGCGCATCTTCTCGCTGCGCGACGAGTTCGGCGGCTGGGACCCGCGCCGGCAGCGCCCCGAGCTGTGGCAGCTCTACAACGGCAAGCACGCCGTCGGCGAGCACGTCCGGGTCTTCCCGCTGTCCAACTTCACCGAGCTGGACGTCTGGCAGTACATCGCCCGCGAGAAGATCGTGCTCCCCGAGATCTACTACGCGCACCGCCGCGAGGTCTTCCTGCGCAACGGCATGTGGCTCGCCCCCGGCGACTGGGGCGGCGCCAAGGGCGGCGAGCTTGTCGAGACCCGCACCGTGCGCTACCGCACCGTCGGCGACATGTCCTGCACCGGCGCCGTCGACTCCGACGCCGACACCATCGAGAAGGTCATCGCCGAGATCGCCGCCACCCGCCTCACCGAGCGCGGCGCCACCCGGGCCGACGACAAGATGTCCGAGGCCGCCATGGAAGACCGCAAGCGCGAAGGCTACTTCTGATCATGACTGTGAACCCACCCGCCGCCGCCACGGAGCCGGCCACGCTCACCGAGGTCTCCCTGCTGCGGTTCGCCACCGCGGGCAGCGTCGACGACGGCAAGTCGACCCTCGTCGGCCGGCTGCTGCACGACTCCAAGTCGGTCCTCGCCGACCAGCTGGAGGCCGTCGAGCGCGCCTCCGCCAGCCGCGGGCAGGAGGCCCCCGACCTGGCGCTGCTGACCGACGGGCTGCGCGCCGAGCGCGAGCAGGGCATCACCATCGACGTGGCCTACCGCTACTTCGCGACCCCCCGGCGCCGCTTCATCCTCGCCGACACCCCCGGCCACGTGCAGTACACCCGCAACATGGTCACCGGCGCCTCCACCGCCGAGCTGGCGGTGATCCTCGTGGACGCCCGGCACGGCGTCGTCGAGCAGACCCGCCGGCACGCCGCGGTCGCCGCGCTGCTGCGCGTGCCGCACGTGGTCCTGGCCGTCAACAAGATGGACCTCGTCGGCTACGCCGAGGACGTCTTCGCCACGATCGCCGCCGAGTTCACCAAGTACGCCAAGGCCCTCGGCGTACCCGCCGTGACCACCATCCCGATCTCGGCGCTGGAGGGCGACAACGTCGTCACCCCCTCGGCCACCATGGACTGGTACGCGGGCCCCACGGTGCTGGAGCACCTGGAGACCGTGCAGATCGACCACGACCCGCGCGGCCGCGTGACCCGCTTCCCCGTGCAGTACGTGATCCGCCCGCAGACCGCGGAGCACCGCGACTACCGCGGCTACGCCGGGAAGATCGCCTCCGGCATCTTCCACGTCGGCCAGCCCGTCACCGTGCTGCCCTCCGGGCACACCTCCACCGTCGCCGCCGTCGATGTGCTCGGCGAGAGCGTCGACGCCGCCTGGGCGCCGCAGTCGGTCACCATCCGGCTCGCCGACGACATCGACATCTCCCGCGGCGACATGATCGCCCCCACCGAGCAGGCGCCGGACGCCACGCAGGACATCCAGGCCACCGTCTGCCACCTGCACGACACCGCGCTCACCCCCGGCGCCCGGGTGCTGCTCAAGCACACCACCCGCACCGTCAAGGCGATCGTCAAGGAGATCCCGGACCGGCTTACCCTCGACGACCTCTCCCACCACCCCGCCCCGGGGTCGCTGGAGGCCAACGACATCGGCCGGGTCGTGCTCCGCACCTCGGAGCCGCTGCCCATGGACGCCTACGGCGACTGCCGGCGCACCGGCTCCTTCCTGCTGATCGATCCCGCCGACGGCTCCACCCTCGCCGCCGGCATGGCAGGCGCCGCGTTCGCCGGCGCCGACAGCGCGAAGCGGGCCGAACTCGACGACGCCGAGTGGGACTTCTGACCGCACCACGCCCGGCCTCCGGCCCCACGGGACGCTGACGGCGTCCCGCGGGGCCGGCCGCGCACGGCGCCCGGGCGTCCCGCGGACGGCGGCGGGTCGACGGGCACGCAGCCCGAAGACCGCCGCCGTCGGGTACGTTCGGTAGTCGGACGACGGCAGGCGCAGGCACGTACCGCCCCTGCTCTTTGCGGGCGTACGCCCTTACCCTGGCCGCCATGAGCGCGCCCACCCGGCCCGAGCCCGGCCCCGAGCGCGACCCCGCCCCGCCCGCGGAGGTCCTCGGCGGCGGCTCCGCCGGACCGCGCCTCAGCGAGCGCTGGGCGGCGCTGCCGGCCCGCTTCCGCCAGCGCACCGCTGCCGGCGCGGGCCTCGCCGTGCTGGCCGTCCTCGGCGCATACGCCCTGGCCACACGGCCGGAGCCGGAGCCGCCCGCGGCCGTGCCGTATCCGATCCACTCGACCCACTTCTCTTTTCTCGGGATAGAAACCCCCAAACTGGGCGATAACACTTTCGACGTCCAGCTCACCGCCACCTCGGAGACCGGCGCCTCACTGGAGAAGATCACCCAGGGCTACGGCGGCCTGCGGCTGTCCGTCCACCCCGCGCTGCCGCTGCGGCTCCCCGGAGGCCAACCCACACGGGTCACCGTCCGATTCGAAGTCGTCCGATGCGCCGGCCTCCCCGTCGACGCGAGCCTGCCATCCCTGCGCGTAACGCTGCGTAACACGCGTGCAATACAGGACTACAGCTCCATCCTCGGCGGGACCTACGCCGCCGAACTGTCCCGGGCACTGCGTACGATATGCGAACCCGCTCCCGCAGCCGCTCCGGGCGCATAGGACATCAGCAGCGGCTTCACGCCCGTTCGGGCGTCCGGACTCCGTCGATCCGGCACAGACCACCCCTGCCGCCCCCGCCGCCGGATGTAAGGGTCATAACAAGAGAGTCACAGCATTGCCTGCACCTCTGCTATCCCGCGCCGGGGCGGCTTAGAGTCACGCCCAGTCACCGCGCAGCAGGTCACCTTCCGACGCCTGCCGCGTGCACCGGCCCACTCTGCGCAGTCGAGGCCGCGCCAGGGGAAAGGACTGATCGTGCGTCACCGTTCCTTGCTCATACTCACCACTGCGGTCACCGCAGGGGCACTCACGCTGTCTGCCTGCGGTTCCCGCGACGACGACAGCGAAGACGGGGGCGGTGGCGACGGAACGACCGTCGTCATCGGCCTCGACGCCCCGCTGACAGGTGACCTCTCGGCCCTGGGCATCGGCATCGAGAACTCCGCCGAGCTCGCCGTGAAGACGGCCAACGAGAACGAGGAGGTCAAGGGCGTCACGTTCGAGCTCGAACCCCTCGACGACGTCGCACAGGCCCAGCAGGGCCAGCAGAACGCCACCAAGCTCGTCGGCAACGAGGACGTCATGGGCGTCGTCGGCCCGCTCAACTCCGACGTCGGCCAGTCCATGCAGAAGGTCTTCGCCGACGCCGACCTCGTCCAGGTCTCGCCCGCCAACACCAACCCCGCCCTGACCCAGGGCGAGGAATGGCAGTCCGGCGAGAAGGCACGGCCCTTCGACACGTACTTCCGCGTCGCCACCACCGACGCCATCCAGGGCCCCTACGCCGCGCAGTACCTCTACAACGAGGAGAAGCTCGCCAAGGTCTTCGTCATCGACGACAAGAAGACCTACGGCGCCGGACTCGCGGGCACCTTCGCCGACGAGTTCGAGAAGCTCGGCGGCAAGGTCGTCGGGACCGACCACGTCAACCCCGACGACAAGGACTTCTCGGCCATCGCCACGAAGGTCAAGAACTCCGGCGCCGACTTCGTCTACTACGGTGGCGAGTACCCGGCCGGCGCCCCGCTCGCCGCCCAGGTCAAGAAGGCCGGGGCCAAGATCCCCACCGTCGGCGGCGACGCGCTGTTCAGCGCCGAGTACATCTCCCTGGCCAAGGCGGATGCCGAAGGCGACATCGCCAGCTCCGTCGGCGCCCCGCTGACCGAACTGGACACCGCCAAGGAGTTCATCAAGAACTACGAGGCCGCCGGCTACAAGGACGCGTACGAGGCCTACGGCGGCTACTCCTACGACTCCGCCTGGGCCATCATCCAGGCCGTCAAAGCCGTCGTCGAGGACAACGACGGCGAACTGCCCGGCGACATGGACGAGGCCCGCCTCGCCATCACCGAGGCCATGAACGACGTTTCCTTCGAGGGAGTGACCGGCAGCGTCGCCTTCGACGAATACGGCGACACCACCAACAAGCAACTGTCGCTGTACCAGGTCAAGGACGGCAAGCACGTCCCGATAACCAGCGGCGAGTTCGAAGGCTGACCGGGGCGACCACCACCGCCCACTGATCACACAGACCGCAAGCGGCGCGGGGGGCGCACACAGCGCCCCCCGCGCGGCTATATCTGACACCCACTCGGAGGCCCCGCGGTGAACGATCTGCCGCAGCAACTTGCCAACGGCCTGCTACTCGGCGCCTTGTACGGGCTCATCGCCATCGGCTACACGATGGTGTACGGCATAGTCCAGCTCATCAACTTCGCCCACGGCGAGATATTCATGATCGGCGGCTTCGGCGCCCTGACGATGTGGTTGTGGATGCCCAACGGCACCAGCCTCCTCGTCGCCCTGCCGCTGATGTTCCTCATGGCAGTCGTCTGTTCCGTCCTGGTGGCCGTGGGCGCGGAACGCTTCGCCTACCGTCCCCTGCGCGGCGCGCCACGCCTCGCACCCCTCATCACCGCGATCGGCCTGTCCATCGCCCTGCAGCAGGCCATCTGGGCCTGGTACCCCGACGCCAAGAAGGCGCGGCCCTTCCCCGAGTTCAGCGGCCCCCGCATCGACTTCGGCTCCTTCACCATCCTCCGCGGCGACCTCTACCTCCTCATCGCCGCCCCCCTGTGCATGATCGCCCTCGGCTTCTTCGTCTCCAAAACCCGCACCGGCCGCGCCATGCAGGCCACCTCGCAGGACCCCGACACGGCCAAGCTCATGGGCATCAACACCGACCGCATCATCGTGATGGCCTTCGCCATCGGCGGCGCCTTCGCCGCCGTCGCGGCCATCGCCCACGGGCTGCGATACGGCAACGTCGACTTCAAAATGGGCTTCATCGCCGGCCTCAAAGCGTTCACCGCCGCCGTACTCGGCGGCATCGGAAACATCTACGGCGCCATGATCGGCGGCGTCGTCCTCGGCGTGGCCGAAGCCATGGCCACCGCATACGTCGGGAACATCCCCGGCATGGGGGACTTCGGCGGCGGCTCCTGGAAGGACGTCTGGGCCTTCGCGCTCCTCATCCTTGTCCTGCTCTTGCGACCACAGGGCCTCCTCGGCGAACGCGTCTCGGACAGGGCGTGAAAGCGATGACCACCATGGAGAAAACCGCCACCGGCGGCCCCACGCCCGGCACCCTGCCCCTGCCCCCCGGCCTCGCCCGGCTCCTCGCCCTCGGCGGCGCGGCGGGCACCCTCATCGCCACCTTCCTCTCATGGACCTACACAGAGGAATTCCCCGGCAACCTCACCGTCTACGGATACCCCGGCGGCCTGCAACTCCTCACCCTCACCGGAGCGCTACTCACCCTGGCGTTCCTACTCTCCGGACAGGGCGTGCGCGGACTGCGCTGGCTCACCCCCGGCGGGCCCAACAGCGCCGCACGGCTGCTCGCACTCGGCACCCTCGGCGTCACCGGCTACACCATCGGCGCCATCATCAAAAACCTCGGCGGCCTGATCAACGTCGACCCCGGCGGCTACATCGCCGTCGCCATGGCCCTGACCTGCGCCATCGGTACCCTCGGCCTGCCCTCGGACATCCCCGTCGACCCCGACAACCCGCCGGCCGACCCGTGGCAACACGTAGTGCACTCGTTCAAGGCACCCGCCCCCGGACGGCTGAAGGACCTGCCCGGCTGGCTGGAGATCATCATCATCTCCGTCTCCTTCGCCATCGGCCTGTACGTCTTCACCTTCGGCATCGACGCCGACTACGCCGAACTGTTCATCGGCTACATCGTGCTCGTCGGCTTCGCCTTCACCGCCGTCGGCCGCGCCGGCCTCACCCAGCGGCTCGGCCAGCTCACCGCCAAGCACCGAAACGTGACCGTCACCGCGGCCTTCGTCGCCGCGTTCGTCTTCCCGTTCACCCAGAGCAACGACGCCTACGCCACCATCGGCACCAACATCCTCATCTTCGCCACCGTGGCGCTCGGCCTCAACGTCGTCGTCGGCCTCGCAGGCCTCCTCGACCTCGGCTACGTCGCCTTCCTCGGCGTCGGCGCGTACACCGCGGCCCTCGTCTCCGGCGCGCCCAGCTCCAGCATCGGCGTCACCTTCCCCTTCTGGGCAGCCGTACTCACCGGCGCCGCCGCCTCACTGGTCTTCGGCGTGCTCATCGGCGCCCCCACCCTGCGGCTACGCGGCGACTACCTCGCCATCGTCACCCTCGGCTTCGGCGAAATCTTCCGCATCGGCGTCAACAACCTCGACGGCACCTCAGGCCCCGACGTCACCAACGGACCCAACGGCATCCCCAACATCCCGGAACTGGAACTCTTCGGCTTCAACCTCGGCGAAGAACACACCATCCTCGGCATGGAACTCGGCCGGTTCTCCAACTACTTCCTGCTCATGCTGGTGTGCACGATCGTCGTCGTCACAGTCTTCCGGCGAGCGGACCAGTCGCGCATCGGCCGCGCCTGGGTCGCCATCCGCGAAGACGAAACCGCCGCCAGCGCCATGGGCATCAACGCCTTCCGGCTCAAGCTCCTGGCCTTCGCGCTCGGCGCCACCCTGGCCGGCGTCGCCGGCACCGTACAGGCACACGTGCAATACACCGTCACCCCCGAGCAGTACCAGTTCGTCGAAGCCGTGCCGCCGAACTCCGCGTTCCTGCTGGCGGCCGTGATCCTCGGCGGCATGGGCACCGTCAGCGGCCCACTCATCGGCGCGGCACTGCTCTACCTCATCCCCGCCAAGCTGCAGTTCGTCCAGGAATACCAACTGCTGCTCTTCGGCGTGGCGCTCGTCCTGCTCATGCGCTTCCGCCCGGAGGGCCTCATCGCCGACCGCCGCAAGCAGCTCGAGTTCCACGACACCGGCCAGCTCGACGTGCCCAAAGAAGAAACCGGACTCAGCAAGGTGGGGGTGTGACACCGATGGCCAGCGACACCATCCCCCCGAAGGGGCAGGCGATCGGCGGCACCGTCCTGGACGCCCGCGGCGTCACCATGCGCTTCGGCGGCCTCACCGCCGTACGCAACGTCGACCTCACCGTCGACCAGGGCGAGATCGTCGGCCTCATCGGCCCCAACGGAGCCGGCAAGACCACCTTCTTCAACTGCCTGACCGGGCTCTACATCCCCACCGAAGGAACCGTCCGGTACAAGGACAAGGTCCTGCCACACCGCTCCCATCAAGTCACCGAAGCGGGCATCGCCCGCACCTTCCAGAACATCCGCCTCTTCGCCAACATGACGGTCCTGGAAAACGTCCTCGTCGGCCGGCACACCCGCACCCGCGAAGGACTGTGGTCCGCACTCCTACGCGGCCCCGGCTTCAAAAAGGCGGAGACGACGTCCGAAGCACGCGCCATGGAACTCCTGGAGTTCACCGGACTGGCCGCCAAACGCGACCACCTCGCCCGCAACCTCCCCTACGGCGAACAGCGCAAACTGGAAATCGCCCGGGCGCTCGCCAGCGAACCCGGACTGCTGCTCCTCGACGAACCCACCGCAGGCATGAACCCGCAAGAAACCCGCGCCACCCGCGAACTCGTCTTCGCAGTCCGCGAACAAGGCATCGCCGTACTCGTCATCGAGCACGACATGCGGTTCATCTTCGGGCTCTGCGACCGCGTCGCCGTCCTCGTCCAAGGAGAAAAACTCGTCGAAGGCACCGCCGACGTCGTCCAGAGCGACGACCGCGTCATCGCCGCATACCTCGGCACACCCTTCGAAGGCGCCCCCGAAGACGAAGCCGCCGACCAGGTCATCGCCGCCGAAAACGCGATCACCACCAAAACGGGCAAGGAGGGCGACGCGTGACCGCGCTACTCCAGGTCGACGACCTGAAAGTCGCCTACGGCAAGATCGAAGCCGTCAAAGGCATCTCGTTCAGCGTGCAAAGCGGCGAAGTCGTCACCCTCATCGGCACCAACGGCGCCGGCAAAACGACCACCCTGCGCACCCTCTCCGGCCTCCTCAAGCCCGCCGGCGGCAAGATCTTCTTCGACGGCACGCCCCTCAACGGCATCGGCGCCCACAAGATCGTCGCCATGGGCCTCGCCCACTCCCCAGAAGGCCGCCGGCTCTTCCCCCGCCTCACCATCACCGAAAACCTCCAACTCGGCGCCTTCCTCCGGAAAGACACAGCAGGCATCGAGCAAGACATCACCATGTGCTACGAACTGTTCCCCATCCTCGGCGAACGGCGCAAACAAGCCGCCGGCACCCTGTCCGGCGGCGAACAGCAGATGCTCGCCATGGGCAGAGCACTCATGTCCCGGCCCAAACTGCTCATGCTCGACGAACCCTCCATGGGCCTCTCGCCGATCATGATGCAGAAGATCATGGAGACGATCCGAGAACTCAAATCCCAGGGCACCACCATCCTGCTCGTCGAACAGAACGCCCAAGCAGCGCTCTCCATCGCCGACCACGGACACGTCATGGAGGTCGGCAAGATCGTCCTCTCCGGCACCGGAGACGAACTCCTGCACGACGAATCCGTACGGAAGGCGTACCTCGGCGAAGACTGAGACGGCGCCCCTACAGACGGCAGCGGCCCGCGCCCCGGGGAGGGGGGCACGGGCCGGCTGCCGCTCTGGCCCCGCAGACTAACCCTGCTTCTTCTTGGCCTTCTTCTCCGCGTCATCCTCGATGACAGCCTCCGCCACCTGCTGCATCGACAACCGTCGATCCATCGACGTCTTCTGAATCCACCGGAACGCCGCCGGCTCCGACAACCCATACTCCGTCTGCAGAATGCTCTTCGCCCGGTCCACCAGCTTCCGCGTCTCCAGCCGCTGCGTGAGATCGGCGACCTCGTTCTCCAGCGTCCTCAGCTCCGTATAACGCGAGACCGCCATCTCAATGGCCGGCACCACATCACCCTTACTGAACGGCTTCACCAGATACGCCATCGCCCCGGCGTCCCGCGCCCGCTCGACCAGCTCACGCTGAGAGAACGCGGTCAGCATCAGCACCGGGGCGATCGAGTCGGCGGCGATCTGCTCGGCGGCGGAGATACCGTCGAGCACGGGCATCTTCACATCCAGGATCACCAGATCCGGCCGATGCTCCCGCGCCAACCGCACCGCCGTCTCCCCGTCCCCCGCCTCCCCGACGACGGTGTACCCCTCCTCCTCCAGCATCTCCTTCAGATCGAGCCGGATGAGGGCCTCGTCCTCGGCGATGACCACCCGGGTGGTCTGCGGCGGCACGTGCTCGTCGCCACCGGCGGTGGCGGCGGCGACGTCCTCCGGGGTTTCGGGTGTCTCGGGGGCGGTCACGGTGCTCCTCGGGGTTTTGCCTGGCTGGGGTAGGGGCACCCACGAGGGTACCTACCTCTTGTAAGCTAGGCGGCGCCGCACTCCGGTATGCCCCGGTAGCCCAGCGGTAGAGGCCCGGTGCTCAAACCACCGACAGCGTGGGTTCGAATCCCACCCGGGGCACTTGATCTTCATGCGATCCGGTGATCGGCTGCGATTTCTCCACGTTCGGCTCACTCTTCGGACAGGCTCGCTTGCGTGTACGACATTGACACGCGCAAGCGCGCACTCGCCCTGGTCGCCCAAGGTCGAAGCATGAACTCCGTGAGCAAGCAGATGGGCGTATCGCGGGCCGCGATCCGTGACTGGAAGGTGCGGATCGAGCCGCTCCCCTCGGTAGCGAAGAGAGGCGAGTGTGTGCGCTGCCGCCCGGCGCCGGGCGTGCCGGCGGATCCTGAGGCGTACGCCTACCTCCTCGGGCTGTACCTGGGCGACGGATGCGTCAGCCGCCAGCCGCGCGGCAACTACTCCCTGCGCATTGCCTGCGCGGACGCGTGGCCCGGCCTGATCGACGCATGTACCGACGCCATCCGTGCAGTCCGTCCGGAGAACAAGGTCTGCCGAGTCCGGAACAAGGGATGCGTTGCCGTGACCAGCTACAGCATTCACTGGCCGTGCTTGATCCCGCAGCACGGCCCGGGGCGGAAGCACGAGCGGTCGATCGCGCTCGAGCCATGGCAAGAGTCCATCGTCGGCGCGCACTCGTGGCCGTTCATCCGCGGGCTGATCCACTCCGACGGCTGCCGGATCACGAACTGGACCACTCGTCTGGTCGCCGGTCGGCGCAAGCGCTACGAGTACCCCCGCTACTTCTTCACCAACAAGTCCGACGACATCCGCAAGCTGTTCACCGACACCCTCGACCGGGTCGGCGTCGAGTGGACGACCCTGGCCCGCGGGTGCGATCCGCTCAACATCTCCATCGCCAGGCGCGCGTCCGTCGCGCTCATGGACGAGCACGTCGGGCCGAAATACTGAGTCGCCGCCCCCTCCCCGCCTGCGGTGTCCGGGTGCTGTCACCGTTCATCCACAGGCGGTAGAACGCGGCATCAACTTGACGTATGGTCGCGAGCATTGCTGTGCGGGGGAGCCTGCAGACCTACGGGAGGGGACGGTAGGCGATGTCTGCGCCGACGCGACGACGAATGCGCAAGGGTGCGATGACCGCGGCGGTGGCCGCCGCGGCGATGGCGGCGTTGACCGCGTCGCAGGCGCCGGGGGTTTCGGCGGGGCCGGAGGCTCCCGGGAAGAGTGCGCCTGACCAGGCGCCGGGGGGCGGGGAGGACTCGATTACGGGTGGTTCTCCTTACTACACCGACCTGCCGCCGCTGGAGAGTGCCAATCCCTCGCCGGGTGACGAGCTGGAGGACGAGGCCGACGAGTCTGGTATTCCGGCGACGGTGCTGGATGCGTACAAGCAGGCCGAGAGTCGGCTGGCGCGTAGCAACCCGGGGTGCAATCTGGAGTGGGAGCTGCTGGCGGCGATCGGCCGGGTGGAGTCGGGGCATGCGCGTGGCGGTGACGTGACCGCGGATGGTACGACCCGCAATCCGATCCTGGGGCCGGTGTTGAACGGGAACGGGTTCGCGAACATCACGGACACCGACGGTGGTGAGTACGACGGGGACACCGGTTACGACCGTGCTGTCGGCCCGATGCAGTTCATCCCGTCGACGTGGGCCACCTGGGGCAGCGACGGGAACGATGACGGGGAGCGGAATCCGGACAACGTCTATGACGCGGCGCTTGCCGCGGGGCGGTATCTGTGTGCGGGTGGGCGTGATCTGTCGTCGCAGGCGGATCTGGAAGCCGCGATCCTTGGGTACAACCGGTCGGAGTCGTATCTCCGGACGGTTCTGACCTGGTACGACTTCTACAAGGAGGGTGGCGCCGACCCGGTGCCGGATGGCTCCGGTCCCGATCCGGGTGACCGTAGTGACGGCATCAACACGCCGAGCCCGTCGCCGAGCCTCTCGGAGAGCGGCGAGCCGGGCAGGGGTGGCGGCGACGGCGCGGACGACGGTAAGGGCGACGGCACGGGTGGCGGGACCGGCGGTGGGACCGGCGGCGGGAACGGGAGTGTCAGCCCGGATCCGGACGGCAGTTCGCCGCCGGACGATGGCGACGACGAGCCGGGCGAGCCGGCGCCGGTCATCGACGATCTGCGCGTGGCGAGTCCGCAGTCGTCCACCGCGTACACCGGGGCGGACTTCGCCGAGCGCCCGAAGGTGCGGGGGGTGACGTCGCGCGGCGCGGGTGTGTCGGGTAAGACGGTGACGTTCAGCATCCAGGGTCAGACGGGGGCGGTGTTCGCCGGTGGCGGGAAGACCGCGTCGGTCACCACGAACTCTTCGGGTTATGCGACGGCGCCGGTGGTGAAGGCGGGGCAGCTGGCGGGGGGCTTCACGATCCGCGCGACGGCGGGTAGTGGTGTGAGCCCGGTGGACTTCGCCGCCGAGGTGGAGGCGTCGTACGGGCTGGCGCGGATAGGTGACGCGGCGCTGACGGCGGCGGTGGGCGGCGAGTTCGGTGCCGTCGAGGCCATGGTGACGTACCGGGGTGGTCCCGCGGCGGAGGCGCCGTTGACGGCGACGATGGTCACGGAGGCCGGCGAGCAGAACGGCAAGGGTCCGTTCTTCAAGGACGCGGAGGGTAATCCTGTCCGCAAGCTGAACCTGACGACGGCCGGGGACGGCACGGTGAAGCTGCCGACCGTCTTTGCGGGCGACGAGGCGGGGAAGTTCCTGCTGCTGCTGACCACGAACGAGGGCGTCACGCTGACGCTGGAGTTGACGGTCGAGTAAGCGCCGGATTCCCGCGCCGGTCAGCGGTCAGCGGTCGGCGTTCGTGCGTCGCGTGGTGTGGCGTGTGGGCGTGGCGGTGGCGGGGTCTTCGGGCCAGGGGTGTTTGGGGTAGCGGCCGCGTAGTTCGGCGCGGACCGCGGGGTAGCCCTGTTGCCAGAAGGACTTCAGGTCTGCGGTGACGGCGGCGGGGCGGCCGGCGGGGGAGAGCAGGTGTACCAGGAGTGGTATGCGGCCGTCGGCGATCCGCGGTGTTTCGTCGAGTCCGAAGAGTTCTTGGAGTTTGACGGCGAGTACGGGCTGCTGCGGGTCGTCGTAGTCGATGCGGATGTGGGAGCCGCTGGGTACTTCGAGGCGTTCGGGGGCGAGTTCGTCGAGGCGGGCGGCTTCGCCGCGGGTCCAGGGCAGGAGTCCTTGGAGGAGGCGGCGGGCGTCGATGCGGTGGGGGTCGTCGTCGAGCCAGTCGTCGGCGTGGGCGAGGAGTGCGTCGTCGGTGACGTCGGGCCAGGGTGCGCCGAGTGTGTGGTGGAGGAAGGCGAGCCGGCGGCGGAGTGCGCGGGCGGTGTCGGTCCAGCGGAGGAGGGTGGTGCCTTCGCGTCGGAGTCCGTCGAGGCGGGCGGCGCGGAGGCGGGTGGGGTCGGGGTGGGGGAGGGGGAGGGCGCGGAGTTCTACGGCTCCGAGGCGGGTGACGCGGCGGGCGACGACGTCGTGGCGCTCGGTGGACCAGGTCACTTCTTCCTCGGTGCGGAGGAGTGTTTCGGCGGCACGCAGGGCGGTGGCTTCGTCGGTGGGGGCGCCGAGTCGTAGCCGGGCTCCGGCGGCGCCGATGGGGCGGTCGGCGACGGCGACGGCGAGCCAGGGCTGTCCGCGGAGGGCGGATTCCGCGGCGGTTTCGACGCGTGTTCCGGATGCCATGAGGTACGACCCTTCGCCGCGTCCGCGGGCTACGCGTTCCGGGAAGGCGAGCGCGGCGACGAGCCCGGCGACGGCGTCGTCGCCGGTCTGGAGGGCCGGTCCGGTCTGCGGGCCCGGTTCGGACGATGCGGCACGGGCCTCCGTCTTTCGCCGCGCGCCTGGGGGGCCCGGGGGGTTCGGGGGATCCTCCGGTGTCCCCAGGGCGCGCCGCAGGCGCTGCGCTTCGCGGCGCCATCGGGGGGCGTAGGTGTCGCCGCCGCGGCGGGCGCGGCGCCAGGCGGTGGCGAGGTCGTCGCCGTAGGAGCGCGGCGGTTCTTCGCTGAGCAGGGCGACCGCTTCCGCGGCGGCCCGGGGACCGGCTTCGGCGGCGGCGTCGAGGAGCGCGCGGCCGAGCCGGGG
Organism: Streptomyces sp. CNX435; assembly: GCF_059570575.1. NCBI lineage: Bacteria > Bacillati > Actinomycetota > Actinomycetes > Kitasatosporales > Streptomycetaceae > Streptomyces > Streptomyces sp. CNX435. The sequence continues at coordinate 54,531 of NZ_JCANTA010000018.1, read as the reverse complement.
GTGGAGGCCGAGTCCGGCGAGGCGGGTGCCGCGGGGTGTGGGGCGGCCGGCGGTGTCGACGGCGCCGACGGCGCGGAGTACGTCGCGGGCCGCGGCCATCGCGCCGGGCGGCGGGGCGTCGAGGAGTGCCAGGCCGGTCGCGTCGGGGTCGCCCCAGCAGGCGGCCTGCAGGGCGAAGCCGGCCAGGTCGGCGACGGCGATCTCCGGTGACGGGTAGCGGGGCAGTCGGCCGTCTTCGGCCTCGGACCAGCAGCGCAGCGCGAGCCCGGGGGCTTCTCGCCCGGCTCGGCCCAGCCGTTGGGTGGCGGTGGCCGCGGACACCCGTACGGTCGTGAGCGCCCCGAGGCCGCGGGCGTGGTCCATGCGCGGCTCGCGGGCGAGTCCGCCGTCGACGACGGTCCGTACGCCTGGGACGGTCAGGCTCGACTCGGCCACCGCGGTCGAGAGGATGACCCGCCGCTGGCCGGGGGTGCTTCCGCGCAGTACGGCGTTCTGGACGTCGGCCGGCGCCTGCCCGTGCAGCTGCATGACTTCCGCGCCTGCGCCGGTCAGCAGGCCGGCGACGCGGGCGATCTCGCCGACGCCCGGCAGGAAGCACAGCACGTCCCCTTCGGGCCGGCGCAGTCCTTCGCGTACGACGTCGGCGACGTGGGTCAGCAGCGCGGGGTCGACCCGGGTGCCGTGCGCGGGGCGTACGCCGGCGGGCGGGGGGCGGTAGCGGATGGCGACGGGGTGCATCGTGCCTTCGCCGCGTACGACGGGGGCGGGGGCGGCCTCGTCGGGGCCGGTGAGGAGCCGGGCCCAGGCGTCGGTGTCGGAGGTCGCGGAGGCGGCGACGAGGCGTAGTCCGGGGCGGAGGGTGGCGCGTACGTCGACGAGGAAGGCGAGCGTGGTGTCGGCGTCGAGGTGCCGTTCGTGGCACTCGTCGAGCAGTACGGCGTCCACTCCGGCCAGTTCGGGGTCGCGCTGGAGCCGTTGGAGGAGGACGCCGGTGGTGACGACCTCGACGCGGGTGCGGGGTCCGGCGCGGCGCTCGCCGCGGACGGTGAATCCGACCTGGTCGCCCGTCTCCTCGCCGAGCAGCCAGGCCATCCGTCGGGCGGCGGCCCGCGCGGCCATGCGGCGGGGTTCGGCGACGAGTACGCGGCGGGCCGGGGTGCGGGGGGCGGAGCCGGGGACGAGGCCGGCGAGGGCGAGCGGGACGAGCGTGGTCTTGCCGGTGCCGGGCGGTGCTCCGAGTACGGCGACGCCGGGGCCGTCGAGGGCCGCGTGCAGGGCGGGCAGCGCGTGCCGTACGGGCAGGGCGTCGAGTGCGTCGGAGCGGAGGGTCACGGATGCCAGTGTGCTACGGGCCGCGCCCCCGGCGACGGTCGCCTTCCGTCTCCGGCCCACCGCCTCGGCCTACCGTCTCCGGCCCACGGCCTCGCCCACCGCCCTCCGGCCCACGGCCTCGCCCACCGCCCGGGCCCCCTGCTCATGCCCGCCACTTTTTGCCACACTGCTCGTCCCGGCCGCCTGCCGGGCCCTCTCAGGCCGCCTCGCAGACGAAGATCGCCGTCCCGGGGATCAGGTGCCCCCGCAGCGGCGACCAGCCGCCCCACTCCTGGTCGTGCCACTCCGGCCATTCCGGCTCCACCAGGTCCAGCAGCCGGAAGCCGCCCGCGACCACGTCGCGGACGCGGTCGCCCAGTGTCCGGTGGTGCTCGACGTAGACCGCGCGTCCGTCCTCGTCCTGCTCGACGTACGGCGTGCGGTCGAAGTACGACGCGGCGACCGACAGCCCCGCGGGCCCCGGTTCGTCCGGGAAGGCCCAGCGCACGGGGTGGGTGACGGAGAAGACCCACCGCCCGCCCGGCCGCAGCACCCGCCTGACCTCCCGCATCACCGCGACCGGGTCGGCGACGAACGGCACGGCGCCGTACGCGGAGCAGGCCAGGTCGAACGCCCCGTCGCGGAACGGCAGCGCCGCGGCGTCGGCCTGTAGCAGCGGGAACGGCGCGACCCCTGCGCCGTCCGTCCCACCCGTGCCGTCGGCCCCGACGGCGTATTCGGCATCGGCGGCCAGCCGGCGTGCGTGCTGCAGCTGCCGGTACGACAGGTCGAGCGCGACCGGCTTCGCTCCCTGCTCCGCAAGCCAGTGCGCGCACTGCGCCGCGCCCGCGCCCACTTCCAGTACCGCGCGCCCGGCGAGCGAACCCGCGGGCCCGAGCAGCCGGGCCTCCGCCTCGTCCAGCCCTTCCGGGCCCCAGATGAAGCGTGCGCCGTCCGCGCCGCCGAGGAAGCCGCCGTGCTCGCGCTGGTAGTCGTCGGCGTTGCGGTCCCACCAGCCCCGGCTTGCTTGCCGGGTTTCCCGCGCGGGGACGGGCCGTCGGGTAGCCTCTGCCGGAACATCCGCGTCAGCGGCGCCTTCGGCCCCGTTGTCGTGGGTTTCGTACTCGTGGACCATAGGCGCCGGACCCGTCGTACTCTCTTCTCTGGCACGCGCGAGAGTGACGGAGCGCCACTACTGCCGGGTATGGGGCGGCATGCCCCAGGTGCACTCTTCGCGCATTGACCATGCCCGGCTGCCCCCGTATGCTACAAGTTGCGCTGCGGGCCTGCGTGCCTCGGACGGAGCAGGCCGCGCTCGCATCTGTTGTATGTCCCCTCGGTTCACGAGGCGCTGCCGGACTCCCAGTGTGGAGTCGGGAAAGCGCCTCTCAGGCTGTCCGGCTTCGGCGGTGCGATCACAGGGCTCTCGGCGTGGAGTGACGACGACTCAATTGCCCGTACCGGAGCCCAATCCCACATGACGAGCAGCACCGAGAACACCGCGGCCGCCACTGAGCAGGTCGCGGTCAACGACATCGGTTCCGAGGAAGCCTTCCTCGCCGCGATCGACGAGACGATCAAGTACTTCAACGACGGCGACATCGTCGACGGCGTCATCGTGAAGGTCGACCGGGACGAGGTCCTGCTCGACATCGGCTACAAGACCGAGGGTGTCATCCCTTCGCGGGAACTCTCGATCAAGCACGACGTCGACCCGAACGAGGTCGTCGCCGTCGGCGACGAGATCGAGGCCCTTGTGCTCCAGAAGGAGGACAAGGAAGGCCGGCTGATCCTCTCGAAGAAGCGCGCGCAGTACGAGCGCGCGTGGGGCACCATCGAGAAGATCAAGGAAGAGGACGGCATCGTCACCGGTACCGTCATCGAGGTCGTCAAGGGCGGTCTCATCCTCGACATCGGCCTGCGGGGCTTCCTGCCCGCATCGCTGGTCGAGATGCGCCGCGTGCGCGACCTGCAGCCCTACGTCGGCAAGGAGCTCGAAGCCAAGATCATCGAGCTGGACAAGAACCGGAACAACGTGGTTCTGTCCCGCCGTGCCTGGCTTGAGCAGACCCAGTCGGAGGTCCGCCAGACCTTCCTCACCACCCTGCAGAAGGGCCAGGTGCGATCGGGTGTGGTCTCCTCGATCGTCAACTTCGGCGCCTTCGTGGACCTGGGCGGCGTGGACGGCCTGGTGCACGTGTCCGAGCTGTCCTGGAAGCACATCGACCACCCCTCCGAGGTCGTCGAGGTCGGCCAGGAGGTCACGGTCGAGGTTCTGGACGTCGACATGGACCGCGAGCGTGTCTCGCTGTCGCTGAAGGCGACCCAGGAAGACCCGTGGCAGCAGTTCGCGCGCACGCACCAGATCGGTCAGGTCGTGCCCGGCAAGGTCACGAAGCTGGTGCCGTTCGGTGCGTTCGTCCGCGTCGACGAGGGCATCGAGGGCCTGGTCCACATCTCCGAGCTGGCCGAGCGGCACGTGGAGATCCCGGAGCAGGTCGTCCAGGTCGGCGACGAGATCTTCGTCAAGGTCATCGACATCGACCTGGAGCGTCGCCGCATCAGCCTCTCGCTGAAGCAGGCGAACGAGACCTTCGGGCCCGACCCGATGGCCGTCGACTTCGACCCGACGCTCTACGGCATGGCCGCCTCGTACGACGACCAGGGCAACTACATCTACCCCGAGGGCTTCGACCCCGAGACCAACGAGTGGCTCGACGGGTACGAGAAGCAGCGCGAGGAGTGGGAGGGCCAGTACGCCGAGGCCCACGCCCGCTTCGAGCAGCACCAGGCGCAGGTAGTCAAGTCCCGCGAGGCCGACGCCCAGGCGGCGGCCGAGGCGGGGGACTCGGCGCCGGCTCCGTCCGGCGGCGGTTCGTACTCCTCCGAGGGTGCCGACGACTCCGGCGCGCTGGCCTCGGACGAGGCGCTGGCGGCGCTCCGCGAGAAGCTGGCCGGCGGCCAGAGCTGACCGCGGTCGCGTGGCGTAGCAGGTAGTACGCGGCAGGACAGACGGAAGCCCGTCGTCCCCTTCGGGGGCGGCGGGCTTTCCGCGTTTCTGCCCTTCCGTTATTCGCGGCGGCCTTGCGGTTGGTGCTGGCCTGCGCCGCTGCCGTCGGTGCCGTCGGTGCTGCCGGGCGTGCTGGCGGCGGGCGGCGGCTCGCGGGGCGCGTACCGTACGCGCCCGGGCCTGCCCCTCCCGGCGCGTACGCTGGGGCCATGCCCCTGCCCGTACGCCGGCTTCGCCTGCCCCAGGGCCGCGCGGCGGACGCCGCCCTCGCGGCCGGGACGGGCGTGCTGGTGGCGCTGGGCACATTGCAGTCGTTGGTGGGCCACCGGCGCGAGTCGTGGGCGGCGACGGCGCTGGGGTGGGCGCTGATCACGCTGGTGTGCGGGGCGCTGTACTTCGCCCGCCGCCATCCGGTCGCCGTGGGCGTGTTCGTCATCCCGGCCGTCGGCGTCTACTACGTGAGCAGCCCCTACGACGGCCCGCTGTTCGTCGTGCTCGTCGTCGCGCTGTACTGCGTGGCGGCGGCGGGGCGGCTGCGCGCGGCGGTGGCGCTGGGTCTGCTCGTCGTCGCCGGCGCCGCCGCCGGGACGCTGTCGGGCAACGACGACGTCAACGGCGTCGCGCTGTTCATGCTCGGCGGCTGGGTCGTCGCCGTCCTGGCGCTGGGCGCCATGTGGTACGGGCGGCGGGCGCACGTCGAGGGCGAGGCGCGCCGGCGCGCAACCGAGGAACGGCTGCGTATCGCACGCGAGTTGCACGACGTCATCGGACACAACATCTCGCTCATCAACGTCCAGTCCGGTGCCGCACTGCACCGCCTGAAGAAGAGCGACGCCCCGGCCCCGGCGGCCGCCGACGCCCTGGCCGCCATCAAGGAGACCAGCCGCGAGACGCTGCGCGAGCTGCGTACCACCCTCGGCGTGCTGCGGCACGTCGACGAGGAGGCGCCCACGGCGCCCGCCCCCGGGCTGGCGCGCCTCGGCGAGCTGACCGAGCGCACGGCGGACACGGCAGGGCTGCGGGTACGGACGGTGGTGGCGGGTGCGGAGCGGTCGCTGCCGGCGGAGCTGGACCTGGCCGCGTACCGCGTCGTACAGGAGTCGCTGACGAACGTCACGCGGCATGCGCGGGGAGCGACGTCCGTGACCGTACGGGTGGACTACGGTGAGCGTGAGCTGCGGCTGGAGGTCGAGGACGACGGGCGGGGCGGGCCGCTGCCGGCCGCCGGTGACGCCCGGGGCGGAGCCGGGAGCGGGGCCGGAGCCGGGAGCGGAGTCGGGGCCGGCATCGGAGGGGGCGGCGGGCCCGGCGGCGGCAGCGGGATCGGCGGCATGCGGGAGCGGGCGCGGGCGGTCGGCGGGGAACTGGCCGCCGGGCCGCGGCCGGGCGGCGCCGGCTTCGTCGTCACCGCCCGGCTGCCCTACGGAACGGAGCACGCGCAGGCATGATCAGGATTCTGCTCGCGGACGACCAGAAGCTGGTGCGCGCCGGCTTCCGCTCGATACTGGCGGACGAGGACGACCTCGACGTGGTCGGGGAGGCGAGCGACGGCGACGAGGCGGTGGCCGCCTGCCGCGAACTGCGCCCCGACGTCGTGCTGATGGACATCCGGATGCCGGGCACCGACGGCCTGGAGGCCGCCCGGCGGATCGCCGCGGACGAGCGGCTGGCGGACGTGAGGGTCGTCATCCTGACGACGTTCGACCTCGACGACTACGTGTACGGGGCGCTGCGCGCCGGCGCCGCCGGGTTCCTGGTCAAGGACACCGAGCCGGAGGAGCTGATCCACGCGGTGCGGGTGGCGGCGCGCGGCGACGCGCTGATCAGCCCGTCGGTGACGCGGCGGCTGATCGCCGAGTTCGCCGGCCGGGTGAAGGCGCCGGAGCCGAGCCCGCGGCTGAACGCGCTGACGGAGCGGGAGGCCGAGGTGATGGAGCTGGTGGCGGCGGGGCTGTCGAACGACGAGATCGCGGCGCGGCTGGTGCTGAGCCCGGCGACGGCGAAGACGCACGTGAGCCGGATCATGACGAAGCTGGGGGTACGGGACCGGGCGCAGCTGGTGGTGCTGGCGTACGAGTCGGGGATGGTGCGGCCGGGGTGGTTGGCGCCCTGACGGGGGGCGTGCGTGCGGGACCGGCGGGAGGCGGGTGCGGCGGCGCCGTGGGAGCGGCTGTCGTGGTGGTGCGTCCCTGGCGTAGCAGACCGTCGGCGTCCGGCGCACACGTCGATGTCGGCGGGGCGGCCTACCCTGGGGCGGGTGTGCAGGGTTGTGGGGGCCCTGGGGGGTTCTGTAGGGGGTCCCTTAGGGGATCGGTCCGGATTCGGGGGCCGGGCGCAACCCGGGTAGTACGGGGCCGGCGGAGGCCGCAACCAGCGGGGTAGGGACGGTGTCCGCGCCCGGGCGACGCGCCCGCCGCAGGCGGCGCCGCACGCTGGCGTCATGTCCGCACACAGCGCAGCTCCACCGCCCGCCGCCCCCGCCGTACGGCCCGGGCTCTTCGCCCGTCTCGCCGACTGGTCGCGCCGGCGCCGCCGGGTCGCGATCCTGCTCTGGGTCGTCGTCCTCCTCGGCGTCACCGCCGCCTCCCAGGCCGCCGGAAGCAGCTGGCGCAACGATTTCTCCCTCCCCGGCACCGACTCGCAGGCCGCCATCGACCTGCTGGAGCGGCACGGCTCCGCGCAGGCGGGCGACAGCGTGGAGATCGTGTTCAAGGACCGGCGCGGGATGCGCGCCGCGGGCACCGAGCAGGACGTCGAGCGCATGCTGGAGCGGGTGCGCGGGCTGCCGAGCGTCGTGGACGTACGTAGCCCGTACGCCGACGGCGGCGCGGCGGTCTCCGCGGACGGCGACATCGCGTACGCCACCGTCACCCTCGACGGCAAGGCGGAGACCGTGCCGAAGGCGGATGTCGAGAAGATCATCGACACCGCGCGGCAGGCTGGGAGCGACGTGCGGCAGGTCGAGCTGGGCGGTGAGGCCGTGCGCGGCGCCGAGGAGGCGGGCGGGGGTGCCGCCGAGGGCGCCGGCATGCTCGCCGCGCTGGTGATCCTCGTGCTGCTCTTCGGCTCGCTGGTGGCGGCGGCCGTGCCGCTGGTCACCGCGCTGTTCGCGGTCGGCACCGCCGTTGGTCTGATCACCCTGGCCGGGCACGCCTTCACCGTCGCCGACTTCACCCCGCCGATCATGATGCTCGTCGGCCTCGGCGTCGGTGTCGACTACGCTCTGCTGATCTTCTACCGGTACCGCCACGAGCTGATCCGCGGCGCCGACCGGGACGGCGCCGCACGTATCGCGCTCGACGCCGCCGGGCGCACGGTCTTCTTCGCCGGCTGCACCGTCATCATCGCCCTCCTCGGCCTGGTCGCCCTCGGCCTCGGTTCGCTGCAGGGCGTGGCGCTCGCGGTGGCGCTGACCGTGCTGGTCACGATGGCCGCGTCGCTGGTGCTGCTGCCCGCGCTGCTCAGCGTGTTCGGCCGGCGCATCCAGCGCCACGTCCTCAAGCGCGCCGAGAAGGCGGCGGCCAAGGGCAAGGCCGAGGGCCGCCGCTGGCGGGCCCTGGCCGCCGCCGTGCAGCGCCGTCCGCTGCCCGCGCTGGTCGCGGCCCTGGTCGCGCTGCTGGCCCTGTCGGCGCCCGCGCTCGGCCTGCGGCTCGGCTTCGCCGACGCCGGGAACGACGCCGCCTCCAGCACCAGCAGGCAGGCGTACGACCTGCTCGCCGAGGGCTTCGGGCCCGGCTTCAACGGCCCGCTCGTCGTCGTTGCGCAGGGCGGTGGCGACGCCGGCGCCGCCGAGGCCGGCGAGCAGGCGCAGGCCCGGATCGCGCAGGCCGGCGGGGTCGCCGCGACGACCCCGCCGCTGCCGTCCGAGGACGGCGAGGTCGCCACCGTCGTCGTCTTCCCCGAGTCGGCGCCGCAGGACGCCGCGACCGCGGACCTCGTCCACGACCTGCGCGACGACGTGCTGCCGCCGCTGGCGGCGGAGACGGGTGCGGAGTACCTGGTCGGCGGCGCCACCGCCGGCACCCAGGACTTCTCCGACACCGTTGCCGACCGGATGCCGCTGTTCGTCGCCCTGGTCGTCGGGCTGTCGACGCTGCTGCTGATGGTGGTGTTCCGGTCGCTGTGGATCCCCCTCAAGGCCGCCGCGCTCAACCTGCTGTCCATCGGGGCCGCGCTCGGCGTGATCACGCTGGTGTTCCAGGAAGGCTGGTTCGGCGTCGAGCCGGGGCCCATCGAGGCGTTCATCCCCGTGATGATCTTCGCGATCGTCTTCGGGCTCTCCATGGACTACGAGGTCTTCCTCGTCTCCCGGATGCACGAGGAGTGGGAGCGTACGAAGAACGCCTCGCACGCGGTGCGCGAGGGCCTGGCCGTCACCGGGCAGGTGATCACCGCGGCGGCGCTGATCATGATCGTGGTGTTCGCGGCGTTCGTCCTCAGCCCGAGCCGGATGCTGCAGCAGTTCGGCCTGGGGCTGGCGGTGGCGATCCTGCTGGACGCCCTGGTGATCCGCTGCCTGATCGTGCCCGCGGTGATGCAGCTGCTCGGCCGGCACGCCTGGTGGCTGCCGGGTCCGCTGGCCAGGAGGCTGCCGAAGGTGGCGCTGGAGCGGCCCGAGGGGCGTGCGGGGTACGCGGACGAGGGGCCGGAGCGCTCCGCGCCGCGGGGCGTCGGGGTCTCGTAGGCACCGCGATGCGCGCGGGTGCGGCGCGGCGGGTCCGCCCGTACAGCCATGGCTGCGGTCACGGCCACGGGCGGGTCCGCGGGCCGGCCCGCGGGCGTCGTCGTACCTACGCACCGGCGTCGTACGTACCCGCGCCAGGCGCGGGCGGCGCGCCCGCACCCGTGCCGCCCGCGCTCAGCGGCGCTTCTCCGCCTCCTGCCGCCACTCCCCGCCCTCCCGGCGGTCGAGCCACACCACCGGGTGCGCCTCGGCCTCCGACAGCCGCGTCCACCAGCCGCCGAGCGCCACCCGCACCGGCACCGTCGGCAGCTCCTCGGCCAGCGCGGCGCGGGCCATGTCCGGCTCGTCGCTGTTGCGGTCCTCGGCGGAGACGGTGTCCCAGGCGGAGAGCAGGGCGCGGGCGGCGTCGTAGGTCTCGACGGCGTACGGGCGGGTGGCCAGGTCGGTGCCGAGGGCCCGGCGCACGGCGGCGCGGCGGTCGGCGTCGGGGTCCAGGCGGACGTCGTAGTGGCCGCGGACGGTCAGCCAGCCGTCCGGTACGGAGAAGTCCGCGTCGGCGGCGTTGCGGCCGGTGCAGGTCGGCGCGGTGGGGTCCCACAGCGCCTTCACCCCGGCGAACCCGCTGTCCTCCACCTCCTCCAGCCACTCCGCCAGGTTCCGCACCCCGCCCTCCAGGAACACCGCGTCCGGCCGGAACCGGCCGATGCCGTCGGCGAGCGGCTCCGCGTCGTCGGTGCGCACCTCGACGCCGTCCGCGCGCAGCCGGTCGACCAGGGCGCGGGTGGGGTCGGCGGCGGTGTCGCCGCGGACGTAGACCTTGCGCAGGCCGGGCGTGGCGGCGAGGTGGCGGGCCATGACAACGCCCATGTCGGCGGTGGAGGCGGAGGAGCGCAGCTCGCCGGTGTCGGCGTAGCGGGGCTCGGGGCCGGCGCTGTCGTGGCGGCAGGCGCGTACGACCGGGAGGCGGAAGGACGTCAGGCCGCTCTCCGGCAGCTTGAGGGTGTGGTCGCCGCCGACGACTCCGGTGAGGCCCGGTTCCATCTCCAGCCAGCGCGCTATCAGCCGGCGGTTCGCGGGTTCGGTGGACTCCTTGTGGGCGGTGAGGTCCGCGACGCCCAGCGGCGGCGCGGCCACGCCGCCGTTGCCGGCGCCGCCGCCGCTGTGGTCGGCGAGCGCGCGGGTCACGCTCCGGGTCAGGACGGTGTCCCGCCCGCCGCCCGGGTCGGCGTCCCCGAGGGCGCCGATGCGGTACACGCCGGTGAAGGCGGCGGCCGTGGTGGCGTCGGGCGACGGCCCTCCGGGCGGTCCCAGCCCGGTGCCGCCGGGCCATGCGGACACGACGATGCTCGCGATCACGAGGACGCAGGCACCGATCGCGGCGAACGTCAGAGAGCGCGACACCCGGCGCCGGCCCTCGCGCCGGGGCCGTAGCGGCTCCCGCAACGTGCCGCGCCCGCCCGGGACTTCGCCTCCCGGCCCCTCCTCAGGCACGACGACCCCCTCCTTCCGCGGAGAAGGACGCAATCGGCCGCGGCGAGGTTCCGTCGCCGGACAGGAAGATCCAGCCGGACCTCCGGTGGCGGCAGCGGCGCTGACCTGCCGCACCGGCGCTCCGCGGCGGGTGCCGGGCCGGCGCGCGCACAATCCGTCCGCGTCACCGGGAATCACCGCGGGCACGCGGGGTGTTACACCCTCATGAGCATGTACGAATGGGACCCCAGCGGGCTCGCGGCTGTCGACACGGTGCTGGAGCACGACTCGGCGGGGCTGACCCTGCTCTACCACCTCGAAGGCTTCATCGACGCCGGCGAGACCGGTGCGCAGATCACTGAGCGGCTGCTCGACGACCTGCCGCACGAGGTCGTCGCCCGCTTCGACCACGACCGGCTCGTCGATTACCGTGCGCGCCGCCCCCTCATGACCTTCCGCCGCGACCACTGGGCCGCGTACGAGGTCCCCGCGCTCGAACTGCACCTCGTGCGTGACGCGACCGCGAGCCCGTTCCTGCTGCTCTCCGGCCCCGAGCCGGACGTGGAGTGGGAGCGCTTCGCCGAGGCCGTGCGCGAGATCGTCGAGCGGCTGAACGTGCGCCTGGCGGTCAACTTCCACGGTGTCCCCATGGGCGTGCCGCACACCCGCCCGGTGGGCCTCACCCCGCACGGCAACCGCATCGACCTGGTGCCGGGCCACCGCAGCGTCTTCGACGAGGCCCAGGTCCCCGGCAGCGCTGACGCGCTCCTGGAGTACCGGCTCGGCGAGGCCGGGCACGACGTCCTCGGCGTCGCCGCCCACGTGCCGCACTACCTGGCCCGCACCCCCTACCCCGACGCGGCACTGACCGTGCTGGAGTCGATCACCTCGGCGACCGGCCTCGTCCTCCCGGGCGTCGCGCACGCGCTGCGCTCCGAGGCGCTGAAGGTGCAGAACGAGATCGAGCGCCAGGTCGACGAGGGCGACGAGGAACTGGTAGGCATGGTCCGCGGACTTGAGCACCAGTACGACGCGCTGGCCGGCGGCGCGGACCGGGAGAACCTGATGGCCGAGCCCGCCGAGCTGCCCTCGGCGGACGAGCTGGGCAACGCCTTCGAGCAGTTCCTCGCGGAGCGCGAGGAGGGCGACTGAGAGGGCGGCGGCCGAGGAGGGTGGCCGAGGAGGCGACCCGGTGGCGTGTGGCGGGGCCGGAGCGCGGACGTTGCGCTCCGGCCCCGGCCCGGGCGCGCGGCCGCCGCCCCGGGCGCGTGCGCGCCCTAGGCTTGGGCGCATGCTGACGGTGGGACTGACCGGCGGGATCGGCGCCGGTAAGAGCGCGGTGGCGCAGCTGCTGGCCTCGTACGGTGCCGTGATCGTCGACTCCGACAAGATCGCCCGCGAGGTGGTGGAGCCCGGCACCGCGGGGCTGGCGGCGGTCGTCGCGGAGTTCGGGACGGACGTCCTCGCGGCGGACGGGAGCCTGGACCGGGCGAAGCTCGGCGCCATCGTCTTCGCCGACGCCGAGCGGCGCCGGGCGCTGAACGCCATCGTCCACCCCCTGGTGCGCGAGCGCTCCGCCGCCCTGCAGGAGGCGGCGGGCCCGGACGCGATCGTCGTGAACGACGTGCCACTGCTCGCCGAGAACGGGCTCGCCGGGCTGTACGACGTCGTCGTGGTCGTCGACGTCGCGCCCGCCACCCAGCTCGACCGGCTGGTGCGGCTGCGCGGCATGGCCGAGGACGAGGCGCGCGCCCGCATGGCGGCGCAGGCCACGCGCGAGCAGCGGCTCGCGGTCGCCGACATCGTCGTCGACAACGACGGGACCCCGGGGGAACTGGAGCTGCGGGTGCGGAAGGTCTGGGAGGAACTGGTGGCGCTCAAGGGGGTCAGGGGGCGGAATAGCGGGGCATGATCCCGTGTTGGGGGGACGAATCGCCGCCGGATGACGAAGACGCCAGACAAAAGACGGCAGACCGAAGACGAAGACCGAGAAGACGAGGAAGGAGTCGCCGTGGCCGAGCGCAGCCCGGAAACCGACGTCGTCGACTACCGGGCGGCCGAGCAGCTGCTCGCCGCCCGTGATCCGCGCGGCGCGGTCCAACTGCTCGACCCGCTGGTCGAGGCCCATCCCGAGAAGGTCTCGCCGCGGCTGCTGCGCGCCCGGGCCTACTTCATGAGCGCCCGCCTGCGCGCGGCGGAGGCCGACTTCCGCACGGTCATCGACCGGGAACCGGACAACGCCTACGCGCACTTCGCACTGGCCCGCACGCTGGAGCGCGCCGGGGGCGACCCGGACGAGGTGCGCCGGCACTTCCGGCTGGCGGCGGCGCTCGACCCGCGGCCGGACTTCGTGGACGCGGCGGGGTTCGAGGAGTAAGCGGGGTCCGGGGACCACGACGCTGGTGCCCGTGCCGGAGGGGCGCGGCGGGGGCTTACCGGGGCCGTATCAGGTCTGGGCCACGTCCTCCGGGCCGTGTTCCGCCGCGTGAGCGGCAGGGTGGGCCGGGCTGGGCGTCACACTTCGGACCGGCGTGCTGTTCGACGTCGTTGGCGTCCGACCGGTCGGCCAGGGAGGGCTGCTGAGGGGCCGTCATGGACCCGGGGGATCGGCGGGGGTTCGGCGGCCCGTTTCTGATCTTGCTCGCGCAAAGGAACGTTTCTGAGAACCCGGTTTCAGTTGCTGATGGTGGGCGGCCCGGCTGTAGCGGGGGGAATGCGCTCTCGCCCTGCTGGGCGCCGGCCTCAACGGCATCGCGGCCTCCCTGATCGACTGGGCCGCCTACCCGCCACGACTGATCCGCCAGAGCCGGGAGCACTCCGGCGGAGCCGGCGCACAGTGACGGCCAGACCACCGGACCCGTCGGGTCGGAGCTCTCCCCGGCGCCTGCCCAGGGAGGGCATTGCTGCGAGCCGGGCGGCGGGAGGGGCGATGATCGTGCTGAGTGCGGACGAGCGAAGGGTGTGGCGGGTGGGTGAAGGTGCGGGGATCACTTCGGCGCAGGAGGCGGCGAACGATGAGCTGGTGCTTGCGTTCGGGCGGCTGCAGGGGGCCGCGGGACGGCTGGAGTACCTGCTCGGCGGTGCGATCGAGGAGGAGTTCGGGATCAGCCATCTGATGTACGAGGTGCTGCTGATCGTGGGCCGGGCGGGCGATCCGGGCCTCTCGATGCGGGCGATCGCGCAGGAGCGGGTCCTGACGACCGGCGGGATGACCCGGCTGGTGGACCGGATGGAAGCGGCCGGCCTGGTGGTGCGCGCCGACGATCCCGCGGACCGCAGGGGCAAGCTGGTGCGGCTCACCAGGCAGGGTGAGGGCATCGTGGTGCGGGCCAGCCGGCTGCACGTGGAGAACATCCGCCGGTATTTCCTGGCGCCGCTGCCCGAGGAGGCCCGGGAGCAGTTCATGGACTGCCTGCGGATCCTGTCCCACTCCGCACGGGAGGCCCTGCCGCGCCTGCGGTGACAGGGGCGGAGGTCCCGGGGAGGGAGGACTTTCGCCTCACAGGGAATACCTGATGGTTCAGATACTGTTGAGGAAGGTAAATCGCTCCCGTGCGGAGCGGCTCCCCCTGCTTCAGCAAAGGTCCCCATGAAACTCGTTTACGTCTTCGACGCCTACTGCGGCTGGTCATACGGCTTTGCCCCCACCCTCGCTGAGGTCACCCGGCGCCATCCCGAGGTGTCCGTCGAGGTCGTATCGGGTGGCTTGTTCACCGGCCCGCGGGCCGTGCCGGTGCGCGAGTTCGGTTACGTCCAGGGCGCCAACGCCAAGATCACTGAACTGACCGGGGCCGTGTTCGGAGCCGGTTACGTGCAGCGCATCGCGGACGGTTCGTTCGTCATGGATTCCGAAGCCGCCGCGCGCGGGGTGGCCGCGTTGCGGGAGGTCACGCCCGGTCGCATGGTGGAGATGGCCGCCGCGCTCCAGGACGCGTTCTACCTGGACGGTCTGAGCCTGTCGGATCCGGCCACCTACCGGGCGGTCGCCGAGGCGGCCGGAGTGGACGCGGACAGCGTCGTTGCGGCGTACACCGCACCGGAGTCCGCCGCCGCCGCGCAGGCCGACTTCGCACGGGCGGCGCGTCTGGGCGTCGAAGGCTTCCCCACCCTGCTGGCCGTCGACGGCCGGCACGCCACCCCTCTGGCCGTCGGCCATGCCACCGCCGATGAGATCGACCAACGCCTGAACAACCTCACCGCCGCATCCTGACCAGCTCTCTCCACTTACGAAGGACATCGTCATGAGCACCCTCGACTTCAAGGTCATCGACCTGGACTTCCCAGTCGGCTCGAAGAACAAGACCGCCACCCTCATCACCGGCGAGGAGGAGGCATTCCTGATCGACGCCGGGTTCACCCGCGCCGACGGTCACCGTCTGGTCGCCGAGATCCTCGACTCCGGCAAAACGCTGACCACGGTGTTCGTCAGCCATGCCGACCCGGACTACTACTGGGGCGCCGAGGTGATCGCCGACGCATTCCCCGACGCCGCGATCGTCGCCACCCCGCTGGTGATCGAGCACATCAAGGACGCGTACGAAGGCAAGCTCAAGGCGTGGGAGCCGGTTGGTGTCAACCGCCCCACCCGCTTGGTCGAGCTGGCCCCGCTGACCGGTGACATCACCTTCGAAGGGCACGTCTTCCAGCTCAAGGGCGGCCACCCCGGCCTCCCCGACCGGCACTACCTGTGGCAGGCCGAGCACCGGGCGATCGTCGCCGGGGTCCTCCTCTTCGACAACGAGCACGTCTGGGTCGCCGACACCGGCAAGCCCGAGGACCGCGCCGTATGGACCGAGCTGCTGGACGAGATGAGCGCCCTGAACCCCGCCTTCGCCGTCCCCGGCCACCGGCTGCCCACTACCGCCGCCCTCGACGCAAGCCCGATCACGTACACCCGCACCTATCTCGCCGCCTTCGAGGACGAGCTGGGCAAGGCCAGCAGCGGCGAGGCCCTGACGAACGCACTGGTCGCCCGCTACCCCGAGTCCGGCATGCTCATCGCGGCCCAGCTCGGCGCGAAGGTCGCCAAGGGCGAGATGACCTGGGGCTGACCCCGCCCCCACGAGCCCGGTGCCGGGCGACCCCCGGCACCGGGCCTCTGTCAGATCGCGACGCCTCCCCTGTGAGGGCCGATGAGCACCACCGCCCGCGACAGCCAGGCCGCGCACCCCGCGCCTGCCGTCCTCCCCGCCTACTCGCTGTGCGAGTTCGCGCTGACCACCGTCCTGCTGTTCACGGTCGTCACCGCCGTCCGCTGGATCACGGCCCCCGGCTCTCCGTTCCTCATCGCCGACGTCCAGGCCGCCCTGGCCGTCGCTGGAGTGATCGTGGGCTTGGTGCTGCTCCTGCTGATCCGCAGGCCGGTGGGGACGGCGTTCGGGCGCGCACATAAACCCGGCGGTCAGCGTCGCCCTGTGGCCGATGGGTGCCTTCCCCGCGCGCAGCGTCGTGCCGTACGTCATCGCCCAGCTGGGCGGGTCGCTGGCCGGGGCGGGACTCGCCCGCCAGGTCTGGGGCCATGTCGTGGCCGCCGCTCCCGTCGGGTACGCCGCCGTCCAGCCGGCCCCCGCCTGGAACACCTTCACCGTCTTCCTCGCCGAGGCGGTCCCGCGCTTCTGTCCGGCACGTACGGATACCTGGGCGTCTATCTGCTCGCGCCGATCATCGGCGCCGCCCTCGGCGCGGGCATCCACCTGCTTTTGCGACGCCACGCCGGAGTCAGGCGCGTACCCACCTACCGCCTGTGCCCGACCGCCGACCCCGACTCGTTCTGAGAAAGGCCCGACCCATGTGTGAGACCACCGATTTCGCCACCTCGGCCGCCCCCGCCGACGTGGTGCGCCGCCAGTACATCGCCTCCGCGAACGGCGACCTCGAAGCCCTGCGCGCCACCCTGGCCGACGACGTGGAGTGGACCGAGATGGCAGGCTTCCCCCTTGCCGGCACCTACCGCACCCCGGCTGGCGTCACCTCCGCGGTCATGGAACGGCTCGGCAAGGACTGGGACGGCTGGGCCGCCCATGACGACACCTACGTCGTCGACGGCGAGAACGTCGTGGTCCTGGCCCGCTACACCGGCACCAACAAGGCCACCGGCAAGGACATCGACGTACGTGTCGCCCACCACTTCGTCGTACGGGGCGGTCGAATCGTCCGCTTCGAGCAG
The DNA here is from genome assembly GCF_059570575.1 of Streptomyces sp. CNX435. Lineage (NCBI taxonomy): Bacteria > Bacillati > Actinomycetota > Actinomycetes > Kitasatosporales > Streptomycetaceae > Streptomyces > Streptomyces sp. CNX435. Next base: position 37,890 of record NZ_JCANTA010000018.1, on the reverse strand, counting down.
TTCGTCGACACCGCCAAGGTCCGCGACGCAATGACCGCCTGACGCCCCTTCTCCACCGGACAGGACCCACCTGAAGGCAACCGCGATCGCCGCCACCTGCCGGCACCGTCGGCCATCCTCGCCTTTGGTCCGACTGCGGCCGGTCGCCGGACGGGCGTCGCGGGGCACGCTGCGCGTGCCGGGCGTGCCAGGTGGCGTACGCCGCGGGCTGAGCCGTCCACCGCACGGCGCGTGCCGACCCGTTGACCACGTGACGCGGCGCGCTTACTCTGAGGCGCGCATGCCAGTAAGCGCTTTCTAAATGGCTCGTCAGACGCGGGAGAGGCGGTTGTGCGCATGAACGGCAGGCACGAGACGGACCACGGAGCCGACGGGACGGGCAGGTCCCGGCGGCCGGCGAACAGCGGGATGGGACGGCGCGCGCTGCTCGCCGCGGCGCTCGGCGCCGGCACCGCCGCGGCGCTCGGCGGCGCGGCCGGTCCGGCCGCGGCCGCCGACGCGGCGGGCCTCGCCGGGTGCGGCCCGGACGGCAAGCGGCGCATCCCGCCGGGCGGCATCGGCATGCACCTGTACACCATGCGCGGGCCCCTGGCCACCGACTTCGCCGGCACCCTGCAGCAGCTGTCCGACATCGGCTACGCCACCGTCGGCGTCAGCGGCCGGCACGGCCACAACGCCCAGCAGATCCGCGGCATGATCGACGACGCCGGGCTCTCGGCGGTGCTGGAGCACGTCGCGTACGACATCGTCTCCGGCAGCGGCCTGCCGCAGGCGATCGAGGACGTCCACACCCTGGGCGGCCAGTGGGTCGTCGTCCCCAGCCTGCCCGGCTCCCTGCACACGCCGGCCGGCTTCCGCGAGGCCGCCCGCGTCCTGAACGAGGCGGGCCGCGCCTGCCGCGACGCCGGTCTGCAGCAGGTGCTCTTCCACAACCACGGCAACGACCACGCCACCGTCGACGGCGAGGTGCTCTTCGACATCCTCGTCAACGAGACCGATCCCCAGCTGGTCGCCTTCGAGTTCGACCTGTACTGGGCGGTGAGCGGCGGGGCCGACCCGCTCACGTACTTCCGCCGGCACCCCGGCCGCTTCCCCGCGCTGCACGTCAAGGACATGGCGCCGAACGGCGACTTCGCCGACGTCGGCTCCGGCGTGCTGGACTTCGCGGGGATGTTCCAGGGGGCGAAGAGCGGCGGGGTCAGGCAGTGGCTCGTCGAGCACGACAACCCGTCCGACCCGTTCGCGACGGCGCGCAACAGCTACGAGTACCTCGACGCACTGCGCTACTGACGCGCTGCCGTTTCGCCGAGTGCCTCCGGCGCGTTCCCGGGCGGGGAACGCGCCGGGCGGACCCGCACCCGGGCGGGTGTTCGCGGGTCCCGGCGCGGCGGCAGCGGCCCTCTCGGCGGGCTCTCCTGGCCCCCGTCGAAGGCCGCTGCCGCCCGGGCCGCGCCCGCCGCTACGGCCGGTTCAGCGCTCTGGCCGCGCCCGCGGCCACGGCGGTGGCGAGGATCCAGCCGGCGGCGACGAGCAGGTACGCCACCCACCGGGTGCCGCCGTCCGGCGTGAAGGCGGTGCCCTGGCCGAAGTCGACGACCGGCAGCAGCGTGTCGAGCGTGTAGACGAACGGGTTGAAGTCGACCTTCTTGTCGGGCTCCAACGGCCGCGGCGGGTCGGCGTGGAAGAGCAGGGAGCCCAGCGCCAGCAGCCCGGCCAGCCAGCCGACGGCGCGTTCGGGCCGGTAGCCGTAGCCGACGGTGGCGTCCTGGACGATGCCCCAGGCGCGGGCGTACCAGGGCAGCCGGGCGCGGCGGGCCCGCTGCTTGGCGAGCAGGACGCGGCGGGCGTCGTCCTCGTGGCCGAGGCCGCGGTACGCCGCGGCGAGCTGCTCGTACGGCTGCGGGACGTAGGTGCCGTCGCCGGGGTTCAGCCAGGGCAGGCGCTCGGCGGCGGAGAGCGGGTTGTGGAGCTGTTCGTACACCGCGCCGTCGAGGCGGATGCGGGCCGGCCAGGTGTCGGCCGCGTCGTGCAGGACGCCGAGGGCGGAGTAGCGCAGGTCGAGGGCGCCGTCGAGGCGTGTGGTGTGCAGGTCGGCCTCGCGGGCGGCGGTGCGGCGCAGGCTGAGCGCGGTGGTGCCGGGGCCGTAGATGCCGCTGCCGCCGGGGCTGTGCGCGCTGATGCGGCTCCCGCCGGCCTGGATGCGGCCGGTGATCTGCGCGCCCGACATCCGGACCAGGCCGGTGGCAGTCAGGCGGTCCAGCACGGCGTCGGCGCCTATCTGGATCCCGTACGCGTCGAGTGCGGCGTCGTCCGCATCCGCCCGCAGCTCTGCGCCGCTCATCACCAGCCGGCCGCCGACGGTCGCGTCCGCGAGCCGTATCTGGCCGTGGGAGCGGAAGCCGTTGTCGAGCACGACATCGGAACCGAGGTGCGCGCCGGGGGCGTCCAGGGTGCGGCCGGCGGCGTTGTCGAGCTCGGCGGCGCGCAGGAACGTCGCGCCGGCGACGGTGGCGTTCCGCAGGGCGAGCCTGCCGGTGGCCGACAGCCGGTACGCGGAGAAGTCGCCCTCGATCTGCACCCGGGCGGCGTCGAGCGCGGCCTCGCCGGTGGTGGCGTCGAGCCGGGCGCCGCGCAGGTCGATGCTGCCGCCGACGCGGGCGCTGCGCAGCACGACGGTGCCCTGGGCTGTGCAGCCGTCGCGCATGAGGATGTCGTTGTCGACCTGCAGACGGGTGGCGTTGAGGGCCTCGCCGTCGGGGTTGTGGAGCCGGGCTGCGTTGAGTATGAGGGCGCCGGCGATGCGGGTGGCGACGAGCCGGACCTTGCCGGTCGTCGTGCAGCCGGTCAGGCGGAGGCTGCCCTCCGCCCAGAGGTGGGAGGCGAGCATGCCCGGCAGGTGCGAGCCGTTGAAGGTGAGCTGGCGGGTGCGGGCGCCGTAGAGGTCGACGGACTCCTCGAACGAGCAGTCCGTGAGCCGCAGATGTTGGTGAATCTCGGCGTGGTCGAGCGCGAGTCGGCCGGCGATCCGGGCGCCGACGAGCTGCACCCCGGCGGTGTGCCCCGACTCGGCCTCGCGCGCGCCGAGCAGCAGCGCGGCGACGACCTCGGCGCGCACGACGCGCTCCGGGCCCCAGGCGGCGCCGCGGGCCGGGTCGTCCGCGGCGGGGTCGCCGACGCGGAGGTCGACGCGGCCGGCGGTGGGGAAGGCGTCCCACAGCCGCCGTTCGGGCGGGCTCAGATCCTCCGGTCCCACGTGTGCCGTTCCCCCCTCGTTTCCCGTTCCGAACGCGGTACGCGCGCTCGGGTCCGCCTCCGTACTCAATCACCCCCGCCGGCCGCCCGGTTGGGCAGCCCGTCAGGTGGCGGCACCGCACCACCGCCGACCCTCCGGGAGTGCACGGCCCGCCGGATGCCGCCGCCCGTACCCGGGAGCGCCACGCGGACGCGCCGACGCGACGCCGCGGCACCGGGGACGTCCCCGGCGCATGCCGAGCCGTCCGACCACCGCGAGGAGCGCGAGCTCCCGCGGGACGGCCCACGGGCTGGGCCCCGCTGCCCGGGCAGCAGCCCCTCCCGGCCCCCGGGCATCATGGAACCGTGCGCCTCGAAGCGATCTCCTGGGAGCGGCTGACCGACGCGCTGGCCGAGCGCGTCGCGGAGTCGAAGGCGGCGGACGGCGGCCCGTGGCTGCGCGTCGCGGTGGACGGCGCCCCCGCGGCGGAGCCGGGTGCGCTCGCCGCCCGCGTCGGCGACGCCCTGCGCGTGCGCGGGCGCGAGAGCCTCGTCCTCGACGAGGGCGCGTTTCTGCGGCCGGCCTCCCTCCGCTACGAGTTCGGGCGTGAGGACCCCGACGCGTACTACGACACCTGGCTCGACACCGGCGCACTCTGGCGCGAGGTCTTCGGTCCGCTGGAGCCCGGCGGCGACGGCCGCGTCCTGCCCGACCTGTGGGACCCCGTCACCGACCGCGCGACGCGCAGCCCGTACACGCAACTCCCGCCCGGCGCCGTCGTGCTGCTGCACGGGCCGCTGCTGCTCGGCCGCTGGTTCCCCTTCGACCTGACCGTTCACCTCCGTCTCTCCGCCTCCGCCCTTGCCCGGCGCACACCGGAGCAGGACCGCTGGACGCTGCCCGCCTTCGCCCGCTACGAGGAAGAAGCCGACCCCGCGGAGACCGCAGACGTACTCGTACGGCTCGATGACCCGCGCCGCCCGGCCTGGCGCCCGGAGCGGCCGTAGGCGGTCGGCACCGGTCGCACCGGTCGCACCGGTCGCGCCGGTCGCGCCGGTCGCTACGGAGCGAGACCGGCCGGTGGCCGTTGGGTCAGGCGGGAACCCCCGCGCCGCCCGGTGCCGGCGGCTTCCGGCCTGCGCCCCGCCGGCGGCGCGTGCGCCCCGGCCTCAGGGCAGCCGCTTCGGCTTGGGCGGTTCGCCCTCCTCCCGCACCGGCTCGTACGGGGGTATGTTCCGGCCCGGCTGGAAGTGCGGGCCCTGTCTGATGTGCCGGACCACCACCACCATGTCGACGGCCGTGATCGCGGCGAGAGCCGCGGTCACCGCGGCCCAGACCGGTTGGTCGACGGCGACGAAGAACACCGTGCCCGCGATCATCCAGAGCACTCCCCAGAGCGCCAGCCAGAAGCGCATCCGGAGCGGAGAGCGGGCGTGCACGGGCTCGTCGCCGGTGCGGAGCGGCCTCATGCGTAGCACCTCCTGCCTCCAGCATCCGGCCATCCGGGGGTCGAGGTCCAACGTGGCACGCTGCGCGTACGACCGCCTACCGCGCGCTGCGCGCGAGGGATATCTGCCGGCCCGGCTGCCACGCCGCTTCGGGCAGCTCCTCCGCCCGCTCGGCGTCCGCGAGCCCGTCGGCCCTGCGGGCGGCCCACACCGCGGCGTCCGGCGCGTCCCGGACATCCGCCGGTGCGCCCGGCCGGCCCGCCCCGGCCGGCTCCGTGCGCTCCGCCAGCTCGGCGGCCAGCCCTGCCAGGTCCAGCCCGGCCCCCTCGGTCTCGTCCACGTCGCACGCGGCCAGGCCGAGCTCTTGCTCCGCCGACTCGAGCTCGTCGACAACGTCGTGGTAGTCCATGCCCTGGAAGCTACAACCCCCCACTGACAACGCCCGCCCCGCCCGGCCTCTGCGTCCCTTTTTCCCCGGCATATGACGGCCTGCCGCCCCCGGGTTGCTACGGTGCCTGGCGTGACCACGCCCACCGACGGCAACGGCCGACCGAGCCAGCCCGGCCAGCACGGCCCGACCGCCACCGCCGAGATAGACCCGCGCGCCGCCGGCGCCGTCCGCACCTCCTACGCCCCCGACCCCGACGGCGACCCGGACCCCGGCGAGATCGTCTGGACCTGGGTGCCGTACGAGGAGAACGACGGCCGCGGCAAGGACCGCCCCGTCCTCGTCGTCGCCCGCGAGCGCACCGGTACGGTCCTCGCCGTCCAGCTGTCCAGCAGGCGCCGCGACGACGACCACGACTGGGTACGCATCGGCGTCGGCCCCTGGGACCGCGCGGGCCGCGAGTCGTGGGTCGACCTGGACCGCGTGCTGCGCGTCCACGACGGCGGCATGCGCCGCGAGGCATGCGCCCTCGACCGCCAGCGGTTCCACCTCGTCGAGCACCGCCTGCGCCTGCGCTACGGGTGGCGCTGACCGCCACACCGCCGCCCGCTTACGCCGCACGCCTCACAGCACCACGCCTCAACAGCACCACGCCGCAGAGCGCCCCGGCCCCAGAGCGCCCCGCCGCAGAGCACCCCGCCTCACCACGCGCTCGTCACTGCACCGTCAGCACCCGCGGCCCGTCCTCCGTCACCGCGATCGTGTGCTCGATGTGCGCCGCCCTGCTCCCGTCCGTCGTCCGCAGCGTCCAGCCGTCGCCGTCCACCCCGTACGCGTCCGAGCCCCCCGACAGCAGCATCGGCTCGATCGACAGCGTCAGCCCGTGCCGCAGCGGGAAACCCCGCCCCGGGCGCCCGCGGTTGGGCACGGGCGGGTCCTCGTGCATCCGCCGCCCGATGCCGTGCCCGCCGAAGTCCGCCGGCATCCCGCAGCCCGCCTCCGCGGCCACGCGCCCCACGGCGGACGAGATGTCGCCCAGCCGCCCGCCCGCGACCGCGGCCGCGATCCCGGCGTCGAGCGCGCGCCGCGTGGCGGCGATCAGCGCGGTGTCCTCGGGCCGCGCCGTGCCCACGGTGAAGCTGATCGCCGCGTCGCCCGTCCAGCCGTCCAGCTCGGCACCGCAGTCGAGGGACACCAGGTCGCCGTCGCGCAGCCGGTAGCCGGTGGGGATGCCGTGCACGATCGCGTCGTTGACGGAGGTGCACACGACCGCGGGGAAGGGCGTGGTGGCGAATGTCGGCCGGTAGCCGAGGAACGGCGATCCCGCCCCCGCCTTGTCCAACACCTCGCGCGCGACCTCGTCCAGCTCCAGCAGGCTGACCCCGACGCCGGCCGCGTCCCGCGCGGCGGCGAGGGCGTCGGCGACGACACGACCGGCCTCGCGCATGGCGTCCAGCGCTGCGTCGTTCTTGATTTCGACCATGACGTGGCTCTCCCTCGGCCTCCCAATTACTATACCGGTATTAGTATCACGCTCATGGTTCGTACTCCACTGACCCCCGAGGAGCGCCGCCGCGGCGAGCGCTTCGGCGCCCTGCTGCGCGCCGCCCGGGGCGAGCGCAGCATGACCGACGTCGCCGCGGCAGCCGGCATCTCCGCCGAGACGCTCCGGAAGATCGAGACCGGCCGCGCCCCCACCCCGGCCTTCTTCACGATCGCCGCCCTGGCCACCACCCTGGGCGTCTCCCTCGACGCCCTGGCCGGCGCCTGCACCGCCCCCGAGGCGGAAGCCCCCGCGGACCCGGCCGTCCACGCGGCGTAGCGCGTACGGTCAACTCCCGCCCCCCTGCCGCCACCCGACCCGGTGAGTCCGCCGCCGGAACGCCGTAGCCGCGGGCGGCGGCGGGCAGGGCGCCCCCATGACGTACGCGAACGGCCCCCGCGAGACCCCGCCCGGCGACTGGGAAACGCGCTACCGCGCCGCGCTCCGGCGGGCCGGCGGCCGGGGGGAGGCGCTGCTGACGGGGGTTGCGGCGCTGGCGCTGTACGGGTTCCGCAGCGTGCCCGCCGCCGCTGACGTGCGCGTGGTCGACGTCCTCGTACCGCCCGCCCGGCGCCTCACCCCGCCGCCCGGGGTACGCATCCACCACCCCCCGCGCCGCCTGCCGCCGCCCGTCCGCCTGCCACCCGGGCTCCCCGCCGCCCCGCCGCTCCGCGCCGCCGTCGATGCCGTCGCCGCCGTCGCGGCCGGCGATGCCGTACGCGGCGTACTCGACCGCGACCGCACCGCCGCCCTCCTCCGCGAACTGCAGGACACCCACGGCACCCCGCCCGCCGACCTGGCCACCGCACTGCGCGCCGCCGCCCTGCACACCCGCCCCGACGTCGCCGCCGCACTCGCCGCCCTCGGCCGCGCCGTCCGCCCGCCCGCCGAGGTCCGGGCCCGCGCCGTGCTCCGCGCCGCCGCCCTGCCGCCCCCGCTCTGGCGCGTCCCCCTGCACCTCGACGGCTACTGGCTCACCACCCCGCACGCCCACTGGCCCCGCACCGGCGTCCTCCTCCACCTCGCCGAGCCGCCGTACCGCGACGACGACGGCACCGTGGACCACCACAACGCCCTCGAATCCATGGGCCTGCACCTCGTCCACACCACGCCCCGCCAGCTGTTCCGCGAACCGGACGCCTTCACCGCCGCCGTCCGCGACGCCCTCGCCGCCGGCCCGTACGGCCCGGCCGACGGGCGGCTGCGGGCACGCCCGTGGCGCAAGCGCGCGAGTCTTGACCAAGTGGGCGCAGAACACGGGGAGTCGGGGCCACGGGGCCTCCGTGTCGCGCGGGTCGGATACGACCGCGGGCAGGTCGACGCGTATCTGGGGCGGCTGGAGAGCGGGGACGAGCCGGCGGGGGAGCCGGTGTTCGCGCTGGTGCGGGGCGGGTTCTCCACCGGGGAGGTCGACGCGTACATCGCGTGGGGGAGGCGGGCGGCGGAGGGCTGAGGCGCGCGGCCGGGCGACTACGCCCGGCGCCCCGGCCGCCCGCCCGGCGTACGAACCGCCGTCGCCGCCCTCGCACTCCCCGCCGCCGCGGCTTCGTGCGGGGCACGGCCCGCCTGCACGGCGGCCAGATACGCGCCCGTGAAGGCGTCGCCGGCGCCCGTCGTGTCCAGCGGGGTGACCGGTGTCGCGGGGATGTGCACGGCCGGAGCGCCGGGGGCGGCGAGGTGGGCGCCCTCGGCGGCGGCGGTGACCACGGCGGTGGCGTCGAGGGCCGTGGCCAGGGCCTCGGCCGCGGCGGCGGGGGAGGGGACGCCGGTGAGCAGCGTCGCCTCCGCGGCGTTGGGGAGGACGGTGTCGGCGCCCGCGATCGCGGCGAGGAAGTCCCGTACGCCCGACACCGCGATGAATCCCGCCGACGCCGGGTCCACGCTGACCGTCGCCCCGCGCGCGTGCGCCTCGGCGGCGGCGAGCGCGGCGAGGGCGCGGCCGGGGGCGGTGAAGTACAGATAGCCGGAGAGGTGTACGTGCGTGACGCCGGCCAGCAGCTCCGGCTCCCAGTCGTCCGGGCCCAGCCGGAATGCCGCCCCGCTGTCCGTCAGGAAGGACCGCTCGCCGCCGCCGTCGACCAGGGCGACGACCTTGCCCGTGGGCGCCGCCGGGTCGACGCGGACGCGGGCGTCGACCCCGGCGCGTACCAGCTCGGTGCGGTGCCAGTCGGCGGAGTCCCGGCCCGCGCGCGCCAGCAGGCGCGTCCGCGCGCCGCAATGCGCCGCCCACGCGGCGACGTTCGCGCCGGCGCCGCCGGGCAGGATCGCGATCTCGGCGGGTGTGTCCGTGCCGGGGGCGAGGGGTGCGGCGTGGCGGGCGACCACGTCGGTGACGACGTCGCCGACCACCAGCAGCACCGGGCCGCTCATGCGCCGCCCTGCACCGCGATCTCCGCGGCGAGCCGGACATTTCCCCGTACCGCCGCGAGGTTCGCCTCCAGTGACGCCCCCCGCGTGTGCTCGGTGAGGTATCCCAGCAGGAACGGCGTGATCGCCTGCCCGCTCACCCCCCGCCGGTCCGCCTCGCGCAGGGCGTCGGCCAGCACCGCGTCGTGCACCGCCGGGTCCAACTGCTCGTCGGCCGGCACCGGATTGGCCACGATCACCGCCGACGGCGGCACGCCGAGGTCCCGCTGGGCACGCAGCACCGCCGCGACCTCCGCGGGCGTACGGACCGTCCAGTCCACCGGCTCGCCGGAGGTACGGAGGTAGAACCCCGGGAACTCCGCCGTGCCGTAGCCGAGCACCGTCACGCCCAGCGTCTCCAGGCGCTGCAGCGTCGCCGGCACGTCCAGGATCGACTTCACCCCCGCGCACACCACCGCGATCCGCGTCTCCGCCAGCAGCCGCAGGTCTGCTGACTCGTCCTGCGACTCCGTCCACTCCCGGTGCACCCCGCCCAGCCCGCCGGTGGCGAAGACGCCGATGCCGGCGCGGGCCGCGAGGAACGCCGTGGCCGCGACGGTCGTCGCGCCGCTCGCGCCGAGGGCGGCGGCGGGCGCGAGGTCGCGTACGGTCAGCTTGCGTACGGTGTCGTCGGACGCGATCCGTGCCAACTGCTCCCCGTCGAGGCCGATGCGCGGGGTGCCGTCGAGGACGGCGACGGTGGCGGGCACGGCGCCGGCGGAGCGGACGATGTCCTCCAGCTCCGCCGCCACCTGCAGGTTGCGGGGGCGGGGCAGGCCGTGGGCGATGATCGTCGACTCCAGGGCGACGACCGGGCGCCGGTCCGCGAGCGCGTCGCGGACCTCGTCGGTGAGGTGCATGGGCCCACCGTACGTGCTGTCCGTACGCCGTTGATCAGCCCCTACGTGTCGTACAGGCCGTCCCACGGCTCGTGGAACCCGAGCTGGTCCGGGTACAACTCCGCCCAGTCCGGCTCGTCCTCCGGGCCGCCCGCGGTGCCCGGTGCCGGCGCCGCGTGCCGCTCCGCGACCAGCCCGAAGCGGATCCCGTCCACCGTGACCTCGAACGGCCTGATCGCGATGTCGCCGAAGACCAGCCCCGGCAACTCGTCGAGCCAGCCCTCCATCTTCGCGTCCAGCCGCCCGTCGGCGGGCACACCGGGGCCCGGGGTCCAGATGTCGGAGCCGGTGTGGTGGCCCTCGGCGTCGAAGCGGTGCAGGACGGCGAACCAGCGGCGGTGCTCCAGCCAGTCCGGGCCCATGCGGTAGTCGGGCGGGTATGCGGCGGTGATCGAGGCCAGGAACTGCCCGCGGTCGTACCGGCCGATGTTCTCGGTGCGGTAGCCGGGCTCGTGACGTATCGGGATGACCTCAGGGATCGCCATGGCCCAGACCTTAAGGGGTGGGCGGAGCGGCCGGCGTCCGGGCCCCGCCCGGGGCGGGCGCGGCGGCATGCCGGGCGAGCGCGCGGACGCGCGGGAGGCTACACCGGCGGCGGCAGCGCTTACCTTCGGAGGATGGACGACGTTGACCGTGCTGCCGACCGTGACGCCGCCCCGCCCACCGACGCCTCCGACACCCCCGCCCGCCCCCTCCTCCTGCTCGACGTCGACGGCCCTCTCAACCCGTACGCCGCGGGGACACAGCCGCCGGGCTACCGTGAGTACGTGGTCACCGGCATGCCCGCCGGGCCCATCCGGCTGTGGCTGCGGCCGGCGCACGGGGAGCGGCTGCTGTCGCTGCCGTACGAACTGGTGTGGGCGACGACGTGGATGCACGAGGCCAACACCGTCATCGGCGACCGGGTGCTGGGGCTGCCGCCGCTGCCGGTCATCGAGTGGCCGTCGATGTTCACCACCGACGACCCGGACGGGCTGTACTGGAAGACGCGGCACGTCGCCGCCTGGGCCGCCGGCCGGACGTTCGCCTGGGTGGACGACGAGATCACGGCGGCCGACGCGGCGTGGATCGCCGAGCACCACGCGGGGGAGGCGCTGCTGCGGCAGATCAGCCCGGCGCGCGGGCTGGTGGAGGAGGACTTCGAGGCGCTGGAGGAGTGGGCCCGGGAGCTGGATCAGCGCCGGCCCGGATGAGCCGGCAGGAGGGCGGCCGACGGGCGGCGGCGCACGTCAGCCGTCCGCCAGCGCCAGCAGCTTGAGGACCGTGTTCCAGTTACGGGCCGTCGCCGTCACCGCCAGCTTGCGGCCGGAGAAGTCGGCGGCCAGCTTCGACCGCCCGAGCCCGCCGGGGCACCAGACGTAGACGACGCGGTCCCCGATCTCGTACCGGTCGGGGGCGTACGCCGCGCGGTCGGCGGTACGGAACCAGGCGTCCTCCGGCGCCGGTTCGGACAGGAACACGGCCAGGAAGCGGGCCGGTTCCGCGGCGCCCTCCGGCAGCGGGTTGGCGGCGACGACGGCGGCGATCTCGTCCCGGGTGCGGACGACGACCCCTGTCCGCAGGCCGAACTCCCCCTCGACGACCGCCTCCACGGCCGCGGCGGTCTCCTCCGGCGGGGTGCCGGGGTCGTCGAAGACCACGTTCCCGCTGGCGACGTACGTGACGACGCCGCGGAAGCCGCGGTCGGTCAGCGCGGTGCGCAGCCCGGCCATGGGGACCTTGTTCTTGCCGCCGACGTTGATGCCGCGCAGCAGGGCGATCTGCTTGCTCACTCCCGGAGCCTCCCTCGTACGTTCGTCACGCCGGCCGCCCGGGCCCGGGCCACGCCCATCCCCGGCCCCGTCCCCGGCTCCGTCCCGCGCCCTGTCCCTGTCCCTGTCCCTGTCCCGCCGATCTCTCAGCGCGGCAGAGCGGCGGTGTCAGAACAGCGGCTCCGGCAGCACACCCTCCAGCGCCAGCAGGCTCCGCTTCGTTTCCAGCCCGCCGCCGAAGCCGCCCAGGCCGCCGTCGCTCTCGATCACGCGGTGGCAGGGCACCACGATCGGCAGCGGGTTCGAGGCCATGGCCCGGCCGACCGCCTGCGCGGCGCCCGGCTCGCCGACGCGGTCGGCGAGGAACTGGTAGCTGACGACCGAGCCGTACGGCACCCGGGCCGCCAGCGCCTCCAGCACCCGCCGGTGGAAACCGTCGGACAGCGACCAGTCCAGCTCCAGCCGGAAGTCCGTCAGCTCACCCGCGAAATACGCCCGCAGCTGCCGCTCGGCCACCGCTATGTGCTCCGCGGGACCCGCCGGCTCCGCCCCGCCGCCCGTGCCCGCGGTGCCCAGCTTGGCGTGAAACCCGACCTTGACCAGCCCGCGGTCCGTGGCGGCGAGCAGCAGCGGGCCGATCGGTGAGTCGACCACCCGGCGGCTCTGCCGGGGTGCGAGGGCATCGGTGGCGTTCATGCCGCGAGCGTAGGACACGGCACCGACAACCGCCTGCGCGTGCCTTCCGGCAGGGAAGATTCCGGTTCGACACGGCAGGACGCCCGGGTACCGATTGCGTATCGGCTGCGCCGCGCGGCATCGAAACATTTCGGTCCCGACTCGCACAGATCTACGATTCTCTCTGGTCGCCCCGTACGTCTGTCGACACTTCTGTAGACGCATCAGTAGACCCGGGAGTCACTCTGTGCTTGCTGCCCCCGTGCCCGTCGACGGTCTCACGTACGGCCTGCTCACCCCCGTCACCGCCTTCGTCATGGCCGCGGCCGGCAGCGCCCTGGGGCTTCGCTGCACCATGCGCGCGCTGACCGTCGAACCCGCGCGCCGGGCCGGCTGGCTGCTGCTCGGCGCGGTCGCGATCGGCACGGGCATCTTCTCCATGCACTTCATCGCGATGATGGGCTTCACCGCCGACTCCGTCCACATCAGTTACCACGTGCCGACCACGCTGGCGAGCCTCGCCGTCGCCGTCGCCGTGGTCGGCATCGGCGTCTTCGTCGTCGGCTACCTCGGCCGCACCGCGTTCGCCCTCACCACCGGCGGCATCGTCACCGGACTCGGCATCGCGGCCATGCACTACCTCGGCATGGCGGGCATGAACATGGACCGCGGCCGGCTGGTGTACGACGGCACGGTCGTCGCGCTGTCCGTGCTCATCGCCGTGGTCGCCGCCACCGCCGCGCTGTGGCTGTCGATGACCGTCAAGCGGTTCGGCGTCGCGGTGGGCGCCGCGCTGATCATGGGCGTGGCCGTCTCCGGCATGCACTACACGGGGATGGCGGCGCTGGAGGTACAGGCCCACGCCACGAACGCGGCGGCGGAGGGCAGGAGCCCGGCGGAGATCCTGGCGCCGATCCTCATCGGGCCGGTGCTGCTCCTGGTGTTCGTCGGGCTGTTCGTCGGCATGGACCCGCTGGAGAACGAGTGGCGGGTGCCCGTCGACGACGGCGAGGGCGGCACCGGCGGCGGAGGCACCGCCGCTCCCGAGCCGGCGGGCTCGGGAGCGGCGTCGTACGTCGAGCGGGGCGGCCGGCACGGCGGCGGCTGACCGCGGCGGGCTCACCGACCCGCGCCCGGGCTCACCGCCCGCCGCGCCCGGTCCGTACCGGACCGCCGAGCGGGCACCGCCCCGCTGAGCACTACGCCATCGAGCACTACTCCACCGCACACTACTCCGCGGCAACCCCGAAGCCGGCGTCCTCCAGCGCCGCGGCGATCACGTCCGGCTTGTTGGTGATGATGCCGTCCGCACCCCACCCGGCCAGCTCGACGGCCCGCGCCGGGTCGTCGACCGTCCAGGTGTAGCTCTCCAGCTGCTTGCCGTGCGGGCCCGTCAGAGCGTGCACCGCCGCGTAGTAGTCCGCGGACACGGTGCCGTGGTTGGAGTTGATCTGGTCGGAGAAGGCGGCGTACTCGGGCAGGTCCGCCACCGCGGGGGTGCCGAGGAAGCCGGTCTTCACGTCCGGCCGCAGTTCGTGCACGGCCTTGATGGAGTCCGCGCCGAAGCTCTGCACGACCAGCTTGCTCTCCACCGCCTCGCGGCTCAGCCAGCCCGTCTTGCGCAGCTCGGTGAGGATCTCCTCCTCGATCCCCGGGTACAGCTCCGGCTTCTTTATCTCCAGCACCAGCTTCTGCTGGTTCTTCGTCACCTGCAGCATGTACTGCCGCAGGGTCGGCACCCGCGCGCCGGCCCACTCCTCGCCCTTCCAGCTGCCCGCGTCGAGGGTGCTGATCTCCTTCCAGGTGAAGTCGGAGACCTTCCAGGGGGCGCGGTCGGGGTAGAGCTCCTCCACGTTCGTGGTCCGGGCGAGAGTGTCGTCGTGCATGATGACCAGCTCGCCGTCCTTGCTGCGCTGCACGTCGTTCTCGACCCAGTCGATCCCCATCTCGCGGGCGGTGTCGATGGCTTCGAGGGTGTTCTCGGGGGCGACGGCCGAGGCGCCGCGGTGCGCGACGGTCACGACCGGTGCGGCGGAGGCGGAGTCGGCTGCGGGCTCGGCAGCGGTCGCGGTGGCGGTCGTGGCGGCGGCGGTGAGCACGATGCCGGCCAGGGCCGTCAGGGCGCCGGACGCGCGCGTAAGCGTGCGGGAGGGCATGCAGTCTCCTCGACTAGAGGTGATCACTTGTCGCCGCAGGGTCCCAGTGGCAGGCGACAGAGTACGAGGCCGGGGATGGCCAGAGAATGAACGCCGATATCGGCGCGGTGAACGCGGACGGACCCGGGTCGGTGCAGGTGAAAGGATTGGGGAAGCGCTTACCGTCCGTGTGTGAGCCCCGCAGATCTGGCTGGAAATCATCTGGTCGACTGAGCGGATCCTTCGGTATGGGGCCGGGCCGGTGAGGGTGCCCGGGCGATCCGGTCCGCGTTGTCGGTGGCGGGTCGTACGGTGGGAGCATGCGGCCCGTTACAGACATCGAACGCACCACGGCGCCCTTCGAGGTCGTCAGCTCGTACCAGCCGAGTGGCGACCAGCCCGCCGCCATCGAAGAGCTCGAACGGCGGATCCGGGCGGGCGAGACGGACGTCGTGCTGCTCGGCGCGACCGGCACGGGCAAGTCGGCGACGACGGCCTGGATGGTCGAGCGCCTCCAGCGGCCCACACTGGTCCTCGCGCCCAACAAGACCCTGGCCGCCCAGTTGGCGAACGAGTTCCGCGAGCTGCTGCCGAACAACGCCGTGGAGTATTTCGTCTCGTACTACGACTACTACCAGCCCGAGGCGTACGTCCCCCAGACGGACACCTACATCGAAAAGGACTCCTCGATCAACGAGGAGGTCGAGCGCCTGCGCCACTCCGCGACGAACTCGCTGCTCACCCGGCGCGACGTCATCGTGGTCGCCTCCGTCTCCTGCATCTACGGCCTGGGCACGCCGCAGGAGTACGTCGACCGCATGGTGCCGCTGAAGATCGGCGAGGAGATCGATCGGGACCAGCTGCTGCGCCGCTTCGTCGACATCCAGTACACGCGCAACGACCAGGCGTTCACGCGCGGGACGTTCCGGGTCCGCGGCGACACCATCGAGATCTTCCCGGTGTACGAGGAGCTGGCCGTCCGCATCGAGATGTTCGGGGACGAGATCGAGGCCCTGTCCACGCTCCACCCGCTGACCGGCGAGGTGATGAGCGAGGACGACGGGCTGTACGTCTTCCCCGCCTCCCACTACATCGCCGGGCCGGAGCGCATGGCCAAGGCCGTCGCCGGCATCGAGACCGAGCTGGGCGTCCAGCTCGGTGCCCTGGAGAAGCAGGGCAAGCTGCTGGAGGCCCAGCGGCTGCGCATGCGTACGACGTACGACCTGGAGATGCTCCAGCAGATCGGCACCTGCTCCGGCGTCGAGAACTACTCGCTGCACATGGACGGCCGCGAGACCGGCTCCCCGCCGCACACCCTGCTGGACTACTTCCCGGAGGACTTCGTCCTCGTCATCGACGAGTCACACGTCACCGTCCCGCAGGTCGGCGCCATGTACGAGGGCGACGCCTCCCGCAAGCGCACCCTCGTCGACCACGGCTTCCGGCTGCCGTCCGCGCTGGACAACCGCCCGCTGAAGTGGGAGGAGTTCCTGGAGCGCATCGGCCAGACGGTCTACCTTTCCGCCACCCCCGGGCCGTACGAGCTGTCGCGCGGCGACGGCGTCGTGGAGCAGATCATCCGGCCCACCGGGCTCGTCGACCCCGAGGTCGTCGTCAAGCCGACCGAGGGCCAGATCGACGACCTGGTGCACGAGATCCGCACGCGCGCGGAGAAGGACGAGCGCGTCCTTGTCACCACGCTGACGAAGAAGATGGCCGAGGACCTGACCGACTACTTCCTGGAGCTGGGCATCCAGGTGCGCTATCTGCACAGCGACGTCGACACGCTGCGCCGCGTCGAGCTGCTGCGCGAGCTGCGCGCCGGCGAGTTCGACGTGCTGGTGGGCATCAACCTGCTGCGCGAGGGCCTGGACCTGCCCGAGGTCTCGCTCGTCGCCATCCTCGACGCCGACAAGGAGGGCTTCCTCCGGTCGGGCACGTCGCTCATCCAGACCATCGGCCGCGCGGCGCGCAACGTCTCCGGCCAGGTGCACATGTACGCGGACAAGATCACGCCGGGCATGGAGAAGGCGATCGACGAGACCAACCGGCGCCGCGCCAAGCAGATCGCGTACAACGAGGAACACGGGATCGACCCGCAGCCGCTGCGCAAGAAGATCAACGACATCGTCGCGCAGATCGCCCGCGAGGAGGTCGATACCGAGGCGCTGCTCGGCACGGGCTACCGGTCCACGAAGCCCGAGACCCCCGTGAAGTCGCCGGTGCCCGAGCTGCGGCAGAAGACGAAGCCCGCCGGCCGGTCCGACAAGGGTGCCGGGGCCGGGGCCGCGCCCACCGAGACGCCCGCCGCCGATCTCGCCGCGCAGATCGAGGACATGACCGCCCGGATGCGGGCCGCGGCCGCGGACCTGCAGTTCGAGGTGGCGGCCCGGCTGCGGGACGAGGTGGCGGAGATGAAGAAGGAGCTGCGGCAGATGAAGGAGGCCGGGCTGTCGTAGAGCCGGGGTGCGCGGGGCGTGCGGGCAGGCGGACGACCGGCGGGGCGTGCGCGGAGCGTGGCCGTCCGGGAGCGCACAACCGGTGCTGTGTAGCAGGAGCGCCACAAATCCTTCCCCGGGGGGAGCACAGGGCCGCTGTCCTGCGTAATGTGCGTGGAAGCGCGCCGGTCATGGCGCGTTCGGAGCAGGAGGGGAACGTAAGCGTGTCGATCAACTTGTCCAAGGGCCAGGCCATCAGCCTGCAGAAGTCCGACGGCGGCACCCTCAGCGCGGTACGCATGGGACTGGGCTGGCAGGCCGCGGAACGCCGCGGACTCTTCGGTAAGCGCACGCGCGAGATCGACCTCGACGCCTCCGCCGTGCTCTTCGCCGACAAGGAGCCCGTCGACGTCGTCTTCTTCCGCCACCTGGTGAGCGACGACGGCTCGGTGCGGCACACCGGTGACAACCTCGTGGGCGGCGCCGGCCAGGGCGGCGACGACGAGTCGATCCTGGTCGACCTGCAGCGCGTGCCGGTGCACATCGACCAGATCATCTTCACCGTGAACTCCTTCACCGGCCAGACCTTCGAGGAGGTGCAGAACGCCTTCTGCCGGCTCGTGGACGAGAGCAACGGCCAGGAGCTCGCGCGCTACACCCTCACCGGCGGCGGCACGTACACCGCCCAGATCATGGCCAAGGTGCACCGGACGGGCGGCGGCTGGGGCATGACGGCCCTCGGCTCGCCGGCGAACGGCCGCACATTCCAGGACCTCATGCCGTCGCTCCAGCCGCTTCTCTAAAGCGGCGGGACCGGGTTCAGAGGCATGTCACGACGTCGACGGCCGCAGCGAGTGCAGGGGAGGGCCGCATGACGGCCGAACTGGTCCGCGGGCAGAATCATCCGCTGCCGCAGGCCCGGGTGGAGATCAGGATTTCGGCGGGGAGTCCGGTGACGCCGGGCGCCACGCTGGGGGGAGAGGACGGCAGGGTCAGCGACCCCGGCCGGATCGCGCACCCCGGTACGCCGCACCTGCCGGGGCTCGAAGTGCCCGGCCAGGCGGCGGCGGAGCACCGGTTGGCGGTGGACCTGGACGCGATGCCGCCGGACGTGGAGCGCGTGCACGTCCTGCTGGCGCTGCCCGCGGGCGTCCCGGGGCCGCGGAGCTTCGGCGCCATCCCGCCGCCGTCGGTGGCCGTCACCGGCCTCGACGGCACGGCGATCGCGCGGTTCGTCATCACCGGCCTGGACAGCGAGTCGGCGGTCACCGCCGTGGAGCTGTACCGGCGGTCCGACGCGTGGAAGATCCGGGCCGTGGGCCAGGGGTACGCGGGCGGGCTCGCCGCCATGCTCGCGGACCAGGGCCTCCCGGGGGCACAGCAGCTCGCCGCGGACATCGAACGGGCCGTGGCCGAAGGGCTCGCGCGCGCCGTCGCCCCGGCGCCGCCGCCGACCGCGGGCGGGCCGCCGGCTGCGGGCGCACGGCGTCCGCAGCCGGCGGCCGAGGAGCGGCAGACACAGACCGGACCCGTCGACTACCGCCACCCGCGCCGCGCCGCCGCGGCGGGAGCCGCGGGCGCGACGAACGGCGGACCGGGCGCGTCCAGCGCGCCGCGCGCCCCCGCGTCCGCCGCGGCGCCCCCGCCCGCGCCGACCCCCGGGGTCGGGGCCGCGAGCGGCACCGGAGCGGGAGCACGGCCGGGTGCCGGGACCGCCTCCGCGGGCGGCGGTCGCGTACCGCCGCAGACCGACCGCTCCGCCACGGGCCCCGCCGAACCGGTCGCCGGCGACGCCGCCGGCTGGAGCATGGAGGAGCGGCTGTACAACCAGGTCTGGGGCATGTTCGAGGACCTGGCCCGCACGGTCGCCGCGTACCGCAGCGCCGTCGACTTCGCCGACTCCCGCATGGACCGCGAGCTGGACCAGCTCCTGGCCGACCCGCGCGCCCGCATGGGCTCCATCGCCGACTCGGCGCGCGCCGAGGTGCTCGCCCGTCACTCGACCCTGGTCGACCGGGCGCGCGAGGTCCTCGACCGCGACCTCGCGCAGCTCGACGCCGAGGCCGGCGTCGTCGAGCCCGCGCTGCCGCCCGCGTTCGCCTCCTGGGCGAGCCCGGTCTGGCACGAGTACGAGGTGCCCGGGGACGCCCCGATGGCCCTGCGCCTCGGCGACCTCCACCTCCCCGAGCACACGGACCTGCGCATCCCGCTGCTCGTACGGCTGCCGCTGGAGCGCGGCCTGTGGGTGGACAGCGGCACGTCCTCGCTCGGCCCGGGCGCGCTCGAAGGCGACCCGGAGCTGGGCTTCCCGGACTCCGCGGAGCGGCGCGTGCTGGCGCTCGACACCGCCGTGGCGCACGCCGCACGGCTGCTGTCGGTGCACCCGGCGGGCGAGTTCAACGTCCACTTCATCGACCCGGGCGGCACCGCCACCGCGGCGCTCACTCCGCTGCTCCACTCCGGCGTCCTCGCCGAGCCGCCGCCGAAGGGCGCCGCGGGCGTCACCGACACCCTCACCCGGCTGACCCAGCGCATCGACCTCGTACAGATGGCGCTGCGCAGCGGCGCGGCCGACGCGCTGCCGCCGGACCTCGACCCGGCACAGCAGCTCCTCGTGGTCAACGACTTCCCGCACGGCTTCGACGACCGCGCCATCAACCAGCTGCGGTACCTCGCCGACGAGGGCCCCTCGGTCGGCGTGCACCTGCTGATCGTCGCCGACCGCGAGGACGCCAAGGGCTACGGTCCGCTGCTGGACCCGCTCTGGCGCAGCATGCTGCGCCTCACCCCCACACCGGACGACCACCTGGCCGACCCCTGGATCGGCCACGCCTGGACGTACGAACCGGCCCGCGCCCCCCTGGGCAGCCGGGTGCTGGAACAGGTGCTGGCCCAGGTCGCGGCGGCCCGCCGCGCACTGCGCCGCTGACCGGTCGGTCCCGCTATACGTACGGCCCGCAGGCATGGCGCCTGCGGGCCGTTCGCATGCTCCGCGTGGACGGCTGGCGACCCGTGTGACCTCGGTATTTGATCTGGACTTTGCCATGCCTTGGCTCGTTCTATACAGTCGAGTGCTGGGGGTGGACTTCCAGTCCTTCAGGTGGGAGGCACGCCCGGCAACCATGACGCTGAACGATGCCGGACCTGCCGCGGAGGACGAGTGGACGTATCGCTGACCCTGTGGGTGCTCACGATCGTGGGCCTGTGTGCCCTGATCGGCACCGACTTCTTCGTCGGCCGGAAACCGCACGAGGTGTCGCTCAAGGAGGCCGGCACCTGGACGATCATCTGGATCGTTCTCGCCGGACTCTTCGGCATCGGGCTGTGGATCTGGGGCGACGGCCAGGCGTCCGGTGAGTTCTTCGCCGGCTACGTCACCGAGAAGTCCCTGAGCGTCGACAACCTCTTCGTCTTCGTGCTCATCATGGGCAAGTTCGCCGTCCCGCCGCAGTACCAGGCTCGGGTGCTCATGGTCGGCGTCCTCATCGCGCTGGTGATGCGCGCGGCCTTCATCGCCGCCGGCGCCGCGCTGATCGCGTCGTTCTCCTGGGTCTTCTACATCTTCGGCGCGTTCCTCATCTACACCGCCTGGAAGCTCGTCGAGGAGGCCAGGAACGAGGAAGAGGCAGGGGAGTGGGAGGAGAACCGGCTGCTCAAGGCGGTCGAGCGTCGCTTCGCCGCCACGGACAAGTACCACGGCACGAAGCTGTTCATCACCGAGAACGGCAAGCGGCTGATGACGCCGATGCTGATCGTCATGCTGGCGATAGGCACCACGGACCTGCTCTTCGCGCTGGACTCCATCCCCGCGATCTTCGGCCTCACCCAGGACCCCTACATCGTCTTCACGGCCAACGCCTTCGCGCTGATGGGCCTGCGGCAGCTGTACTTCCTGATCGGCGGCCTGTTGAAGAAGCTGGTCCACCTCTCCTACGGCCTGTCGATCATCCTCGGCTTCATCGGCGTGAAGCTGGTGCTCCACGCCCTGCACGAGTCCGGAGTCCACGTCCCCGAGATCAGCACGGCGGTGTCCCTGAGCGTCATCGGCGGCGTCCTGCTCGTCACGACGATCACGAGCCTCCGCGCCTCCCGCCGCATCGACGCGGAGGAGAAGGAGCACCCGGCAGAAGCGGCCCGCCGCCCCGGCACGGGCAACGACTGACGGACCCACGGTTGTGCCCTGCCCCGGAGGGTGTCCGGGGCAGGGCACGTACGACTCACCGCGTCAGCGGGGCCCCACCACCACCGCCGATCACCCTCACAGTGATTCCGTGCTGCGCCTGGACCAGCCCAACGGCCCCACGCGCGTCTGGTCCCCGGCGGTCCGAGCGCTCGCGTGGTGCGACGGCGGGCGGCGGAAACCGCAGCGCCATACGGGGCCGAGCAGGCGGTTGACGCCCCAGCGCAGCTTGTACGCGTACAGCGTGGGGGTGACCCCGTACCCGAGGTCGAGGGCGCGGGCGCCCGCCCGCCGGTAGTGCTCGATCATCGCCAGGTAGAGCAGATCGGACGCGCCCGTCGCGACGGGGGCGAACAGCGACCACCGGGCGAGCACCGTGCCGCGGGGCAGCGGCCGGCAGACCTGCAGACCGACGGGGCGCTCGCCGTCCAGGGCCAGGAAGCACCGGGCGCCCACGTAGAGCTCCGGGCGGGTGGCCAGCGCGATGATCTCCCGCTGCGGTGCGGGGATGTCCGGTCGTTCGAGATAGGACGGGAGAAGCAGGCGGAGGGGCTCCGGACCGGGGTACCCCTCTGCCGTCCTCAGCCCGTACCGGCTGTTCCGGGCCCGCTGGTGGTTGCGCTGCCGCCGGACCGCGGCATGGTCGTAGTCGGCCAGCTCGATCTGGAGCAGCCGGTCGTGCGCCGCGGGCACCCGCAGGTACCAGTGGTCCCAGCCGGGCGGCTCGATCAGAGCCGGGCCCCACAGGTGGAGCCGGGTGGCGCCCGCCTCAGCCGCCCATGCCGCGGCGTCCAGCAGTTCGGCCGCCGAGGGTGTGCGTTCGCCGGTCAGCGGCCAGCCGCAGAGGAACACCTCCGCGTCGTGCCGGTAGAGCAGCAGCCGGCCGCGCCGGACCGGTTCGCCGAGCACCGGGGACATCAGATCGCGGTCGTGGTCCAGGGTCCAGCCGGCGGCGATCACGGCGGGCCGCAGAACCGGGCCACCCGGTCGAGTTCGGCGGCGTGGAAGGACTTCAGGGTCCGGGCGGTCCGGCTGTCGTGCAGCTCGCGCAGCCGGTCCGGGCCGTAGGCGGCGTCCAGCGCGGAGTCGAGCCGCGCGTCGCCGAGCTGTCGCACCCGCTCCAGGTAGTCCATGCCGACGTACCAGTTGTACGCGAACGCCAGATCGGCGCCCTGCGCGAAGAGGGTGACGAGATCCGCGTCGCCGGGGATGGCCCTTCCGGGCCGAACGAGCCGGAGGGTGGAGAACACGGTGTCCGCCGCGGTGTTCAGGAAGCCGTTGTCGACGCAGGACGTGGTCAGGGCGCGCAGCTCGTCGTGCAACCGCTCCTGGTCGCCCGTGCCGCCGCCGGCGGTCAGGCACTCCTCGACCCGCACGGCCAGCCCGAGCGCCGTGAGCCGGGTCTGGAGGTAGATCGCCTGGGAGCCGGTCATCTCGGCCAGTCCGGCGTCGACCGCCTGCCGCGCGCGGTCCACCTCGCCCAGCGCCAGGTAGGTCTCGCCGAGGCAGCGCAGGCTGTCGGCCTGGAAGTAGGGGTGCTTCAGCCGGCGGCTGACCTCCACCGCCTCCTCGCCGCAGGCCACGCTGGCGGGGAAGTCTCCCGTCCGGCGGTGGTAGGCGCTCAGGTTCTGCAGGGTGACGGAGGTCATCTCGGGGTTGCCGGAGACCTGGGAGAGGTGCTCGCTGCGTTGCAGCAGTTCCCAGGCGAGCCCGTACTGCCGCACGCCGGTGTACAGCAGGCCGAGGTGGCCCAGCGGGTAGCACTCGCCGAGCGGGTTCTTCAGCGCGATCCACCGTTCCCGGCAGGCCAGCAGGGCGGACTCGCTGCCCCGCCAGTCGCCGGCGTGCCAGGAGAAGTACCCCACGCTGTTCAGGGCGTACGCCTCGCTCACCGGATCGCTGGTGGCCGCCCGCCTGGCCAGCTGCCTGACCTGCCGGATGGCGGCCGGGAACCGGCCCATCCGGTCGAGGGCCAGCCCGATCACGCCCTGGGAGCGGTTGTAGAAGTGGTTTTTTCCCAGGGTCCGGTTCAGATCCATGCTGGCCCGGGCCACCCGCTCGGCCTCCTCGAAGCGGCACAGGTACCACAGGGCCACGCTGTGCTGGTAGAGCAGCTCGGCCTTGAGCTCCTGATCGAGTTCGATGTCGGCGTCTCGCAGGATCTCCTCGTAGATCGCGACGCAGTCGGCGAAGTCGAAGCGCTGCCGGCTGACCGCGCCCTCGAAGAACCGCAGCCACAGTTGCGGCAGTTCGCCGTCGACGTCGCTCTCCCTGGCCACACGGATCACCGCGCCGCAGAAGTCCGGCCGGATCGCGAGTGCCGCGACCGTGAAGTACCTGCGGAGCTGATCGAAGCCGTCGGGGCCGTTCGCGGACAGCGTGTGGTAGAGCCACTCAAGGAATCTGGGCCCGCCCTCGGTGAACGGCCCCGGCTGGTTCCGGTAGTGATCGGCGGCCCGGACGTGCAGCGTGCGGTACGTGCTCGGCTCCTGGCGGCGCAGGTCGCGCAGGATGAAGTCGCGGACGCTGTCGTGCAGCGCGTAGCCGTGCTCCACGTGCTTCACGAACCGGATGGCGAGCATCGCGTCGATGGTCTGCTCGCTGCCGAGCCGCAGTTCGTTGAGCGTCTCCCGGTTGAACCGGCGGAAGATCGCCAGGTGCTGCAGCAACCGCCGCTCCGGGCCCGCGAGTTCCTCCATGAACACCTTGACCATCCGGTCCACCACGAAGGCGTCCACCGCGCCGTTGGAGACCGGCGGTTCGGCCGATGCCCAGGCGATGCTCTCCGCAGCGAGTTCGATGGCCAGCGGGATGCCCCCGGCCGAGGCCAGGATCCGGTCCTGGCTGGCGGGGTCGGTGATCCCGATCCGGCTGATCATCCGCGCCCCCTCCGCCTCGGACAGCGGCCCCAGTTCCCGGACCCTGACCCGGCCCGGCGACAGCCGCCACGCCTGGGAGATGTCGTCCCGGCCCGCGGTCATCAGGCGCACCCCCGGGCATTCGGGCAGCACCTCCCGCCACAGCCATTCGCCCAGGTGGGCCGGTGCTCTCTCGGTACGGTCGAGGGCGAGGCAGAGCCGGTATCCCGCGGCGCCCAGGTCGGCGGCGAAGGCGCGGGTCATCCTCGGCAGCGGGTTGACGAACAATTCGCGGTCGGCCGGTGACAGCGCCTCGAAGATGGGCATCGTCTGGGCCGCCCCCGGCGCCTCCCCCTGTGTGAGCCTGCTGGCCGAGCCGATCTCGCCCCCGTCGCCCGTGGGCTGCAGGTCGGCCAGCTTGGACAGGAACAGGATGGCCTGCCGGTTCAGGTCCGGCCGCAGCAGCAGGCCGCGTTCGAGATCGGCGTACCGGCCGCTCTCCCGCAGGTAGTTCGGGAAGCCGATCCGCTGCGGCAGCAGCTCGGTGACCAGCCTGCGCAGCAGGTCCAGCGGACTGCGGATGAAGGCCACGTCCACGTAGACGGAGCCGGGCACCCGGTCGAGCATCTGGCGCAGCAGGGCGGTCTTGCCGATCCCGCCGTGCCCGACCAGGTGCACCGGGGGCAGTTGGCGTTCGCCGGTGGTGTGCTCAAGGAGCAGGTCCTGCAGGCCCACCCGGCCGACGAACAGCCGCTCGCTCTGGTGCGGCAGGCTGGAGTCGAACAGCGTGCCGGGCGGTGAGGGCGCCGCCGCCTGCCCTTCGCCAAGCGCCTGTCGCAGGCTCGCGGCGTCGATGAACTGGGCGATGCGGCTATCGGCGTTCCGGTCAGCCTCGACGATCATGCCGACGGCGGCCCGCTGCTCCGGATCGTAGACGGCGCCGCCGCTGAAGCCGCCGGTGATCCGGGCGCCGGTGGTCCGCTGCCCGTCGAACTGAGCCCGCCCGCCCGGCTGAGGGCCGACCACCTTCCCGAACGCCCACTCACCGTCCGGATGGCTGCGCCAGGAGCCGTCGGCGAGTGCCGTGCCGCGAAAGCCGTACACCTGGACCGCCGCGCCGGGCCGGTACGGTCCCCACCGCATCCGGCCGACCTCCACCGGGGCGGGCTCGTCCAGTCGGATCACGGCCACGTCGGCGGGCTCTCCGTCGAGGGACCGGCCGGGTGGGAACCATCGGTCAGGGTCGACGTACCCGTCCAGGCACAGGGCCCGATCATGGAAGGGGAAGCAGATCCGCAGCCGGGCCGGCCGGCCGTCGCGCTGCCAGCCGACGCCGAGCGCCAGGTCGACGACGTGGGCACACGTCACCACTTCCCGGTCGGCGGTGAGCAGTCCCATCCCGAGCACCCGCGGCCGGAACCCGGCCTGACCCGCCGGGACCACCGCGCAGACGCCACTGGTTTCCACGGTTCTCACCCGCGATCCTCCTGTGATCGCACTATCGGGGGGCCTGCACCACGCCGAGGCCGTAGTCGCCGCGCACCCGTCTGGGTACGGGGATCACGTGCCGTTCGAGTTCCCGCCGGACGTCCGCCGTCCAGTGCGGCGTCCGGGTGCCGTCGGGGAACTGCTGCTGTATCCACAGCGCCAGCACCCCGGCGACGTGCGGCACCGCCATGCTGGTGCCGCTCAGGCGGGTCAGCCCGGACCCCAGGGCCGCCGAGCAGATCCCGACGCCCGGCGCGGAGACGTGGCAGCCGGTGTTCGAGAACGGGGCGACGGCGAACGGAGTCTCCCCGGCCTCGGCCGGTCCGACTGCGCCGACGGAGAGGAAGCCGTCCGCGGCAGCCGGCGGGGCGACGCCGACCGTGTGGTGCGGCGTCCCGTCGCGGCGGCTCTCGTTGCCGGCCGCCGCGACGACCAGCGCACCGCGGCCGAGGGCGGCGTACGCCTCGATCGCGGCGGCCAACCGGTCGAACAGCCGAAGGTTGGCCCGGTAGGCGTACAGGGCCCGGGAGGTGGCCACCTCGGCAGGCAGCCCGCTGCCGGCCAGCCGGGCGACCATGCCGGGATAGTCGATACCCAGCGACATCGAGATGACGTCGGCCCCCTGGCGAAGCGACCACTCGATCGCGTTGACCAGCGTCTCGGTGGAACCGCCTGCGGGGCCGAGTACCTTGCCGATGAGGACCCGGTCGACGCCGCCCGCAACGCCGATCCTGACCCCGTCCACCGGGGAGCCAACGAGGGTGGCCGCGACGTGAGTGCCGTGGCCGTGCGTGTCGGTCCCCCCGGGCACGCCGCGCTCGTCCTCGGTGAAGTCCATCAGGTCCCGCGGGCCGATCTGCCGGCCGGCGAACGCAGGAGAGCGCAGGTCGATACCGGTGTCGAGCACCGCGACGGTCACCCCGGCCCCGGTGAACGGCGAGCGGTGGGCGCCGATGGCCTCCAGGCCCCAGGTGCTGCCGGTCTCCGGCCCGCGTTCCGGCGCGGCGAGCGGCTCGACCAGCGCCAACGGGATGGACGGCACCAGATCCTCGACGGCCGGGCTGCCGGCCAACTCGTCGGCCTCCCGGTCGGTCAGCTCGACGCTCTCCGCCGCGAACGGTAACGGCCCGTCGTCCTGGGCCGCCGACACCCCCACCGGTTCGAGGAAGGGGTCCGCGGCGGCGGCAGGGCGCCCGCGCAGCACGAGGTACCTCACGTCACACGGCCCGCACGGCGTTGAGGATCGCGAGTTCGACCGCTTCGGCACCCGCGCTGCCGAGCAGGTCGACCGGGCAGCTCAGTTCGCTGTCCAGCTTCCCGGTGGCGAAGATCGCGTCGCCGTCGACGCTAGTGTGCGCCGGCGACACCGCGCGCGCGATCCCGTTGTGAGCCAGGGTGGCGACCCGGTTGGCCTCCTCCTTGGTGAGCCGGGCGTTGCAGCTGACCACGCCGATCAGGGTGTTGGTGCCGTACCTGAACGAGGAGGCGCCGGTCTGGCCGGCCTTCTGCCGCGCATAGGTGTCGACGAACGCGCCGGATTCGTCACGGGCGCCGGCGACGATCCTGCCGGTGCTGCGGTCGATCACGTCGCCGTAGGCGTTCACGACGAGCAGCGCCCCGACCTTGACGCCGCCGTTGAGTGTGACCAGCGCTGTGCCGACGCCGCCCTCGGAGGCGAAGCGGATCCCGTTGAGCTTGCCGACGGCGGCACCGGTGCCGGCGCCGACTCGCCCGGTCTCGAAGACGCCGTCCCGGGCGTCCTCGCACGCCTTGACGCCCATCGCGAGGTTGGGCCGCACGTCGGGGCTGCCGACGGCCAGGTCGAAGATCACCGCGGCCGGCACGATCGGGATACGGGCCACGCCGACGTCGTAGCCGCGGCCGACGCCCTCCAGGTACCGCGTCACGCCCATCGCGGCCTCAAGCCCGTAGGAGCTGCCGCCGGTCAGCAGGACGGCGTGGACCTCCGGCATGGTGGAGGTGGGCCGCAGCAGGTCGGTGTCCTTGGTCGAGGGATTGGCGCCACGGACGTCGACGCCGGCCACCGTCGGCTCGTCGAAGATCACCACTGTACAGCCGGTCTGGTGCTCGTGATCCGAGCAGTGCCCCACCCGGATCCCACCCACTTCGGTCAGCATGTCCGCCCCTATCCCGCGATCCACACGCTCTTGGGGAGCGTCACGAAGTCCAGCATGTTGCGCCCCCATTCGGTACCCACGCCGCTGTGGCCCCAGCCGGTCCAAGGCGACGCGATGTCGAAGGGCCCGAAGGTGTTCACCCAGACCGTGCCAGCCCTGAGCCGCTCGGACACGCGCCGCGCGGTGCCGAGGTCCCGGGTCCAGAGGCCGGCGGCCAAGCCGTAAGCGGAGTCGTTGGCCAGCTCGACGGCCTGGTCCGGGGTCGCGAAGCGCAGCACGCTCAGCACCGGGCCGAAGATCTCCTCCCGGGCGATCCGCATGCCGTTGTCGACGCCGGTGAAGACGGTCGGCTCAAGGAAGAAACCGCGCTCGCCCCAGCGTCGACCGCCCGTGACCAGCTCGGCGCCCTCGGCCAGCCCCAGCTCGACGTATCGCAGGTTGCGCGCCAGCTGCTCGGCCGAGATCAGACAGCCCATCTGTGTCTCCGGCTCCAGCGGGTCGCCGAGCCGGAGTTCCCTGGCGGACCGCACCAGCCGGTGCAGCACCTCGTCGTAGATCTCGTCCTGGACCAGCAGCCGCGAGCCGGCGTTACAGACCTCGCCCTGGTTGTAGAAGATGCCGGAACACGCCGACGGGATCGCGGCATCCAGGTCCGCGTCGGCGAAGAGGATGTGCGGCGACTTGCCCCCACACTCCAGGGATACGGGCTTCAGGCCCCGGCTGGCGGCCCGCATCACCAGCCGGCCGGTCTCGGTCGAACCGGTGAACGCGATCGCGTCGACCCCGTCCTGCTCGCACAGCGCCGCGCCGGCTTCCTCGCCGACGCCGGTGAGGACGTTCCACACCCCGTCAGGGATACCGGCCTCGGCGCACAGCCGGGCCAGCAGCAACGCCGTCAGCGGGGCCCACTCGGCCGGCTTGTGCACCACGGTGTTGCCCATGGCGATCGCCGGCACGGTCTTGAAGGTGGCCTGGGTGGTCGGAAAGTTCCACGGGGTGATCGCGGCGACCACCCCGACGGGTTCATGGGTGACCACGTTCAGGTGCTTAGACTTCAGCGGCACCACCTCGCCGTGGAACTTGTCGGCCCAGCCGGCGTAGTACTCGAAGACCTCGGCGGCCGTCGGCGCCGCCCACTGCGACTCCCGGACGGGTTTCCCGTTGTCGAGCGATTCGATCAGTGCGAACTCCTCCTGGTGCTGCCTGATCAACTCGGCCACCCGGAACAGGTACCGGGCCCGCTCCCGGCCGCTCAGTCGCGGCCACGGCCCGCGGTCGAACGCGTCACGGGCCGCGGCGACGGCGGCCACCGCGTCCGCCGGGCCGCCGGCCGGCACCGTGACGATCCCCGACTCGGTGTAGGGGTCGATCACCTCCAGGGTGCGTCCGTCAGCGGCCCCAGACCAGGCGCCCCCCACCCACATCTGGTCGGGGAGGGGCAACTGCGCCGCCCTCTCCCTCAGGTCGGAGGCCCCCGAGATCTGCCACCCTGCCACGTCGTCTCCTACTCCGGCCGCTCTGGGCCGTCCGTGTCCGTGTCCGTATCTGTCTCTGCCGTCAGGCTGTCGCGGAGGATCTTCCCGGACGGAGTGCGCGGAATCCTGGCCACCGGGTGGATTCGTGCCGGCAGCCACGCCTTCGGCAGCTCCGCCTGGAGCAGGTCCGCCAGCTCCGCCGGTTCGGTGGTCGGATCGCTGTGCCGGTTCCGCCAGACCACGAACAGCTCGACCACCTGGCCGTAGAACGGGTCGGGCCTGCCGACGGCCGCCGCGTCGGCGATCCCCGGATGCCGGTGCGCGACGCGTTCGACATCCTCGGGCTGGATGTTCTCCCCGCCCTTGATGATCACGTCCTTCGCCCGGCCGCTGATGGTCAGGAACCCGTCCTGGTCGAACGATCCGATGTCGCCGGTGCCGAGCCAGCCGTCCACGACGGGCAGCCCGTAGCCGCGGGTGTCGCCCGTGTCGCCGACGTAGCCCTGCATCAGGGCGCCGCCGCGGAGCCAGATCGCCCCGCGCTCGCCGGGCGCCAGCGGCCGGCCCGCCGGGTCACGGATCTCGATCCGGGTGCCGGGAAGCGGCCGGCCGACCGTGCCCGGCCGCCGGTGCTGGGGCGTCTCCATGGCGGAGACGCAGGTCGCTTCGGTCAGGCCGTACTCCTGCAGCACGCGGACGGCGAAGCGGCGCTCGAACTCGGCCAGGGTCTCCGCGGGGATAGGGGCCGCGCCGCAGATCACATAGCGCAGCGAGGAGGTGTCGGGCGGGTGCTCCGGTGGCAGCGCGAGCAGGGTCAGCATCACCGTGGGCACCAGGTCGACGTACTCGATCCGGTGGCCGGCGATCACGGACCAGAACCCGGCGAGCGCGGTCAGGCTGTAGTCGCCGCCGACGTACACGGTGGACCCCGTGAGCAGCGGGATCAGGATGTTGAAGACCTGGCCGTTCGTGTGGTGGGGCGGCAGGATGCCCAGCAGGCGTGAGGAGTTGATGCCGGCCGCGGCGGCCACGTCCCCGGCGTTGTCGATCAGGCTGCGGGCGCTCAACCGGACGCCCTTCGGCCGTCCCGTGGTGCCGGAGGTGAACAGGACCACGCCGGTCTCGTCCAGCGGGACGGGCAGGACCGGGCCGGGACCGGGCCGCAGGTCCGCTTCCGTGAGCCGGCGCACCCGGCAGCCGGGCTCCGCGGTCGGCAGATCGGTGAGGAGGCAGTCCGCGTGGGCCACGGCCGTGATCCGTTCCAGGGCGTCGGCGGGCAGGGCCGGGCTGACGGGGATGATGGTGGCCCCGCAACGGAACAGCGCCAGGTAGGCGATCGTGAACAGGAACGGGGAGCGGAACCGCAGCAGCACCCGGCTGGAACCGACCGGGAGCGCCGACGCCAGCCCGCCGCTCAGTCCGGGTAACTCGCCGAAGGTGACCGTCCGCCCGGAACGCAGATCCACCAGCAGGCGCCGATCCGGGTGCCGGGCGCATAACTCATCCACGAGCGCCGCTCGTTGCCCTCTCGATGCCGGCGCTGTCACCGGATTAGCCCACCTTTGAGTCGAGCTTCTGCCGGACCATGGTGATCAGGCCGTCGAGCGTACCGAAGTTCGTCGCGTCGATGTCGGCCAAGCCGACTCTGATGCCGAAGGTCCGCTCCAGATAACGGGCGAGCTCGATCAGATCCAGCGAGTCGAGCACGTCCAGGATGGCGTCCGGGTGCGCGAGCAGCACGCCGTCGCGGAACCGGCCCAGGGACGCGCTGATCGGAATGTCGGTCACATCGGCTCCCTAGAGGCGGTCGGTGGCGCGGGTGGCCAGCGTCGCGTCGAGGACGTGTCCCTCGCGGTCCAACCAGCCGGGGCCGAGCACCTCGGTCGCCATGGCCCGGAATCCGGCCCGTACGCGGTCGGTCAGGGGAGGCGTGATGGCCGCGGCCTCCGCCTCCAGCTCGCGTCGCCAGACGTCCCGGCAGGCGCAGGTCAACCCGCCCAGCTTCGCCACCGGCTCGGGTGAGCGGGTGGCGACGAACGCGTCCAGCAGGCCGACGACCCGCTGATAGCAGTCGGGGCAGCTGAAGGGGATGCGGTGCCGCTTCGCATCCGCGTCCGCTGCGGGCACGTAGTACGCCTTGTGCCAGGCCACCGAGATCCGGCGCAGCTCCTCGGCCGAGAATCGGGACAGCACCTCGACCAGGCTCCACAGCGAGGGCGGGCTGAATTGCCCGTGCTCCCAGAACCAGTGGGTGACGGTGCCCGGTTTGACGTGCACGGGGAACAGGTATGCCTCGTCGACGCCGTGGCCGAGGACCCAACGGAGCGAGTCGACGGCGTCCTCGATCGCCTCCGCGGCGGTGAGGAGTGGAACGCCGAGCAGCACGTTCGTGGAGAACCCGAGGCCGTGCGCGTGGGCTGTGGCCAGTGCCGAGAGGAAGGTGCCGGTCGGCAGGTCCTTGTTCAGGCAGTTCCGGCGGAGCCAGGGGTTCGCCGACTCCAGGCCACAGACGATCAGCGCCTTCCGGTCGTCACCGATCAGCTCCCGGTGCAGCCGGACCGCGTCCGGGGTGATGTAGTGCGCCTGCGCCTCGGTCTTGAAGCTGTGGCTTGCGCGGTCGCGGACCAGGGCCATGATCCCGCGGTATGCCTCGATCGGCACCTCCACGCGGTCGAACATGCTTCCCGAGGGCGTGACGAGCAGCTTGTCCTCCTGCCCGACCTCGGCCTCGGCGAGCGCCGCCCGCACCCCGGCCACCATGGTCTCCACCTGGACCTTCTGGCTGTGGCCGTAGTTGCACATCGTGCAGCCGCCGCGCAGGAAGAAGCGACAGCCGGCGGTCTTGAACCAGATCTCCGCCTCCCGGCGGCCGTCATCGACCGCGGTTCTGACCAGGTAGTCGCGCATCAGCCGGGGTGCGGTCCGCACCAGCTTCGCCGAGACGGAGCTGAGGAATGCGTTGTGCTCGGGGCTGAACTCATACGACATGGCTGGCCGTCCGTATCCAGCTGACTTTGTGGCCGACGTGACCAAACTGTACCCGGCACCGTGTCGATACAACCGGCGACGATTGGCCATAGAGCCGTCGGGCTGCACTGGTGGACGGTCAGCAGGTATTTATCGGGGGTGGGGGCGGGATCTTTGCCTACGTGGGTGTCGTAAGGTCCATTCCTGCCACGCGACGCTGTCGTATTCGCGTGATCCGTTGTGCCGTTTCACCAACGCAGCCCGCTCACACGTGTGCCCTGCCCCGGAGGGCGTCCGGGGCAGGGCACGTACGACTCACCGCGTCAGCGGGGCTCCTGGGTCGCCGCGAAGGCGACGAACGAGGCCCATGCCTCGGGCGAGACCGTGAGGACGGGGCCGGAAGGATCCTTGGAGTCGCGCACGTGCACGTGTTCGGGCGCGACGGCCACCTCTACGCAGTTGCCGCCGCCTGATCCGCTGTAGCTGCTCTTCGTCCACGCGACGGCCACCTCGACGCAGTTGCCGCCGTCCGACCCGCTGTAGCTGCTCTTCACCCATGCCAACTCATGCGAACTGGCTGCGTCCGCTGCCTGCTCCACGCTCATAGCTCTCCTGCCAGGCGGTCGATGAACTGTGCCGATTCATCGGGGTTCAGTGCCAGTGAGCGCATCTTTCCATACCGGTGAGTGAACGCGCTGACCTGTTCAGGGTCGGAGACGACGAACCCGGCCTCCTGCGACTCCACGTACCCCAACACCTCGTGCTCCGCCGTTTCCATGACAACCATGGGCCCGTTCAGCCCGGGGTGGAAGCCGCAGGTCCAGGGCATCACCTGGATCTCCACATGCGGCAGCTCCGCATGCTTGAGCAGCGCCTCCAGCTGTTCCCGTTGTACTCGCTTCCCGCCCACCGAGTTGCGCAGCGCCGCCTCGCCGATGATGAAGCACAGCTCCACCGGCTTCGTCCGCGTGAGCAACCTCTGCCGCGCCAGACGGGCCTCCACGCTCAGCTCGATCTCGTCCTCCGACAGCGGCGGACAGTGTGCCGAGAACAACGCGCGCGCGTAGTCCTCCGTCTGCAACAGCCCCGGTACCAGCAGCGGGTCCCAGTCGTATCGGCTCAGCGCCTCCTCCTCCAGAAGCGCCACGTTCCGGAAGAACTCCGGCAGCTTCGCCCGGTCCACGTCGTCCTGGAGCACCATCAGCGTGCCCTGTGCGTCGAGTTCCCGCTCCGCGCCACGGGTGAAGGCCAGCTTCGCCGGGCGCCTGGCCTGTTCGATGGCGGCGACCGTGTCGGTGGAGTAGCCCACCGCCTCGCCGAGTTGGGGCTGTGTCATGCCCGCGCGGTCGCGGTGCAGTTTGAGCAGCTTTGCGTATGCGATCCAGATGGGCGGTACACAGTCCCTGTCCCTCCGGACTCTCTTTTCCGGCTTGCGCTGCTGCCTCGCCCGCTCGCTGCCGTCCGTGCCCATGCGCGTCACCCTTCGTGAGATGCCGACGCGGCCAGGCTATTCACGTAATCGAGCGACTACCCTACGAAGTCAGAATTCGCCACCCACGAGCCACCCACGAGGGTGACATCGGCTGCCGCCAGCCGTGCTTCCGCCGGACGGCCGGGGGGAAGCCGTCAGTGCGGGACCGCACTGCGGCTCCCTCCCCCGTCAAGTCCCGCCATAGGCGGTCAGGTGCCGACGATGCCGAAGAACGACACCGCCGCGGCGGCCATGCCGCTCATGGGCAGGCTGTGGCCGGCGCCCTGGACGCTGATGGCCTCGACCTGCACGGTCCCGCTTGAGTCGGCGAACCGGTCTCGCGTCCAACCGGGTTGCGGCTGGTCCGTCGAGGTCGGGGTCTGATTCAGCTCGAAGACGTTGGTCCATTGGTCGACCGCTTCCCGCTGAAGCTGGTACGGCACGAGGGGGTCTACGGTGCCGTGCCACAGCTGTACCCGGGGGCGGGCGCCGGTGTAGTCCGGGTACGCCGCGCGGACCGCGTCACCCCACTCCTGCGGGGTCCTGTCCATGCTGCCGTTCACGCACCGGCTCGTGGCGGGCGGGAAATCGGCCTCGTTGGCGAAGCAGGTGAAGGGAACGCCCATGAACGACGCCCCGGCCTTGAACACGTCCGGGTAGACGGCGAGCAGGGCTTGCGTCTCCATTCCGCCGGACGAGCTGCCGGTGGCGAAGACCCGTGCAGGATCGCCGCCGTACTGCCGCTCCGCGTAGCCGACCATCGAGACGATCGACGCGGGATCGCTGCCGCCGCCGTGGATCTTGGACTCCGGTGACCACACGTCGAAGCAGTTGCCCATCGCCGTCTGCTTCGTCGCGGTCGGGTAGATGACGACGAACCCGTACTGATCGGCCAGCGAGATGAACTCGCTGGTCCCGGCGAAGCCCGGACCCGAGCCGCCGCAGCCGTGCATGGCGACAACGATCGCCGGGCTGGCGGGAGTGGAATCCGGAACGTAGATGTGCATACGCAGATTGCCGGGATTATCGCCGAAGTCGGTTACCTCGACGAGTTCGGCCGCGGTTGCCGACGCCGGGACGGCGATGCCGGCGAGGGCGATCAGTAAGCCGCTGGCGATGGCGGCGAGTGCGGCTCTGATGCGAGTCATGCTGCCTCCTGTTCTGGCCCCGCGCGCATCAAGCTAGGCAGCTTTGAAACGACCGTCAATGATGTGTCAAATATTGGCCGAAGGGTGCTGTGCCCCTGCGTCGGCGATGGTCGCGAGCCGCGCCGCGGCGAGTTCGTCCGCGGGGCCGATCAACTCGGCCTGCAGGGTCCGGAACATCTCCTGTGCCCGCACACCCGGCCAGTCCGGCGGCAGCAGGGCGGGAGGCAGCCGCGGGTCCTGGCGGATCAGCAGCAACCACTCCGCCGTCATCCGCGTCCGCTGCGACAGCGCGTCCAACTCACCGAAGGCACCGCCCGACCAGCGGTCGAGGAAACCCCGGTAGCTCGCGGCGAGCGCCCGCAGGTCCCACGCCTCCCGGGCGATCTTCGCCGGGTCGCTCCACATCGCCGCCTCGCCCCGGAAGACCGCCGCATGGTCGAGCAGGTCCAGCTCGGCCAGCACCTGCGAGACGTCCGTCGTGCCCGGCGAGACCCACAGCCCACTGCGCAGGGGGGCGAACCCGGCCCACCCCAGCCGGATCCGCAGCGCGTGACGGTCGGCGCGCCGCGTCTCCGGCACGGAGAACGCCAGCAGAGTCCAGCGGCCGTCCCACTCCCGGTCCACGATCTCGGCCTCCAGCTTGCGCTGGCCGTCGCGCAGCACCGCGTCCCCGCGCGGTGTCAGCCCGTAGAAGACCTGACGGCCACGGCGTATCGGCCGCAGGAGGCCGCGGCGTGCCATCCGGGCCACGGTGGCGCGCGTGGCGTGCTCGCCGACCCCCAGCCGGTTCAGCACCGCGATGATGCTGCCCGCGGCGACGGCCACGCCGCGGCCGAGCACCTGGTCGCCGAACAGGGCAAGCAGAAGCGTCTGGGGGCGCACGACCCGCCCGACGTCATCCGATGCGTCCACCGGCTCCCTCCACGGTCCCTCCCGCCGGTGCGGGGCTGCGACAGGTTACCTCCGCCGAGGGTGTCGGCCGCTTGGATCTTCGCCCTCACCAGCCGTGTTCGCGCCACTCCGGCAGGTGCGGGCGCTCCGCGCCCAGGGTGGTGTCGTCGCCGTGGCCCGGGTAGACCCAGGTCTCGTCGGGGAGTTCGGCGAAGATCTTCGTCTCCACGTCGTGCAGGAGGGAGGCGAAGCGCTCCGGGTCGTCCCAGGTGTTGCCCACGCCGCCGGGGAACACCAAAGCCCCCGGGCAACACATATGTGAGGGCTCAGCTTGAGGATCGGCTACGGGGCGCGTGTCAGCTCTCCGGACCGAAGTCCTGCCGCACGGTGGGCTGCGCGGTGTTCAGCGCGCCGGCGAGGTCAGCCACCGACTTGCCGTTCATCGCGTCCTCGATGGAGGGGCCGTCCGGTCCGCCGTCCGAGTCCTCGGACTTCGCGGCGGCCTGCTCGCTCCCCTCGGACTCGCCATTGCCGATCACCCCGCCGTCGTACGGCAGCACGGAGTTCTCCCCGAGCCCGCGCCACTGCCCGGGGATGGTCTCCGCCCCGTCGGTGAACTCGGGCTCCCATACGAGGGCCATGATATAGGTGTGCCCGAGCTCGATGCGCGGCTGGTCCTCCATCGCCATCCGGGTCTTGCCGTCCCCGTCGAACGCCCAGCCGTCGGCCGGCCAGGTGAAGTCCGGGTCCGGGGCCGGCTTCGCCGCGCCGTCGCGGGACCACACCGTGTCCATGACCTCGAGGGTGACCTCGCGCGGCAGGTAGCCCTCCCCGGCCTTCCGCTCCTCCTCGGTCGCCGGGAGCTCCCGCTCCGACTCGGCGGTGACGACCACCACGTGGTCGGCGTAGGTCACCCAGTCCGACGCCGTGTGGTTCGGGAGCCGGTCCGCCCCGTGCGACATGACGATGTCGTCCGTGCCGTCCGTGGCGCGCGTGGCGCTTGTCTGTCCGTTGTCCGTGCCGCAGGACGCCACGAGCAGCATCGAGGCGAGTACTCCTCCGGCCGAGGCGACGGCCCATAGTCTGCGTTGCATTGCTGACCCCTCTCAGTAGACGGAGTTGATGTTCTCTTTCTGGTTCGCCCGGAGCTTCGCGTCGCTGTTGACCGGCGTCTTCATGCAGCCGAGGATGTCGGCAGTGTTCGAGGTCTGGGGGTCGGCGTTGTACCCGTGCAGCAACCCCACGGCGTGCCCCGACTCATGGCAGGTGAGCCCGTAGGTGTAGTGACCCGGCTCGATGCGCGCATACTGCTGATCGCACTCGTGTGTGTCTCCCGCCTGGTCGTTGCACCAGGTCCGGCCATTGGCGCTGCCGGACACCGAGCCCTCCTGGTAGATGAGGTCCGTCTCCGAATCTCCCGTGTAGACGGGCGAGTCCGGGAAGTGGACGGCCAGGTCGGTGGGGCTGTACTGCTCCCGCAGCACATCGTGCACCCTGGACTTGTCGGTCGACTCGAGGGAATTCTGCCGGTAGACCCGCCAGTTGGCGTTGTCCGTCCTGCAGACCCCGCCCCCTCCGTCCGAGTCGGTCTGCTGGCAGGGCCGGTCGTAGCGCGGGTTCGGCACCATGTTGTAGACCTCGGCGGCCCACGCGGCGCTTGCAGTGATCACCAGAGCTGCGGCGGCGGCCGGCACCACCAGACCCCGCCGCCTGGGTATCCGTTTTCTGACGGCCGTAGCCGACCGGGTCTTGGGTGCATGCACCGTCACGGCATTCAACTCCCTGAGCTTGAGTCAGCTGAAGTCCGAGATCCCGGCCTGAGTCCGAGATCTCGGCGTACGGTGTAATCCTCGGTGGCCGACCTTGGTGAAGACCTGAACGGAATCTGACGGCCGGGCCGCCGCGTCCCGGGAAACGCAGAAGCTCCAGGCGGAGAACGCGGAGAGTCTGATCAAGTACTACGCGAAGAACGACCAGCACACCCACGCGGAGATCCAGCAGGTCTTTGCCGAGATCGTCACCCACTACTGGGATGACCTCAAGACCTCGGTGTCGGATCCGGCGCTCCCCCGCCAGGGTGTGTCCAGTAGACGGCTGATCTGCGGTTGGTTGGTGGTCAGCGCCTGGCTGCGGCCAGGCGTCCTTCGAAGGCGATCTCGAAGGCGTTCAAGGGGGCTTTCCAGCGCATCATCCAGCGTCGGCGGCCTTTTCCCGTGGGATCCAGCGACATCAGCGCCATGTAGATGCACTTCAGGGCGGCCTGCTCGTGGGGGAAGTGGCCGCGGGCGCGGACGGCCTTGCGGATGCGGGCGTTGACGCTCTCGATGGCGTTCGTGGAACAGATCACCTTGCGGATCTC